>DASPVV010000127.1:0-31882 GCA_035622175.1 Terriglobales bacterium | reverse complement strand
CCACCAGCTTCACGTCCGGCTCGGTTTCGAGCAATCGCCGTAACCCATCCCGGAAAATCGGCTGATCATCAGCGACGACGATACGAATGGGATGTGATCTTCCTCTATCCATGGTTTGCACCCTGCTGCTGCGGCACTGTGGTCTCCAAGCGGGAGCTACGGCCCGGCCTTTGATTCTATCCCGGCCTGGGCTCTGCGGTCTGTCTCAACCAGGGGTTCGCCCCAATAGACTGTGCCTGATTTTGTGCCCACCCCTCGTCAAAAATGGCCTCAAGTGATCATCACGTGTTTTATCACAGCGGACCTGAGTTCCCCTCAGCAAACCCATTTTGGCCCGGTAATTGCGCTGACAGGCATCGTAGGCTGCAACCTTAAACCGGTTTCCACACAGCTGCATTCTGCACGAGGGACGAGTGCCTCTCTCCCTTGCTGGTCTCGTAAAAAGTGCAGGACGCATTGTCCGCACTTGCGCACGCGGTCGCGCGGGACTCTCGAAAACAGGATTGCCTACAATATTGGGTATGCTGGCTCTTGGACTTCCCTTTACACTGTGGGCGACGAAGATGCGGCCCTCGACCTCTGCATCATGCGCGCGATTACTGTGGCTGATCTTTTTGCTGTTGGCAGTTGTAGTCCCCGCCATATTGTGGATGTATCGTTCAAGAGTTCCAAGCAACGTAGCCTATGTCTCCGAGGAAGACGGCGCAATCAGCGTACTCGACTTGAAAACATTGAGCGTAGTCCGGCGAGTTCAGCCGCAAGAGGTCGCCCCGCGTGGCCTCGCTGTCACCGCGGACGGAAAATATCTCATCACCTCGAACAAGAATACCAAGGATGCAGCTGTCTTCAGCACTCCCGAGCTTCGTTTGGTGAAACGCTTAGGTCTCGGAAGCAGCCCGGAATTCCTTAAGCTCAATCCATCCGGAGACCGGATATTTGCAACTTTCGAGCCGAGCTCAGCAGGTGGACCGGGGAAACCTCCATCAAGTGGGGACACAGACAATGACACAAATGGTCCGCCGGCGCAGATTGCCTCCTTTCATATTGGCGACTGGAGGCAGGGGCCAACGTCGACGGCGGGTCAAGAGACGGAAGGTATTGAGTTCTCACGTGACGGAGCACTCATGCTGGTGGCCAATGAAGCGCAGAACAGCATTGGAATCTTCAACGCAGTCAGCGGCGCCCATGTTCGTGACATCGGCCTAACCGCATACGGAATACGGCCTCGCGGCGTGAAAACTTCCCCGACGGGAAGTCGCTACGCAATTACGATGGAAGCGTCGAGTACGCTGCTGGAGATGGACCAAGATTTTAAAGTCGTCAAGGCAGTACCAACCGGAGCCAAACCTTACGGGCTCGCCTTTGACCGCGACGGCAAGCGAATCTTTGTCGCTGCTGCAGCGGCCCGAAAGCTCCAGGTGTTTTCGACAGACTCGATGCAACTGATGGCTGAAATCCCGATCGGGCAGAGATGTTGGCATTTCACGTTTACTCCAGACGATTCGCAAATTCTATTGGCTTGCGGCCGGTCCAACAACGTGATCGTAGTCGATGCACACTCATACAGGCCAGTCCGGACTATCGAAGGATTCAGGCTTCCGTGGGGCATCGTCACATATCCGAAATCGTACGGCAGCCTGGACTTGCCCTAACGATTGCATTTTTTGGTGCATTCGTGTGCTGGCGGCTGCGGTGACTCCGATGCGTCAGCCCGCATCGGAGCAGGATAATAGAGACTTTGTATGACAGCACGATGGTGAAAAATGAATCGGAAATACAGACTGGAACGCATCCCCGGTATCGGATTAATTGCCTGTTTGGCGTTTGCTGTTTCTGTTCAAGCACAGTCTCTACCTGAGGGAAAGGGGCGAGCGGATCTTCAGCGGATTTGCGGCACCTGTCACAGTTTAGCGAAGGCAACAAGTCAGCGGCTGACCCGAGGAGAGTGGACGAGGGTCGTCAATGACATGGTCGCCCGCGGTGCGCAGGGGACGCAGGATGAACTGGATAATGTGATGACTTACCTTACAGCGAATTTTGGCAAAGCTTTAGCTAGTGATGCCGGCGCAGAGCCGAAACTAGCGCCTGCGGTGAATGAGAAACCGTTGAGTGAAGATGAGATTGCTAAGGGGACGGAACTTTTAACGGCAAAAGGGTGCCTCTCCTGCCACCGTGTGGGTGACGCGGGGTCGTATGTGGGACCGGACCTGACCACGATTGGAGCGAGGCGGTCCGGGGAGGAAATACGGGCCTCGCTGGTTTCGCCGAAGAAAGATGTTAATCCCGAGAATCGGGGCGTCGAGCTGATAACAAACGATGGAAAGACGATTACGGGAAGACTTCTGAGGCACGATGGTTTCAGCGTTCAGATGATGGACAACAACAACCAGCTCAGGTCTTTTCAGAAGGCGAATCTTCGCAAGTTTGAAATTGTGACGACGAACCCCATGACGTCATATGCGAATCAGATGAGCACCCAGGACCTTACCGGCCTTGTTCGCTACCTGAGCTCCTTGAAAGCCAACGAGAAGCCATGAACGGATCGCTTTGAGAGTCCAAAGGCAGTCACAGATTGCATTGGTGTGCGAACCACACCCAGTAAACAATATTCGTAAATGCGCTACTGGTTGGTCAACCAGAACCAGAAATTCCGTCATGAGCGTGGTTGCGCCAGCGACGCATGCGTGCGGACCGGATTGGCTTACAGGTATAGAAGCAACGCTTTGATCACATTCTGTATCTCGGCCCATGCATCAGGACCGCCGTCCGTCTCGATCGAGAACCAGCCTTTGAAGCCCAGCTCCTTCGAAAGCTTGATCGCGGTTGGGAGGTTAGACCTCGGGCCGTCGTTGATGTGCTGGACGGTGCGCGCGAGCGGGTACAAAAGCCGCAGCCCCTCTACGGTTCCGATCTGGGGATTGGAGTAAGCTCCGCTGGACTTTATCAGCTCCACCAACTGCTCCAGCCGCTCTCCACGAGGCTCGATAATGACGGCGACACCTTTCGGCTTGCCGTAGTCGACCAAAGCTTTTAGCCCCTCGATGCATGGCGTCAGGTCTTGTGGCAAGTAATGGACCCCCTGATTGGGCATGACACTGGGGGACCCAAGCACTGCCGCAATATCGATCCACTTCTTCGTCAGCTGGATGGCATGGGCACGAATTGCACGATCGGGAGAACACACACTGATATAGCCCCGGTAGGATGTTGCGGGCGGATCAAGTTCCACTATCAGGTCTACCACCTTCGATTTCGCGTTGTGCAGCCGCTGTTTGAATTCCCCGATATACGAAGGCTCCATGGAGAGCAGATTGATGTTGCAGACCTCCAGATTGTGGAGGTGGAGACGGTCTGCCACCTGGTCGGGCAGATCCAACATGTTCATCTTGAGCGGCGCCGGCCGCTTGTTCCAGTCCCCCCAGGTTTCCGGCAGGAGGCCATAGAAATCGTTGGTCAATAGGCTGATGCGATCGAGCTTGGCGCGAGTTGCGGCCTCTTGCGCCCCCGCTAGCCGGCTCATGGCGGACGCAGCCGCAGCCGCGGCAGCGCCGAACAAAAGGTCGCGGCGGTTCATGCCGAAAAACCGCACTGAAAATGATGAGACCTCATAGTCACACCCTCCTCACCTGCAAATTCCACAGTTGCCTTTGGACTCAGGGGAATCAAAACCAGGTAGTGGGACTCGAGGCACCGTGATCTCCCTACAACTCTAGCGAGTCTCTCACGCTGTTCCTCTCGGTCCTGCTTTTCTTGAGCATGGATGACTGCTTCAGCACAGCAACCGTAGCGTAAAAGAAAAGAGCCGCGAGCCGGGATTCCCATTTGAGCATCTCGGTTGGGCTTAGTATAAATCCGTTCGCCACATTTCGATCTGCATCAGCATATATCCCAGAAGATAACTGGGCTCCGGCCCTCAATCCTGACTCGGCCTGTCCATATTTGCCGCTGTGCTTCGTAAGGGGGCAGCAGCAACACATTCCCGTACCGGACCCCTCCGGGAAGGAGAGATCACATCTTGGTCGCGCGCCGCAAGTTCTAATCTGGCAGAGCGAATGCATACATCGTGTCAGCACCTGTACCTATAATGTATTGTTTCCCATTTACAGCGTAACTGATCGGGCCACTCGCATTGGCACCGCCCAGGTAGACGTGCCACAACGGCTTGCCTGTTGCCGCATCGAGTGCTGTAAAGTTGCCGTCCATCCCACCTCCGAACACCAAGCCGCTGGCAGTGGAGAGCACGCCACACTCCGTATAGTTGACCATCTTGAAGTCCCACTTCTTCTCGCCCGTTGTCGGATCGATGGCCCGGATTGCACCGTACCCCTCGGCCTCCGTCTTGTAATTCGGACTTGCACGCCCTTTTGTAACGGGAACGCTCGGCACGGCAGGAGCGGGCGGCCAGTCAGCCGGGGGAGCCGTTTCCCCAAAGCCGGGCCACCAACCGTTTCCAGTATACATATGCATCTGCTGCCACGGAGGAATGGGCCGTTTGCCCGAGAAACCTTCGTAGTTGTCCCAGACGGACATATAGAAGAGTCCCGTTTGCGGGTCGTAAGATGGAGGATAATAGTTCGTGCCTCCTTGCCCACCTGGCATTGCGGCAATTCCGCCCGCCGGTTTCGGGAAGTACTTTGGGGTCCTAATTGGCCGACCATTTTTATCGAGACCGTTGGCCCAAGTCACTTTGATAAAAGGCTTGCCCATAAGGAATCGGCCGGTCTCCCGGTCGAGGACATAGAAGAAGCCATTGCGATTGGCCCAGAACATCACCTTCCGCGGTTTGCCCTGCCACTCGATATCCGCTAATACAGGAATCTGGGTGGAGTCATAGTCGTACTCATCGTCCGGCGTGAATTGGAAATACCACTTTAGCTTTCCTGTATCGGCGTCCAGTGCGACTACGCTATCCGAGTAGAGGTTGTCGAATTTGCCGCCAGGCGATCGCTCATCCCCATTCCAGCCTGGATTCGGATTGCCGGTGCCAAAGAACACCAGGTTCGTCTCAGGATCGTAGGAACCGTCGTTCCAGACGGGGCTGCCGCCGTGCTTCCAGGTATCGCCTGCCCATGTCTTTGCGGCCGGATCATCCGCCGTATTCGGACTGGTGTAGAATTTCCAGATTTCCTTCCCGGTGTGAATGTCAAAGGCAGCGATAAAACAGTTTGCGCCCATATCGTCGGTCGCAGGTCCGACGATCACCATGTTCTTCACCACCAAAGGCGGGACGTTGAGCTGATAGCCCTTTCTCCAGTCCGCAGCCGCAACTTCCCATTTCACGCGGCCGGTGCTGGCATCGATGGCGAGCAGATGATCGTCCCATCCCGTCGTCCAAAACAAGGTGTTCCCCTCGATCGCCACTCCCTTGTTAACCAGGTACATACGTTGCATGGGGAAATCGTCCGGATTAAACGGACGCGAGAGTTTCCAGTACTGCCCGCCGGTGGCGGCATCGAGCGCCACCACCTCGGTTAGGCTCGTCGCATACAAAACGCCGTCCACGACAATAGGCGTGTTCTCCATCTTCTCGTCAGCGGGTGTGGTGGTGGGCCGCCAGACCCACTTTAGCTGCAGATTTTTGACATTATCCCGATCGATTTGCTTCAACAGGCTATAGCGATTACTTGCATAAGTTCCCGAGTAGGTGAGCCAGTTCTGAGGTTCCTGGTTGGCGTGAAGCAGGCGGTCGAACGTGACTTGCGCCTGCAGGGAACCCGTTAGTAAGCCAAACACCACCAACACGCACAACTTCATATTCTCTCCTCAAAAATGGTTGTGACCCATTGACTCCCTATTTGCGTTGCGTTTCGTAAGCGGCACAAGTACGACATTCCGGAACTCGACCCCACCGTGGTCGCCTTGCAACTCGATCGGCCCTGGCCGACCTTCGAACGGATCGAAGGCGATCCCCGTCAGGCCGTCGATGACTCCCTTCTCGTAAAGCTTCTGTCCATTCAGGACCGTAGTGACTTCGCGACCTACCAGGCGGATATCGTAGGTTTGCCACTCGCCCGGGGGCTTGCCTGCGTTCAGACTCGGTAAAATGCGTGTGTAGAGCGCGCCAGTGCCGTGCATGCCCGGAGGCCTTCCATAGTCGGATGCGATCTGAACTTCATAGCGGCCGCGCAGACCGATGCCGCTGTTGCTGCTCGCGGGGAGGTTATATTCGACGTGTAGTTCAAAATTCCAATATTTCGCTACAGTCCTCAGATCGTCCTCTTGACCGGCACACTTGAGGATCCCGTTCTCAACACTCCAGCCTTCCGCCTTACTGGAATTGACCCCCGTCCACCCTGTGAGGTCTGTACCGTCAAATAGCTGTATTGGCTTTCCCTTACTCCAACTGCCATCGTCGTGCTCATCAATCTCTGGTGAGCGATATCCGGTGAACGTCAAATGTGTTGCGGGAGTTGTTGCGGGACTCGTCACTGTGCCCTGGAGCAGGCCGTTGACGTACTTCACGTCATATTCGGCATGATCGTTCGGATTCGGCGTGTGTCCGTAACGTGCTGTGGCTTTCCACGTGAAGTGCAGTACCCCATTCTGGAATTTTGCGATCGTAATGTTATCCAGGCTGCCGTCTGGAGATCCAACGAACTGAATCTTCATATCGGGCGTTCCCGCGCCCGTGATCCCCAGCCACCATGCCGCAGTCGTAGTGAACTGTGCAAAATCGGCAGGGTTGGCGTGCACCTGGATATCCCACCGGCCATTGAAATCTTGATCTGCCGCTCGCACCTTCGGCGTTAAAGCGATTAAAGCGACCAGCATCAGCGTTGCGAATGAGGATTTGAAAGTATGCATATTTCTCCTCTCCATAAGCCGAAGACTTCTATCGGCGCAGCACGAAGGCAATGATGGCCAGCCGCATCCATGCCCAAGCACAAGACACCAGCCGATCATCGGTCCTAGTGCCGACCACATCGGAAGATTCTCTATTCGGCGACAACTCGCAGAATACACGGTCAGCGTGGCGATAGATAATCTAAGGTGCTTTGACGCGGTATAAAATGACCCCGTGCGACGGGACAACCGCACGGGTTTCAACGTTGCGATTCAGGCCAGGTTTCCTTAACTTGATTCCTTCGGCTCGACCTAGGCAGTTTCCATCCCTATCCAATGTGGGGACTCCCTCATCCAGCGCGACTGCGGACTCAAGAGTGCACCCGTTTCTGAACTCCCAGTTATCGGTGAACTAGGCCTCTAGCTCACGCGTATGACGATCTTGCACGCGTTTACGGCTCAGTTCTTCCCAAAGAACCCAGTATTCTACTTGTTGTTTCCACTGCGGGACATGTAACGGCACGGGATCTACGACCGTCTTTTCTTCGTTCAAACGACTAACGACGACAGCAAAACTTTTGGCGCGCTCCGTATTGGTCTTCTTAACCCGATTCTTCGGCTCTTACTTCAACGATATTGTTCCGTACCAGAGTTTCGTCAACACCAACCCTCCTAGAACGGCCAGCCCTACGCTAAGCAAAGAGCCGATGAGGAAATACTCCGCAAATCGCTCCTTCAACTCTGGAAATCTTGCTATCGATTTTGCCGTCAGGATGAGCCCGACCATTGAGGGAGACTGGACTATTATCGCAGTCAATACCAGAAATCGTTCCAGCCAACCTATATACATCCCGGCATTGGTGATCTGTTCCGTTGTCTCGCCTGGTTTTTGAATCCCAGCCGTCAAACTACGAGTCAAATAACGGATTAGATATCCTCCCACGAACACGACTGCGACGTATACGATCGCGGCCTCGAGAACTCTCTCTCCTGTCGCACCAGACCAGCTAAACTGCGACCTCAAACTCGGCCAGCTCGGCCGAGTGAAGAACCAGGCGAATAGAACGATCGTGCATACATGCAGCACTTGATCAACGATGAGAATGGCAGTGGTGTCCACTTTTGCTCTATTCAGCAATCCTTGTTTCGCCAAGTCAACCAAGAGGTGGACCGTGATATAAAGCGAGCCAACGATCCAAAACCAACGCGACGTCAGCAGCTGGGCGCCGGTGAAAATCGCAATGCACAATGTGAGAACGAGAAAGTGAAGACCGCCATGTGCGAAGTACGCACGACTTCCCGGGCCTTTACCTCGAACCATACTCGAGAATTGAAGCGGAAAATCGCCGAGGAGGTGGGCCAACAAAACGGTCAAGGCAAATTTCAAAAATGGTTGCATGTTTTTATGCAATACTTTCTTTGTTGCATGTTAACGTGCATCAAGAAAATAAGCTTTCATCACCCGCTCCATCGCTTGCCGAGTTTCCTCAATTTGCCACCAGAAACCCCGTCGTAAATTCCTTGAGACCGTCGATTTGTTCAACTGCAATTTCTTTGCTGCGAGATCTAGTCTGTTTGTCTGCATTTGGGCATTAATCGTTTGCCACTGCTTGCTAGAGATATTTTGGAGCAACGTATCATGCAGGCCGTAGACCGTGTTTGCGATCAAATCAAATGTTTCGTTCCCGGTCACGAACGATGTCAGAACTCCCGTCCTTCGCGGTTTGGTCTTCAGGTGATTCATTGCCTGGCGTGCCCGCTCAAATGCCTCACCTCCAGCAAATACGTTCACGGGCTTCTTGTAAGGCTCTGTGACCTGGCCAATTCCAATAGCAATCCAAAGCTCAAAAGGATGGAAGTATCTACGAATGTCCACAATTACGGCTGGTACGTTTGTCGGCTGCGACAAAATTCCCTCAAATTCATCCCAAGCGGTGATCGCGTATTCCGATAAAATCCATCGGTTTTCAACATGCAGCTTGGAGATCCGGTGCAACTTTTGGTCTCTCTTACTACGGAACTCCTCAATATTCCGTGACCCTACGATGTCACACGTCATCGCCGCATAACTTGAGGCTTTTGTTTTCATCCGTCCAAACCCCTGTTGCACGATATAATGCAATTCTACAGTTGTTGCACAAAATCATGCAACAGGACGATTGAAAGACTGTACCATCAACCTGCTGTTTCTAGCTTGGGGTATATCGAATTCGGAATTGTCGAGGGTAGTTGTGGCAGAGGGTCGCACCCCGCCATTGTCGCGCCCGCGACCCCCGACCGGCCGTACCAAAACCGTACCAAATGCCGCTAAATATACCGGCATTCCCGATTACTAGCCCTAACTAACCTCTTTGTCGTCAACAGCCGGTGGGGTCGTGGTGACCGTGTGAAGATGGCACTCTACCGCTGAGTTAAGCGCCCAAGCTTTGGATTCTATCACTTGCAAGCCATACGTAACTTCCAACCGTACCAAGACCATACCAAATCATGACAGAGATATCGGCGATGCCCGCTTATTAACCGTTATTAACCTTATCTAACGCCATTGACAATCAATACGCAGCGGGCGGGGACTCAGATCAAGGTGGCACTCTAACCAGGGTGGCAATCTAGCAATTGAGCGACGCGCCTACATCCCCACAGCCTCGGCAATCATTTGGCTATCGTATGACCGTGAAACCCTTGCTCCCGCCATCCGGGCAAATGGGCTTTCAGCGATGACGACGCGCTCGGTCACATTCACTGGATTCATCATCGCCGATCGCGCGTTTCTGGCCCTGTGGTGTCTTTCTCTCAGTCTCTGAAGGATTCCAGCACTCTGGCGAATGTGACCCTTTGGATCCGAAATAGACGGACTCATAATCCGAACCGGACGCTGCTATAATCCGAATTGGACGCAACTCAAATCCGACGAAGACGGCGGAACATGCCCAAAGACGAAAACAAGGTGCTGTTTCCGCGCTTTGCCGCTGGGATCGTCACTACCGCGCTCAGAAATACCCCGGTTCTGTTGCCAGCCTTTCGCGGCACCTGCGCTATGGAGCGGCGCTACGGCCGCTCTGGAGCGGTCACGGTCCGCCCTGGAGCGGAAGCGCAATGTCTCTCCAGAAGCTCTGGACGCGAGCTTGGTGCCCAAGCAGCGCAAGCCTATTCCCCATGCGTTCGTGCTTGATGCGATTTTCACCCTAGCGCCGTACACCCGTCCGATGTTCGGCTGCCTTGCGATCTATGTGAAAGACAAAATCGTGTTGATCCTGCGGGACAAGCCTACGAACGCTGCTGATAATGGCGTATGGCTCTCCACTACCGAAGAACACCACCAGAGCTTGCGGCGTGAGTTCCCGAACATGCGATCCCTTCAATTGCTCGGCAAACCCATAACGGGTTGGCAGGTCTTACCAGCCGATGTACCCGACTTTGAATCAGCCGCACTGCGGGCGTGCGAACTTGTGCTGGCTGGCGATCCCCGGATCGGCAAAGTTCCGGGCGCACGAGCGTCGAAGTCTTCAAAAGCGGCTGGAAAATCTTCGAAGCGGATCAAAACCTCGACGAAGCACGACCGCACAATCGACTTCGACACTGTGCGGAAGATCGGCTTGGCGTTGCCCGGCGCGGAGGAGAGCACCGTCTACGGGTCACCTGCGCTCAAGGTTCACGGAAAACTATTGGCATGTGTGCCTGTTAATCGTTCTGCTGAGCCGGGTTCGCTCATGGTTCGCGTCGGCTTCGACGACCGAGCCGAACTGCTCGCGGCGGCTCCCGACGTTTACTACGTGACCGACCACTATCTCAATTACAACGCCGTCTTGGCTCGCCTGTCCCGCGTCACACCGAATGTCCTGCGCGACTTGCTCGGCATGGCTCACAAGTTTGTGACCTCGCACGAAGCACGCCGTTCGCCATCGCGGAGACGCATCTGATTCCGGGCAGGCAGCCCTCCATCAGCGACGCGACTGACGCCGTTCACGGGAATCTGGGGTCGCTGAATCGACGACACGTTTCGAACCTTCTACATACTTGTGACGAGAGGATTGGAAAATGAAAGCTATTCGCTACGGAATGCTTGCTATTGTTGTTGCCTTCGGCGCGGCTTCGTGGGCGCAGTCCGCACAGAAAAAAGATATTGGTTCGGGTAAGGAAACGCTGATCGGAGCGTGGCGTCTGGCGCGGATAGAAAGCACCCAGGTCGGATGGAAACACCGCTCAACCGAAAGGCATGCTGATCTACACGCGTGATGGGCACATGTCAATACAGCTTATGTATTTGAGGTCGGCGTCCACTCTATCCAATGAGTACGTCAAGGACGGCTACGAGGCTTCCTTTGGCAGCTATGACGTAGACGAAGCGACGCACACGATGGCGCATCACGTGCAGGGATCGTCACCCGCGACCTGCTTGTCGGCAAGGACTTGCCACGCCTTTACCAGTTCACCGAGGATGGGCACTTGATTATTAAATCGTCTCGACCGGACGAACACTGGTCGGTTACGTGGGAACATTACTGAACCGATCTGCAAACGAAATCTTCTCAGGCGGTGTCCAGCACGACACTTAAATCGGAAGGAGTGATGACCTTGAGTAAAAACTCGAATGCAGCACAGCAGTTGATCGGTAGGTTTGCACCCAAGTTGGTTGAACTCACTGACCGAGTGCTTTTCGACGACATTTGGGAACGCAAAGAGTTATCGCCGCGTGATCGCAGCCTCATTACTGTGGCTGCATTGATTGCGTTGAATCGCCCCGACCAGTTGCGATTTCATCTCGGCAAAGCGGTAGAAAATGGAGTGAAAGAGCACGAACTCACCGAGGTAATCACTCATCTGGCGTTTTACTCAGGGTGGCCTAACGCAATGAGCGCCATCATGATTGCAAAAGAGCTTTTTTCGAAGGCGTAAAGACCGACCCAAAAGACATATCCCTCTCCTGAGAGGAGGCACTATGCGTCGAGAACGGGCGCTCAAAATCACGTTGGTTGTGGTGGGATTGTTATTTGTGGCGGGAGTTGTTCCGCTGACGATGTTTTTCTCGCGTGAGCCTGCGGTGCCAATGATAGTGAGCATCTATGTCACACTCGGAATCTTCTTGCTGCTGGCGGTGCGTGACCCAGCGGCGAACCGCAGCCTCATCGCTTTGGACGGATGGACAAATCTTGCGCATGCTGGAGTAATGGCAGCGCAGGAATACCGGCGTCTCTTTCTTCACCACCGGGACTCGGTTCCATCCATTTGCACATACAGAATCGGAATCGGCTCGCCGGCGATGACGGGCAGATCCAACTGCAGGGCTTTCCCCATTTCTTCCTGCTCGCGCTGGCCGATATCGGCTCCGATGGCCTCGGCGATACGCTCCACCGATTTGGTGGTCACCTCCAAGCCCGCCAGCAACTGCATCTGCGCACGGCCATGATCGAACGGGGCCTCTTGCCCCACCAAAGCATGCATGCGGCGCACCCCAGGAGAAAACTCCGTGTTCTCGATATCCAGTTCGACATCCACCGGAAACTGGCCGACCTGACACTGGGAGCACAGGGGCGGGAGAGGCGCACTGGACCGATGATCGTCAAAACCGGTTTGCTGCGGATTTCCTGGTATTGGGCGTGATGGCCACAGGGACACAGCAACTGACGCTGCTCGGCCGACGGAGCTGCGAATTACAGCAGTTGGCTTAAGGCGGCAGCGCCCGCTTGGTGCGGAGCCGCTCGCAAGGCCGACTCCACCGCTTCCAGATCGATCCGGCCGTCCTTACGGCGTCGCGCAAACACACGGCCGAGCAGTTGGTTTACCTCTCGTGCCACCTCCCCATGAATCGCAGCAGCCGTTTTTTTCCCTGCTCCGTCCAGCCGCCGCGTTCTTGGGTCACCGGGCGGAGTCGGCAGATCCTGTCGTTGAGGCTGACCAAGGCCTGGCTGAGCTTCTGGAAGCGGTGGAACTCGGCGACTTCTTGCTGCGCCTTGCGCATCGCGGTGGGATTCGGAAACGTTTCCGTTGCGGTCTTGCCGGCCACGCGGCGAGTAAGTCGAAATTGCGGATCATGTCCCGGGTCGTTGTGTTTGGCGCAGTGGCAGGAAGGCTTGCCGCAGCGTCGGGTCACGGCGGTAATGGAACCGGGTCGAAAATCACCCAAGCCAAGGAACTCCTCCAGGAGCTTGGATCTTTGCGTTTCCAAAGTTGCCTGGTTGTCAGTCATCAAGGTCTCCTTATTCTGTATCGCATCTGTTCTGTACGTATATGCGTTCAGACATATGACACAAAAAAAAGGAAACCCGCTAGATGGCCCGAGCAAAATCCTCCAGCTTGACGAGCAATATCGCCCGCAATATCATAATTAAATGGAAACAGGAAGCCGCCCGCGTCCACCGGTTTGAATTGCTTCTCTCAGTGCTTCTGATATTGGAATACGAATCAGTTCTTACGCGACCTGATCAGCTCGCCGCGTCTCGTGCTACGACAGAAGATGTTTCGGCGGTGCTTGATGAGCTAGCGGCAGTCGCCAAGAGGGTGCAATTGATAATTCGCACAAGGCCGATGCTCCCTGACCCAAAGGACGAGATGGTCCTGGAAACAGCCGTTAACGGTCATGCCGATGCGATCGTAACCTTTAATGATCGACATTTTAAGCCCGCGGCAGAGCGCTTTCGCTGCTTGGTTCTGCGCCCGGGAGAAGTTCTGCGCAGGTTAGCAGAAGGTGCATAGTACAGAAAAACGGAAAAAACTTTATGAGACGAAGCAATTTTGCTCTTCGCGTCCCCCCGTCCTTGCTGGCAGAAGCGCGCAAGGCTGCTGATTCCGAGGGGGTAGCTCTTAATCAGCTGATTACGCTCGCACTCGCCGAAAAAGTTTCCGCGCTGCGCACGTCGGAATACTTCGAGGAACGTGCGCAACGAGCCAATCCCGCAAAGGTCAAGCAGATTCTCGCTCGCATTGGCAAAGAGATGCCTCCGATTGAAGGTGATGAATTGCCAGAGGTTTTCCGAGCGAGGCAACGCAGAAAAATGAAAATAAAGTAGTAGTGTTCCCCATGCAGCAACCTGTTCCTGCCTCGAAGGTTTCGGGAAAGTGGTTAGTGCCCACGCATGGCGGACACACGGGTGAGGCGCGACGCCCCATCCTCAGGTGGAAGTCAGAGGTTCGAATCCTCCAGTGCCTCCACTACGGCACAATTCCACCAGGAAGGCTTTTTAGGGCCGCGATGAGAGTTGAGAGAAGACGAGAAGAGAGACGTATGCGTGTTGGCGGTCACCTCCGTAAATCATCAGTTCACGGAACTCAGTTCTGAGGACTATCTGCAGAGACAATTCGTGAAGGGAATGTAGGCGCAGCTGCCGGGCCAGAGTATAGCAACAGATCGACATCAACCGGTCGCTGAGCGGCTTGAGGAGACCTGCTGTTGCGAGAAGTTCGCAAATTGCTCGGGAAAGCTCTTCAAATCGCAATTGTGCATGGTCGTCGACAAATTGTCGGTACATCGAAGTAGTCATTGGATACCTTGGGCTAGATTGATTCGAGGTCAACTTAGTACCATGCCTGTAGGATCACCGTTAATGTAATGTCCTGTTGACGTTACTGTGAAGGCAAACTGCTGGTCTGCTCTCAATACAATTCATGCCTCTAGGGGAAAATAACGGCGGCGTACATTACTACTTTCTGAACAACAGGTTATGATGTTCACGGTCGGAAATCCGACGTCGCAGTCGGAAAGCCTCACGCGGATAGGCCGCCTCGGATTCGCTCCGAGGAAATTAGTGCTTGACATACCCCAGCAGCCATGACACACTCCGTCCACTTTCCCACTCTAGACCTCGGCTCAAATCCTTTTCCCAGTAAAGGAGGGAGGTATGCCGTCACTCCGGGATTCTGATAACAACGGGACGAGAGCGATGAGGTTGGAACGGCGCGGCTTTCTCAAAACGGTGACCCGCGGATTAGCCCTTAGCTGCGCAAGTTGCACAGTGGCATTGGCACAAACTTCGGGAGGCTCTGTCACTGGTGAACTACAAACGGGTTCCGGGACTCTTCATCTTGAAGGTAAATTGAAATCAGGAATGTTGACGTTAGACGCGCAAGACTTCCTTGACCGGGCGGATCGCTCCGTTATTATCCATGGCAAATTGGAGTCCACCGAATTGTACTCGGCAATGTTCAGTTATCAGCGGGACCTCACCGTTTTTGCTTTATTCCATGATAACGATCATTCCACCACTATGGTCCTTTCCGACTCAGACAATCCGAAGAACGGACGCCTTGTCGTTTTCAACGACAATCAAGCTCCACAGATCTATGATTTCGATAAGAGCAAGATGATGGACATAGAAGATCCGAAGGACATCAGGGACGTAAACGGCAAGATTCCTGACCTGGTCGGGAATAGGATGAAAGCCGTGTTCACCTGGCAGGAGCTTGAAAGCGTTTTTGGTTCCAATCCGGCTCTGCTGGCGTTTATGCGGGGTAAAAAGACGAATCACCACCCGAGCGAAAAGAACAAACTCTTAGAGTGGGACTGTCATCTCTTAAGCATGGTCCCTGGAAGCACGCTCTCATTGGCTTGGGTAGGGGAGTAAGTTCGGTCATCTCGTTTTCCCGGGTAGACCAATGTCTCGGAGCAGCTGCTGAAAACGTGGGTTAGATCGAAGTTCAAGAAACAGTGGAGATACTTTGAGATGAACTACGCCTGGCGACCTGTCTTTCACCGCTGATTCGAGAGATTCCATAGCCTTGTCCTTCTGTCCCAGTCCCATATAAACGATCGCTACACGATACTGAGACACGCGACCTTCAGCCGGGTACATAAGCCGTAGCAATACACCGTGCGCCTTATCCTCACTGCCTGAAACGGCTAAGACGTAACCTAGTTCGGCGAGAGCCTCGCTACTTCCGTGGGAAAGCTCGATCGCTTTATTCAGCTCTTTAATAGCCTGTTCATTGAGCCTCTTCTGCGCGTAGGCCTGCCCCAGATGACGATGCGCTTGGTGACTCATGGGATCGACTCTCAGGGTCTTTAAGCACTGCTCAATGCATTGATCATATTCACCCGAGAAGTACAATATTGCGGAGAGGTTATCGTTCGCCCATGGCGAGAGAGGATCAAGCTGCAGGGCAATCCTGGCCTCCGATAAGGCTTCGGGCCAACGCCCCTCTTCCATCAGCAGGTTGGAATAGAAATCGCGAGTGGTTGAGCTTCCCGGATTCAGTTCGATGGCCCGGCGATATTCCTGTTCCGCTCCGATCCAGTCCCAATCATAATCTTCTTTAACAGTCCCGAGAGCGGAGTGAGCCTCTGCCAAAGACTCGTCCAGCTCAAGAGCTTTGCGTGCTGCGGTCCTAGCCTTTGGCATAGCCTCTTCTATTGCTACAGTGGTCAATTCAGGCAGCGCATGATACGAGTCCGCTAGGCCTGCATACGCCAACGCATAGCCCGGATCCTTAGCAATGGCCTGTTCAAAATAAGTTATGCTCTTGGTAAGCCCCTCTGTGGTCCGCTTGTTCCAGTAAAAGCGGCCAGCAAGGTATGCCTCAAGCGCATCAGGGTTTATCGAATGAGACTCTGCCAACCGAGATTGCTCCTGCGGTGTCACCCTAACTTCAATTTCGTCAACGATTGCTCTAGCTATTGCATTCTGGAGCGTTAGGATGTTCTGCAAGTCTCTCTCGTAGCTCTTGGCCCATAGAAGACGGTCACTTGATGCCTGAATCAACTCGGCGTTAATCCGCACCCCGTCTCCTGAGCGCTCAACTGAACCTTCTACCACAGCATCAACGTCCAGCTCCTTTGCAATCTGCGGTAGTGGTTTCCTCGCGCCTTTGTAGACCATAACTGAAGTTCGCGATATCACGCGAAGTTCCCGGATCTGAGCGAGCTCTGTAATCAACGCATCAGTAACTCCGTCGGCGAAATAATCTTCCTGTGGATCTCCAGAAACCATAGCCAGAGGGAGCACAGCTAAAGAATGAATCTGTGCAGGTCGTACGCGGCCAAAGAGACGATCACGCATACCGCCTATATTCAGCACAACCAGGGTGATTGCCAGCACAAGCAGGAGGACTAAACCTCCGACCTTCGCAACCACACCTCGGCCTACGAAACGAGTCACGGCAGTCTTGTTGGCTACCTCTCCACCTTGACCGGTTTCCACGTCTCTTCTCACCCGTCGTAGGTCCGTGCGTATATCTGAAGCGTGCTGGTATCGAAGGTTGCGGTCTTTCTCCAGAGCCTTTTTGATGATGTCGTCCAGCTTGAGAGGAAGATCGGGTTTCAGATGCACAGGAGAAACGGGTGCTCGGTTCAGAATGGACTCGAAGATCACCCCCGTGCTTTCCCCGCGAAACGGCGGTACCCCAGTCGCCATCTCATAAATGACTGCCCCGAACGAGAACAGATCCGTGCGCGTGTCCAATTCTTTGCCTCGCACTTGTTCCGGTGACATATAGGCAATCGTTCCTACAACCGTACCCGGAGTGGTCAGGTCCTCTTTCAGCGTAACGGTCGATGGCTCCGTGCCCGCGGCAGCTACGACTTCGCCAAGGACGGGTGTCACTTTCGCCAAACCAAAATCCAGCACCTTGGCATGACCCCGCTTAGTCACGAAAATGTTCGGGGGCTTAATGTCGCGGTGAACGATCCCGGCAGCATGAGCGGCGTCCAATGCATCGGCAATCTCAATTCCGAGCGACAGCACCATTTCAACCTCCATCGGCCTGCCGCCGATGCAATACTTCAGTGTCACGCCATCCAGAAATTCCATTACAATGAATGAGTGTCCATCGTACTTGCCGATCTCGTGGATAGTACAAATGTTCGGATGGTTCAAAGCGGATGCGGCACGAGCTTCACGGCGGAAGCGTTCCAAAGCGTGTGACTCTTGGGCTAAGTCTTCGGGTAGGAATTTCAATGCCACAAAGCGGCCGAGTTGAGTGTCCTCGGCCTTGTAGACGACACCCATCCCGCCGCCGCCCAGTTTCTCGATGACGCGGTAGTGGGATATGGTTTGGCCAACGAGTTGGGATGAGTTGGCCATCAGCGGGAATATTAGGTCGGACGTCTGGTAAAGGTCAATCGAAAGCAGACGTACACACCGCCTCCACAACCAGCCGCCGGCTCTCCGTGCGGATGAAACCGTTTTCGAGTCGCCCCGTTGCGCTTGCGCGAGTTGGGGAAGATAAAGGCTCGACCAGCCGGGAGACTCAGCCTGCCTGACGCAGGGTTTCAGACCAAGTGCCGTCCGTGCTTACTGAGAGATCACGCCACGACTCGATCTGCGCCTTCTGTGCGGTGATCGCGTCCATCGCCATCTCAACCGCGTCCGATCCAGCCACGAACGACACAGGCGGCTTCTCAACATCCGCCAATTTGATGATCGCCTTCGCCAGCTTTGCGGGATCGCCAGCCTGCTCGTGGTTGCGATTGTCCATAAAAGCGCGGAATTCTGCGGCACCCTTCGTGTAATCGCTTATCTTTTCCTCGGCGTATTGCACGGAACTGCCATCGAGGAAGTCTGTGCGAAAGAATCCGGGTGATATAGCCGTTACGTAGATTCCCAACGGGGCGAGTTCCTGCGCAATGCACTGCGAGAATCCCTCAACCGCGAACTTGCTGGAGTTGTAGATCGAACCGCCGAAGATGCCCCTCCGTCCAGCTATCGAGGAGATATTGAGGATGCGACCGCTCCGCTGCTTCCGCATGATCGGCAGCACGGCTCGCGTCACTGCCATCAGACCGAAGACATTCGCGTCGTACTGGGCGCGAATCTGTTGCGGTGTGGATTCCTCAAAGACACCTAGTTGCCCGTATCCCGCATTGTTGACCAGCACGTCGATACCTCCAAAACGCTCGACTGCTGTTCTTATCGCCGTTTCGACCTGATCTTCGTTGGTCACGTCCAAGGCAGTTACGAAGAGGTATTCCGTCGTGCCAAGTGCCTTCCGCACAGCCTCCGGGTTGCGTCCGGTGGCAACGACTTTATCTCCGGCTGCCAGCGCAGCCTTCGCGATTTCAGAGCCGATCCCACGCGTTGCGCCAGTGACGAACCATACTTTGCTCATGAGAATCTCCTTTCGCCTGAGATGTCCATCCTAAGCCCAAGTGCTGTGAGTTGCATCACGGGGCTAAGGAGCTTCAAACCCATGCGAGTACCGTCGCCTTAGAGTAGGCTTGGCGAGTGAAACGCGCAGTCATCTTGGGTCGCGGCGGGTCAGGCAAATCGACGCTTGCGGTGAAATTGGGCGAGATCACTGGGTTGCCTGTATTCGAGTTGGACAAAGTTTTCTGGCAGCGACTTGAAGCTATGCCTCGCGCCGAATGGGTGAAGACCCAGCAGAGGCTTGTCGAGCAAGAGAATTGGATCATGGACGGAGACTTGGGGCATTACGACGCGGTCGAAGGGAGATTGAGAGTGGCGGACACGATCATCCTGCTCGATTTCTCGCTCGTTCGTTGCGCTTGGCGGGCACTCCGGCGAGGTCGGGAGCGGAGCTTCGCCCCCCTGATGCGGACGTTGACTAAAGAACCCGCAGATAATTACGTCTCATCTAAGAAGGCTGAGGAATCTCTCCATGAGCCAACTAGCAACACCATCCGTGCGCCAAAGCAAATCAAAGGCATAAAAGAGCGGCATGGTGCGGCGGAACAAAAGATTACGGAACTGCGCCTTGCCGTAGGAATCGAGGCAGACGATCTCGCCATCGAGCACGCAGAGACGACCCTTTAGATCAAGAGCCAATCCCTCGCAGAGTCCGGGGAAGCTTTTGAACGGGGGGACGAAATTATGAGAGTGAAGACTCGGTCTATAATTCCGGCAGTCATTGTGCTGTCTGCTGCCGTGCTATCGCTTCAATGGCTTACGGGTCAAGAGACAGGCGGAAGCGGCGACAACCCCGATGCCCGACCACCCGTGACAAAGAGCGATCTGGAGATTGTGAAGCGTGCAGGGGAGATTCTTAACTCCCCATCAAAGTGGAACCGTGCCGATACACGGGTCTGCCCGGCAGATGCCAATAGCTTCAGCCTGTATTGCGCTCTGGAAAGGGCAACTTACGAAGTCACGGGCAAGTTCGAGCACCGTGGCGCGGCGATGCAGGAGGCACGGTTTCTCATCGATGATATTGCCCCGAACCGGAGGAACTACCACCACCTTCTGAAGGACTATAGCAACGACCCGGCGACCACATTCGCCGATGTCCAAAAGTTCTTCCGGCTCTTGCAAGACCGCATCGCAACGCGGCTGAAAGAAGAATCGCAAAGTCACAATCACTGAGCCGCAGCCAATGCCATCAGAGAAAAGGACGGAAGCGGTTCTCGTACAGCACTTCTTCCAACCTACGGTCGCCGAGCGAGAAGGCAAGCAGGGCGGGATGGAGGTTCCGCTGGATCAGATCGCACGTGCCCATGAGTTGGTGGAGCATCCCCGAAGCCGGGGCGCGTGGTCGTCTCAATTTCTTAGATCGTAGATTGCTGGAGGCACAACGCGGCAAATTGCGGAGTTCATCGCAGTGACAAAAGAAAAACCGCCATTCCGCTCCAAGCAAGAAGTGATCATCAACGTTCCGCTGGAGGCGGTGTGGGCGTTCAGCATGGACATCACGAAAATCCCTGAGTTCCATCCCCGCGTCGTCAAGGTGGATTTGCTCTCAGGAAAAGGTTTCCGCGAGGCGGGCGTTTCGTACCAATGCCATCTCGCAGGCGGGAAACACACGTGCGTCGAGAAGGACATTGAAATTCTCCCCATGCAGAAGATTGTTACTGTACTGCCGGAGGATACGTTCGGAATCAGCAAGATTTTGCCTGACTACGTGGTCGAAACCATGTTTCACCGAGTCGGGCAGTTTTCTACGAAGGTGGAGATCAGCCATTACTACTCCACCCCAACTTTGAAAGCCAAGCTGCTCAACCTGATCGCGAAACGAAGAATTGCCCGCGACACTCAGGCAACTTTGAACGCAAGCAAAGCTGTGATAGAGGCTGCCCAAGCAGAACGGCGCGTTTAGCACAAACCCCGGTATTGTCGTTGCCACATCAGTCGGACAGGGCGGCTGAAATCAGCCAGCCTACTGACCTGAATGCGGCGGTAGCAGACCAAGCTGCCGCATCATTCCGATATCGTCGCGGTTCGCAAAGTGCTCAGCGATCTTGCCATCGAGCACGCGGTACATGTGGATGTGCTGAACCTCGAAGGTTCGACCCGTGGGCTGCACGCCTACGAGCATTCCGCCATCGACCGGAAAAGCGCGACGTGCCCCGGTGGGTTCCGCTGTAACCGCATCGGACAACGACCCACTCGCCCTCTGCGACGGAGTTCAGCGTCTCCAGCTTGGCGTCTGGGAAGTTGGTCTTGATCTCTCCCAACACCATCCGCACTCCTGCTCGCCCCACTTTTCTGCCATGATTTTGGCAGTCCTCGGCGAAATAGCCTGCTGCGGCATCGAGATCGCCGCGATTGAACGCCTCGTTGAATTGTTCGGCGATGCGCCGATTGGTCTCTGTGATGTTCAAGGAAGCCTCCTGCACGAACGCTTTGGGGCGCTGTCGGAGTCCAGCAGTCAATGAGCTTCATTTTGCGGCATCGCCAATGCCATCGTACGTTCGCCGTCATTCGCTCGCTTGCTGTATGACTGAACGGTTCATTTTCTGAGAAAGACGTGCATCGCATTCTCGCCCATGATGGTCTTGAATGGTGCAAACCCAAAACTGTGAAGATTCATTCCGCTGAACAATTGCTCGCCTTCGCCCAGCAGCACGGGCGCGAAAGCCAAGTGCAACTCGTCGATCAATCCCGCGCCCAGATACTGCCGAATCGTGGATACCCCGCCGCCAATGCGGACATCTTGGCCCCGAGCGACCTCTTTGGCTTTATCTAGCGCAGGCTTGACACCATCTGTAACAAAGTAAAAGGTGGTTCCGCCCTCCATCACGAGTGGAGCACGCCCGAAGTGCGTGAGCACAAAACAAGGTGTGTGGAACGGAGGATTTGTGCCCCACCACCCCTTCCATGACTCGTCCTGCCACGACCCACGCACTGGCCCGAACATGTTCCTGCCTAAAATCCACGCTCCCACGTTCTCGAACGACTGAGCAGCCATATCGCTATCGACACCTCGGCTCCCGCCGCCGTGAGACTCCGCAATTTGTTTAATAGCATCTGTAATTCCGCTCTGCCCCTGTATTTTCTTGAATACATCCGTTTGGAAAAACCACTCGTGCGCTTCCGTACCGCGCACACCCAATGGATTCTGCAAATCTTGTCGCGCCCCTGCGCCAAACCCATCCAGCGACACCGAAAAGGCAGCTACTCGAACTTTGCTCATGTCATGTTTTCCCCACTGCAAGATTCTTGCTGCGTGTCTCCGCGATCGACAAATCTGCCCGCGAGACTCCCGCGGTTGACCCATGTCAGTCGAGCAGATCGTGTTCACTGAAATTCTATCTGCCTTAACTCGCGAACTTCGGTTTTTCCCGATTACACGCACTTCCTTCCCTCAAATGGAGCCAGGTTCTGGACGGGCCTCGCGGCAGGTTATGCCTGTTTCGGTGTTTACGAGGGCAATCTGCTGGAAGAGCAAGCGCCTCCACCTGGTGGGCTAACTATTACGCGGCACGCATGCCAACTTGCAGGAGTTCACTTGGATTTGCTTCTATTTGCCAGCAATTCCGACCGACCGATCTTTCTCGGGCTTTTGAGTTTCGGCGGGTCGGAGATTCCACCAAAAGCCGAGCCGGATTTCCAGGGGCTCAAAGCATACATGCGAGTTTCGCGCAGAATGCTGACTCCCTCGCTCCACGCGGCAAGCATGCGTTTTCCGGTGTCCTTGAAACCTGCCAAGCCGTTCATCAGGTCGCGCACGCCTGACGCGACGTGTGCAACCGCGTCACTGATGCGCTCGACGATTTCCTTTTGTTCTCGTTGAGAGATGCCGAAATTGCCGGTTATGAACTTTCCCAGAGTTTTTCCCGGCAGCCACGTTTTCCTCCCCATGAAGCTAATTCCGGGCGGATTGTTCTGGTAACCCTCATAGACTGAAGTTGTGAGAAAGTCGTATGCGGGTGCGAGCCGCGCGTCTGTTCGCGACGTGTAGAGTAGGGCCACATTCTTCGAATGACAGTCAGCGTTCCTCAGCGCATAGGTCAAAAGCAGGATTGCGGTCAGTTTCTGGAATGTTTCGTAATGATATCCACCTTGCACATACGCACGGACTGCCTTCGCGATTCTCTCCCATGTTGTTTCGTACTTCGCTGAGGGCCGAAGCCCGAGTAGCGCACAAAAATCTTCCAATGCCATGAAGGGCCTTCCATCCGCGTCGACATCGAACCGATAGACGACCAGAAGCTTTCCATCCGCTGATAGCTCCGTTCTCGCAGTTTCGACAACCTTCGAGGCGACCTGCATACATAGGTACTCGTTGGCAGTTGCAAACGGAAGCCTGCTTGAAGCACCTTTGATGATGTGCTCGTGCGTCAGCAAGCTCACTTTCTTGTGCGGCCCCAGCCCGACTTGCTTCTGCAGTTCCGTATCTAAGAATTTGGGCAGCACACCAGAAACGCCACTCTTGGCATGTTCTCTGACAAGCTGCGCAAACGCCTCCTCCGAGTTGTCACCCCTGAGCAGCTCAGCAACCTCAATCGGTTTTGCTGGTTCGTCTAACGATGCTCCGGGAGGAGCAACCTGAAACCTGCCAACCATATTTCGGCCGATAACTGAGAGGAGCGCGGTTGGGTTCGCGCCAACAATCGGCCCAAACTCTTCCTGCAGAACTTGCAGCAGGTAACCTTCTGGGAGGTTCATCTGGAAAATTGGAGGAAGCTGGTCGTCCCAAAGGTACGATTCGGTGCGGACGGGCATCGTTAAAGAGACGAGGTTCTCCGGGACAACATCTGGGAGGTAACTCACCACGCTCTTGAAATCGCCGACTTGTTCAAGAACAGCGACATGAGTTCCTAGGACATGGACGTTTAGCTTCACGCGCCGCCCCGCTCTCGTCGCAGTTCATCGAGAGTGTCTGACATTCCGACCTCGGTGAAGTTCATTTCTAGACCGAGCACGGCCAATACGGCGAGCAGCTTTCGTGAACCAAATTCCGATAGTTGACCATTTTCGAAGCGCGAGAGCGACTCCTGTGTGAGTCCAGATTGTCTAGCTACCTGGCCCTGGGGTAGTCCACGTTTTTTTCGTTGCTCGGCGACGGCACGTCCTAATTCTGCTATGGTTCGCATTTTGATATATTGATCAAATTGTACAACAGTTTATCTAATTTTGATGCAAATATCAAAACAATGACTCGAAGGTTTTGACAAATATTCTAAAAAACTGCACCTAGCAGCCCATTTTGATACAATTATCAAATTAGCTCGCGGATCGTCCATCAGAAATCTCGATGAAGAGATCACCGCATTGGGGGAGTCATGAGAACGGTGTTGTCTGCAGCTTTCCCCGCCAGCCTGGCATCCGGCTCTTGTGCGAATGGTTCGGCTTCGATGACTTGGACGCTTCTGTTCTGCAGATGACGGCGCCCCGAAGCTTGACGCTGTTAGTATCGCGGGTTGTGTTCGACGTTCGTGTCTCTCCTTGCTACGAATAGCTTCCCATTTTGGTGGCGCCTGCGAGGGCTACGCCTCGACTGGATTGGTTGACTTGCCCCCGATCTGTGGTATTACATTTTTTAATATGTAATGGAGAAATATGGAATCTGCGATTACCATCAAGGGCCAAGCCACCATCCCGAAACCCATTCGCGAACATCTCGGGCTACAACCAGGTGATCGGGTTAAGTTCTTCGTGCATCCCGACGGCACTGTAGTCTTGTTGCCGAAACTCCCAGCTTCGGCGGTACGGGGTACGCTCAAATCCAGGAGCCGGCGGCCTGTGACCACCGAGCAAATGGCGATAGCGGCTGCCGAGGGTGCTTTGAATCGAAATTCGCGGCGACGCCGCCGATGATCGGACTCGATACCAACCTCCTGATACGGTATCTCACCCAGGACAACCCGGTTCAGTCAGCCAAGGCGACCGAAATTCTTGAGCGCCGTTTGACACCCAGGAATCCGGGGTTTGTCAGCATCGCAGCCATGGTCGAGACCGTATGGGTTCTGGATCGCGCTTATGGCTTAGCAGCTCAAGACATCGCTACTGTCGTCGAACGCCTGCTGCAGGTTGAGGCTCTCAGGATCGAAAACGAGCAGGAAGTCTTCACTGCCATGGTTGCGCTAAAAACGGGGCGTGGTTCATTTGCAGACGCGCTGATCGCAGAACTTGGAGCGCGGGCTGGGTGTACGCGTACGTTGACATTCGACCACACGGCAGTACGGCTTCGCGGCTTCGAAGTTGTGTAATTGATCCCGGACTGCGGCTGGACCGGGCAGCTGAAACACTCCGACCCGTGCCCCGAAGCAGAACGCTGAGTGTCAGGGTGGCTTACAGAGGTTCGAAAGACTTCAAATAAGCTGCCCAGCCCGAAAACCCCTTGCTCCATGCCGCATCCGTGGACTCCATTCCGACGATGCTGCGCACCTTGCTGGCGCGGCAAGCATCAAAGGCTGCGAGTGTTCTTGGAGGGAACAGCGGTCTTGATGCCAGTCAAATGGCGTCGGGGTGGTTGTTCCCTCTTTGGTTTATGGCGCGGAAGTAATAGCACCAAGATCGTGCTCCATTTGTGGAGTGAAAGGCATTTAACAGAATAGGGGCAAGACTTGGAGGCACAATGGGGCAAGCTAAACAGAAACGCATCGCAACTGCGATGCACGAAGCAAGTCATGTCGTAGTCGGTCTGGAGTGCGGGCGCAGGTTGGTGCGGTGCTCGATTGTGCCGGAGGACGCTTTCGGTGGATACGGGCCTGGGGGTCGGCTCAACCGAGTGGGAGACTATCGGTAATGGCACGGTGATGTCAGCGAACTGGTGCGTGACGAAAGGCTCCGGGAGTTCTGTCAGTCTCTTGTCTATTTGTTCGATGCCTTTCTCAAGGATTATCCGACTGTGTCCCAGCCCTCACAAAATTTGACGAAGGATACACCGCGTGGTAGAAAACTTCCGGGAGAAGTGCGAGGAGCAGAGGACAATGATACAGAGATCGAGAACGAGCTATCGGATTCTCTCTGTAGTTCTGCTCGCGCTGGCGGCTTTACCTGCGTCTCTTACGGCGCAAGGTCAGGAAGATACACCCACCCTGAAGAAAATCGTTGTCCGCGACGGTGTGGAACTCCACTACGAGGAACACGGACAAGGGATGCCAGTCGTCTTTGTACACGGGTCGCTAAGCGACGGTTCATATTGGCACGATCAGCTCACCCCATTCGCAGAGGCAGGGTTCCACACCATCGCCTACAGTCGCAGGTATAACTTTCCCAACAGGAACAAATCCCACCCCGGCTACTCCGCTGTCGTAGATGCAGACGATCTCGCAGCCCTGATTCAGAAACTCCATCTCGGAAAAGTCGATGTGGTTGGTCACTCATACGGTGCGTTGACCGCACTGTTCCTCGCGGTGAGGCACCCGGAACTCGTCCGCCGGGTCGTTTTGTGCGAGCCTCCGGCAGTCTCACTGTTAGGTCGGCTACCCGGTGATCAAAGTCCGATTGGCAAGGCGACCCTCGCCGACATTCAGGCGCGGATGGTGAAGCCAATGCGGGCGGCATTTCGAAATGGCGATGACGATGCGGGGGTTCGCGCTTTCATCGGCTACGTCATGCGCGACCCGCAAGCATGGGACAAAATGTCGGAATCCGCTCGCGAGCAGACCCTAAAGGACGTTCGCGAATGGGAGGTGATGATGACCACGGGAGAGTTGTTTCCCACCCTCGAGCCGCAAGCGGTCAGGAATATCCGCTCTCCAGTACTCTTGCTATCGGGGGAGAAGTCCTACCCCTTTCTTGGACTGATTGACGAAGAACTAACGCGGCTGCTGCCCCACAATCGGCGGATCATTCTTCCCGGCGCAACACACCGCATGTGGTTTGAGCAGCCAGACGAATGCCGGAAAGATGTCCTAGAATTTCTCCGAGGCGATGATTCCCAAGCGAAGCCAAGGGCTGCGGCATTGTATTTCGAGTTCTGCTCTTCAGCTATGAGAACTTAGCGGCTGGCTGGCGGAACGATGCCATTCATACGGAGGTATTCAACCAGTTGACCGTAATGGTCGGAAATGTGCCACAGCGCCGAGTTCAGCACCTCAAGCCGATTGTCGCCCGCGTATGGGCCTTTCATGGGAGCCATTAGATTATCTAGCTTGCTGTTTGCGATCTCGCCGTCCATCATGATGAATGACTCGCGCAGGTAAGCCAGAATTTCGCCTTTCGTTCGTGCTGGATTTGGGCCGCCCGTGTCGCAGTGGTCTGGCGTCGTCTCCCCGCGCAACTTCTTAGCCCATGCTTCGTTGGCGCAAGCTACGTGCTTCACCTGCTCCGCGAAAGTGCGTACATCGGTGAACGCGCCCAGTGTTGGCTTGAAGCTCCATTTTTCTTCGGGCATAGCCTCGGCAAGCGCCGTAAAGTCGGTCTCCACCGTCTTCCACATGTAATTGATCGAGTCGGGAATGGTCTTTGCTGGCGATGGTCGCTGCTGCGCAATTGTGGGTAGAACGCTCAGCAGTAGGACAATGGTGATTAGAACACGCCATGGGGTGTTCATTGACTCCTCCTATTCCTCCCGTGCTAATCCGCCCAGATTATATGTGCTACCCGTCGTGAAAAGGGAGCGTATACTTTTAACGCTTCGAGGACTAGACTTCTCCGCATCCCAATAAATCCAAGGAACAGATATGGCAACTGCAAGAATGCCTCAACCGACCGTCGATGACCCGGTGAAAGTTGATCCCAAGCATTACAGGGTGGAGTTCGAGAATGATCGAGTCCGAGTGGTTCGGATCAAATACAAGCCGGGAGAGAAATCGGTGATGCACTCGCACCCTGAGTCCATTGCAGTGTTTCTGACGGAAGCTCACGCCAAGTTCACCTACCCTCACGGAAAGGGTGAGAACATCAAGGCAAAAGCTGGGTCGGTGCAGCACATGGATGCTTTTACTCACCTGCCGGAAAATGTCAGCAAGAAATCGTTCGAGGTTATCCAAGTCGAGTTGAGGCGTTAGATTCGCTCTGAGACATGCTTCGAGAGCGGGGGTGTTCCCCGCTCTCTTTTTGGGGTCGTGGTCGGGATGGAGTGACCGTGGGAGTATTGCCTTAGTCGATTTGTCGATTGCGGAAGGCAAGCAACCCTGCACGTCCGAGGCACGGACAAGCTCTGGGCGCTCAAGAACAGCCTCGAAATCCCGCTTGTCCACATCGCAGGCGTCCGAGCCGACCGGGAGATCGCTCGCGGCTGATACCACGGTGTCAGAATGCCCGGAACCAATGTGCCCGGAGTCATCACGGCCGGAACCTTCTATCAGGACGGCAAGCGAGTTTTCTGGGACGTACATCGTCCGGCAAAGACCATCGTGATTGATCTCCACGATAAGCGGTTCAACGAGTTGGTGGTGGAAGTTCTCATGCCGCAGTCAAGCTGATCCAGAATGCGTTATGGATACCGTGCGGTCTGTAAAGCACCAGCGACCTGCGCAAGCCGCCTGCGCTCTTGGCTCGTCAGCCTGCTAATTTTGCCTCTCGGTAGCGTAAGGGAGTAGGATTTGCTTTGGTCGTTGTCAGCGCATCATAGAAAGCCCGCCTTAATAGCCGTCGGTTAGCTGTCGCGACCTTTCAAGTGAATAGTACATATATGGTACATGCAACTGCCACAGCAACTTATACGCCTTTGCACAACATCAGAACGACGAACGATGCGATTGGTTGAACGTTATACTTTACATTTGCGAGACACGTTTCACGACTGGTTGATCTAGGCTGAAACAGTGCGGCGCTTCTCTGGCGTGGCTTTCTCGTTCGACTCGGTCGACTGAGCAGAGGGGGGTGCTCGTTGGACACAACACCAGTGCGGGTTCTCGTGGTTGATGACAACGAGTCGTGGCGTCGTTTCTTTTATTCCACACTTCAGAAACAGCCGGAATATCAGGTCATCGGCGAAGCGTCGGACGGACAGGAAGCCGTTCAGCAAGCCCAACAACTGCAACCAGACCTGATCCTGCTGGATATTGGTCTGCCGAAGTCGAACGGGATTGAAGCTGCTCGCCGAATCCGAGAGGTTTCCCCCACTTCCAAAATACTTTTCGTGAGCGAAAACCGATCTTCAGACATCGCAAGAGGAGCTTTGAGCACGGGCGCAGGCGGCTATGTCGTAAAATCGGATGCGGCAAGCGAACTACTGCCTGCTGTGAAAGCCGTTCTTCAAGGCGAGCGGTTTGTCAGTGCGAGTTTGGCTGCTCATAATTTAGCTAAGCCTAGGGATGATCAGGGTGACAATCCTCAGCGCAAGAACGTCGTGGCACCATTCCCAGAGAAAAAGGTTCGTCACGAAGTCGACTTCTATGCTGACGATGCAGGGTTCGTGGATGGCTTTGCTCGCTTTATCGAACTAGCCTTGAGAGCAGGGAACGCGGTCATTGTTATTGCGACCGAGTTACACCAAATCAATCTTTTTCAGCGATTGGTCGCAGATGGAGTGAATGTGGCTGCGGAAATCGAGCAACGGAGTTACATTCCGTTGAATGTCACGCACACCCTATCAAGTTTCATGGTCAATGATTCGCCCGACCCGGTTCTGTTCAGGAACGTGGCAGGCGACCTCATTGCCGGAGCAGCCAAAGGCGCAAACGGCGAACATCGTCGGGTCGCAGTTTGCGGAGAGGGTGTTCACATTTTAGTCGCAGCGGGCAATTTGGGGGCAATGATCACGCTCGAACGCATGTGGAATGAGATCGGAACAAACTATGAAGTAGATGTCCTGTGCGGATATTTCCGAAGCGACTTTGCGACGGAGGCGGAGGTTACAACGCTCGCACGAGTCTGCGCGGAACACACAGCCGCACATGGACGAGAACTGTGGTGGTAGCTTAGACTGCCTCCTGCTTAGCGGCGTGCTCCGACCCAAGCGGCACGCGAACATGGATGGTGGTTCCACCCATCGGCTTGGACTCAATCAGAATTGTTCCCTTCACCAACCGAACGCGCTCGCACATGCTGGTGAGACCCAGACCCCTACCTTGCAATGCCTCTTCGAGGTCAAATCCTCTACCGGCATCCCTAATGACCAAATGAATCTCGCTGAAGTCTTCCCACAGTTGGACTTCAAGTCGTCTTACGCCGCTGTGTTTGATGACATTGTGCAGCGCTTCCTGTAGAACTCTAAAAAGGCTAAGACCGATTCCGAGAGGTAAAGCACTGGGTACATCACTGCTGAAGTCGATCTCCACTCTCTGCCGCTCGCCGAATTCCTTGCACCAACTTTTGATCCCCGCGACGACGCCCAGATACTCCAGTTTCGAGGAGTGCAAGTCGTGCGACAAGGCTTGCACGTCGTTTGAAACCTCAGCTAGTTGTCTTCGCAGTTCCTTCACGCGGGGCTGGACTTCAGAGGGATTCTCTTGCAGTTGTTCGAGTTCGAGCGACAGCATTGCGAGCCTCTGGTTGATGTCGTCGTGAAGCTCTCTCCCAATACGGGTGCGTTCTTGTTCCTGCGATTCGATCAACCTTCGCGTCATTTCCGCGAGAGATTCTTCGGCACGTTTGAGATCGGTTATGTCCGCTACCATGCCGATCACCCGCAGCATTCTGCCTTCTGAGTCAAAGAAGGCACGCCCGCTGCTCTTGAGCCAAACTAAAGCACCATCGGCACGGGGTATCCGGTAGATGACTTCAGCAATTGGTCTCTCCGGCGTGAGTCCAGCGATTGTGGCGACAAATTTCGGGCGGTCGTCCGAATAGATTGTGTCCACGAACTGCTGATGGCTAATGGGGAGCGGCTCTGTTCCACCGAGAACTTTGATACGTTCCGGCGAACGCACCACTCTGTCTGTTGTTACATCCCACTCGAACGAGTACATCTTTCCCGCTTGAGCCGCGAGGCGAAACCGTTGTTCGCTCTCGCGAAGCGCTTCTTCAACTTGCTTACTCTGCGTGATGTCGACCGATATTCCCACCATTCGCTGCCGTTCCCCGTTTGCCGCGTAACAGTAGCGACCGCGTGAGCGCAACCAGTGAGTTGTTCCATCCCGCCAAACCACACGGAACTCCTCGTTAAACCCCTCGATTGTCTGGCTGGCTCCTTGAATGGCACGCTGCAAATGTTTACGGTCGTCCTTATGCACACGATCCCAAAATTCTTGGAGCGAACCCGAAGTCTCATCGGGTGACATTCCGAGTAGGGTATGCGCCTTGCCGAACCAGATATTCTTCCCAGTTTTAAGATCGTAATCGAACCCTCCGACTGAACCAGCTTCAAGAGCAAGATGGAGCCGTTCATTTGTGGCGGCGAGTTTTTCTTCCGCGAACTTACGGTCCGTAATGTCGATGTTGACGCCAACCATTCGTGAAGGCTCGCCAGCCTCATTCGTAAACACCTGCGCTCGCGCAGCTACCCAATGAACGCTTCCATCAGGCCACACAACGCGCCATTCTCGTGTCGTCGGTTGTTGGGTTTTCACTGCCTTATCGACAAACCCCATTACTCTTCCCCGATCATCGGGATGAACCAGATTTTCAAAAGCGGTCAACGTTCCACCAAACCCTCCCGGTGGTAAGCCGTATATCGCCTCCAGTTCCGGCGTCCAAGTATTTACTCCCGTGCGAATGTTCCATTCAAAGGTTCCAACGCGATCAACCCACTGTGCCAATCGCAGCCGCTCTTCGCTGGCGCGTAGTGCCTGTTCTGCCCGCTTGCGCTCGGTAATGTCACGAGCGATTCCCGACGCCCCGATGATTCGTCCCTCGGAATCGACCATCGGTGAAACCGTCAGCGATATGTCAACGCTGGTGCCGTCTTTCTTCCGCCGTACGGCTTCGTGATGCCTCACTACTTCACCTTGCCAAACCTTCTTTAGTACGCCTTTGGCGTCGTCACGAGCATCGGCTGGCGACAGAAAAAGAATGTTTTCGCCAATCGCTTCGCTGGCTGAGTAGCCAAAGAGACGCTCTGCCCCTTTGTTCCAATCAGTAATGGTTCCATTCGTGTCCAGAGCTGCAATTGCGTCGTCGGATGATTCGACAATGGCAGTACACCTAAGCTGGGTATCTTC
>DASPVV010000126.1:0-15823 GCA_035622175.1 Terriglobales bacterium | reverse complement strand
GCGAGTCGAGAGCGGATTGCCGCTGCTGGCGCAAGCCGCCATCGATGCGGTGAAGCAATGGCGTTACCGGCCGTATCTCTTGAATGGAGAACCGGTCGAAATCGACTCCCAGATCACAATTAACTTCAACTTGTCTAAAGGGTAGAAATGTCAACGGCACACAACTATACGCATGCCTCGTCTCACTGGCTTTTGGGAACGCTTCGGAATTTAACGTACTTGTTTCTACTCATCGCGGTAGCAGGTGGATTGATTATTGTTGCACCCGCGTCCGCGCAGTCTAATGAAGTGCCAAACGCCAAAACAGGAAGCATTTTGGGCACAGTGGTCGATAGTAACAACGATACGATTCCCAACGCGACGGTAGTCTTGCAAAACCCAGTCGGTGATCCCCTCACAGTTGTAACAAAGGACGATGGAGCGTTTGCATTCCACGACGTCACGCCAGGAATTGCCTATCCGATCACCGTTGCCGCAGAAGGGTTTGCAGAGTGGAGCTCCGCGGTTACCGTCGAACCCGGGCAGAACACAACTCTAACCGACATCAAGCTCCGAATTGTGGCTGCGCACCGGGCGGTTACTGTGACTTACTCCTCGAAGGAGGTCGCTGCACAGCAACTGAAGGTGGAAGAGCAGCAGCGGGTTCTGGGTTTTATACCAAACATTTACGTAACTTACGAACCTCACCCCGAGCCCCTCACTGCAAAGATGAAATTTCATCTGACTTACAAAGGTCTCACTCACCCAACCTTCTTCGCCTTCGAGGCTTTGTGGGCCGGCGTGGAGCAGGGCGCTCATACGACCGACTATCGCCTGGGTGCAAGAGGGTACGGCGAGCGGTTCGGTGCTAACCTCGCCAGCGGCGCGAGCGAGGGCTTGTTCGCCAACGCTATTCTGCCTTCGCTCCTCCACCAGGACCCGCGCTATTTCTATCGTGGTTCCGGCACAAAGGCGTCGCGGGCCTGGCACGCCGTCTTAGCTCCATTTGTCTGTCAGGGAGACAATGGGGAAACGCAGCCGAATTATTCTCAGATGGGCGGCAGTTTGATTTCAGCTGCACTTTCCAATACCTACTATCCAGCTTCGCAGCGCGGCCCCGGGCTTGTATTGACAAACTTCGGGACCAGCATGGGTCTCCATGTCGCCCTCGGTCTGGCCCAGGAGTTTATCTTGTCTAAATTCACAAGCAAAGGTAAGCACTAGTCAGATGAAGATGTTCAGGGGCGGCGCCCTCCGTTGTTGTAGCGCTGTCGACGTCCAAGAGATCACGAGATCACTCATGGTTGAGGCTCGCTGGCGAGACCCGATAGTGCACTGTGCGTGCGCACTCTTCGGTCTTGCCTTGCTGGCTTATCTGGTGTACCGAACTGGTCTCAGCATTGTCGTCCAGCAGGCGGAGGCGGTGGGCTGGGGAATGGCACTTATAATCGCCCTCGGCGGAATTGCTCACCTGATAAAAACTTGGTCTTGGCGGCTTACATTTCTTTGCGACCTTCGCCAACTGTCATTCGGTCGTACGTTCGCCCTTCGCCTGGTTTCTGAGGGTACGGGAAAGTTAGGCATTGCCGGACAAGTAGCCGGAGAAACCACGAGAGTATTCTTTTTGGGTTCGTCGGTGCCTGTCGGGAATTCTGTCTCTTCCGTGACTCTTGATCGTGGACTCTACGTGCTAACTTCAGTGATGGTGAGTGTGGCCGGAATCGTTTCGGCGCTGCTCCTGATTTCGCTTTCTAAAAGTTGGCGGCTCGGTCTCGTTTTTTTGGCAAGCGTGCTGCTGCTGTTGCTGGTAGCAACTTTTGCAGCTGTGCGACGTCGCTGGCCTGTTTTGTCCCGCTGCGCAGGGTTGATCGCGCGCCTGCCATGGTGCAGAGCCTGGGTAAGGAGCAAGCAGCCGGTAATTCTTTCCGCTGAGAATAACCTCTACCAGTTTTGCCACGAGGCACCGCGACTTTTCTGGGGCAGCATGGGCCTGAACTTGGCGTGTCATTTTCTAGCAATACTGGAGGTTTATCTGGTATTGCACTTCATGCGAGTTCCGGTCAGCTTCGTGCAGGCGTTGATTGTCGAAGCTCTAACCAAGCTGATCAATGTCGTAGGAATCTTCAATCCAGGAAACCTGGGGACTTACGAGAGCGGGAATGTGATTCTGGCGAAGTTGATTGGGGCCAGCAGTCCAACCGGTTTGACGTTGTCCTTGTGCCGTCGCGCCCGCTCTCTTTTCTGGTCAACCATTGCCGGGTTGTGCCTGATTACGATCTCGATGTCGAACAGATCTCTCAAAGTCAACGCACTGTCGCATGGAGCGGCTCTAGCCGGCGCGGAATGCCGCACCGAATAGGACTGATTGGTTTAGTCGCCGCCTCACTGCTGCTCTGCTGCGCCCAGTCTTTTGAGCCGGAGCAGAAACTGTATCGCGCTAAGCCAGGCGATGTGCCGGCGTGGGCGGAACAGGGAAATTTTCGTTTCGTCCGGCTAGACGGAGGCCAAATCGAGAGTTGGAAGGCCGAGCGGACCTGGTGGGGCAGAAAGTTTAGCGCCCAAGAGAAGGACGTCCTGACCCACATCTATGATCGGGATTTCGATCAGATGTTTGGTTTGCTCAAGCAGGCAGATTTCAACTGGATCTGGGTCACGTGGAGCAACGGCTGGTCGGTCAAAGACGAGGACCAGAACCGGGAAAACCTGAAAAACGTGATCGCACGCTGCCATGAAAATGGCATCCACGTTTCGGCTTACCTGTCAGCTTCGAACATGTTCCGCAACAGCGCCTATCGCGACGACCCCGAAACGAAGAATTACAGCCTGTGGATGCACGGCGTCCCCATGTTCTACGCCGGCCCGACCGTGACTGAGTTGCATATCTCCTGGGATCGCCGCTTGGCCGACGCGCGGAAGCCTGGCTGGCGTGCCTATCTATTGAAGAAAGCGGCGATGGCGGTAGACGCGGGCGTGGACGCGATCATCTGGGACAACATGATCGGTTACGACGACGGTCTGGCGCAGTTGCTCGATGACACGCAGCGGATGGCGGAGCGGAAGGCACGCGAAACCGGCCGTCCCAAGGTCATGGTTGAAGCGAATATCCATATTGCGCCGGACCGCTTTGCGATGAATGACATCAACGAGGTGATCTGGGAGGAGGACGGCAAGGATACTCCGGGGGTCTGGAACGGGCATTGGCAGGTGGGCAACGCGCGCAAGATCAAATTCTTGAGCGGTGAGAAGCAGCTTTGGCAGCCCCTGAAGTATGAGAACGATCTCTATCACTGCGGTCCGCGAGAGCGCTGTATCCCCAGCCCAGCCGAGCAAAAGCTTTCCATCGCCGAGGCCTACACCTTCGGTGCGGCCACCTCGCGTAACATCGAGGGCCGATTTCTCGCAGGGCTGATTCAAGGCGAGCCAGAAGCCCAGGAGGCCTGGACCGCCATCGCTCAATACAACCATTTCCTAGTCGAGCATCGGGAACTGTATCACCAGGTGGAACCCGCTGCGCGGATCGGCCTGATCTCCGCCGAGCCGCAGAATGCGCTGGCCGATGAATTCCTCAAGCAGAGCGTCTTTTTCGAGACCAAAGTGCTCGCGCACCTGGACAAGGGAATCCCCTTGGACCGGTTCAAGGTTCTGGTGTTGCCGGCTGACCTGCCCAACCTGAGCGCTCAGCAGAGGGCTCGGTTGAATACGTTCACCGCCGGCGGTGGCGTCATTATCAGGGCCGGAGAGGCGAAGTTGGAAATCGCGGCGCGCGCCGAAGCCGCGGCCGGAGAGCCTCGCCTCAGCCTGGAGCCCCGCGGTTACATCCTCGGCCAGTTGACTCGGAAACCTGACGGTCGGACTTTGATCCTCCACTTGCTCAACTACGATCACCAGGCCCCGGCAGAGAACGTCAAAGTCCGGCTGGAGTTGAGCGGGCTGGTCCCGGATCCGAGCCGCTTGGAGTTGAAAGTTCTTTCGCCAGACGCAACCCAGCCTCCACTCGCAGGCTTCTCTCTGCATGGGAGCGTCGCCGAGTTTACCCTGCGCGAGATCGATCACTATACTGTGGTGACTTTCTCGGATCGGAAGGGACAGTAGTTTATCGAACAGCACGGTCTCCATCACCACTGCCTGTTTCCATACACGGTCTTCGTGAATTACCCTTTGCCTTCGATCGCTCCGCTATACCTGGCGTGAGCGAGCATTCGGATGTTCCAAAACTAAGGCAGACGAGGCAAGCACAAGCGATATCCATATCATGTCGGCCACAAGTAAATGCAGAATCTGGAGCCAAACGGGGGCGAGTGTCAGTACATTCAGCATCCCAATCCCGATTTGGGCGAACAAAAGGATGGTAAGAGCCATCGAGGCGCGCGACTGGCCAATTCGCAGTGACGCGTTCTTGAGCACGATCCAGATAACATAGATTCCGGCAATTACTGCTAGGAGGGGATGAAGTAGTCGAAAGTGCAAGAGAGCAGGGCTGTCGGAAGTAAAGTCCTGTAATACCGACGAACGGAACGATGTTGCGGGGAAAAGTGTATCGCCGAGGGCGGCCACAGTACCGGTCATACCAATGGTCAGTACTGCGAGCAAGCCAACGACCACAGCGCTCACCTCTGCGCGTGTTTGGATCAATGTGAAATTTCCGGTGCCACTCTGTAGCCACGAAGCTGTCAATGCAAGCATCGCAAGCAGCAGAAGAGTGTTGCCAAAATGCAAATAAAGAAAGAGGACTCGCCCGGCAGATTGGTCCTGGGCCACGTGACCTAACAATACCAGAGCAGCTCCCAATAGAACTTCGTTTGCAAGAAAGGCACTAGCCAATATCGTCGAGTAGCGCGCCCAGTTGCCTTTTGACGTTGCGCGCCAGCACCAGACCACGAGAATTGCAACCATGAGCAGCGCAACGCCGCTTGTCATCCGGTGCGTGAATTCGACAATTGTTTGCGCCTTGGCACTCGTCCCCAGAACACTGCCGCCGCAGGCAGGCCACTTATTGCCACAGCCCGCCCCCGATCCCGTGGCCCGCACAAAGGCGCCCCAAAGCACTACGGCCACGTTGAAACACAGTGTTGCCCAAGCGAAACGAGCCACACTAGACACCTTTTCACCTCTTTATTGCTGACGCAGCAGGTGGTGGCGTCAGCAATTTGTCGATCGCCCGCTCCATGGTCCGGTTCATCTCAGAGACGACGGCGGTTACGTCGCGCCGGCCGACTGTTCCTACCTCGTCGACAGTGTTCGTCCACACTGCCGCGCTAGTGGTGAGATTCGTCATTTGAGCCATGATCGCGACCTCGACTTTGACCCCGCCCTCATAGTCAACTTCCTCAAGTTTCTCAATGCGTCCACTGAGGACGTAATCCACGTCAGATCTTCCGTCGTACAATTTTACTTGCGTGAAGTTTCCGCTCGCGCGCAAGCGGTCGGCCACCGCGTTGGACACTACCTCTCGCGGATCAACCGCCCATCGATGGTAGCTATAGAAACCAATTTCCTCCGGAGACGTTTTGTAGACAATGGCGCCTTGATGCAGGTAAGTGGGCGATCGGAATTCGCGTACAGCCAAGGATGCACGGACACCCTCCTGTACCGGCGGATCCGGTGGCGGCGGTACGTGGAGAGTGTAGTAGTTCGGATACTTCGCCGCGCCCCCGCAGCCAGCCAGAGTTGTCAGGCCGGCCAGCACAAAAGAAATTGCGGTCAGTTTCATCTTCATATATGCCTCAGTTCTGTGGAACTGCGCGCTCTTTAGGCTGCTTGATGCGAATCAAGCTCCACGGACGCTGCTTCAGCGAGTCGGTCAGCTGTTCCAGGTTGTCGGTTGCAACGCGGAGATTTTCGACCGTATCGTCGATCTTGTAGTCATTGGCTCGCACCACCACCTGCGTGTCGGCCAGTAATTGCTTGGCTTGCTGCAAGGTATTCTGCAAGTCCACCAAGTCTGTGCGGATTGGCTCGCGCACATCGCTGACTGTGCCATTCACATTCTGAACAGTCTGATCGGCGTGCTGGCTCAGCGCGATCAGTTGATCGGATAGTCGATCGATCTTCGGGCCTTCAGTCGCCAGCAATGTGTTGACCTGGTCCAGGGCAGTTTGAACCCTCCGTTGAGTGGGCGGGCCCGTCATGGTATTTAGATTGGCCAGCAGACTTCGGGCATCGCCGCTGATTCCTTCCAGTTCTCCTCGCACCTGTACGAGCAGGTCGTTGGCATTATCCGCGGCTGTGGCCATTTTGCCAGCGAGTTCATCCAAGCTAGCGGCTTCTTGCGATGGGATCGACGATCCTGGAGGAAGGCGCTTTGCATCGTTGCTGCCCGTAGTGATGGATAGCGAAGCAGCGCTCATGACGCTGGTCATGCCCAGTTTGGCCACTGAGGCCTGATTCAACGGCGTACCTTGTTTGACATTTAGCAAAAGCTCGATCTTCGTCGGGTCCGACGTCCATGGCCGAACGGATGTTACTTTGCCCACGTTGATTCCGCCGAAAAGCACCTCTGCGCCGGGCTCAAGTCCGCCGGCATAGCGTAGATAGGTTCGATAGGGAACGGTATCGCCGCTGAACTGGGCGTTCACAAGATAGGCAACTGTGAATGCCAAAATCGCGAAACATCCTACGACGAACGCTCCGACTTTTGCTTCCGTTGTCACTGATGTGTCTCCTGACTGTGCAAGTATTTTTCGAAGTGAGCGGCGACTGCAGTCGCATTCGCCAGTTCCTCGGGAATACGATCGATGAAGTGTCGGACACGTGGATCCTGACTCGCCTTAATCTCGTTCTTAGTTCCAACCGAGATGAAGATTCCCTTGTGCAGCATCGCAATCCGGTCTGCGATCCGGAAAGCGCTCGGCATTTCATGAGTGACGACGATCACCGTCATATGAAATGCCTCCTTTAAGAGCAGTATGAGTTCGTCCAGTTCCGCAGCAACAATGGGATCGAGCCCAGCAGAAGGCTCATCGAGCACCAGAATCTCAGGATCAAGGGCGAGAGCACGAGCCACAGCGCCGCGTTTTTTCATGCCCCCGGACAGTTCCTGTGGGAGTAACGTTCCGAAATCGCCCAGACCGACCACCGCTAACTTCATCCAAACCATCAGATCGATGATGGAAGGCGCAAGCCTGGTGTGTTCGCGTAGGGGTAGCGCGACATTGTCCTTGACCGAGAGCGAGTTGAACAAAGCTGCGCTTTGAAACGCCACGCCAATGGAATGGCGAACCTTTGTCAGCTCCCCAGGCGAGCAACGGGTAATATCAACCCCCTTCACGACTACACTGCCGGATTTTGGCCGCTCGAGCCCGATAATCTGGCGCAAAAGCGTGCTCTTTCCGGAGCCGCTGCCACCCAGCAGCACCATCGTCTCGCCCGGTTCGATGTCGAGATTCAGCCCGTCCAATACTAGACGTCCGTCGTATTCCACCACCAAGTCGCGAATGGAAATAATCGACATTAGGAGCTCACTGTGAAGTAGAAGATGGCGGTGAAGATCGCGTCGGCCACGATGACAAGGAAGGTTGACTTCACCACCGCGCTGGTGGTCGAGCGGCCAACTGCATCCGGTCCTCCACGCACGCGGAACCCTTCTAGGCAGCCGACATGAGCGATGATCGTGGCAAAAGCCAGGCTCTTGATCAGACCGGTGATCACGTCGCGCAGAGCAATGGATTCCATCGCATACCGCAAGTACAACAATGGTGCGAGCCGTGTGCTGAAGAACATGAACAATCCGCCCGCAATGATGCCGAAGGAATTGGAAATGATAGTCAGACAAGGAATGCTTATCAGCGCGGCCAAATACTTTGGCGCAAGCAGGAACTCGATCGGTTCCAGTGCCATGACTCGCAGAGAATCAAGTTCCTCTGTCACCTTCATGGTTCCGATCTCGGCTGCGAATGCCGAACCCGACCGCCCACTGACTGCAATCGCTGTCAGCAGAGGGCCAAGTTCGCGTGTGAAGCCGACAGCAACCAGATCGATGACATAGTGCAGGGCCCCAAAGCGCCGTAACTCGGAGGCTCCTTGCATAGCAAGAATGAAGCCGGTGCAAACGGCTATTATGGATACCATCGGCAGCGCGTCATACCCAATCTGAAGCATCTGCCGCACAGTTGACTGCCAGCGGTAGCGGTTCCCGACCAGTGGCAACGCACTCTTCATGGCGCGTAGCGTCAACCACAACTGAATGTTCAGGCTCCCGACATAATCGAGTTCGTTGAGAGTTCGTCTTCCAGCGTCTTCGAAAACATTCGCCATTAGGACACCTTCGCCTCTGAGGAAGCACGTCCACAGCTCTTTTCGAACAGAGCGAACATGCCGGTAACCTCAAATAAATGAAGAAGACGACCTTGCAGCCCATGTAAGCACAATGTTGTCTGCCTCTGGCGCGCGATTTTGAGTGCCTCGATCAGGGTCGCAATGCCGGAGCCGTCTACGTAAGAAACATCACTGAAATCAACGATGACACCCTGTGGCGATTGCGCTTGCAACATGGCGAGAAGCCGATCGCGAAGCGCGGGTGAGGAATCGATGTTGAGGCGACCATGCAAACTCACAGTGCTGCCTTCTGCCCCATGGTTTATAGTCATCTCGAGACCGTCGGTAGCAGAAACCATGCTGTCCATCATCGTTAGTTGCTCCTCTCCGCATTGTTCATTTCGAGTAGTTCGATTTCGTGGGTCGTTAAGTTGCCCGCACCGCTCCGGGCTTCGATGGCTTTGACGGACTTTTCAAAAGCCTTTTCCAAAACGCGCCTGCCGATGGTTCTCAGCAGGAAGCCGAGTACCCATTCCTTTAAATTCTTGCCTTCGCGTGCGACGCCGACGTCAATGTCGGTTGTGCCATTTGGCTGATGCGTGAAGGTGTAGGTATAGAAGGACCTGCTTTCCCACACGTTGGAGTCAGTCGTCGTAATGACGACGCGGCTGGGATCGGACCAGTCGTAGTGCAGGCGTTCCCAGATGCCCAGCGAGCCTTTGGTGACGTCGGCCTGCAACCGGCCAAGGTGATGCACCTTGAGGTACGCATCGGTGCTACCGCCAAAAAGCTTTGATCGACGTGATCCGAAGTCGGTAAGCACGGCGACGAACTGCTCGGGCGTCAATGTCGTCGTTAGGTGGAAGTGGATTTCTGGGATCTCGTTGATGATGCACACTGTCGTTCTCCTTCCCGTCGACGACCGACGCACAGGAGAATGCAACTGGCGCGCCATCCGGAAGCCACTGAAAAGAAAGGAAGTGAGCACAGAATCGCGGCGCCGCGCTCAGCAAAAAATGACGAACCATTAGCAAGAGGCAGAGTGGGTGTGAAGCTATTTGTTGCCTTACAAAGTGCACGTCAAGATTCCCGCCAAATGCACCTGCACTTCCTTCCGTTCCGGCCCGGGCCCAAAAGGCCCGGACTCCAGCCTTTTGGGAGCGGAGCTTAGGGCCCCAAACGGAAGGTCACACGCGGGCTCGAGTCGAGATCAGGAAGTTCGGTTAGTTGAAATTATTGCAGCACTTCGAGCCGGCGTTTTGCGTCCAGTTCTGGCCTTCTGTGAGTGCCAGTACGCGCTCCAAGAACAGTTCGACAGGCCGCCTTCCAAGCGTTCGCGCCGCTAATGCGTCGGCATCGGCCTCCATCTGTGGATCGCGAACAATGTAATCGGCGCATCCCTACGCCGCGCTGTCGCTTACCAGGTGCGCCATCTCGTGTCCGAGAAAGTCTTCGAGCACGACGGTATCGAACAGCTCTATCGCTTGCTGCCCGACGGTGATCTTGCCTCGTCCGTCTACGGCAGTGCTGGCGGCGATATAGGCCATGTTCCAACTTCTGGGAAAGATATAGATGTGCGGAATCGGGCGACCATATGCCCGCGCGACCTCGGTCAGCACGTCGTAGGCGCTGCCCGAGAAGCTTCGCGCGCGTCCATTTCAGCGAGCATCTCAGCTTCGCAAGCGGTTTGCGTTTGGATGAATTTCGAACTAAAGCTACTTGTGTTCGCTTTTTCTTGCGAGGCGAAAATAGTTCCCAACAACATGATCCCCGCAAGTATTCTCCTAGCCACTACCCGCTCCGCCGGCGCATCTGAAGATGCTCTCCGCGGACTCCTTCGTGTTTGTCGAACGATCTGCATGTATTCGAGGGAATACGCCATCTCTCTGCCGCAATCGAGGCAGCACACATATGCAAGGCCGAACTGGTTCTGGTGTGGCCAAGTCGTGTGGGAATGCACACAGTCGAACAAGTACGCCCAAATCCATCTCAGCCAACTCATATTTCCTCTATGCCAGCGCGACCTGCCCGAGCATATAGCCGGCGGTCGCAGACGCTCCCAGTTGGAGCGAAGCTAGCTGCAGGTAAGCTTTTCGCAGCTGTGTGAGGTACTCCTTCTCGCTAATCTGCGCCATTGCTGCGCCTCGGTTAATGCTGTAGCCGAGCACGTGATGTAAAACGAAGGCAATACGCGCGCCCGAATCGAGAAGCAGGATCGGATTACTATTCGTTTGTTCTTTCAAAAAGAGAGCCAGCTTTGACGTCGCAGGGTTGGAGTCGCTATACAGCAAAGCCTCAACGGCCGAGGATTCCCGGTCCGACGCCGCGGAGGCATCGAGCCGCAACTGCGCTAACGATATTTCGATCGTGCGTCGGAGCAGTCCGTCGCGCGAAGCAAAATCCTCTATTGGTGTGTCGACCGCTTCCATCACGACCGAAAGGGCCACACCCGGATCAAGCGTCAGCAAGTACGCGGAATAAGTAAGTTGATCGAGTTCGACATCGACGCTGTTATGTTCGGGCTGAATAAATTGTGGAGTCATGGTGCTTACCTCCTGCGATCCATACAAAATCAACTGAAAGGCGCATTGTCGTTCTCCTTTCGGTTGAACACCGACGTAAGAGAACAGTGCAACTGGCTCGCCATTCCGGAAACCGCTGAAAGGAAGGAAAGCGAGCCCCGGAATCGCGACGCAGCGTTCAGCAAGAATGACGAACGGTGAGCAAGAGCCAGAGGTGACGGATAGAGGTGGGTCGATTCTGGCAGCATTTGTTGATGCCGCTCATTTCTCACTCCCACAAATGGAACCCGTGAGAAGACTGGAGCCCGGGCCTTGCGACCCGGGCTGGAATGGTAGGGTTAATGGCGGGCAATTGAGGTGGGATTGGGGCAGAATCATTAGATACGTTCGCCTCGCGTTGGTTTAAGAGCGTCACTCCATGTGACCACGCCTCTTGGTAAACTTGCCGATGATGAACTCTTGAGCAAGGCTGGCGCCGATCCGTTCTGCGGTACCGATTGCGAAATTCCCGAAGACAAGGCCGACGCCACGATTCGCTTGGGGAAAATAAAGATTCGAGAGGGCGGACGACGCGAGATCTCCCCCGATGCTCGAGTAGTTCGGTTGCCAGCTTCCGTTATCGCCTCTCGCAACGAAGGGGCTGAATATCGCATGCCGGATTCGAGAGCCGGTTGTACCGGTCCCTTGGTAAAAGTAACGAGGATCTTGATGGAGCAAGGAGGGCAGTATGGCGCCGCCGATCATAATGTCGGAGAAAGCATCAGCCGCAGTGGCGCCGAAGCGCTCACCGAAGGCGCCCCACCCTTGACCGAACTTTGGACTATTTGCCGCCTGTCGGATACCAGCGTAGCCAAGAACTCCAGCAGCAGTAATCGGATCTGTAGACGTTTTCAGCGCAAGCTGAAATTTCATCCTCGTAGTAAGAGGTGCAGGATCCTTTTCATACGTGACGTAGAAATTCGGGACGAAGCCCAAGACCCGTTGATGCTCCTCAGCCTTCAATTGCTCCCTCGCCACCTCCAGCGGGTCCCGGACTTGGACCTCAGTGACCTCGGGTCGAATCTGCAGTTGAACTCCAGTCACGATCTTGAACTGCCCTGGTTCGAGCGTGATGCTCGACGATTTCCAATCGCCGAAATCCTGGGCAGTAATCGTGATCTCGTACGAAATTCCTGAAGGTACCTTGTCAAACTCGAAGGCTCCGCGTTCCGATGTAGTCACGATGCGAGGATCACTGCCGCCCACGCTTTTCAGTTCAACCTTGGCATTGGGTACGGGATCACCATTGACGTCTATTACCGTGCCGATGATGGTTGCGGACTGAGAATCTGGCTTTGTACTCTGTCCGAACAAGCAAGTGGGAACGATCAATGTCATTGCGAGCGCAATTGCTAAATGAATTCGGGTTAAGCTCAACATGCGTCTTGATCCTTGTCGTCTGTGAGTACATGGGAGCAGGTTCGCTCCCACGTACTCTGCGTTTTGTCCTGCCGGCAACTAGCTGTCGTTCTCCTTTTCTTGATCACCGACGCAAGAGAACAATGCAACCAGTTCTCCATTCGGAAACTGCTGAAAGGAAATAAAGTGCTTATCTGGAAACAGGGCGCGGCTCAGCAAAAAATGACGAACCGTGAGCAAGAGGCAAGCAGACGCTTTTCTGCACGCGTAGCAGCGCATTCAGCGCAAAGCTAATTACGCAACGACGATGGGTCCCGAACAATTAGCCTATGGGATTGGTAATACCTTCTTATAACTGTGGGTGAGCACTCAACCGTGAAGAATGGTCGCGCAAGGGGCTGTTGAAGGGTGGCGGCTGGCTTTTGTTTAGGGAAAACGTCAAGTATTTATTGTGCCCCGCGGGAAACCGGTTCAGCCCCGCTGGGATTTGCGGCAGGTCTTTGGCTTTCTATAGGCACCTCATGCGATTGTCCTAATATATCGTTGTATCGAATTGTGCTTTTGCCCACGAGCACCAGCAGGTCGCGGCCAGCAACGTATTTCACAGTTTCCTCGCGTAGTGGAGGGGTATAGAGCACCACATAAACCGTGTTGCCCACTTTGACGGATACGTCATAGCTGGCGGCGTCTGAAGCCCCAACTTTCTCGGCACTCCGATGAATCTTAACCTCAGTGATCGTGCCCACTTGATACTTCGATGTGGACTGGGAAAAAGCTTGAAAGGCTGTCAGGCAAATACACAAAATACCCACTAACTTCAGCATAGTGGTTCCTCCCGTTTGTTCTTGCCGAGCTCTAGTTCTTCTCATCGATCTACATCATTTGCTGGCGTATGCTATCCGGGCTAATTCCTGCCGTGGCGAAGGCGTAATCAGATTCAGAAGAAAGCAGCCATGCGCGGGCTTCGTCCTGGTGTTGTTTCTGCGCCAAGTCCTGCACAGCACGGAGAATCACGGCTTGGTACAGATTGGCATACGAACGGTTGTGTGCAAACAGCGATGCGGCATCACGTTTATTTGAAGGTGTCTTCATTGCATTCTCTCCGGGGCAATCTCTGCCGGTGCCTGACAGTCAGGACAAAACTGTGCCTTCGACCCCCGCAAGCGAACAAGCAATACTCCACAGCCTTCGCAGAATTTGAGTTCGCGGGCGTTAACCACTTCCGAAGAGTGCAGGGATTCTCCGTAACCGTCTAGCGGATTCCAGCTTGATCCTTGGCTCATTGGCCCACCATCATTTCTTGGCGTACTAAGTTCATCGTGGTCCTTAGTTTCTTGATCACCGACGCAAGAGAACAATGCAACCGGCTTGCCATCCAAAAACCATTGAAAGTAAAGACGGTGAGCACCGAAATCACGCCACATGCTCAGCAGGAAATGACGAACCCTCAGCAAGAGTCCACTCTCCAACACTTGCAAATGCGAATGACTCGTGCCAAAGGCACCAATGGCGACCGGCTTGCGCGTCGAACGGGTTCAATGAAATAGTTCGGGAAGCCGCGGCAGGGATTGTCGTTCCGCTGCCTGTTCCTGTGCGCCGGCTATTACCGATTGCACCGAGGATCAATAACATATTCAAAGACGGGCAAGCTATCAATGTGAAAAACATCAGATTGTGTCCAGGTGAGCTCGCTCTTTTGCGCTGCCACCAGCGAAGCACTATGCAGCTCGGCCACCGTGGACTATTTCCAGGCTAGATGTAGTGGCCCAGAATGATCCCGCGGCTGTGGAAACCAATTCCTGGACCATATAATGAGCCGCTCCTGAATCGTGCTTGATATGCTCCCAGCGTTGCCGACGTTGAGGTGGTCTCGGATTCCGCCAGACAATCTCTAATGCTACCGTTTGTGCCATTGTCGTTCTCCTTTGTCGAACACCGACGCAAGAGAAGAGTGCAACCAAATCGCCAACCGGAAGCCGATGAAGGGAAAGGATAGTGATCAGCAGAATGGCGGCGTATGCTCAGCAAAAAATGACGAACGGTGAGCGGGATCACTGGGATGAGATTAATTAGAGGTAGATCGCTTTTGGGCGGACTTGTCGATGCCCAACCGACGGAGCCTCGATTCCAACGTCTGGCGTGGCATCCCGAGTTTCGCGGCTGCGCCGAAAGGTCCGGATATTCTTCCGTGGGTCTCAGCGAGAATAGCTTTGATTATTTCCGCTTCACGATCCTCCGACGCCGAAAGCCCCTCGTGCGCAGACGAGTCTTCCGATTCGCTGCTTAGCCAACTGTCATCAACAACAAAGGTGTCGGATTCACTGAGGATTACTGCACGTTCCAGAACGTTCTGCAACTCGCGAATATTTCCCGGCCAATGGTAGGCTTGTAACTGCGCCAGCGTTTCCTTGGCGATATGGCGGATACTCTTGCTGGACTCTTTGGCAAAACGCCCGACGAAGTACTCTACCAGCAACGGAATGTCAGCCACTCGCTCGCGTAGTGAAGGAACTCGGATCGGAAAGACGTTCAATCTGAAAAATAGATCCTGGCGGAAGGTTCCCGCCGCCACGGTAGCCTGCAGATCGCGATTCGTTGCCGCTATCACCCGGACATCGACTGAGATCGGGTGATTACTTCCGACTCTCTCAAATTCCTTCTCCTGCAATACCCGCAATAGCGCAATCTGTGTCTCCATCGGGAGTTCGCCGATTTCGTCGAGAAACAGTGTGCCGCCATTAGCAGCTTCAAACCTCCCCACCCGCCGTTGCAGTGCGCCGGTGAAGGCTCCCTTTTCGTGCCCGAAAAGCTCGGAAGCAATCAGCGATTGCGGAATCGCAGCACAATTAACCTTTACGAAGGCTCGGCTTGCGCGTTTGGATCTCCGATGCAATGCACGCGCTATCAGTTCTTTTCCGGTTCCAGTTTCGCCCAGAATGAGAACTGTCGAGTCAGAAGGTGCGACCTTCTCCACCTTTTTAAGCAGCTGGCTCATGGGTTTCGAGGAACCGACAATTTCCTCAAACATCGAAGAGCGATCGATTTCCTCCCGTAGTACGAGGTTTTCATTGTGAAGTCGCTCTTCCGTCCTCTTGCGGTCATCGATGTCGGTTGCGGTAACGTACCAGCGGATAACCGTGCCGGACCGGTCTTTCAAAGGGTCATATTGAACCAGTTGCCAGCGATACTGCCCGCTCTTGAACAACGTGCGCATTTCAGAATCGAACGCAATTCCCTTCGATAATCCCGCCTTACGCTCGTCGACCGCGCGATCCACATCATCGGGATGGCAAACGTGCGCTATGAATCCCTTACTTTTCACCTCCTCCATTGTGAGTCCGCAATTGTCCAGCGCAACTCGATTTGCGTACTGCAGCGTGCCATCCGGCGCCAGGACTACAATGGGTTGGCGAATCGTATCGGTGATCGTGCGAAGTTCTTCCTCACTTTGTTTTAGCTTCTGCTCTGCGCGCTTGCGGTCGTCGATGTCGGTAGCCGTACAGTACCAGCGGATGATCTGACCGGATTCGTCGTTTAGCGGATTGTACTGCATGAGCTGCCAGCGATACTGTCCGCTCTTGAACAAAGCGCGAAACTCCAGATCGAATGGGACTCCACGCAAGAGTCTGTCTCTACGCTCGTCTCGGAGGTGTTTTAGGTCGTCGGGATGG
>DASPVV010000125.1:0-61187 GCA_035622175.1 Terriglobales bacterium | reverse complement strand
CGCCTCGAGCGCGAAGGACTCGATCGGACACTCCTCCGAAGTCCACCACTGGCGCACCTGCTGGGGATCGATCAGCGCCTGAAACACCCGCTCCGGGGGCGCTGCGATAAAGATTTCGCTGACGATGGCATCTTGATCGGGAGTCAGCAGCGTGGTTGCCATGACCATGCCCTCCTTTCACTCGTGTGCCGCGATCACTTCTGCCGTTCAAGATCGAAGCGCTCGTGCTGCTGGTGCCCGTTGTTATCCGCAAATTGCCAGTCTTCCGTGTGGTGGTCCGCATCGATCAGCGTAAACACCACGCGCTGCATGTGCCCTCCCTGGCTCGGGAGCAGGTTCGTGGCATCGATAAAGTCGAAGGTGATGGTTTTACCGTCCGGGGACACGGTAGCGGCCATTCGCGGTTGATTGCCCGCGGCGCAGTAGTGAGTCATGAGCAATCGATCGCCATCCATGTGGAACATGGTGATCATGTCTTCATGGCCCGTAATTTCGCTCATCAAAACCGAGCCGCCCGACGTGACCCGATTCGATACCTGCACGGTTTGCCCAGCGGGCGTCTTCCCCAACCAGGAGCCCTCGAGGGATTTTAACTTCTCAAAGGCCGTCGAACTCTCCGCAGCGGCGAGAGCAAGCGTAGTGAACAGCACGACTAGAGAGGATGCGAAAGCAAGCAGTTTCATTTTCATAGGCAATTCTCCTCGAAGTTGCGGTCATCTCTTATGGGCCTGGGATGGTTGGTTTGCGTACTCGGCTTCCACAAATGTTTTCAGGCGGGCGAGGCGGGCGCGCCAGAAGCTGCGATATTGTTCCAGCCAGGCGTCGACCGTCTGCAAAGGTTCGGGATTGAGCTGATAAACCCGCAGCCGGCCTTGGCGGCGTTCGTCCACCAAATGCGCCCGGCGCAAGCGGCGCAGATGTTTGGAGATTGCCGGGCGGGAGATGGGAAACGCCTGCGCAATGCGGCCTGCCGGCTGGCTCCCCCGGCGCAGCAGATCGAGCACCGCGCGGCGGGTGGGGTCTGCCAATGCACTGAAGGTCGCCTCCGGAGAATATGTAACCGAACGGTGACGCATAATACGTAACTATACGGTTACATAGTTCTCCGGTCAAGAGAAAACCGCAGGCGTAGGGCTTGGGGAGGCCGGACCCTCGCTTCGGCCGGCGGGGATACTTCGTAGCGCGCAGATTCCCTGCCCCGGCAAGGGCCGATGACTCAGCTCCTAGGTGGCGCCTCTCCCCCAACCTCTACCAGATGAAGGAACGCCTGGTGCACCCGTTTGTCCGCGGACAACTCGGGGTGGAAGGTCGCCGCCATCACCTTTCCCTGGCGGACGGCGACAGGATCGCTTCCCTCGGTGGCGAGCACCTCGACATCGGGACCGATCCGCTCGATCTTCGGAGCGCGGATGAAGACCATTTCCAGGGGCGAGGCACCGAACCTGCCTTGGCGAATGGAGCTATCAACCTGGCGGCCGTAGGCATTGCGGCGAATGCGGATGTCGAGCGCGCCTAAGCCAGCTTGTTTGGGGTTTTCGACTTCATGGGCCAGCAGAATCGCTCCGGCGCACGTTCCAAAGGTGGGCTTCACCCGGGAAAACCGTTTCAGCTTTTCCAGGCCCGGTTCGCCGAGCAGCTTGAGAAAGGTGCTTGATTCGCCCCCGGGAATGACCAGGCCATCGATGGCGTCGAGTTGTTCAGGGTTCTTAACCAGCACCACTTCCGCGCCCAGTTCTTCGAGACGCTTGCGATGCGCGTCAAAATCGCCCTGCAGGGCTAAGACGCCAATTTTCATGGCACTGGCCTCTCCTTCCGGCCACCTCGAGAGGGTTCGCTTCACCAGCCTCGGGTTTGCAGCATCTGCGTTTCCTCGAGCGCCGCCACGGCCAAGCCTTTCATGGCTCCGGCGAGATGCTCGCTGACCTCGAGCAAGACTTTCGGATCGTTGTAGTGGGTCGCGGCCTGCACGATGGCCCGGGCCCGTTGTCCTGCTTCCTCGGGATCGGCAAAATGGATCGAATCCTGCATGAAGATTCCCGAGCCAACGAACACCGCCTCGGCACCGAGTTGCATCACCAGCGAGGCGTCGGCAGGCGTGGCAATTCCTCCCGCCGAGAAGTTCGGTACTGGCAGTTTGCCTTCCTTGGCTATCAGCTTCACCAGCTCATAGGGAGCCTGCAACTCCTTAGCCTTGCGATACAGCTCGTCTTCCCGGAGCACGGTCAAAATTCTCATGTCTTCGACGATTTGCCGAATGTGCTTCACTGCGTGCACCACGTCCCCGGTACCGGCCTCGCCTTTGGTACGAATCATGGCGGCGCCTTCGGCGATTCGCCGCAGAGCTTCGCCCAAGTTGCGGGCCCCGCACACAAACGGAACCGTAAAGGCATGCTTGTCGACGTGGTGCGCCTCGTCGGCCGGGGTCAGTACTTCGGATTCATCGATGTAATCGACGCCCAATTGCTCGAGAATTTGCGCCTCGGCAAAGTGGCCGATACGACACTTGGCCATCACCGGAATGGAAACCGCGGCCATGATCTCGCGAATCTTCTTGGGCGAAGCCATGCGGGCTACGCCGCCCTCGGCGCGGATCTGCGCCGGCACGCGCTCGAGTGCCATCACCGCCACCGCCCCCGCCTTCTCCGCAATCTCGGCCTGTTCGGCGTTGGTGACGTCCATAATGACGCCGCCTTTGAGCATTTCTGCCAGGCCCGTCTTCAGCCGCAGGCTGGTCGAATTGCCATGGTTCTCTGACATAAGTCCCTCGCTGGTTCTGAACTGCGACTACTATAGCTCACAAGTGGATAGCCGTATATGTCCATTTTGCGGTATTCTATGCATACCACTTTTGGACAGCCGTGGCGATGCCCGGGAGGCGAGGCCTCGACGCAAGCATCCGCAGGCTGTCGGAGGCCAGCCCGTGGCCAAGCGACCGAGCACCCTGCCGCTCAACCTGCAGGCGCCGAGAGCAGGAACGGCTTTGTACCGTTGGTTCTATGAGGAGCTGCGGGCCGCCATTCTGGCCGGGCGCCTGCGTCCCGGGGAACGCCTGCCGGCGACCCGCGAACTGGCGGCCGAATACGGGCTTTCCCGTCCGACCCTGGTTGCCGCCTTTGAGCAGTTGCGCTCGGAGGGCTACGTGGAGGGCAAAGTTGGATCGGGAACCTATGTCAGCCAAACCCTCCCCGAAGAGCTGCTCCAGGCCCCGCGCACAAACCTGACCGCGAAACCACGGCGGCCGACGATTCCGCTTTCCGCCTACGCCCGCCGGTTACGCCCTCTGCCCACGGCCGAGCCCCGGGTGGCGCGGGCGTTTCGCGCCAGCCAGCCCGCGCTCGATGCGTTTCCCATGGGCCTGTGGGCACAAGTAGCGGCCCGGCGCTTGCGGCGGGCCTCGGCCAATTTGCTGGCCGGAGGCGAGGCGCTGGGGTATCGGCCGCTGCGCGAAGCCGTCGCCGATTATCTCAACACCTCGCGCGGCGTGAGATGCTCGGCCGATCAGGTGCTGATCATCTCGGGCGTGCAAGAGGCTCTGGACCGCACGGCTCACCTGCTGCTCGATCCCGGAGATCCGGTGTGGATGGAGGTGCCGGGATACCCCGGCGCGGCCTCCACCTTTCGCGCCGTGGGCGCGAAGATCTGTCCCGTGCCGGTGGATGCGGAAGGATTGGACCTCGAGGCGGGACGGCGGCGGTGGCCGAATCCTCGCCTGGTGTACCTCACGCCGGCGCACCAATTTCCCCTGGGAATAACCATGAGTTTGCCGCGGCGGTTGTCCGTCCTCGAGTGGGCGCGCCAATCACGAAGCTTCGTCTTTGAAGATGACTACGACGGCGAATACCGTTACCGCGGCCGGCCGATCCCAGCCCTCGCGGGCCTAGACCGAGCGGGCGTGGTGATCTTCGCCGGCAGTTTCACCGACACGCTCTTTCCCGCGCTGCGCTTGGGCTATTTGGTCGTCCCCGCCGACATGGTAGGAATCTTTGCGGCAGCCGGGTCCCTCAGCACCCATCACCCACCCCTCATTGATCAGGCGGTTCTCTGCGACTTCATTCGCGAAGGACATTTTGCCCGGCATGTTCGCCGAATGCGGGAGCTCTACGCCGAGCGTTTGTCCGTGCTGCTCGAGGCCAGCGGCCAACGGCTGGCCGGATGGCTGGAACTCCGGAACGTCGAGGCGGGGTTACGCACGGTGGGCTGGCTCCGGCAGGGGATTTCCGCCGAACGGGCGGCGCGCGCCGCGGCAGAGCACAGGGTCGAAGTGGTTCCCCTGTCCCGGTACGCCTACGGCCGGAGCAACCGAAATGGCCTGGTATTGGGGTTTGCCGCCGTGGATGGCCGCGAGTTGACCGCGGGTGTCGAGAGGCTCGCCCAAGCGCTCGAGGGATGTCTGCGAGGGAGCGCTTAGCTAGCGCCCCTATACTTTTGTCACGGCGATGCCTAGGTCGAGAAACGGCCCAAGCACCTTATCGGGAGCGCGCGTGTCCGTGATCAGCATGTCGACCTCAGCCAGGGGGCAGATCAAAGCCGCGGTGACGACTCCGAGTTTGCTCGAATCAGCAACTACGATCGTTTGCTTGGCCTGCTTGATCATGGCGCGGAAGGTCACGCTTTCGTCGGGTTCGATCAACGTGATGCCGCGTTCCACATCCATGCCACAGACGCTGACGAAAACTTTATCCATATAAATGTTCTCTAACGAGCTGATCGCCGCCTGACCAATGAGGGAGAAGGAGCCCGCCCATTGCACAAATCCGCCGGTCAGGAATGTTCTCAACCCTTCACAATTGCTCAGTTCCATGGCGATGTTGACGGCGTTGGTAACGACTCGAATGTTGTGACGATGACGAATGCTGCGGGCAACATGCGTGGTCGTTGTTCCCGCCGTGAATCCGACAGTTTCATTTTCCTCGATGAGCTCGGCCGCAGCTAACCCGATGCGACGCTTTTCCTCCACCCGATGTTGTTCACGGTTCTGGAACAGAGAATCGTAGCGGAAAGGCTCATAGAGCAGGGGCTCAACCAGGACGGCTCCCCCATGCGTTCGGCGCACCAATCCTTTCCTTTCAAGCTTGGCTAGATCGCGCCGCACGCTGGCGGCTGACGCGTTCAAGCCCTCGATCAGCTCGTCGATCGAGACACCGCCCTTATGCCGTAACCGGCGCAGGATTTCGTCGGCGCGATTGGCTGCCTTCATTCGTTTCCCAGTCTTGCCACCCGCTGAGCCCGCCCGCAATCGGCTGGGACCTGCTCGCCCCTCGCGCGAACCCGCGACGCGGGTGAGTGTAGATTACCGCTCCAGATGTGTTTTGGTGAGGAAATGTGCTAAATCAAGACATTATTATGATCGATTATGACTAAAACGATCAGTTTTGGCTTGACAACCCTTCCCTCACGCCCTTACATTGCGGCCGGCAGATGATCCAGGCTTCCCTGGAGGATTCGATGAAGCTCGTTGCGCGCCTCTGTGGTTACGCCGCTCTGGTTGTCGTTCTCAGCGCCTGTTTTCCCATCTTGCTGCCACTGGCAGCGCAAAACTCGCGGGGAACAATCCTTGGCCACCTGAAAGACCCATCCGGAGCGGCGGTTCAAGGCGCTAAGGTAACAGCCCGCAACACTGAAACCGGGGTTGCGAACGTGTTCACCAGCAATGAAGCCGGAGATTTTGTCTTTGTAGATCTCATCCCCGGCAGATATGAGGTCACGGTCGAAGCTCCGGGCTTCAAGGTGGAGCGCAGTACCGGGCTCATCCTCGAGGTGGACCAGACCTTGCGGCAGGACTTCACTGTAGCCGTAGGCAGCGTCACGGAGAACGTAACCGTCACCTCGACCACACAAATGGTGCAGACCGACAATACGACCACCGGCAACGTCCTTGACCAAAAGCTCATCGAGAATCTTCCGCTTAACGGGCGCGATTTTACCAACCTGCTGAATCTCAGCCCCGGAGCCGCCAACCTTTCGGGAGGCACGCAAGCGACGGGTTTCGTGCTGCACGGCCTTTCCAGCTTCACGGAAGTGAGCCTCAACGGGGCGCGACCGGACTCCATCAGTTATATCGTCGACGGGGTGAACGACAACGATATGTTCTTCAGCGGCATCGCCAATGTTCCCTCGGAGTTTGCCCTGCAAGAAGTGAAAGTCGAGACCGGGCTCTATTCTGCTGAATACGGTCAGGGATCGGGGCAGGTCAATGTAGCCATCAAGTCAGGGACGAACCAATGGCACGGACAAGCCTACGATTTTCTGCAAAATGATTTGTTTGAGCCAAGGAGTCCCCTGCAAAAAGAGCTGAACGCGTTGAATGACACCACCCTACCCCTCAAAACCCCGTTCAAGCAGAATCAATTTGGCGGCACCTTGGGTGGGCCGGTCAGGGTCCCTTTTCTCTACAACGGAGAAAACAAGACTTTCTGGTTCTTTGCCTATGATGGAGGTAGGCGGGACACAACTCCCGGGACCACCAGCCCGATCCAAGTGCCCACGGCTCTGGAAAGAACGGGCAACTTCTCCGACTGGCCGTTCCCCATCTACGATCCCGCAACGACCGGCTCGCTACCCCCAACGGCCAACAATCCTGCCGGGCGCAAGCCCTTTTCCGGCAATCAGATTCCGGCGGCCAGGATCAACGCCATCGGGCAGAAGCTGGTCGATCTGTACCCCGCTCCAACCTTCAATTGCTCTCCCTTTCCCTGCAATAACTTTGCCGTGCCCGTTCACAACCTCATCAGCACCGATAACGTCACCATGCGCGTGGATCAGAATTTTGGCCAAAGAGACCGGGTGTTTTTCACCGGCCACATTCGCCACGATAACGAGCCCGCACCCAGCCAATTACCCTATTCCGGTTCTCTTTCGTTTGCTCATAGCCAGCTGTTCGGGCTGAATTGGCAACACACCTTCAATCCGAACCTGACGAATGAAGCTCGCTTCGGGTACAACCATCAGTTCTTCAGCAGCAATCCGGACACGGCCTATGGCCCCAATCTGCAAGCGCAACTCGGCTTTCAAAACACACCCCTCAGTCCAGCCCTGTACGGAATCCCGGTTCTGAACCTCGACTATGGTTACTCGGGGATTGGCAACGGCAGCTTTGGGACTTCGACCAAACACAGTTCCTTTCAATGGGTAGATAATCTGAATCTGATTCACGGCAAGCACACCCTGACGATGGGTGCCGACATTCGCCGCCTGCGAGAGTTTGAACAGGACAACTACCTGGGGATTGGCAGTTTTACCTTCAATGGGGCGTACACCGCCTCGAATCCGACGGCTGCGGGAAGCGCGCCGGGAGCGACCTTCGGCAATCCCATTGCCGATATGCTCTTGGGGGACGACATCAATCTTTCTCCGCCCTATCCCCTGGGCGTGGACTACTTGCACGTGGTGGGCACGAATTGGAATTTCTTCTTCCAGGACGATTTTCGGGTCACTCCGCACTTAACCCTGAACCTCGGCCTGCGCTACGAGCTCCCCCCCAACTTCCATAGCATCGACGACAGCGGCTGGACGCTCGACCCCGCCAATGGAGGAAGCTTCAGCTGGGCGAGCCCGAGTTTCGTCCAATCGGTCCGCTCGACGGCGGCCGCCCAAGGTCTCACGGTGTACGCGCCCTACCTCAACTGTTGTGTACCCAACACCTTGGTGCCCATCGACAAAAAGGATTTTGCGCCGCGCATTGGCCTCTCCTGGAGGCCTTTCTCGACCGATCGCTTCGTGGTTCGGGCGGGGTACGGAATCTTCTATGACACCTATATGCGCTACTACGATATGGTGCAGAACTATGATTCCAATACCTTGCAGACAGCCTTCCCCAATACCAACTACCATGCTGGCACCGGCTCAGAACCGGTCACTCCCGAGCCGCCCCTAACTCAGCTCTGGTTGCCTACGGTTTCCGGCGCACAATTCTTCAGCACCACGCAGCCCTGGAACTCTCCGGCGTTCACCAGCCCGATCCTGAATCAGGTGGAATGGCCGTACAACCACAATCCCTACAATCAGCAGTGGACGTTGGACACGCAATACGCTTTGAGCCGTAGCTTGCTGCTCGACGTCGGCTATGTTGGCTCGCATGATCTTCGCCTGCCCACCCAGCTTCTCTATAACATCGCCACGCCGGCAAAGGACCCTAGCGACTCCTGCAATGGAGGGAGTGTGGGCAACAATGGCGGGCCCTACTTCGACGCTTCGCAGGCGCCTGCCGCCTGTCTTGCCGACCCCAATTTCTCGCCGATCGACACGCGCGTCCCGTTGCGCAATCTGCCCTCGATCGTCTACGCCAACGCCAATGTGCTGTCGGGAAATTACCACGCTCTGCAAGTCCAGCTGCGGCAACGCCTGGCGCACGGTTTGACGTACCAGCTGTCCTCGAGCTGGGCAAGAGCCTTTGATGAGTCATCGGGCATCGTGAACATCAACGGGCTGAGCCAGTTCATTCAGGACCCGCACAACGTGAAAGGGGATTATGGTCCGGCGAGTTTCGATCAACCCTTCCGTCTCACCGCCAGCGCTTCTTGGCAGGCGCCGGTCGGCAAAGGACAGCGCTGGTCGCTCGGCGCGGCCGACTGGATTTTGGGGGGATGGACTGTCAGCGGCATTTACATCGCGAGCTCGGGCCGCACGTTCACCGCGTATCCCTTCTCCTATTTCGGGGCCTATGATGAGATGGGCACCCCTTTTACCGGCCGGTACAGGGCCAACCAATCGGGCAATCCAGACAGCGGATTCACGCGCACCGATCAGGAATGGTTCAACACCGCCGTGTTCTCCGCCCCCCCGCCGGGTACGTATGGAGACGAACTGAAGGGCATTCTGCGCGGCCCGTACTTCATGGACCTCGACTTAGGCTTTGCCAAGGGATTCGCCATAACGGAACGACAGCGATTGCAGTATCGGCTGGAGATCTTCAATGTGGGATCCAGCTGGCACTCCAACTCCCAGACCCTAATTCCGAGTGGATCCATGGGAGCGAACAATTTCGGATCCCTCGTTCCGAAGCAGCCAAGCACCGCCGGCTTGTCCGCAAATACCTGGTCCAATCTTAACCTGTGGACGCCGCACGTGCTGCAGATGAGTTTAGTGTACTCCTTCTAGGGGGACCCTTCTCGAGCTTGGGTTCGGGAGCCATCGGACACAGCCATTGAGTGCCTATACGAAACCGGTTGCGCTCGAGGTGTGCGTTGAGTCGGTTGCCTCTGCCCTAGCGGCCGAAAGGGGCGGCGCAGCGCGGGTGGAACTGTGCAGCGACTTGCTCGAAGGCGGGCTCACCCCAAGCGCCGGTCAGATTGAAGTTGTGCGGCGAAACCTCTCCGTGGGCCTGCATGTGATGATTCGTCCGCGCGGCGGCGACTTCTTATATTCTCCCGAGGAGTTAGAGATCATGCAGAGGGATATCGAGGTTGCCAAGAGCCTCGGCGCCGACGGAGTAGTTTTCGGCATTCTCGAGCCAGGGGGAAACGTCGACCGCAAAAGCACACGCCGGCTGGTCGATTTGGCGCGACCCCTCAGCGTCACATTCCATCGTGCCTTCGATATGTCTGCCGACCTTCTTCGTGCGCTCGAGGATATTGTGTCCTGCGGCGCCGATCGAGTCTTGACTTCCGGCGGGCAAGCGACCGCAGCCTTGGGACAGAAGGTGATTGCAGACTTGATTCGGGTGGCCAAGGGCAGAGTGATCGTCGTACCCGCCGGCGGAATCGCCGGCACTGAACTGCGACACCTGGTGGAGGGAACGGGTGCCTGCGAAATTCACGTCAGACTGGGCAACATGGTGCCGAGTGCCATGCGATATCGAAACGAGAGAGTGTGCATCGGATCGGCTGCCGGAGGCGAGTACCAGCGCCTGGTCGTGCTGGAAGATTCCGTGCGCAACCTGCTTGCGGCTTGCAATGGGTAGAAGCTTTCCCTTCCCTCTCCGCCATCAAGCCGGGATTGCTGCCGCGCCGTCCTCACGCGCGGAACCCGGCCTGCCCGGCTGAGCCCTAGCGATCCAGGAATCCTGCGAAGATACGCCGAGGATCGATGGCGATGAATACGCCTTTGCTTTGAGCCAGCAGCCGACCTTTCGCGTCCAAAATCTGAGCCGCATGGGTGTGGTGGCGTCCCCGAACCCGGAGCTCCCGCGACTCCACACGAAGCGGCTGGTTGAGGGGCACGGGCTTCAGATACTCGACCGTAAGAGTGGAGGTCAGGGCGACGACGTGCCTGAGCTTGTTGACTTTGCCCATGGCTTCGTCAAGCACGGTGGCGATGATGCCGCCATGGGCGTGGCCCGGCGGCCCCGTATAGCGCTTGCCCAGGCGAAAGCGGCACACAAAGCGAGCTCGCTCTCGATCGTAGGCGAAGCGCAAGCGCATCCCCTCGAGGTTATCCCTGCCGCAGGCAAAGCAATAATTTTTCTGCATGCGTACGTAGCGCGTGTCGTGCCCGTGACCCTTTCCCCTCCTCATCGTCGTGATCCGGGAACTATCCTATACGAACCGATACGAATTCGGTGGCGCCCAACAACCCCCTGGGATTGAAAGTGCTCGTGCTGGACATCAGCGCACCACTTCCGGATCCGTCAGGATCTCCCGCGGCTTTTGGTGCATGCGATAGAGATGATGAATCGGACCGATGCCACGCCCCAAGGGATGGGCATGACTGATGGACGCCGCCACGTACGCCTTGGCCAGTAGAACGCCTTCAGCCAACCCTCGTCCGAGAGCCAAGTGGCACGCCATCGAAGTGGCAAAGGCACACCCAGTGCCGTGGGTAGAGTTCGAGCGCAGGCGCTGCGATTGAAAGACCTCTTGGTCGACTCCGCGCTGGCCGGTGATACTCAGCAAGTCAATCGCTTTCTCCAAGTGGCCGCCGGTGATGACGACGGCAGGAGCGCCCAAGGCATGCAGCTTATGGGCTGCCGCCCGCATCTCGTCTAGGTTGCGCACCGCAAGACCAGTCAGCGCGGAGGCCTCCTCCAGGTTCGGGGTTACGACGGTCGCGAGCGCAAGGAGCCGTCCTGCCAGCAGGCGTGCTCCCTGGGCGTCCAGCAGGTCAGCTCCGGAAGAGCTTTTGAGGATCGGGTCGAGCACGACATTCTTGGCCATCTGTTCTTCCAGAAACTCGGCGACCGCCTTGACGACCTGTCCCCCTCCCAGCATCCCGATATGTATCGCGGCAATCGGCACGTCGGAGACGAGCTCCCGCAAAGTTGCGGTGACGAGCTCGGGTGCGATCGGCGCAACTCGGCGCACGCCGGCGGTCGATTGCACCGTCAGCGCCGTGATGCAGCTAACCCCGTAACATCCGTGTGCGGCTATGGTTTTGATGTCAGCAGTTACCCCTGCTCCTGAGGAGGGGTCAAAGCCTGCAACTGTGAGCACGATCGGTGGATGAGACGCCATATGCCAAATTGTCCTCTAAATTGACTGGGTTCTAATTCCAGGAATTGCTCCCTCCCGGGCTGAAATACTGGGGTTACGGTCAGCAGCGTGGGTACCATCCTAACCCAATGAAAATAAACACTGAGAAAATCTTGCACTCTGTCTTGCTGGCTGAGTATTGACTTACTGGTAACTAGTTAAACAATTGCAAAAAAAGCCTGACCCATATCATTCCTCAAGCCACACAGTGAGTTACGTGCGATATCAATAACTCTCAGGTTACTTTTGTACACGACATTTGGCATTGACATCGAATATGGCCGGCTTTAGGATTGCCCGACTGGACAATCAATCCATGAACTTTGGTTCTGGGGAGGCTTGGCTTCTGCTACGGGAGGTGCTTGATGAGACAGCGCATAGCTCGTGCACTACTAAGCGTTTTACTGGTCGTCAGCCTGGGGGCAGCTCAAGGGCCAACCCAACCAGGTTTGAAAGAAATGCAACTGGCCACATCCCCACGCATCCTGGGGCATTCAAGATCCGAGGCTTACGCCGGGAAGCATCAGCCCTATCAGGTTGGAACCGCCTCCTGGTACGGCAGCTACTTTGAGGGCCGTCCCACTGCCAGTGGAGAACCCTTTGACATGTACGATTTGACGGCCGCGCATCCTTCTCTGCCCCTGGGCAGTTGGGTGAAGGTAACCAACCTGCGGAACGGCCGGAGGATTTACGTGCGCATCAATGATCGCGGACCGGTGGTGGAGGGCCGGATTATCGACCTCTCCTATCGAGCCGCCGAGATTTTGCAGTTCAAAGATCAAGGTTTGCAACGGGTCCGCCTCGATCTGGTTTCCGCCGAGGAAGCACAGCCGCGACAGATCGCAATGCTACAGCGGGAGGCAGAGTAGCTCGAAATCATTTAAGATTGTGAGCCATGCAAACTCGGCGTCCAGGTTTGATCGTTGCCCTCGATGTGCCGTCGGCGGCCTGCGCGCAAAACATCGTTGCCGCGGTAGGCGACGCGGCGTTCTGCTACAAGGTGGGGATGCAGCTTTATACCGCCGAAGGCCCGAAGCTGGTTCGCGATTTGGTGGCCGCGGGTCGGCGGGTCTTTCTCGATCTCAAATATCATGACATCCCCAACACGGTGGCGGCGGCGGTAGCAGAGGCGGCACGGCTGGGAGTCAGCATGCTGACGGTACACGTCAGCGGCGGAAGCAAGATGCTACGCGCCGCAACGGAAGCCGCTTTTTCGGCCAGACCTGACTTATTGGTGCTCGGGGTGACCGTGCTCACCAGCCTTACGGACCATGATCTTGACAAGGTGGGCGTGCCTGGCGGCGTCGAAGACCAGGTGTTGCGCCTGGCGGCACTCGCCCTGGGGAACGGATGTCATGGTGTGATCGCACCTGCCCGAGACACTTCCAGGTTGCGCAGGGAGCTCAGAGACGACTTTGTGATCGTAACCCCGGGGGTGCGTCCGCTCGGCACCGCAGCGGCCGATCAGGCCAGAGTGATGACGCCGAGGGAGGCGATGGCCGCCGGGGCCACGCATATCGTGGTCGGGCGGCCTATCACCGAGGCTCCAGATCCTGGAGCGGAAGCGCGGGCCATCCTTGCCGAGATTAGTTCCGAACCCCACCGCTCAACTGCCGGCAGAGTGCAGTAACCAACGGGAAACCACTCGCTTGCGCGCTCGTCCTCGGTCAGCGTGTTTTCGAAGATCTCCGCGCTCGTGGTTTAGCTCCGCCCAGCCCCTGCGTCTTGCCGAGAGACATCGAGAAGGATGAGGTTATGGCTACAGTTTCTCGTAAAACTCGCAGGCCGAACAAGAGATGAAGATCCCGCCCGGGACGCCGCGCTCGCGATCCTTGACTCGCTTCACAATACGTGTGGGCTTACCGCATTTGGGGCAATCCGTACTCTTGGTTGTGTCCATCTCTTTCTTGCGATCCGCGGTTTTTGCGATTTTCGCCATCACGTTCTCCTAGACGAGACCACCCTGGGCTCGGACACAGGTCGGTGAGATTTCGCAGATGCTCGCAGGCAGTCGCGCTGCGACCGGTTCTTGGACGTTCCCTCGCCTGTCGAAGCCTGGTTTGACCCTCGACCCCGCCGTTGATTTTATAGGAATGCGCTGCCTGTCGCAGCCGATCCCGCTGACAGGGACAAGACCGCAGGTTCCCCGGAGGTCGCGGCGCACTCCAGCGTCCCATTACCTCGAGACGGCGGCAAACAGATCCGAATGCAACAGCGATTGGAACTGTTTATCGTCCGCTTTGAAGTGCATTTGCAAGTCAGAGCTGTCGGAGTTCACCGAAACATTCTCGAGAGCCGCCTTCTCAATCGGCGTAGCGGTCATTTTTCGGTACAGGACTCCTGCCTTCACCAGCGACGAAAGCGTAGCGGCAGTCACGGAATCGGAGGTCACGATATCGAGGTCGAAGGTCACTCCGTTCTGAAAGCTCATGGTGTAGCGTGAGCCGACTACCCGCTTCTTGATCGTGTCGAAATCGGCGAGCTTACCGGCGTCGCCCAGGGCCGATAACAGCATATTTTGGGTTCCCTGCTGATCCAGTACGCTCCAAACCGTGCCGGACTCGACCGGTCCGATGAGATCCGCCACCGCGCTGTTCGAATCCAGGCTGCTGGCGTAACCATCGCGCGCGTCGAGCGCACCCTTCAATGCCTCCCCGTCGCCAAACAGCAGAGTAGTCTCATCGAGGAACGTCATCTCCATGCCATCCGACATCGGGTAGATATCGGTGTCGTGGTACTTCAGCGGCTTTACCTTATTCAGCCGCATCTTCTTCAACACCGTCTGGCGGGAGAAGGATCCCTGGGCTGCTCCCACAACCCTGGTGCCCTGCTTGGCGGCACGATAGGAGGCAAATGTCAGCTGATCAACGTCCTTGTCAGGATTAATTCCGACACTCTTGAGTTCGTCCTCGAACGACTTCACGCTAGGCGGCAACACTTGTTGCTTGAGCGCCATCGCCGTATCGGAATTCTTTAGCGTCCGATAGTCGACGGTGATGATCTGCTGCACCTCCGCGGGAATGGCCGTTCGCGCCGAGCTCGGGATGGCAGCCGCCCAGGCGCAGGGCGCAGCCAGCAACAGAGCGGACAAAGCTAACTTCCATGGTCTCATAAACAACCGCCTCTAAACTGGTTATAGGTACTTGGATGCAGAACCAATGGCTCTTGCTGTACCCATTGTAATTGTATGCGAACCGCGGGGGGATGAGTAAAACCGAAGTGCAGCTACCCGACGAAGTCCGGGTTGCCGTCTCCCGAACCGACACCTCGATTGGGTCGAACCCATCAGACCCTCACTAGGTTCACCCGCCTCCTGACTTCCGAGGCGAATCGCGCGTCTTGCAAGGACTCCAGATTGATCTCCACATTGGCCAGTGCACCGGTGATGGCCGCTTCTGCCAGCGCGACCGCGCTGGTCAGATCGGATTTCATATTGGGATTGGTAATCGGACCGAGCTTCGCGGCAATGGCCGCCACTTCCCTTGCCTTTTCCGCCACGCTCAAGGGCACGTTGGTCGCCTGCGCTAAGGCGGCAGCGATGAGCTGGTCGCCGTTGGCAGCGTCTTTGCCCTGTTGGTAGGCTCTGAGGACCGTGGAAAAGGCTTCCGCGTCTCGATCGATGTCGGCCTTCAGCTCCTCTCGCACTTGCGCCAAGCGGGCGATGGCTTCGCTCAGCTCCCGCTCGTGCGAGAGATAAGCTTTTTTTCCCCGTGACCGGGAAGCGACCATGCTGGCCAGCCCGGCAGCCATCGCGGCCGAAGCAGCCGAGGCGCTTCCGCCTCCGGGAACCGGCGTCGGTGCCGCAAGCTGCTCAAGAAAAGGCTCAATCCCGGCCCGCAATCCGCCGACGGCCATCTTTCCGCCCATCACCGCTGCCAGCCGATTTTCGAGGATGAGGGAGGAATCAAAGTTCTCGACTTGCAAGAACCACTCGGCCGCCTGCTCCAGGGCTCTTTTCGGGATCAGACCTACGATCTCGCTGCTGAGCGGCATGACGCCATAGCGCGCGGCCTCTCGCTTCACCAGCTCGAAGACCCTGTGAATGGGGGTTTGCTCAAAATCGGTCAGGTTCATGGAAACCTGAGCCAGCCCGCGAACCAGGAACCCGGCGGCCTTCACAAATCGCATGCCGCCGTTGGAAAACCGCACGGCCTTGGCGACTTTCTTAGCGATTTCAACCTCGGGCGTACTCAAGAAGACGTTGTAGGCGATGAGGAATTTCCGCGCGCCCACCACCGTGGCCCCTGCCGAGGGATGCAAGCGCGTTTCCCCGAAATCAGGTTTGCGCGCCGGGTCGGTCGAAATCTCCGCGCGCAGGCCCTCGAATTGCCCGCGGCGGATGTTTTCCAGGTTCTGCCGCTCGGGGGTTGCGGCCGCGGCCTCGTATAAATACACGGGAATCTGGTATCGCTTCCAGATTTCGCTACCCACACGGCGCGCCATGGCCACGCAATCCTCCAGGCTGACGCCCTCAATAGGAATGAACGGCACGACGTCGGCGGCGCCGATGCGGGGGTGTGCCCCCTCGTGGATGTTCAAGTCAATCAGCTCCGCCGCTTTGCCCACGGCCGCGATGGCCGCCTCCTGGATCGCCTCCCCTTCGCCGACTACGGTAATGACAGAGCGGTTGTGGTCGAAGTCCATCTCCCGGTCGAGCAGATACACGCCATCCCTCTTCATCGCTTCGACGATGGCGTCGATTTTGATTTTGTCTCGGCCTTCAGAAAAATTGGGCACGCATTCAACCAGGGTTGACATAGGCTCAAGAAGAATATCCGGCGGCTGCGCCCAGCTGCAACCTGCAAAAGATTGCTGCAGAAGCCGCCCTGCCCATGCCCGATCCTGTCGGGACCACCGGGTTGCGACGCGCGCTTTTGCGACACCGGCGAACCTCCGTCCGGTAGCCGTCGGGCAGGCTTTCCTGGGAACCCATCTGCGTACGCTCGGAGGAGGATGGCTGTCGCGCTGGTTAATGCCAGAACTTTCCCACCCCGACCCGCACCTCGACAGTGTTGATTCCCGGATTCGGCGTCGCCAAGCCCGCGTTTGAAATGTGCATGTACCGAGCCTCCAGACTCCAAGCGTATTTCTCTCCAAACAGATGCACGCCAAAAGCTGCTGCCGAAGTAAAGTTCACCGCGGACGTTCCGATGGGTACGCTTTTGTCAGTAAATAAGGTTCCCCCATTCAGCTCGAGATAGGGTTCGATCATACCGCGGGAAGCAAAGTCCCACTTCAGGCCTAAAGGGCTAAACCCTCCACCGTAGGCGGTGTTATACCTTTGCCAAACTAGGAACAGAGGAGTTGCATCGAGCACATACTCGAATCGTCCCTGGAGGATTCCCGGCCCATGGGGCCGGGTCAGCACCCAGCCGTAGCGCAGGCCGGTGTTCCAAACGGACGTATGCGAGGTGCCGCCTGCCACCGAGTGGCCTCCGCCTGTCCATATCTGGAACTCACGACCGCCGTCTTCCGGCCTCGCCTGAGCCGACGCCGGCACGGTGCCAATCAACACGCTGCACAACAGAACCAGGGTCCTCATGTTCCTTGTCCTGGAAGTAGGGCGAAGATGATGTGCGCTGGTTGGCTCCCGAGGCCTCCAGCCAAACTCCGCTCGTGCTCTACTGCGCGAGGATCGTCTTCTGAGGTCGCTGCCGAATGGCAGACGCCATGGGCGGGTTCTGTCCATCGATGGATTGACCCGACACCAATCGAGCGTTCGCGACGGGCACCGGCCATAGCCCTTGACGTTTAGGCCTGTCAGGTTTTCGGATGGCCCAACACCTGCGATGCCTTCCTCTCCGCCGGAGTTCCTCCGTCAAGAGGCGGCGCGGGAGCGATTGTAACATGCGAAATGCTGGGCTACGGTCGGCGCGTAGGGGCTCAAAGGCCCAGACCACCATCGACCGTCAGAATCTGTCCGGTGATGAAGTGTGGCACCGTCGCAAAGAATAAGATGGCGGCCCCGACATCATCGGCCGTGCCGTTGCGCCGCATCGGTGTTTGCTTCGCCATGGCTTGCATAAAAGACTTCGCCGACTGCTCCCCCAGATCAATCATTCCCGGTGCCACGCAGTTCACCGCAATCTCGGGTGCCAACGCTTTGGCCATCACTTTGGTCAGCATGTGAACCGCCGCCTTCGCCGAGCAGTAATGGGCGTGGCTGGCCCAGGGCCGGATGCCACCGAGCGATCCCAGGTTGATAATTTTTCCCCGCCTTTCGCGCAGCCACTCTAGTGCCTCACGAGCGACCAAAAACGGTCCCCGCGTATTCACTGCGAAGATGGCGTCCCATTCCCGCAGGGTCAGCTGGTTGAATTCCACGCTTTCATAGTTCGCCGCATTATTCACCAGGATGTCGATGCCGCCAAGCTCCTTGGCGGTTTGTCGAACCGCTTCCCGGACGGTTTTCTCCTTGGTCACATCGCAAGGTAGCGCCAGTGCCCGGACGCCCAATTCGCCGAGCTCGCGTACGGTGCGCGCGGCTTCCCGGCGCGAGTGCAAGAATGTAATCGCCACATCCGCGCCCCCGCGAGCCAAAACCAACGCGCTGGCCCGGCCGAGTCGTCGCGCTCCGCCGGTGATGAGAACGACTTTCCCGGCCAGAGATTGAGGCTCGCGTGCACGCATATCTCGGATTGTACCTTGCACCGGCCCGAGCCTGCCTCGAGCTCGGGTCGCAAGTCGAAACCGGCTCCGCAGAAGCCGTGCATGGTTTCTGCCTCTCGATCGCGCTCGCTGGTCCTGTCTTCAGTCCAGTTGTTTCTGGCATTGATTCCAGACAGCTTCTGTTACACTTTGCACATGTCGGCGCTGCGCCACGTGATCGTCTATTCGCGCAAGGGTTGTCACCTGTGCGAGATCGTGAAAGAAACCCTTGCTAAGCTGCACCGTCGCGGCGGCTTTACCTGGAAGGAGGTGGACGTCGACTCGGACGAACAACTCCGCCGCCAGTTTACCGACGAAGTTCCGGTCGTGTTCATCGATGGCCGAAAGGCATTTAAGTACCGGATGAACGAGCGGGAATTCCTGCGAAAGCTTGCTAGCTGATCTCGCCTGGCTCCGCACGATTCTGCGGTATTCCGCTACAATTTAGGTTAGAGCCGCATGCCTCGTACCGAGCTCTATGCCGATCCACGCGGTCGCTATGTTCACGACCTCATTCTCGAAAGCTGCCATCGATTCCCGCAAAAGACCGCCATCGTCGATACTTCCTCGAATCGTCGCCTGAGCTATGGCGAATACGGCGAGCTGGTCGAATCGCTCGCGCGGGGATGGATCGCTGCTGGCCTAAGGCCCGGGGAAGTGGTCGCCGTATATCTGCCCAACTGTTGGGAATTCTGTGCCTTGTATCATGCCGCCACGCTCGCGGGTGCGATTCCAACCCTTCTCAATCCGGCTTGCCGTGAGCGCGAGGTTCGCTATCAGCTCAGCGACACTGGCGCCGTCATGTTAGTGAGCGAGGGCGGGAATCTAAGCGGGCTGGACCTCTCCGGTTTGCCGAACCTGCGCCGTGTCTATGGCATTCGGCAAACCGTTCCCGGAACTGAGCCCTTTGCCGACTTGCTGCGGCCGGCCCATGTGCCCCTGCCCGAAGCGGGCGGGGATGCGCAGCAGACTCTCGCGGCACTTCCTTATTCGAGCGGCACGACCGGCTTGCCCAAGGGTGTGATGCTCAGTCATTTCAACCTGGTCGCCAATATCTTTCAATTCCTCGGGCCGCATGGAACCGCATTCGACCACGATAGTGTGGTGCTCGGCTTCTTGCCGCTCTATCACATCTATGGCTTGAATGTGGTTTTGAACCCGGTGTTGACCTTAGGCGCCACCTTGGTCCTCACCCCGCGCTTTCAGGTTTCCCAGGTGATCACGATCCTCGAGCAAGAGAACATCACCGCGATGCCGACCGCGCCCCCGGCGCTGCATGCCCTCTGCCAGGCGGCCGAAGCCGGACAGTTCCCCAAGCATCATCGGCTCCGCTGGGTGAAGTCGGGCGCCGCTCCACTGGCTCCGGAGCTGGCTCGCCGGTTTACGTCGTCAACCGGAATCTTGGTCTGCCAGGGTTATGGCATGACCGAAGCCTCTCCCGTGACTCATGTCGGCTTTCTCGAGCCCGAGCTTTATCGGCCGGAATCGATCGGGCAGCCGCTGGTAAGCACGGAATGCCGCGTGGTCGGTGAGAGCGGGGACGAGGTGGCGCGCGGCGAAGCCGGCGAACTCGTCATGCGCGGTCCACAATTCATGCTGGGTTATTGGCAAGACCCTGCCGCCACAGCCGCCGCGCTTCGCGAGGGATGGTACTGGTCCGGGGATGTTGTGCGTCGTGACCCCGACGATTTTTTCTACGTGCTCGATCGGCGGAAGGAGATGATCAAATACAAGGGGTTTTCGATCGCTCCGGCCGAGCTGGAGAGCGTGCTGCTCGAGCATCCCGCGGTCCGTGATTGCGGGGTGGTAGGTCGCCAAGATTCGTCTGCCGGCGAAATCCCCGTGGCTTTTGTGGTTCTTCGCGAGGGCCTGGTGGCCTCAGAGAAGACCAAGGAAGCGCTCCGTGGATTCGTCGCCGACCGCCTCGCCCCCTACAAGCAGCTTCGGGAAGTCCGCTTCGTCGAGGCGATTCCCAAAACTGCATCCGGCAAAATCCTGCGCCAGGAATTGAGGCGGGCGCTTGGTTGAAGCCCGGAATCGCAGGCGCCAGGTCGCACCTTGCGGGGAGGCGCAGGGCTCCGTCGGGGAACTCACGCCCCCCCTCGCAGGATGCGCTTGGCCACCCATTCCCCCGCGTCGTGGGTGCCTAAATTTCCCCCCAGGTCCTGGGTGGTCTTTTTTTGGCGCACGGCGTCGAGCACAGCGTCCTCGAGCATGTTCGCCTCGCGAGAGAGGCCGAGATGGTTGAGCATCATGGCAGCGGTTAAGATTGCGCCGAACGGGTTCGCGATGTTCCTTCCCGCAATCAGGGGGGCAGAGCCGTGGACGGGCTCGAACATGGAGGTTTTCCCCGGATGGATGTTGGCGCTGGCTGCCATGCCCAGGCCCCCGGCGAGACCGGCAGCCAGATCGGTGATGATGTCTCCGAACAGGTTGTTGGTCACGATCACGTCGAATGGGCGTGGATCGCGCACCATCTGCATGCAGAGCGCATCGACGTACATGTGTTCCGCTCGCACCTGGGGATATTCGCGGCTGACTTCCCGAAACACGCGCTGCCACAAGCCGCCGGCGTGCGTCATCGCGTTGGATTTATCGCACAGAAGAACGCGTTGGCGATGACTTCCATCGCCTTTCAGGTGGCGCCCGCAATATTCAAACGCATAGCGAATGATGCGCTCCACGCCCTTGCGGGTGTTGATGTCTTCCTGCACCGCGATCTCATCGGGGGTATTCTGCTTGAACACTCCGCCAGCGTCGGTGTAAAGGCCCTCGGTGTTTTCGCGAATGACAACAAAGTCCAGATCCTTCGGCTCGACCCCCTTCAGCGGGCACAGGCCGGCATCGAGCAGACGTGCGGGACGAATATTTGCATAGAGATCCATCTGGAAGCGCATGCCGAGCAGGATTTGCTTGGCATGGAGGTTGCTCGAAACCCGGGGATCCCCGAAAGCGCCGACCAGGATTGCGTCGAAATCGCGCTCTAGCAGGGCGAAGCCATCCGCCGGCACAGAGACACCGTCGGCGAGATAGCGGTCCGCTCCCCAGTCAAATTCTGAGGTCTCGACATCGGCTCCGGCAGCGGAGATCACTTTCAAGGCCTCGGGGATCACTTCTTTGCCGATCCCGTCGCCGGGAATGACAGCAATCCGTTTTTTCTGACTCACGGGTGGAAAAGGTACCACAAGAAGAGCCCCCAAAGGGGGTCGGCGGCGCCGGGGGTAGCGTCCTCGTTGGCGGAGACGCCTTGGCTCGACCGCTCTCAATGCCCTGAAACAATTCCGCAGTCGACCATGCGGCCCATGGGCGCCATCGGGTTGGAGTAACTGGACTTGACGGCTGACTTGGTGGTGAGAAGCTGGATAACCTGAAAGCGGAGTGTGCCCTGCGATTAGCGCCGAGTCGACCAAACCAGGGGGTTACCCCGGCGATGGCAACTGGATGACCGATAGGGACGCTAAGAGAATTGCTTTCAACCAATTTCAGGGGACACCACCGGCGGGCCAGCCCCCCCACTACCTTGTATAATAAAAGGTTACGCTATGGGTTCTCCCGCATCCATTCACCACCCCTGCGCGGCCGAGACCGCCGAGTCGGCAGTGACGGCATCCGAGTTCGCCGCCCTGGTTTCCGGCTGTGGCCTGTTCCCCCTGAGTAGTCGAGCCCAGATCAGCCTTTCCGGTAAGGACCGGATGCGCTGGCTCAACGGCATGATCACGAATAAAGTGCGCGACCTTCCCCTGGGGGAAGGGGTTTATGCTTTTGTTTTGAATGCACAAGGACACATTCTAGGAGACTTGTACGCTTATAACCGCGGGGAGTCCCTGTTGGTTGATAGCGATGAATCGCAATCCGCGAAATTGCTGGAGATTTTTCGCCGCCACATCATTATGGACGCGGTTCGAATCGCCAACCTCGAGGGCCAGTGGACGGCCATCGGGATTGCCGGGCCTAAGGTTGGTGACGTGCTCAGGACCGCCCAATTCACATTCCAGGAATTAAGGCCCCTGCAATTGGTCGATGGGGCCTGGCAGAAGTTGCCCTTGAGCTTGGCCCGCAGCGACAATCCGGCCGTCGAGTCGTACCAAATCTGGATCGCGCCGGAGCAGGCCGGCTTGCTCCGCGAGGCACTCACCAGCGCGGGCGCAACCGCCGTGGGCCCGGCCGCCTTGGAGCTGCTGCGCATTGCCTGCGGGATCCCGCGCTATGGCCAGGATATCCGCGAGCGCGACTTGCCGCAGGAAACCGAACAGCTTCGCGCCTTGAACTTCGAGAAGGGCTGTTATATCGGGCAAGAAATCGTGGAGCGCATTCGTTCCCGCGGCAAAGTGCATCGCAAGTTCACCGGATTTGAGGTCATGGGTTCTTTGCCGGTGCCAGGTGAGAGAATTCACTGCGAGGGGAAAGAGGTCGGCGAAGTGACCAGCTCGGCTGCCCTTCCCGTCGCGGGCGGAAATCAACCGGTCGCGCTCGGCTACATTCGCCGCGAAGCGGCGGCGACCGAACAGCCCTTGCAAGCTGGCGAGGCCCGGCTGCGAGTCGTGGAATTGCCGTTCATGGCTGCAATTCCGCAAAGATAGGACCGAAGAACGGTATGGCTGAAAAGAAACAGGAAGGGTTTACCGTAACCGACCGCCGGCTGTTCACGCCGGAGGGAGAAGTGCGCAAGGAAGTTTCTCAAGAGGAAGTGTCGGTTTCCGCTCGAACGGAGCCCGCGTCCGTTTCGAAGCCGGCTGCTCCCATACCGCCGGAGGCGGATGCACCTCCGATCCCCTCTTCAGCCGAACAAAAGGAACAGGCGGATGCGTATCGCAAGTCGACCCGAGAGAACGACCATCGTTTCGGTCTCAACGGCCAACTGGCAAACGATTTGGAGATCTCCTTCGAGCGTTTTACGGCCTCTCTGTACATGACGGCGATGTTGCAGCTCGGGCTCATGCACGAGCAGGGCGCGGAACCCCGGATCGACCTGATTGGTGCGCGGCAAACCATCGACACTCTCAGCCTGCTCTCCGACAAGACCAAAGGCAATCTCAGCAGTCGAGAGCAGAGCTTTTTGCAAAACAGCCTTTATGAATTGCGGATGGCCTACGTCGATGTCACCAATGCGCTCTCCCGTCCGCAGCAAGCAGCTGGCACGGGCCCTGTGAAACGATGAAGGCCAGGCTTACGGTGCTGGGCAGCGGCACGTCGATGGGCGTGCCCACCATCGGATGTGATTGCGCCGTATGCCGCTCTTGCGACCCGCACGATCGCCGCACCCGGCCGTCGGTACTCATCGAATACGCCAGCCACGTCGTGCTCATTGATTCCACCCCGGATTTTCGCCAGCAGGCTATTCGGGAAAACATCCGCCGCATCGATGCCGTGCTCTATACCCACACGCATGCCGACCACATCCTCGGCATTGACGATCTGCGCCCGCTGAGCTTCTTGCATAAGCCGAACAAGCTCCCGCTCTATGCCAGGCAGGAAGCGGCAGAGTTTCTCCGCTCGATGTTTCGCTACATTTTCGACGCCGATTACAAGTTTGGAGGGCTCCCCTTGGTGGAGCTGCACGCCATCCAGGGACCGCTCGAGCTCTTCGGGGCCAGCTTTGAGCCCGTCGACGTCATCCATGGTGAGACGCAAATTTACGGCTTTCGCTTTGGCAGCGCAGCCTATTTGACCGACCACAGCCAGATTCCGGAATCCTCGTTTGCCAAGCTCGATGATCTCGACATTCTGTTTCTCGACGCCTTGCGACACAAGCCTCACCCTACCCATTCCACCATCGAGAATTCCTTGCGGATTGTGGAGCGGGTCAAACCGAAGCGCGCGTTTTTTACCCACATTTGCCACGACTTGGCGCATGAGGCGACCAACTCTTCCCTTCCCGCACACGTGCGGCTCTCCTATGACGGCCTGAAACTGGATTTTGACATCTAGTGGCCCGACCGTCTTGAACCCGGCGTTGGGTTGTAGGATGCGCCCGAGACTCGTCCCCGGCTAAGGCCATGGACGGCAGGGCGTGGCTGCCTACATCCTATGAGATTCACCGAGAAAGTCGTCTTGGTCGCCGGCGGCACGGGTGGATTGGGACGCGCAGTGTCGCCTGGCCTTCCTCGGGGAAGGTGCCAGATAGTTGGTTAGCTATCGATTCGGGGTGCAGCCGGAACACGATCCGGCCGCCACACCGGAAGATTGCGGAGCAGAAGCGCGTCGAAAATGCTGAACAGCGCAGTATTTGCCCCGATGCCGAGCGCCAGCGTGAGTATGGTAACCGTGGCGAACCCTGGACTCTGCCCGATCAGACGCATGCCATAGCGAACATCCTGTCGCAGGCGATTGCATACCACCGCAGCTCCCTTCTGACTTTGAAAGCGGCATCATCGTATACCCATGTTGCGGCGGCGCGAGGGTGAAAGCGGGAACCTTGGGAAGTAACCTCCACACTGGAAATGAACGCAGACGCGAAACGCACCCGTGCGGGCGAGGGCCTCCGCGAAGTGTTGCTCGGAAGGCGCATCCCTACCGGCGCGGGCTCGATCCTACATCCCAGCGAAGGATCCTGGTTTCCCATTCCTCCCGCACTGCTGACGACCGATGACGCTGCTCATCGATTCACCGCGGCACATGGTGCTCAAACGCTCAACACGGGGCTTGCATCCGTCACATCCACCTGTGATATGCTTCGAAGCCAACTGAGTCTTGCATATTTTTGGGCACGAGAATAGACGTACGCAGATCGCGAGCACGGGGGATCTCGTCGATGGGCCTCGCTCTTCTAGTGATTATCTGGCTGATCACCTTCGTTAGCACATACTTTTTCGTAGCCAAGGTCTGGTGGTTGCCGCATGGCGCCGCCGCTGCCGCCCCTTGGATTGACCACCAGTTCGCCCTGACGTATGTGCTCATGGGAGCCGTTTTCGTAGCCGCCCAATGCGGATTGGGTTGGCTGGTATGGAAGCATCGGGACGGTGCTTCGAGCAAGCCGGCAGGATATTCGCACGGCAACACGACGCTCGAGATCGTCTGGACCGTGCTGACGGCAGCTTTATTTGTGGGCCTGAACCTGATGGGCAGCCACGTCTGGGCCAGCGAACGCTTCGAGGCGGCCAGTGTGGGAGCGGTTCCCGTCGAGGTCACCGGCATGCAGTTTGCCTGGTATTTCCGCTATCCGGGCCCGGACGGCAAGTATGGGCGAACCGACCTGAAGTTAATGGACCCTTCGGCGGGAAACGAAGCTGCCATCGGTTTGGACACCTCCGATCCAGCGGCCAAGGACGATGTGGTCACGGGTACGATGTATCTTCCCGTACAGCGGGAGGTCGACCTGACGTTACGAGCCGTGGACGTGATTCACAGCTTCTTCGTTCCGGCTTTGCGTTTCAAGCAGGACGCCGTACCCGGGTTGGCCATTCATATGCACTTCACGCCTACCGAGATCGGCGATTATGAGATCGCCTGCGCTGAGTTGTGCGGGCTCGGCCACTACAAGATGCACGGCATGATCCATGTGGTGTCCCAGGAAGACTTCGATAAATGGTTGGCAGCACGGGAGGCTGAGAAACAATAATGGCGACGTTGGCTCCGATACACGCGCACGCGGCCCCGCAGGGGTTTATTCGCAAATACATCTTCAGCCTGGACCACAAGATCATCGGGCTGCAGTACTATTTCCTGGCCTTAGCGGCGGTGTTTGTGGGCATGTTCTTGTCGCTGCTCATGAGGATTCACCTGATTTGGCCGACGGCGGTTCTGCCCTGGATCGGGGAGATCAAGCCAGAGACTTATCTCAGCCTGCTGACCATGCATGGCACGATTATGGTGTTCTTCGTGCTCACCACGGCGCCGCAGAGCGGGTTCGGAAACTATTTCCTGCCTCTTCAGATCGGCGCGCCGGACATGGCGTTCCCTGTCCTCAACATGCTTTCCTTCTGGACGACGTTCGTGGCTTTTGTGGTCCTCATCGCGGCTTTTTTCGTCAGCGGCGGCGCTCCCCTGCATGGCTGGACGGGCTACGCGCCCCTCAGTGCCCTCAACAACTCAGGCCCCGGCGAACAGCTGGGTGCCGACTTGTGGATCACGAGTATTGCCATCTTCTGCATTGCTTCCCTGATGGGAGCCCTCAACTTCATTACCACGACACTTGATTTGCGCGCCAAAGGCATGACCATGATGCGCATGCCTTTGACTTGCTGGGCATGGTTTGTTACCGCCGTTCTCGGGTTGTTGGCCTTTGGCGTGCTGCTGTCGGCAGGCATTCTCCTGCTGCTCGATCGCAACCTGGGCACCAGCTTTTACGTTCCTCTGGTGTCGGTGAACGGCCAGCTGATGGGACATCGTGGCGGGTCGCCGCTGCTGTGGCAACACTTGTTCTGGTTCTTCGGGCATCCAGAGGTGTACATCGCGATTCTGCCCGGCATGGGAGTAACTTCGCAGGTGTTGTCCACGTTTTCGCGCAAGCCGATCTTCGGCTACAAAGCCATGGTGTACGCCATTATGGCCATTGGGTTTTTGGGATTTGTGGTCTGGGGTCATCACATGTTCATGAGCGGCATGAGCCCGTACTCGGCCTTTGCCTTCTCGATCATGACGATGCTCATCGGCGTGCCCTCGGCGATCAAGACCTTCAATTGGCTGGGGACCATTCACAACGGCCGGGTGCGATTCCACACGCCCATGCTCTATGCCATCGGTTTTGTTTCCCTTTTTGTCTCGGGTGGGCTCAGCGGTCCGTTTCTGGCTCAGCCGGTGCTCGATATCCCTCTCCACGACACCTACTTCGTCGTCGGCCACTTCCACCTGATCATGGGAGTGGCCGCGATCTTCGGCATCTTCGCCGCGACGTATTACTGGTTCCCGAAGATGTTTGGACGAATGATGAACGAAACGCTCGGTCGCGTGCACTTTGTGATCACGCTGATCGGCACCTATGCCATCTTCATGCCGATGCACTATCTGGGAATGGCAGGTCAGACGCGACGCTACTCGCAGTTCACCGAAGTCGCATACATGACTCGCCTGATCCCCTTGCAGACATTCATGACGTATGCTGCCTTTATCACCATTGGAGCGCAGGTGATTTTTCTCTTCAATCTTTTCTGGAGCATGTTCAAGGGTCCGAAGGCAAGCGACAATCCCTGGGAAGCCACCACCCTGGAGTGGACGACCGCAACCCCGCCACCCCACGACAACTTCGGTGGGCGTACCCCAGTCGTCCATCACGGCCCTTATGAATATAGCGTTCCCGGAGCGGCCAAGGATTACGTCATGCAGACCGACCCGGCGGGAGTGACCGCACACTGACGGGCGCCGGCATCGCCGCATGCTCTGAAAGCTCATCATGGCAAGTTTGGGCCCCACAGTAACGGTTAGCGTTCCCGAGGCCGGACACGGGGGCGGTTCCACTCCACCCCACTACGGCGGCGATGGCGGCGGCCCGGGAGATGGCTATCCCGATTACGGGCGACGTCTGCGGCGCGCCCGTTTAGGATTAGCCGTTGCCCTGGCACCCATCCTCATGTTTTTTGTTTCCCTCGTCAGTGCCGCGATCGTGCGTCGGGGATTGCCCACCTTCGACGGGACCACCAACACCTACATGCACGACTGGATCCCCGTCGACCTGCCATTTGCCCTGTTGCTATTCAATACCGGGCTGCTGGCGGCCAGCAGCCTCAGCGCAGAGTTCGCCCGCCGGCAAATCACGCGCCAGGCGGCACTCGCTCCGGTTCGCTCGATTCCCGGCGTCAGTCTAGGCAGGGAAACCGGCGTCCCCTGGTTGTACCTCACGGTTCTGCTGGGAGCCGGATTTCTCGCCGGCCAGTGGCGGGCCTGGCAGGAACTGGCGGCGCGCGGCTTCTACCTCGCCACCAACGCCAGCAGTTCCTTCGTCTATCTGCTGACCGCCGCCCACGCGGTTCATCTTGCCGGGGGCGCCGTGGTGCTGCTCTATGCCGCGGTGGTCTCGCTGTTTCACAAACCGATTGAAGCGCGACGCATTGTCGTCGATGTAACGGCGTGGTACTGGCACTTCATCTTCCTGCTGTGGGTTGCGATTTTGGCTTTGTTGTGGTTGCTGCGTTAGGGAGGCGAGCGGCACCTCGTCGGTAGCGACGCGGGAAGCCGAGGAGATCGACCTTATGGCTGATATTGCGGTTCCCCACGGGCTCGCGGAAGCCTACGAGCCGTCGCTGTTTGGCACCTATTCGAAGAAGATCGGGATGTGGTTGTTTCTGCTCTCCGATACTCTCACCTTCGGGGCGCTCCTGTTTGCCTACAGCTACGGGCGAATTTCGAATCCCCAGTGGCCGACTCCGTTCCACGCAGAGAGCATTCTCAATGCAACCGTGATGACGGGGTGCCTGCTGTCCAGTTCGCTAACCATGGTTCTGGCGGTCTTGGCGGCCAGGCGAGGCGACCGCAGTTGGACCCGCAATTGGATTCTCCTCACCATGCTGTTTGGCACTGCCTTCATCGTCTTGCACGCGATGGAGTGGAGCAAGCTGATCGCCGAGGGCATGACACCCTTCAAAAATCCCTGGGCGGCCGGTGTGCCGCAGTTTGGTGGGACCTTCTTTACCCTCACGGGAATGCACATGCTTCACGTCACCATTGGCGTCATCTACCTGGGCGTGGTGGCGTTGCGGAAAAAATGGTTGCCAATTCTGTTACTGCTCTGGTTGGTAGCCTGGTGGTTCACGCCTGCGGAGAACGTCTTTCACGTGGGGGTTCATGTTCTTCTCCTCGGGACCGTGGTTGCCGGCATGGTTCTTTTTCTTAAGCCCAAGGATTACGACGCCCATGACGTGGAGATCGCCGGGCTGTATTGGCACTTTGTGGATCTGGTCTGGATGTTCATCTTCCCCCTGGTGTACTTGATGTCGACACGGGTGACGGGATGAGCCGGACCAGGCAGCCGTCGAGAGAGGATCCCGGCGCGCGGGGTCGCTGAGCGAAAGATCGTCGAAACTCGGGAAAGCAGGTTACGATGTCTACTGTTGCCGCCCACCATGATGAGAGCAAAAGCCAGTATTTTTGGGTTTGGGCAGTCTTGCTGCTTCTCACTGCCGTCGAGGTCGTCCTGGCTTATCGGCAGGTCTTCCAGCCCGTCCAGATGCTGGAAGCGTTGATGACTCTCTCGGTGATCAAGTCGGCGCTCATCATCGGCTACTTCATGCACTTGAAATACGAGGTACGGCCCATGAAGTGGGTCCTGATGACGGCGGTGATTGCCTGCCTCTGCTTCATGTGTATCTTTTTTGCCGATGCCTTCCGCATTGTGGAACTGGGGGTCCGATGAAACCGCATCTGGCTGTGCTCGGGTTGGGAATCGCCCTGTGGGCTGTTCCGGCCCTGGCTCAGGGCTGCGCCATGTGTTACCGCAACACGACCGGGACGACCAAGGATGGGCAGCGGGCCATTAGCCGTGGAATCCTAGTCCTGCTCGTGCCCCCTCTCGCCTTTATGACGGCGGGCATGGGCCTCGCCTTGCGCTACGCCAAGAAACGAGACCAAGACTCGCAATAATCGCTCTGCCGGCTTCTTTCCTCGATTCCCAGGACGAGTTCCTCCACCGTCACGGCGAACGGCAAGGAGTGTGCGAAGATGGGAGTCGATGACCAGCGAACTCAAAGCCGTCTTCTTCGACGCCGGCAATACCCTTCTTTTCCCGGACCGCGCCGGCATTTTGGCGCCGCTCGATCGAGCCAAGCTAGCCTCGAGCCTGGAGCGCTGGCAGGAGATTGAACGCGCCACCAAGAAGCGGTTCGATGATGTCCTCGAGCACGGTGGTCTGGTCGACCACGGTTTCTGGTTTCTGTTTTATTCTCAGCTCCTGAAGGGTCTTGGGGTGCAGGACGAGGCTCTCCGCGACTCGCTGGTCGAGGCCACTCGCATCTCCGCCAACTGGTCTCAGATCCGCCCAGGAACCCGCGAGGTCTTGCAGCGATTGGGACAGGACTATGCTCTGGGAGTGATCTCCAACGCCGATGGCGAGATCGCTCGCGTACTCGAACGTTGTGGCCTTGCCGACTGCTTTCATTCGATCACCGATTCCGGACGGGTGGGTTCCGAGAAACCGAATCCTGCCATCTTCCATGCGGCCTTAGCCTCGATCGGCGCCGATGCGCGGCACAGCTTGTATGTCGGGGACTTCTACTCGGTCGACTATCTGGGCGCAACCCGTGCCGGGATGAAGGCCATCCTCTTCGACGTGTGCGGAGCGTATCGGGATCGAAACCTGCCTCGCGTGGAGTCGCTCGAACAATTGGAAGCCGCCCTGTTCAGCGGACGAATCTGATCGGGTGCGGCAGGGGCGGAGGAGCCTCCCGCCGCGCTGACTTCGAGGCCGGGCTTGGCGAGTTAGAGGGAGAGCACCTGGTGATCGAGACAATCGCTTTGCATGACATCGTAGAAAGCGCCCAGAAGCTCCTTCCCATAGCGTGCTAAGAAATAAATGCCTGCCAGCTCGCGTTCCTGCAGTGTGCGGTTCGGATAGAGGGCGTGGCTGAGCAGTTCGCCGTGCCGGCTCAAGACCTCGGTTTGCCGTAATTCGGCGCGCGCCGCGCGGGCGCGCAAACCATCGAGCTGGTGTCGCACTTTGGCGCCCGCATGGTCCGCGGCGTCCACCAAAGTCTTATCCAAGCGGGTCAGAGCGTTGCGAATTGCCTCGAGCGAATTCTTGAGTGACACCTCGGCATGGTCAAAGGCCGATTGCAAGTCTCGCGGAAGCACGCGGGCTGCGAGCGCCTCGCGCAACTGCTCCGGGCTCTGAAACAGCTCCGCCAGATCGAAGCCGTAATGATCGAGAAGGCGCTTTGCTTTGGGTTCCACAATGGTTGCCGAGAAGCGCGGAACAATCGGAGTCGTTCTGCCCAGCAGCTTCTCATACACCACACTGGCTTGGGCGAAGTACGCCACTTCGGCGGCGCCTCCGGTGTAGGCGAGGGTTGGCAGCAAGAAATCTTCGACCACAGGTCGAAGCAGTACGTTGCCGCTAAAGTGTTGGGGCGAGGAAGCGATTTCAGCCGCCAGTTCCACAGGCTGAATCTGTTCATGGCCGATCGTAAAGCTGCCGCGGCTGGTCCCCTCCGAACTACCGTGCAGGGGTACTCGCCTTCCGTTCCTCAGAACAAACAGCAGCGTCGATGATGGTGTCACCTTGACTTGCTGATGATACCCAGCTGCTTCCAGTTCTTGGCCGCGCGTCTGCAAAGCGTCCTGCAACTCCCGATTGCGTTCGAGGGCCTGGCGATAAAGCGGTTGGGCGATGTGATGGAGTTCGGCATCCGACGCGTCCACCAAAACAACACCCCACTCCGCGAACAGGGAGGCAAACAATCGAGCGAATGCGCTGCCAAAGGTTTCGCCCGGCCGGTAGCTGTTCTGCAAGGCCTGGGTGGCGTTCGACTCGCCTAACCAACCCGCGGCTCGCTCCACCAGCGTCCCCATCTCCGCCCCGAACTTGAGCATTCCCACGGGCGCGTCTGGCGGGCCTGCCACCGCGGCGGCCAGAGTCTCGAGAGAGCCATCCGGCCCGGGAATCGAGACCCGATTGATCTCGGCCACATCGTGGTCTTCGGTGGCTAACCAGAAAATGGGAACGCAATCGACTCCCATTCGACTGGCTACATCGGCCAGTTTAATGGCAGTCAGCGCCTTATAGAGCGAAAATAGGGGGCCACCGAATAGACCGACCTGTTGACCGGTTACGACCGCCGCGGCCCCGGCCCGCAGACGCGCGATGTTGGCAAGGGTCTCGGCCGATGCCCCCCAAGATTGGTTCTGACGTTCGAGAATCCCAGAAACCGCCTGCCGGCGGTGCGCCGTGTACCGAATCGAGGAAGCCTCCTCTTGCAGCCATGCCGTGATGTTGGGAGATCTGCGATAGAAGGATTGCACTCTGGGGTAGTCATAGAGGAAGTCGGTGAACAGGCGGCTGACATGCGGAATGCTGTTAAAAGGTAGACACTCCGAATTCACGGCAGTTCTCCTCTTGGCATTGGACGACAACAACCATAGAAAGTTTACCCCGCCTCTGCTTTACCGGGACACGTTCTAGATCAGATGTTTGAAACGGAAGCGCGATGCACAAAGTACTGCCAAAGCTTTCCGGTCGGTCCCTCGACCAGCCCATCGCCCGCTTGAGTAAATCGGTTCAGGGGGTACAGGAACCAAAGCAGGGGAAGCAAGGCGGGGCACCGGTGATATTATGGCTGGGGGTTCGTGGTCTCCCTCCGTCTAGTCAATGAGCCAAGGATTACGCAACGGGGAGAAATGTCGCGACGAGCCAAAGCCCGCGCCTTGTTCTTGCTAGCCATCGCTCTCCTTGCCTTTTGCGGGTTTGCCACCTATCTTTCCTTTTCCTATTTCCGATCCGGGGAACGATGGGTAACGCATACCCAGGAGGTACGTGCCGTTTTGGGCGACCTCGAAGCCACGGTCAGTGCTGCGGGGCGCATGCGAATGAGCTATTTGATCACCGGCGACGATTCCGATCGCAACGAGTACCCAGCGGCGGCGGCACGAGTTCGCGAGCGAATGCGAGAACTGCGGGCGCTGGCCAGCGATAACCGCGATCAAATCGAACGCTGTGACCGCTTTGAATCCATCACCAACCTGCGTCTCGGGGCGTGGGAGGATTCGATCGCCCGGCGGCAACAGGGCCAATCGGTGGACCTGCCTAACCTGTTGCGGCAGAACGTGGATTTCGCTGCGCAAAGCGCTGCGGTTGGCGCAGAAATCCGCACGGAAGAAACTCGCCTGCTCGGACACAGGATGAAAGCCGCGCAGCATCGGTTCTTGCTGGCGAGCACGGTTGTGCTGGCGAGCTTCTTCTTGGCCCTGATCCTGCTCTCTCTTTATTACCGTCTGTTGAACGCGGAATTGCATGCGCGCGAGCAGGCGGAAGAAACGGCGCGCCAAGCTTACTTGCGCGAAGGTGAACTGCGGCGAAGCGAGGAACGGTTTCGGCTGTTTGTCGAGGCGGTAGAGGGTTATGCGATTTTTGTCGTGGACGCGCAGGGGATGGTCAGCAGCTGGAATCGGGGAGCCGAGCGACTGAAGGGCTACACTGCATCGGAGATTCTTGGCCAACACTTTTCCCGTTTCTACCCTGAGGAAGACGTGCGCTGCGGCAAGCCTCAGCGGCAGCTGGAGCTCGCAAGCGCCCAGGGTCGAGTCGAAGTCGAAGGTTGGCGTGTCCGCAAGGACGGCTCGCGGTTCTGGGCCAATGTAGTCATCACCGCGACGCGCGACGATCAAGGCAACATGATCGGTTTCACGAAGGTTACGCGAGACTTTACGGAACGAATGCGAGTCCAAGAAACTCTGCAACGAATCAATGCTGAGCTCTCTGCCGAGGTAGCCGAGAGGAAGTCAGCCGAGAAGAGATTGGCCATTTCGGAACAATCCTTGCGCGGCCTCTCCCTGCGCTTGCTGCGCGCCCAGGATGAGGAGAGAAAACGCATCGGCAGAGATCTCCATGACAGCTTGGGGCAATACCTGGCGGCCTTGAAGATGAAACTCGATTTGCTCGAATCGGCCCTCGCGCCAAGCCCCAACGGCGTCAGCCAGGATCTCGCCCAATGCGTCCGTCTGACCGAAGACGCCATCAGGGAAATCCGCACCATATCCTACCTCTTGTACCCTCCCATGCTGGAAGAAATGGGACTGCGAGGGGCGATACCATGGTACCTCGACGGGTTTTCCAAGCGCAGTACCATTCAAACCACTCTCGAAATCGGTGCCGACCTCGGTCGGCTCGGGCCCGAAGTCGAGCTGACCTTGTTTCGCATCCTGCAAGAAAGTTTGACCAATGTGCATCGCCACTCCGGAAGTTTGACGGCGACGATTCGACTCGTTGTGGCGGAGGGAAACGTCGTGCTGGCGATCAAGGACACGGGAAAGGGAATTCCAGCCATGCTCTTGGAGCCATTGAACGAAGAGCGCATGGGTTGCTTAGGAGTCGGACTGCGGGGCATGCACGAGCGCATGCGCCAGCTGGGAGGCAAGCTCGAGCTATGCTCGAGCCCACAGGGAACCACCGTCGTTGCCAGCGTTCCGGCTCAGGAGCCGCCCCAGACCATGGCCAAGTCAGCCTAGTTCTGACTCTCGTTTTGACGACGGTAGAGGAAATGGAATGGCTGGCGGATCATGCCTGCCGGCTTCCCGGCTTGGGTATGTGCCCGAAGGTCTACTTGTCTGCGCGGAACAGGGTGGTTTGCCGCTGCCATGGGGGTTCTAGCCCCGCCTCATCGCCCGCAGATCCTGTCCGGTCATCTCCTTGGGCTCGGGAATACCGAGCATCCCTAAGATGGTGGGTGCGATGTCCCGCAGGGAGCCGTCCGGCTTCAACGTGAACTGTTTGCTGTTTTCCGCGACCACGATGAACGGAACCGGATTGGTGGTGTGCGCCGTGTGCGGGCCTCCGCTGACCGGATCCACCATCATCTCGGCGTTGCCATGGTCGGCGGTAATGATCATGGCGCCGCCACGCCCGCGAACTGCCGCCTCAATGGGTTGTAAACAGGCATCGACGGTCTCGACGGCTTTGACCGTAGGCTCGATTTTGCCCGAGTGGCCGACCATGTCCGCGTTGGCGAAGTTGGCGATGATGACATCGAAGGCGTTGTCGTTCACGGCTTTCACTAAGGCATCGGTGACGCCCGCGGCGCTCATCTCGGGCTTCAGATCGTAGGTGGCGACCTTTGGGGAAGGCACTAGGATCCGGTCTTCGCCGGGGAACGGTTGCTCGACTCCTCCGTTAAAGAAATAGGTCACGTGCGCGTACTTCTCCGTCTCCGCCACCCGCAGATTGCGAAGCTTCGCCTGGGCCATGACGTTGGCTAGGATGTGGTCCAGCGATGTGGGAGGAATCACCACCGGGAGGGTGAAATTCTTGTCGTACCGGGTCATGCATGCGTAGTGGAGATTCCGGGGCACGCGGTCCCGGGGGAGAACGGAGTCCAGTTCCTCCGCCCCCGGCAAATCCCTTCCCCCCTTTGGGTTGAGAGCGCTGTTGCGCGCCAGAGCGCGGGTAATCTGGCGCACCCGGTCGGCGCGAAAATTGAAACAGATGCAGGCATCGTCATCGCGGATCGTCGCCCGGGGCTGTCCGGACTTGTCGGTGCAAACAAAGGGAACAATAAACTCGTCGGTCACCCCTTGATTGTAAGAATCCTTGACGCCCTGGACCGCGGCGGCGTGCTTTCCCGCCCCTCCATCGCCATACACCATGGCGTTAAATGCTTGGGCGGTCCGCTCCCAGCGGCGATCACGATCCATGGCGTAGTAGCGACCCTCTACGCTCGCCACCTTGCCGCAATTGTATTCCCGCATCTTCTGTTCAAGCTGTTCGAGAAAACCGGCGCCGCTCGTGGGCAGTGTGTCCCGACCATCCATAAAAGCATGCACAAACACGCGCTCTAATCCGCTCTGCTTGGCCATTTTTAGGAGCGCGTGCAGGTGGCTTTGATGCGAGTGCACTCCACCGTCTGAGACCAACCCGAACAGATGCAGGCGCCGCTCTTCGCCGCGCGCGTGTTCGATGACATCCAGCAGCACCGGTTGGCGGAAGAACTCGCCGCTTTGTATCATCCGATCGATGCGAGTGCTGTCCATGTGCACGATGCGGCCGGCGCCGATGTTGAGATGCCCAACCTCGCTGTTGCCCATCTGACCCTCGGGCAGGCCAACGTATTTGCCGCTGGTGTGAACCAGGACATTGGGGTAATCCCGCAGCAGACGATCGTAGGTCGGCTTGCGGGCCAGCGCGATGGCGTTGGCCTCGACCTCCCTACGAAAGCCCCAACCGTCGAGAATGATAAGAACCAGAGGCTTAGGACGAGTCATCGGCCCGATCGCTCCTCCGTTAAGACTCTAGGCGGCCCAAAAATCCGCCTGCCGTTTCCCGCCAAAATCACCCCCGACCGGCATGAGGTGCCGGTGGACTGGAGCATCAGGAAAGCCATACGGGGCCTCGTCTCGCGCTGTGCGAGCCTCCTCGGTCTCGATCACTGCGGGTTCTGAGAGCTCGGCGGAGGGGTGGTGGGCTGGGCATGACCTTTTTGATCCGTGCCTCCTTGCTGCCCTTCTTTCACCATGTCTTCTACCTTCTGCATCACCGCATCCACCTGCTTCTCCATGTGTCGGTAGGAAACTTGCATGGCCTCCTGTGTAATCTGCGGCATTTCGGCGATCAGCTTTTTTCCCGTCGGCGATTGATAGAAGACAATCATGGCATCCACGTCGGCTTGGTTGAGGTACTTCTGATAAACGGGGATCATGTCGTCGAGCATGGCGTCGAGCGGCATCTCTTTCAAGACTTCCTCGGAAATTCTGTCCAGCTTGGCCAGCTCGGCTCCCGTGATTTGCGGATATCGTGCCTTAATCGTTGCCTCGCTCATGGCCTGCATTTGCTGCACCATCGAATTCATCATGCGATGCGTCTGCTCGCGGACTTCCATGATCGCAAACAGCCTCTGGATTTGTTCGCTCGTAGCGGGTGTGTCGCCGGCGACCGAGACGGTCACCTGAGCCAGAGCCGCAGGCATACACACCCCCAAAATGATTGCCGTCAAACAGTTCGCTTTCATTGTGGTCTCCTGACAGACTATCAAAAAACGCCACCGAGAACGCGAGAACATGGAGTTGAGAAGCCTTCTCCCAAGGCGTCTCGTCGCTCCCAAGCATCCGAAGCATGCCGCGAAACCCTCGGAACTCGAGCGCGATTCGCCAGGCCTGAGCGCCGGTACTCGGGTTGGTTCCCTGGGTTTCTCGGATCTTGCGCCTGCCTCTGCCGGTATTTTACATTCGGGTTGCGATGCTGAACCGCACAACTACCCTTGAGGTCGGTTCGAGGGCGCCCGAATTCTCGCTCGCAGCAGCCAACCGCGACGGAGACTTCACGCTCGCTGGCCAGCTCGCTCGAGGAAGGGTTGTCCTGGAGTTTCTGCGCGGGACCTGGTGACCCAACTGCCGAAAGCGCATGGCTCAGTTTGAGCCATTCCACCATGAAATCGAACAGGCTGGGGCCCAGCTGCTCTTCATCGCAGCAGAAAAACGCAGTGGTATCTTCAAGCCGGCAAAGTTTCTGGCCGAGCATCCGGTTGCTTTCCCTTTCTTGCTGGACGAGGATCGCAGCGTGACCAAAGCCTACGGAGTCTATCATCGCTTGGGAGCGGACGCGATTCATATCGCGCATCCGGCGACGCTGGTTATTGACCGCGGCGGTGTTGTGCGCTTCATCTATCGCGGCGCCAACCAAAACGATCGCATTCCGGTGGCAGCGGTCCTTGAAGTGCTCAAGAGATTGGCAGTCGCAGACACCGACCGATAAGCAAGCCTTCACGACCCAAGCGGGGTCTTCTGAAGACCGCAGCTCGCATGCGACGAGTCCAGACGGCTACCATCGATCGGATACCACCTGGCCGCTTCTCCGTGTGGAAATCCCTACGATCACGCGCGGTCGAGCGCAGCCGACGGCGACCCGTCCGCGACGGGCCGGGTCGGCCGTCGCACCTGCGAGAGAATTGCCGCAGCCACTGTGAACCAACTTGGTGCGGCCCAGCCTCCGCAGCGGAGGATCTATGTCATGATGCCTGTGGCTCGAGAAGATTCCCACGGCGAGTTCTTGGTTGGCGTGTCGGCTTACGAGCTCCATTGGCCCTGGGCCGCATGCGTCAACGTCGGCCAGTCGCGGGATGTGATCGAAGAATGGGTTGGCACAATGGGAGGATCTGTGAAGCAGCTTCTGGTACTCATGTCCGCAATCCTGCTGTCCGGGGCGGCGCTCGGACAAGACAGCGTATCGTTGCCCGCGGGTACGACTCTAAAAGTCAAGCTGGAGAACAATCTCGCTACGCTTTCGAATCAACGAGGGGATCCTTTCTCCGCCCGCGTTACCGAGGCGGTTCTCGTCGACGGAAAGACGATCGTTCCCGTCGGCGCCACCGTTGAGGGTCGCGTCACCCAAGCGAGCAACCCACGCAGGATCCACGGTAAACCGACCCTTGGGATCTTTCCCGAAGCGTTGGTGATGCCGAATGGCGAGCGCTATATGCTGAATGCCAGGCTGGTGGACACCAGCGTTCGCGGTGGCACCGACGTAAACGAGGAAGGCCAGTTCAAAGGAAGGGGCCATGACGGCAAGGACCTGACGGAAATTGGCATGGGGACCGGCGGCGGGATGCTGATCGGCGGATTAGCCGCCGGCGGCAAAGGTCTGCTGGTCGGCGGGGCGATCGGCGCGACCGCAACCGTCGCTCATTGGCTGAGCAAGCAAAAGTTCGCGACCTTACCGGCGGGAACGGAATTGGTGATGGAGGTGAGCCGTCCCCTGGAGATGCACGAGGCCCGAGCCGGCCAGTAATGCCGCGAGCCGTCTTGGGTCGCCCTGGTCTTCAGCCTGGAAGGCGTGGCTCTTCCCGTCCGGCCCTAGGCCTGCGCCGCCAAGTCAGGCTCGCTCAGCAATTGGAGTTCGAGCCAGCCTTGGAGCGGCAGGGCATCGACCGGCAAGCGATTTTGCCAGATGCTGAACCGCAAGCGCAGTTTCGTCGCAACCAGCGGTGAAGGGGGCTCGTCCGCAGTTTTTGAAGATGCGACCGGCGTTGCCAGGAGCCATGACAGTGGCACCTTCATCTCGAAGTTGCGGGCCAGGGCAATCCTAACCTCGGTCGTGGCTTGGTCGGAGGTCAGGAGCGGTTTCGCTACCTCGGGTGCGCTGACTTGCCACGATTTCATCCTTCCTGCCTCGATTCGCGCCTCCACCCGGAGCGCGCGTCGCGGACGTCCAGCGTTCGCAGCCCACGATTCCAGGTTCACGATCAACTCGAATCCCATCTCTTGCAGTTCTTCAATGAAATCCAAACGGGCATACACATTGCTCTCGTCGATGCCGGCATACACTGAATCGATGAGGAAACGCTTGCCGTGCATGGCGCCGGCGCGATGATCTGCCCGGTAGACGGCCGCTCCCATCCATTCGAAATATCTCACCATATCTCCGGTGATTCGGGGATGGATATAAGCGGTTTGAGGACTAAACTCCGGACGGGAAAGGCTGGCCGTGATGGGCTGTGCCAGAGAGTCGGGGGGGCTTGCCCCCAGGGCTTGGTAAACGTTCGATAAGTGTTTGCGGTAGAGCTCGTCGAATTCGCGATCATTCGCTGAATGATGCTCGGGACCGTACCACCAGTTCCAATCACTGCCTTCGGCGATGAGTAGTTCCTCAAATGCGAGCTGCCGCTCGGCCTCGCGCGCCTGCGCCGCCGCCTGCGTGTAGAAATTGCGTGCGTGATAGAGGTAATCCCACGATTTGTTATCTTCCCCTGCGCCGATCCATACGTTGAAGTTGGCGTTGATCCAAGAACCCGGCACTAAGGCCGTCAGTTTCGCGAAATCCTTGTGGCGGGCAATGGCCTCCGAAACGGTAACCGCTTCGACCCCGGCTTCCTGCTCCAGACGACCATAGAAACGGCGCAGGAACTCACGCCCCGAGCGAGGATAATATTCCCAGGCATTTTCGCCATCGAGGATGATGGGAATGACAGCGTCTTTGCCTTTGGCGATGAGAGGCTGGCCGGCTTGCTGAATCGTTCGCATGAGGTGGGCAGCCGCCTCCTGGTCACTCATCCCCGAATACACGAAGCCGATCTGGTCGGAGATCGTGTGGTCGCGAAAAATCATATGCATCCGGGTCCGGCCGCTCTCGTAGCGGTAGAGGGAATAAAGCTGCTCCGCCGATGGATCGGGCAAACGCCCCGAACTATCTCGCGCAAAGTTCACTCCCAGAGATCGGCCTAGGACCCCTTCGTCGGTCGCCATCCAGTTCACGCCCAGTTCGTGCGCGATCGCCAAAACCTCGTCCGAGACACTTCCCTCCGACGGCCAGACTCCCCCGGGGCGAACGCCAAAAACCTGTTGGTGACAGTCCAGGCCCCGGCGCAGCTGTTCGCGAGCGTCTTCCGGGTGGCGAAACCGGTTCTGCGGCAAGGGCAAGCCAGGGCTGGAAACAGCCCCCTGGCCGCTATCACAAACCAGCGGCAGGATGGGGTGATAGAAGGGTGAAGTGGAGATCTCGATTCTTCCTTGCTGCGCCGCTACGCTGTGCGCGGGAAGAACCTCGCCCAGCAACTTGCGTTCGCAGGCGATTGTGAATTTCTGATCGTCGAGAGTGTATCCCCGCTCCTTGCGGACCAGGGCTGCAATGTCTGGCTCTTCCAGGAAATACTCGTCAAACCAGGCAAGCTGCGAGAGCACCTGCAGATCGGTAAAATCCTGGGGATGGAAATAGCGCTCGGCACGCTCGGGCGAGTAGCCGGCGCCGCGGAATCGTTCCCAAAGTTCGCGATAGCGCGGATAGCGTCCAATCATATGCACGGGATTGGCCTGAAATAGGTATTGCAACGCGAACTGGCGCTCCTCCGGGGTGAGATCGGAGGCTGGTTTTGCGGCTACCCGGAGAAAGGGATCTTCGGCGGTTCCCGCAACATAGTCCTGGATTTGGCGAATCAGCGAGGGAACCAAGTTGAACGTCTGGTGAACTCCGGGAAACTCATCGAGGAGCTTGACCATCCCGTAATAGTCTTTCAGGGCGTGCAGACGCACCCACGGCAGGCGATACTCGCCGGTAACCAAATCTTTGTAGAAAGGCTGATGTTGATGCCACAAAATGATGACGCGCAGGACGGGCATGAAAAAATTAGTCTAGCACGTGGGGCGGAGTAGCGATGCTCGGGCGAGATAAGGATTGAGTTCCCACGACGATGGGCTGAGAGTGACGGGGCCGGCGTCCTTGTCCAAATTGGGTTGGCGCTAAAGCTGATCGCGATAGCGCTCCAAGACAATTCTCACCAATTGACTACGTGTCCGTACACCAGTCTTCGAAAACAGCTGCTGCAGAGCGGACTTGACCGATCCCTCAGAAACTCCGATCCGTGCCGCAATTTCCTTGTTGGCAAGACCCTCAAACACAAACGAGAGCACCTGGTGCTCTCGCTCCGTGAACCGTTTTGCTCCGCTCGCTTGGGGCGCCGCAGATTCCGTCCTCAATGCGGACTGTAGTTGCTCCTGATCCAGCCAAATCTTGCCCGCCATGACGTCGCGGATTCCTTGTGACAGCAACGCTGCAGAATCGTGTTTGTGAAAGACTCCTGAAATCCCAGAGCGGATCAGCTCCGACACTAATCCTGCATCCACTCCTGCAGTCACAAGCAAGACCTTTCCATCGAATCCCTGTTCCCGGGCCAAGCGGACAAAATCCTTCCCGTCGCGCCCGCCTAGATCGAAGTCGAGGAGAACGAGGTCAATCGACTTTCGACGCAGCACTTCGAGCGCTTCTTCGATCGTCCCACAGTGGGCAATGACGTCGAATTCAGGTTCGACGCTCAGGAGTCGACTTACACTTTCCCGGAATAAGGCGTGGTCGTCTAGCAAGAGAATGTGCACGGCCGGTTGCGCGGTCTTAGGCATTGACTGCCTTCTCTCGCGCGATGTGTATGGGCAAGACTACGACGAAGCACGAACCTTCCGATCTTGGTTCATGGACGAGGTCACCGCCAAAACTCCGCATGATGGCTTTGGAAACGTACAGGCCCAGGCCCGTGGATTCGGCCCTCCGTTGAAACGGATGGAAGAGGTTTTCGGACGACGCCACCCCAATGCCGGTGTCTTCGAATCGAATTACGAGTTTCCCATTTTCCTCGCCGGCAGCGATGCGAAGCTTTTTTACCTCCGTGGAGGTCATGGCTCGCTGGCTGTTCTTCGCCAGATTCAAGAAGACCTGAATGAGTCCGTAACGATCAGCCCAAACCAAGGGCAACGGCTTCTGAAGATCCCACTCCACATGGATGTCCGAATCGTGATAGGTAGTTTCGATCAGAATTCTCAGCTCATCGAACACCGCAGTCAGCTCAACCACTTCTCCGTTCTCCGCTAGGGTGGAGCCCAGTTCCCATGCCGCCAATCTCTCCAGGCTCTGAATCAAGCCGCCTAAAGCCCTGAAATCCTCGTTTGCCTCAAGCACCTTCATTCGCGAAAGGTTCTTGTGGACCACCAGAACCGCACTGCTGAGGTTGCGCATTTCATGCGCTACCATGCTCATCAGGATTCTACTGTTCTTCAACAAATGGTCGAGGCTCAAATCCTCGCGATTCCGCAAATCTTCGGAAAGGTCGACGATGATCGCCGCCAAGCGATGGCCGGAGATGGCGCCATAGGTGGAGAACCAGACCCCGGCCAGAAACACTTCGCCATCACTCCTCTGTCCTGCACATTGCAGGGCCGTGCGAAACGCGCGCGGAGGCTGAGCCACGAGCACGGTTTGTAAGGCGGGCAGGTATGCCTTGACCGCCTGTCCTGACAAGGGCGAGGCGCCTGGCGCGAGCAGCTGCTGCGCAGCTTCGTTCGCCAGAAGCACTTTCCCATCCGAATCAATGGTCACGATCGCTGCGGGGCTACTTTCGATGAGCGAACGCAATTGTTGCTCGGCGTCCTGGCGCAGCCTCACTTGGCCCTCAAGTTCCTCCGAGTGCTTGAGGACGATGCGCCGGTTGCGGCTCATCTCTGAGATGAACAGTCCGGTACCCACAAAGCCGGCAGAGCTGAAGAGCAAGCGGATCACGGCCTCGTTGCCCGGCAGGTTGCTGAACGTCTCTTGTAGAATTGCGCACAGCAAAGCCACGCCAATGATGGACGGGCGCGACAGGAATCCACCTACCAGGATGATGGGAAACAGATACAAGAACCCGAGCGAGATGTAGTGAGTGGCCCACCAGTCAACCGCCGCGATGGCGGCGATCAGCGCGTACGCTAGAATCAGCATTCGGGTGCGATGGACGGGCGTATAGATCGATAACGGGTCCTTCATGGTCCTGACTCAATCTTGCTCCACACGGTGCAACACGGGAATCCGCCTTTTCGAGGAATGGCCAAAAGATAGCCTCAACATCCAAAAGATACAACCTATAGTCCGCTGACGACCCAGTACACTCTAATCAATCGGTAAGACTCAGGGAAAGAAGCCCAACGGTTACCGCCTCGCGGGTTCAGACAAAACTTGCCTTCCGGCAAGGAACGCAAGTCCTGAACCAATGATAGGGCTACGTTAGGCGGTAAGAGAGTATCCCCATGAAAGCCTCAGCAGACATCAACCAGACAACCTTTGCAAGAATTGTCCCGGTCGCGATGACCGTGATCGCGGCAGCCGTCTTGTTGTCCGGCTGTGGTCGCTCTGCGAGCGCGAACGCGCCCCAGGGCAACGGTTCAGCAGAGAACTCGTCGCCATCAGCTGCGACGATAGAACTATCGGCGAGCCAACTGAAGGCAATCAAGATCGAACCGGTGGGGAGCTACGCGTTTCCCGTGGAGAAGGAAGCGGTCGGCAATATTGATTTTGACGGCGACCTGTCGGTGCAGGTCTTCCCGCCGTATCAGGGAACCATCATTAAGACGTTGGCGGAAATCGGGACCGAGGTTCAGAAGGACCAGCCCCTGTACACGATCAAGAGCCCGGATCTCATCCAGGCGGAGTCCAACCTCATCGGCGCTGCTGCCACCTACGAACTGACCACCAAAGAACTGGCGCGCGCCAAGGATCTTTACACAACGAGCGTCGGCGTGCCCCAGCGGGAATTGGAGCAGGCCGTCTCCGATCAACAAACTGCCGAAGGCGCACTCAAAGCCGCACGAGATGCGGTCTTAGTCTTTGGCAAGACCGATGCTGAAATCGACCAAATGATAGCCTCGCGCAAGATCGATCCTGCTCTGGTCGTGCGCAGCCCCATCCGCGGCAAGATTACCTACAAAAACGCGCAGCCGGGATTTTTCGTACAACCGGGAAATCCTCCGGCTCCGTACTCGGTGGCCGACGTGTCTCTGAAATGGATGTTCGCGAATGTGCCCGAAAGCGAAAGCGGATTCTTCCGGCTGGGGCAGCCCGTCGCAGTTAGAGTGTTGGCTTACGATGGCCGAGTCTTTAAAGGCAAGGTTTCGAAGATCTATGAATCGGTCGACCCCAATACGCACCGGGTAACGATTCGTTCCGACATCACGGATCCCGAAAATGACTTGCGTCCTGGCATGCTGGCCAACTTTGTCATCCGGGTCGACGCTCCGGTGGAAGCTACCGCTATCCCGGCCAACGGAGTCGTGCGCGAGCCCGATGGCACCATGGGCGCCTGGGTAACGACGGATCGCAAACGATTTACAGAGAGAATCATCAAGGTGGGTCAGCGAAAAGATGGCCGGGTTCAGATTCTCGATGGTTTACAGCAGGGAGAACTGGCGGTGAGCGATGGAGCGGTATTTCTCAGCAACATGCTGCAAGCGCCGCCGAGCGATTAGATCCGACCGTCGCTGGCTCGATGAAGAAGATCACCCGTGTTTAAAGCTCTCATCTCGTTCTGCCTGAGTCGCCGCCCGATCGTGCTGATGGGCTTGTTGCTGTTTGCCGGCGCCGGATTCGTCGCTTTCAAGCTGCTCAACATCGAGGCCTATCCGAACCCCACCCCTGTAATTCTGGAAATTACAGCCCAGGCGCCGGGCCTTTCTGCCGAGGAGATGGAGCGCTACTTCACCCGCCCCATGGAGATTGGGCTCTACACAACGCCGGGGATTGAAGTCATCCGCTCCACTTCGTTCTACGGGCTGTCCTTCGTTCGCGTTAGCTTCAAATACGGTGTGGATTATTACTTCGCGTACAGCCAAGCCGCCATCGCGCTGCAGCAGAATGTCAACTTGCCGGACGGAGTGTCTCCCAACATCCAGGCCAACAGTTCGACGGGAGAAATCTACCGCTATCAGGTGGTCGGTCCGCCGCATTTTGGCATTACGAATCTGCGTACGGTGCAGGATTGGATCGTTGCCCGCCGTCTGTTGACGATCCCCGGGATCGCAGCCATCAACAGCTGGGGAGGCCCCACCAAGACATTTCAGGTCGAGGTCGATCCGCACAAACTGGAAGCGTACAGCGTCACGGTGCCCGAAATCCTCACTGCGCTGGGCAACGCCAACATCAACGTCGGCGGGCGCGAGATCACGGTAGGCCAGCAGTCGATCAACATTCGCGGCGTTGGCCTGATCGACGACGGCGGCAGCGACGATTTGCGGGAAGGTTATAAGGTTGAAGACATCGAGAATGTCGTTCTGAGCCAGGAGAACGGCGTTCCGGTGCTGGTCAGGGACGTCGGAAGAGTTTCCGTCGGGTACCGGCCGCGCCTGGGCATCCTCGGCCGCGACACTCACGACGACGTTGTGGGCGCCATCGTAGTGCAGCGGCGCACCGAGAAAACTGCCGACATGATTCCCAAAGTTCAGGCGGCCATTCAGACGCTGAATCACGATGGAAGCCTGCCGCCAGGCGTCAGGGTAGTTCCTTTCTACGACCGCTCGTCGCTGATCGCGCTCACCACGCACACGGTTCTGCACAATTTGATTTTCGGTTGTGTGCTGGTTTTCCTCATCCAATGGATCTTCCTCGGCAGTCTCCGCAGTGCGCTCATCGTTGGCATCAACATTCCTTTCGCGCTGTTCTTCGCCACGATTCTTCTCGTGATCAGGGGCGAAAGCGCCAACTTGCTGTCCGTAGGCGCCGTCGACTTCGGGATCATCGTCGATTCTGCCGTTATTCTCGTCGAAAACATTTTCAAGAACTTTCAGAGGACGCCGGAAGAGCGTCAAGGTCTGCTACAGCGGCTCTCGGACGGCTTTTGGGGACCCGACCCGACGAAAACACCGGACCCGACCCCCCAGGCCCATGGTTGGACAGATCGTCTGCGCCTGATTCTGATCAGCGCAGTCCAGGTTGACAAGGCGGTTCTGTTCTCGGCGCTGATCACCGTGGCTGGCTTTGTACCCCTATTCACCATGCAGGGCGTCGAGGGGCAGATCTTCGGCCCCATGGCGCGTACCTACGGCTACGCTTTGGCTGGGGCGTTAATCGCGACCTTCACGGTCACGCCGGTCATAGCATCATTTCTGCTCCCGGAACGCGTGAAAGAGGCCGAAACTTTGGTTGTCCGGACCCTGCACCACCTCTACAACCCGGCGCTACGCTTCGCCTTGACCCATCGCGCTCTGGTAGTCGGAATCGAACTGTGTATTTCGCTGGGAACGTTTTTCCTGATCGCACCCCGTCTCGGTAGTGAGTTTCTTCCCCACCTCGAAGAAGGCAACTTCTGGATTCGAGCCTCCATGCCCACCACGCTTTCGCTCGAAGACGGCGAGGAGGCTACGCGAAAGATGCGCGAGATCCTCCTGCGGCATCCCGAGGTGATCACGGTGGTTTCCCAGCATGGACGCCCGGACGACGGCAGTGACGCCTCACCCTTCTCCAACGTTGAACTCTTCGCGCCGCTCAAGCCTTTCGACCAGTGGTCCAGCGGCCTGACGAAAGACAAACTCACCGAGGAGATCCAAACCGACTTCTCGAACGAATTGCCCGGTGTGGTGTTCAATTTTTCGCAGTACATCGAAGACAACATCGAGGAGGGCATCTCCGGCGTCAAAGGCGTGAATTCGGTCAAGATCGTGGGACCGAATCTGGAAGTTCTGACGAATCTCGCGAGCCAGTTGCGCGACCAGATGAGCCAGGTGCGGGGCGTTACCGACCTCGGCATCTTCCCGGTTCTCGGCCAACCAAACCTGAATATTAGGGTCGATCGCGAAAAGGCAGCGCGCTATGGCCTCAACTCCGGGGACGTGAATCTGGTCGTGCAGGCTGCCATGGGCGGTGCGCTGGCGAGCGAGGTCTTGGAGGGTGACCGTCAGTTTGATCTCGTGGTTCGCTACACACCGGGGTACCGCGACAGCATCGATACCATCCGCAATATCAAGGTGGCGTATACGAGCGCTAGCGGCGCTAATGCGTACATCCCGTTGAGCGAACTGGCCACGATCACACTGGACACCGGAGCGTCCTGGGTTTATCACGAGAGTGTACAGCGCTTCATCCCGGTAAAGTTCAGCGTCCGGGGCCGCGATCTCGGCGGAACGGTCGAAGAGGCTCAGCAACGAATCGCCAGGAACGTTCCCCTTCCTCCGGGATACCACCTGATCTGGGCGGGTGAGTTCGGCGACCTACAGGAAGCGAAGAAACGCCTGGAGATCATCGTGCCGATCAGCTTCGTTCTGATCGCCGGCGCGCTCTACAGCCTGTTTAATAACTTCCGCGACTGCATACTGGCGCTCGCCGGTATACCGGATGCGATCGTCGGCGGCATCCTTGCACTCTACCTTTCCGGACTCAACTTCAGCATTTCTGCCGCCATCGGCTTTGTCTCCCTGTTCGGCGTCTCCGTGATGGACGGCATCTTGATGATCACTTTCTACAATCAGGAACTCCATCACGGCTTCCCACCGATCGATGCGATGTACCGCGCCGCAACCACCCGTATGCGACCCCTGCTCATGACCGCGCTCTCGGCCTGTATTGGTCTTTTCCCGGCGGCAATATCGACCGGGATCGGCAGCCAGGTGCAGCGTCCGCTCGCGACGGTGATCGTGGGAGGCATGTTGGTTGGTCCAGTCATGCTGCTTCTGGCCGTGCCCGCACTGCGGCTGATTTTCCTGGGCGGGGAGCATCACCTGAACCTGCATCTGCATCACCCGCACCAGTCAAAACCAGGGGAGTCCAAATGAGGAAGGCACGATTGCTTTTCGTGATGATTCTGTTCGCCCTTCTGACGCGCGGCACAGGTTGGGCCAGCCAGTCAAAACAGGCGCCGGAACAACCAGCCTTACCGAGCGACGAAACATCGCTCAATAAAAGTTCGCCCGACACTCAGATCCATGGCCCAAACGAACCGACGGACAAATACTCGGATGAAAACCACAGGAGTTTCGCCGCCCGCAAGGACGGCACGCGCCAACATCGCCCAGCCGCGGGCCACGCGAAACCGGCGCCGAGCCGCCCGCTGCGTTCCGGTAAGACATCGGCGGCGAACGATCTTCGAACCGGGACGCCCAGAAATGTTCTGGATTCTCATCAAACCGGCTCAGCCAAGTCTCCTGCGATTCCAAACAAACTGCTCCCACGTCGCGGCATGCCTGTTCCTCCGCCGACGGTAGCTTTAAGCGGCCAACACTTTAAGAATTCCCGCGACCCCGGCGCGCGCATGGCAAGCAGCGGAGGTCCCGCCAGCGCAACCCGGAGCCCAGCAGCGCTGAACGGAACCAACATGAAACCCAAACCTTAAGTTGGATATGACTCTTCCTCACAAAGTTCGTCTTTTCGATGTCACGCCGGGTCTGATTGTGCTATTAACGTTGCTGATCGCCTCCGGGTGTGCGGTCGGTCCGAACTTCAAAAGGCCGGCGGCTCCGAACGTTGCCGGCTATACGCCTTCTTTGCCCACCACCACGAGCAGTAGTCCGAACGTCGCGGGTGGAGAAGCGCAGAGCTTCGCGCCAGGAGGCGACATTCCCGGAGACTGGTGGACTTTATTTCACTCCCAACCACTCAATGATCTGATCGAACGTTCCCTGAAGAACAATCCTGATCTTAAATCGGCGCAGGCTGCGCTGTTGGTTGCACGCGAGAACACTTTGGCGCAGCGCGGCGCCTACTATCCCAGCGTTTCGGGAAGCTTCTCTGCTACTCGGGCCAAAACCTCGGCGGAAATCTCGCCGGTACCGAGCTTCACGACTTTTCAATATAGCCTGTTTACGCCCGAGGTCAGCGTTTCATTCGTTCCCGACGTCTTTGGCCTGAACCGTCGGACCGTCGAGTCCTTGAAAGCGCAGCAGGAACAGGCCCGCTTTGTCGTGGCCGCCACGAATATCACCTTGAGTTCAAACGTTGCCACGGCAGCCATCCAGGAAGCTTCGCTGCGGGCGCAGATTGACGCGACCAACGAACTCATCAAGATCAACACCGACATGCTTCACATCTTGCAGAAGCAATTCATTGCAGGTTATGTCGGCCGGCTCGACGTGGCTGCGCAGGAAGCCCAGCTCGCCCAAGTCGTGGCCACATTACCCCCGCTGCTCAAGCAGCTGGCACAACAACGTGACCTGCTATCTGTGTTATCGGGCGGCTTTCCGAGCGAGGCATTGGCCGAGAAATTTGAATTGTCCAGTTTGCAGCTTCCGCAGGAACTTCCGTTGAGCCTTTCTTCCAAACTCGTGGAACAGCGCCCAGATGTGCGCCAGGCTGAGGAGAACCTGCATTCGGCGAGCGCTCTCATTGGCGTTGCACGTGCGAATCGCCTCCCCAGCTTCACGCTGACCGGAGACATCGGTAGCATGGCGCTGGCTTTCAGCAACATATTCGCGGCCGGCACAGGTTTTCGAGACCTAACCGCCGGGGTTACGCAGCCCATCTTCGAAGGCGGCACCCTTCTGCATCGAGAGCGCGCCGCTCGAGCGGCGTATGTTCAAGCCGAGGAACAGTATCGCAGCACGGTGTTAACTGCATTTCAGAATGTCGCGGACACGCTGCATGCGCTCGAACAGGACGCCGACGGCCTCAAGGCTGCGGTAGCCGCCCGAGATGCCGCCAAGGTAACGCTCGACCTCACTTCGCGACAAGTGCAGGTCGGCTACGCGAGCTACCTAGCCTTGTTGAGTGCGGAGCAGGCTTATCAGCAAGCCGTCATTAACCTCGTACAAGCTCAATCCAATCGTTACGCCGACACGGCTGCATTGTTCCAATCGCTCGGAGGGGGATGGTGGAACCGCCCGGATGTGCCCAAGAGCTAACCTGAAGGCGCTGCTGGTTGCAGCTCTGAGCTTGGCGACGGATGGAGCCGCGAAGGCCTTAGTGAGTACCGTCGCCGTGGCGCTCGATCCTTGCTTTATCAACGCTCTCTCGCCACATACCTCAGATGTGGATCGTCGTCAGCCGCAAGCTGACTTTGTACTTGTCGCCGGGAGATAAGTTGTCGTGGCCGACAAGTCCGCCTTTTTGATGGTTTGATGTACGATTGCAAGCCTCGCTCTGCGCGCTTGCGAGCGATTGACATCCGAGGTGCTCGGTAAGCGACAGAGCGGCCGGCAGCAATAGTACCGAGCGTGGCGGCGGATTAGCAATGGCAAAATGTATAGCCTACGCCCGGCTTTTCTCGCGCCTTCACGCGGAGTGCTTCGTGCGCTTGGCTCGTGGCAAGCGATTGATGTCGTACTGTGTTCCGGAAGAATCGATGACCTGAGTCGTGTCGATCAGCCGACGGTTTTCTGATGCCTAACTTCTTGACTTTTCCTTTCCTGGCAACCCTAATCTTCGCACTGTTGATCCCTGCCCTTCAGGTTCATGCCACTGATCGCTGGCCTCGACGAATGCCCGACCAAGAGGGAGTCGACGGGAAGGCACTAGAGGCACTCTTTACCAGCCTCGCAGCGGACCCTCACAAAGATCTAAAGGGAATCGTCATTCTCCGCCATGGAAACCTGTTGGCCGAATCGTACTTCAACGGCGACGACCCGAACACCCTGCATGACATACGGTCGGCCACTAAAAGCATTACCGCTACGTTGATGGGTATTGCCATTGACCGCGGCATGGTTAAGACCGTCGATGATTCGATCGCGAATTATCTGCCCGATCTGCCTCGTGATGGAAAAGAAAAGATCTCGATCCGGGATCTGTTGAACATGCGGTCAGGCCTTGACGCCAATGACGAGGATCCCGCGAGCCCCGGCAACGAGACTCGCTTGGATGCCTCGAGCGACTGGATGAAGTCGGTATACGCCGTGCCTATGCAACGCGAGCCCGGAAAGCAATACCTGTATGTTTCGATCAATGCATTTCTGGTTGGAGCCATCATTGAGAACGCCAGCCACATGCCGCTCGACCGGTTTGCCGGACAGCACCTTTTCTCCCCGTTGGGGATTGGGCAGTACAAATGGCGGCATGTTCCCATCGATCGTACGACCGGACAGGGCAACTTGGAGATCACAACCCGCGATGAAGCCGCCCTGGGACAACTTGTTCTGGAAAAGGGCTACTATCATCACCGCCAGATTGTGAGTCCCGGTTGGATTGAACAATGCGTCGCCAATCAAGTGCCAATCTCCGCCGTCGATCCCTACGCAGACTACTACGGCTATATGTGGTACACCAAGACGGAATCGGTAGGCCGGCGTTCGATTCTTGTCCACTTCGCGTCCGGGAATGGGGGAAACAAAATCTACGTGGTTCCCTCGCTAAACATGGTGATCGCCATCACCGCCAGTGCCTACAATCAACCCTACCGTCATCAGCGGTCCCACGACATTTTGCTGAAGGTGCTGTCCCTTACGCAGCGTTAGCTGGCGATTGATCCTGTCAGGCCCCCGGGTTTTCGGTGACCCTTCAAGTGTCGGGAGAGGCGTAGACATGGATGCGCCCCCAGGGTTTCGGCAGGTGACTATCGAAATCCACCCTTCTTCGGCGGTTCTGCCGAAGTCTATTGATCATTCACTCATGGCTGGCCGAGCGATCTTGGTGGCGGCGCAGAGTTTCTCGTAATCCTGGAAAAATTGCGCGGCTTGTACGCGTATATTTCCGGGACACAAGACTCTAGCTCCCTCGAAAAGACCAGCGAATGGTAGAAACTCGAGGCTAAACGGCAGCCCCGACATTTTCATGCTCCGCCTGTGATCCGACGATCATGCCTAACTTAGCGAGCTAGATGTCTGGCCAATGCGATAACGAACAAAACCAAGAACCTATAAAACAGAAGTTTGGCTATGCCTACGGCAGGAATTGCAGCGCCGCTGAAGCCGAAGATCCCCGCAATGATTGCGACCAACAGAACAATCAACGCCCAACAGAGCACGGCGCCTCCTTGCAATCTTCGGTCCGGCCAGAGCGTAAATCGCCAGGCAGTTCAGTAAGTATCGGGCCGACTCTGCAACGCCGAAGCCAAGTTCCTGTAAAAGGGTGGTTGGGCGAGAAGCAGGAGCCAAGCTTTCCAGAGCTGACCCCTGCTCGATGGAAGGGCATGTTGGCAGAATCTTGATGGGTTGCAGCATAAGGAGCTGAACCGTTATCGACAATCCGGCCGACTCTGTACTTCTGTTGAGGATTCTCTGTAGCTGCGACGCTCTGATTTCCGGTCTTTGTATTTTTGTGAGAAATACCTGTGACTTGCGGCCAGAAACGCCGCGAACCTCACATCCAACAAGATCGGAGCGGGTTACTTCTATTTTGTTCGTAATGGTTTGTACTCGCGTGCGATACAGCAACGTAGAGGAACGCATACAGACAGCACCGGATAGAACATTCTTACCTGCGACTGTACCCTCCCGACTGCGAAGGACGATTTGAAAACTCATTTCGTTTGGATTCTCACGAGCAGTTCGCTTGAAAGGAGAGCAGATGAATGGCGACCCAGTTCCCACGGCACGCCCAAATTCCGACCTCATACTGCGAGCACAACAGGGCGACGCAGATGCGTTCGCCGATCTCTTTCATGCCCATAAGGCAAAGGTCTATTCTCTCTGCCTGCGCATGACCAGCAACAGAGCGGAGGCAGAAGATCTCACTCAGGACGCATTCCTGCAAGTCTTCCGCAAACTGTCGACGTTCCGAGGCGACTCGGCACTTTCGACCTGGCTCTATCGGATTGCAGTAAACACTGTGTTAATGCGGTTCCGCAAGAAGTCGCTGTGCTTACTTTCCCTGGGCGAGCCTAGCAACAAGAATGGCGATGCCAAACCGCTGCGTGGCGAATACGGGACAAAAGATGTTCGTCTGGCTGGTTCGATCGACCGCATCACTCTGATCCGTGCGGTCCAGCAACTCCCCGATGGGTATCGGACAGTTTTCCTGTTGCACGAAGTAGAAGGCTTCGAACACCACGAGATCGCGGAATTCCTGGGCTGTTCCACGGGAAACTCGAAGTCACAATTGCATAAGGCCAAACTGCGAATCCGGGAGTTGCTGACAGGGCATGAAAAGGAACAGTCCGAAGCTGTCCGCTGTGGGTACGACGGCCGCGAACCTGGTGCGACGAAGGGAACGAATTCACCGCAAGGTGGAAACTACAGTGCTTCAAGGATCAGCCTCGAACCAAAGTTCGTGTGATGAGCTGATCGAACTTTGATTCGAATGAAGACATCCGCGACGGTTCCGCCACCAAGCGCAAGCGAGTCCTTCCTGGCAGGAAGTACTCGACCCCAAGTGCGGGAGCAAGGCAAGGTTACGCAACCTGCTGGTTCGAGCGCTCCGAGCCAGCGGTGGTGAACCGAAGGGAGCAGCCGATTGGCGACACAACTGCCCGCCAGCTTTCTTCTCCTCCAATGTAACGACGTTTGTAACGACGTTTTCAAAATTCGTCGGCTGGGCCGAGAGGCAGGGGTCGGTGCGTCTCGTCTATGGCCTCGATGATCTGATGCACAAGAGAGGCCAGCTTGTCAGGGTCGAACTCCTTGGCTGCGGCCGCGCACAGTTCGCGCCAGTCCTTGCCTTTGCTTTCAGCCATTTGTCCCTCCTTGCACTTTTGTTTTCGATCCCCAGGGGCGAACAAGCAAATTCCGTGCCAGAGTAGTAAGTCGTTGAGTGGACTGAAGCCCGGGAAACCTTGTATGTAATATTGCTCTGTCGTGCTTATTAGATTCAGGCCAATGCTTCTTTTGGGAATGCTCCGATGTCTCCGCTCCATAAGCTTAAGAAACGTTTCTTAACAGGTACTTTGACTGAGCGTCGCCAATGGGTTTGGCAGCCAGGAGCTGCGCAGGAAAATATTACATACGCGGGCGTTTCGCCGACGAAACCAACTGTCCAACCTAGTGAATTCCTTGAGATTCGGCGTTTGGCAGACATTGTGCTGTACACCGAGTATCACTTGAGCCGAATAGGGCTGCTCTGGTTCAACCTGGAGGCACGATCATCCTCCGTTCAGCTCTGTCGCAGCCACGGGGTAAGCCTGCGAGCTTCCCGGTGCTGGCAGCTGTTCAAGTGTCGCCCTGCGCCAGAGCTGTGCGGGGCGAGGGCACCGCGGTCTTGGGCTGCGGCGTGAAGGTCCCACGTTCGTCGGGAGATGAGGCATGAACGCATTGCGAATCATGATTGCTGACGATCACGAAGTGGTGCGAAGGGGGATCCGCAGCCTGCTCGAAAACCACACCGGGTGGGAAGTCTGCGGTGAGGCAAGAGACGGACGCGAAGCGGTGGAACGCAGCAAGGAGCTGAGGCCGGATATTATTCTGCTCGATATCGGGATGCCGAATTTGAATGGCTTGGATGCCGCGCGGCAGATCCTGGCGCACTGCCCTCTGACTCACGTGCTGATCTTGACCGTACACGACTCCGAGCAGATTGTGCGCGACGTGCTGGCGGTTGGGGCTCGAGGCTTCTTGTTGAAATCCGATGCCGGTCGAGACCTCGTTGCGGCGGTAGAAGCGCTTCAGCGCCACGGCACTTTCTTCACTTCGCAAGTCGCGGAACTCGTGCTTAAGGGATACTTGAATTCTCGCCGGGAGGTAGAGGTCTTCCCCAATCACCGCATCACTCCGCGCGAGCGCGAGGTTGTGCAGCTTCTGGCGGAAGGGAAGACGAGCAAGGAAGTAGCGGTGGCTTTGAACCTCAGCGTAAAAACAGCCGAAACCCACCGGACGAACCTCATGCGCAAACTTGATCTGCATTCCGTTGCCGATTTGACCTTGTACGCCGTGCGTAACGGTATTGTTCAAGTGTTCCAGCAGGAGAGTTGCCTCCAATCGTAGGGGACTACGCGATTTGTCCTATGGCGATGATCTCAAATATGAACCGGGTAGATCGCCTGGCGCGGGCAACATGAGACGCTCAGGAAGCAACAGCATTTTCGGAGTATTTTTCAGGAGATCAGGGTATGCGACTGCTAAATATGCGTTTGATCGTCGCCCTTATCGTGAGCATCACGCTGGTCTCGCTGTCCTCGTCGTATTACGAGGTGGTGATCGAAAAGCGCGGGTTGCGCAAGGATCTTGAGCACCGTGCGGAGGTGCTCGGAGAAAGTTTGGCCGGCAACGTGGAGCGTGACCTCGAAAGCGCCTCCACGCGAGAGCTGCAGCTTATCGTAGAACGGTTTGGTAACCGTGAGCATTTAGTCGGCTTGGCGATTTATGACCAAAAAGGCAAGCCGGTCGCGGTCACTCGGGGATTAGCACAAACCCTCACCACCACTCCTCCTTTTATTTTGTCTCAAGCTCTGAATGAGAATCGAGAAATCGGCGCTTTCCAGAGATTCGGCGAGACTTCACTACACATTTGTGCTCTGCCGCTTCACGGGCCAGAGGATGATGTTATCGGCGGGCTTGCGATTGTGCACGATGCCGGCTACATCTCCGCCGAGGGACGCCGCATTTGGCGCGAAACATTCCTGAGCGCTCTGGCTCATGTGTTCCTGATCATGGTGATCACTCTGTTGATTGTGCGTTGGAGCATCGCCGGCCCCATCGCTCGCACCGCCCAGTGGATACGCGCTTTGCGCACGGGGAGGATCACTTCCCGCCAGCATGCCCCCGATTTGCAGTTTTTCGATCCGCTGGCTCGGGAGGTTGCCACCCTCGCCGAAAGTCTCAATCGAGCGCGGTCCGCGGCAGAGACAGAAGCCCGTTTGCGGGAGGCCTCGGAGTCATTGTGGACCGCGGATCGACTCGCGGTACATGTGCGTACACGCCTGGATGGTGGTCAGCTTTTTGTGGTGTCTAATCGCGAACCCTACATGCACGTACGGCAGGGCAAGTCTAGGGAGGTAATAGTGCCGCCCAGCGGGTTGGTCACCGCGTTGGAGCCGGTGCTCCGGGCTTGTGACGGCACTTGGATTGCACATGGCAGCGGTGATGCCGATATGGAAACGGTGGACGCGCACAACCGCCTGCGCGTGCCTCCGGAGGAGCCCCGCTACAGCTTGCGTCGCGTATGGCTGACCAAGAATGAGGAAGAGGGCTATTACTACGGATTTGCCAACGAAGGGTTGTGGCCTCTCTGTCATATTGCTCACACGCGGCCCATTTTCCGCGCTTCCGATTGGGAACACTATGAGACGGTGAACCGCAAGTTTGCCGATGCTCTCCTCGAAGAAATGGAAGACGTCGCCAAGCCGGTTGTGCTGTTGCAGGACTACCACTTCGCGCTGCTGCCGCGCCTGATCAAACAGAAACGCCCCGATGCCCGAGTAGCGATTTTCTGGCACATTCCATGGCCCAATCCAGAAGCCTTTGGCATCTGTCCCTGGCAGAGCGAATTACTGGATGGGTTGTTGGGTGCTGACCTCATCGGTTTCCACATCCAGTCCCACTGTAACAATTTCCTCGAGACCGTGGACCGGACCTTGGAGTCGCGTATTGACTGGGAGCACTTCGCCGTCAGCCGTCTGGACCATGCCACGGCGGTCAAGCCTTTTCCTGTCAGCGTGGACTTTACCGACGGAGAATCCGTAGAGGAGGCACAACCCCCGACCTACGGTGAACGTTCTGCGTTGCTAAAGACCTTGTCGGTTGAGGCTATCTTCATGGGTCTTGGGGTGGACCGGGTCGATTACACCAAAGGCATCCTGGAGCGCTTTCTGGCGATCGAACGCTTTCTCGAGAAATATCCCTACTACCAAGGTCAGTTCACGTTCGTGCAGATCGGAGCTCCGAGCCGAACCCATATCAAGCGCTACCACGACCTCTTGGCCGAGGTCGAGGCAGAAGCGGAACGAATCAACTGGCGTTTTCGGAGCGAAAGGTGGAAGCCCATCGTGTTCCTGAAGAAACAGCACGCTCACAGCGAGATTCAGGATTACTACCGGGCCGCCGACCTCTGCCTGGTGACCTCGTTGCACGATGGCATGAATCTAGTGGCGAAGGAGTTTCCAGCGGTGCGACATGATGAGCGGGGAGTTCTCATTCTCAGTCGTTTTACTGGCGCAGCCCGAGAACTGCATGATGCGCTGCTCGTTAACCCCTACGACATCGACCAAACGGCCGAAGCAATTCGCGTCGCTTTGGAGATGGAGCCCGAAGAAAGGCAACTGCGCATGCAGAGAATGCGCAAGGTGATCAGAGAACGTAATGTGTACCACTGGGCGGCAAATCTAATCGAGCAACTGTGTGAGGTGCGCCTGGATACGGATGAGATGGAGAAGGCGCGATCTCTCCCACGGCATGACAACTATGATGAACAAGCCGTTGCCCGTTGCGGAGCGACAGATGAAGCTTGAACAGCCATGAGCGCAGTAGGGCAACGCGACGCGCCTCTCCGAGATAAAGACGACGACCTTCGAAATGGGCGGGACGTTCGAAGTGCTGAGGCGTTGCCGCCAGGCGCTTCGTCCTCGGAGGTCGACAATTATGAACCGAATCACATCACTGCTCGCGGCTGTCGCTTTATCGTTGTTTTTATGGTCGATGGCGTTCGGGCAGGAACCGAACCGTCAGCCTTCTCCGGAACCGACCGCAGGAACTCCGGGATGCGATCTGGTCGCGTGGTCCTGGATGCAGGACCCACAGCCCGTTGCCCAAAGCACGCAGACAACCCCCGGTGCTGCGCTGCAGACTTCCGGAACCGCGATGCCACAGCCGAAAACAGCCAGCCCCCAACCTCGGACAGCGGCCTTGCCGGGCGCGACTTCAAAAAGTGCAGGCGTTTTAAAACCCGCTGGTCAGGCAACTCCAGACACAACATCTCCGGGAAACACACCGAACGTGATACCTCCAGGCAATCAGCCCCCTTGTACGCCATCGGCTAACGGTCGAGGAGACAGATAGTTGACCATCAAAGCGGCTGCACGACGTTGCGAAGTTTGCGCCGGTGGTGTTCGGAGGCGTCGGCCAAGGCGGATTGTTGAAGTCAAAGAACCCAGTCATGTCCATTGGAGCGGCACCCGGATCAGTACAGCATTTGCTGTAGGCAGATTTTTCTCGATCCTCCCCCCGAAATTTCCCCCAGCTCGACTGCCCCTTGGCTTGCGAGCATCAAAATGCAAGCTGCAGCTTTATGGCAAGCTTCGTGCTCGCAAAAAGAATGAGCCAAGTTGAGAGGAAGTCATGCTGGGCATACACATTGAGAGGATAGGTGAGCTGGCGGTAGTTGAGTGCAAAGGCAGACTGGTTCGTAGCCAAGCCGCTTCTGAATTACGCACGGCAGTTACATCGCAACGAGAGGCGCGGATCATTGTGCTCGATCTTTCAGAGATAGACGCTATAGAAGGTGGCGGACTGGGCATGCTGTTATTCTTGCACCGGTGGGCTCACGACCACGGGATTCAATTCAAGGTGTTCAATCCCAGCACGTCTGTGCGCGACAGACTACGACGTGCCAGTTCGATACCAGAGTTGGAGATTACGACGCCCACCGAAATGTTAGCTCTCCCGTTGACGATGTCGTTTCCCGCCGCTTTCGAAATCAGTTTGCGGGCTGCCTCGTCGGAAAGGTCCAAGGACGTGCGACGAGAAGGGGAAGTGGGTGGACGCGCTTGATCCGACTTGGGGCAGAGCGAGCGTGGGGGCGCAAGGGTTAGAACGAAACAACCTACTTGCCTCTTCCGCTTGACCTAACGATCTCGGAAACCCGCCCTGTGGGTCTGCTTCAGCGCCGGGCGTCCGATGTGGTGAACCGGGCCAGCGTCATGCGCAGCGCATGCGGGCGTGGGGTCGTAATGAATGCCGCCTTCTTCGATCGCACTTTTATGGCAGGGGATTACGGGAGATGATAAACCCTATCCTTCACCGGCGGGTGTTGCCGGCGTTTTCCAGAAACAGTCGAAGTCTAGCTCAAAGGCAAGTGCCGCCGCTCCTCCCACTGCTTACTGGAAAACACTTGCGGCGCCACCTCGATCAGTCGTGGGAGCATCTTAAAAACAGAGACTGCGTTCCAGAGTGTTCCCCGGCGCGTTCGGAAACCTCTCTCGTTCAACTCACCGGCAACCTTGGAGAAGGGTTTGTCTTGGATGAGGAGATCCATCATCAACACTAGAGTCTGCTTTTCCAAGGGCTCCTCCTCGAGGGCCAGGCAGTCGTGCGCCACGCGGAGCCCAAAAGGGACATCCTCTGTGGGTTCAGGTTCTGCGCCTTCCCCACTAATTTGGCGCTCCCATTCAAGGGCGACCAACTGCCAGCCCGCGGTAGTTCTCCGCTTCACTTGCTCGGGATCGAGCGGACCTGACAGCAATTCGCGCACATGCTCCACCCTAGCCATGAGCCCCTCCGCGAAGCCTTCCTAAAACCAATGCGACAGCGACCTGGTTTTGCACTACTTGGCACTAAGTTGAAAGCAAATGACCGGCCAAACCTAAGCTTCGAGGAGTTCAGGGGAGAGAAGCGAAGCCGCTGAAACACAAGCGGATTCTCCCCCGCGCGCGAGGCCAACCGAAACGGCAGTGACCGTTTCTGGGATTGGCAAGCGCAGAGGCGAACACCCCGGGCTGCTGTATGCATCCAACAACACTCGCGCATCTGACATGCGCTGGTTCGAAATAGCGGGGCGGATTTTTCGAGATCACCGCGATTGCAAGCGAGGACGGATGCAAGGCGATGGCGAAAGCCGAAAGCAAGGGATTGCTGCTTCCTGGGTTTCACCGCGTGCCGCCTGGCTAGCGCTAAACCAACCTCGGGAGCGGTAACGTCGACCGAAGTTAGCTTGGCCGGGTGGGCAAGTCCAGAAGGCGGATTCTCTCTTCCGAGGCGTGCTGGCGGTAACTGGCCTACTTGAGAGAGGCCCAACCGGAGAAGGCTGGTTTGGAGTACGCTGTTAGTAGGGGGCGTCAGCGGAGATAGGTTCGGCCGTAAAGATAGTTGCCTCGAACCGACGACTTTCTTGAGCGGACATCGCAGTAGAGCCGCAAGCGTTACTAGAATTGGAAAAACCATGAACCCAACCGAAACAACCACCGGCCCGACCCGCACTGATTCCAGCCTGTTGAGTGCGCAGGATCTTTATCTGTTCAATGAAGGGCGTCATCATCGTGTCTACAACAAGCTCGGCGCGCATCGAACCAGTGCTGGAGACGAGCCGGGCGTGGCCTTCAGCGTCTGGGCGCCGAACGCGCAGGAAGTGAGCGTTGTCGGCAGCTTTAACGATTGGAATCCCCGCACCCATCCCCTGCACCCCAGGGAGAATTCTGGAATCTGGGAAGGGCTGGTCCCGGGAGTGGGCAAAGGTTCCCTGTATAAGTTCCACATTCGCTCCCATCATCAGGGATACGTCGCGGAAAAAGCGGACCCGTTTGGGTTCTGGCATGAAAAGCCGCCCCGTACGGCTTCGGTGGTTTGGGACTTGGAATATACCTGGTCGGATCGGGAGTGGATAGAGAACCGCAAGAACAAGAACTCCCGGGGCGCGCCCATCTCCATCTACGAAGTGCATCTTGGTTCCTGGAGACGTGTGCCGGAGGAGCACAACCGTCCGCTCACCTATCGCGAGATGGCACCGCAGCTAGCCGACTACGTCGGGCGCATGGGTTTCACCCATATTGAGTTCTTGCCCATCATGGAGCATCCCTTCTACGGCTCCTGGGGATATCAGACCACGGGATATTTTGCGCCCACGGCACGTTACGGCACGCCACAGGACTTCATGTACCTGGTCGACTATCTGCACCAAAGCGGGATCGGCGTGATTCTGGATTGGGTTCCATCCCACTTCCCCTCCGACGCGCACGGGCTCGCCTATTTTGATGGGACCCATCTATTTGAACACGCCGACGCCCGCCAAGGGCTTCATCCGGATTGGAAAACCTACATTTTCAATTACGGGCGCAATGAAGTGCGCAGCTTCCTGCTCTCGAGCGCAATGTTTTGGCTGGATCAATATCACGTGGACGGCTTGAGAGTGGATGCGGTGGCCTCCATGCTCTATCTCGATTACTCACGCAAAGCTGGAGAGTGGCTGCCCAACCAGTACGGCGGCCGTGAGAATCTCGATGCCATTGAATTCCTGCGCCAGTTCAATCAGGAGGTGTACCGCGAATACCCTGATGTCGAGACCTTTGCGGAAGAGTCGACGGCATGGCCCATGGTTTCCCGGCCAGTATACCTGGGCGGGTTGGGCTTTGGTTTCAAGTGGGATATGGGATGGATGCATGACACGCTTCAGTATTTCCAGCAAGATCCGATCCATCGCAAATATCACCACGATAAGCTGACCTTCCGCATGCTCTATGGTTTCACCGAGAACTTCGTGCTCCCGCTTTCCCATGATGAAGTTGTGCACGGCAAAGGATCGTTGATCGGGAAAATGAACGGGGACGAATGGCAGAAGTTTGCCAA
>DASPVV010000124.1:0-22055 GCA_035622175.1 Terriglobales bacterium | reverse complement strand
CTGACCCTATACAACAGTGAGCACCTATTCGAGCCCAACGCACTCAACCGATATTCGCTCGGTACGAAGAGCAAGCAGATGACGTTTGGTATGGATGGCTCTCTCACAATTTACGTGCAAAATAGTTCGCCCGGAGCGGATCGAGACTCGAACTGGCTACCTGCTCCAAGAGATGAGTTCTCGCTCTACGTACGCGCCTATTGGCCCAAAGCAGCTATCACCGAGGGTACTTGGACACCCCCACCAGTGAAGCGTACGGCTTGAATGGACTGAACCCTTGAATTGAGACAGCTTCAAAGGGCAGACTTTGCAGAGAAAGGAACTGCAAAGTGAAGCGGAAGCGATACTCGCGGAAGTTCCAGCGAATGGCTGTAGAGCGTATGAGGACGTGTGAGAGTGTCACGGAATTGGCACGAGAGTTGGGGGTAAGGCCGAGATGCCTTTACAAGTGGCGGGCTAAACTCGATCTGCTAGAGAGCGGAGAAGATTCGGCGCGTGCGAACACCCACGAAGGATCCCACCGCAAGCAAGTTCTCCGCCTGAAGCAGCTTTTGGCCGAGAAAACACTGGAAGTGGATTTTTTCAAAGGTGCCTTGCAAAAAATCGAGGCTCGACGCCAGAAGAGCGGCGTTTCTGGCGAGACGGCATCTACGAGCAAATCCGAGAACTGATGCCCTTGCAAGGCAGTTTGAGTATCGAGCGCATGTGTGAATTGGCTCACGTCAGTCGAGCAAGCTTCTACCGATCGCTGCAGGAGCGACGACCTGCCGAGGCAGAAACCGAGGTACGGTCTACGATTCAGCAGATTGCTCTGGAGCATCGCCGACGTTATGGCTATCGGCGGATCGGCGCCGAGTTACGCCGACGAGGAATGCAAGTGAATCACAAGAGGGTGCTGCGGATGATGCGGCGAGACAACCTGTTGGCCCTACGACGGCGGAGGTTCGTGGTTACGACCAACTCGAACCACAAATTCGAGGTGTATCTGAATTTAGCCCGTCGGATGAAGCTAAGCGGGACGGATCAGCTTTGGATAGCCGACATCACCTACATTCGGTTGAAGACCGAGTTTGTCTATCTGGCGGTAATTCTCGATGCCTTTTCCCGCAAGGTAGTAGGCTGGCGCTGGATCGAACGCTGGCAAACCGCCTGACGATTACTGCGCTAGAACGAGCGATTGCGCAACGACGGCCGCGACCAGGGTTGGTTCGTGTCTGGCGGATTCATGTTGAGCATAAAGTACAGCGGAGATTGCCATCACAATATAACTGGCGCGGGAGTGTGGCCGACGATTGATAAAGCAAAGGAAATCGCAGCGGAAACCGCGAATCGACTCCTGCACGGGGCTACGGTGACGTGGGACGACCGTGGAAATTAAACTGACGCAGCACCCGAATCTCGGATGGTTTGACGACAATACGTTGATTTTGCATTCAACTTGCCGGAAAGACCGGTCGGCTACGATTGCTGGGCTGGCGAATCTCGCCATTGCTGATGGCTGCTTTCGAACCTGACAAGCTGGAGATGGACTGCTGCGGCTGGACATGGAAAAACTCGGCGTCTCCGATAAACGGAAGTATGAATGTCAGTTCTGTTCCCCGCACATAAAAGGGTCTACTGCGGTCAGAAATTCTCCTCGTCGGGTCTCGACTAACGTCGAACTGTGTTTCCCTATGTTCGATTTCAATCTTCGATTCATCAATCGTGGGCACATCCAGTCTGAATTCATCCATCAGCCAAGCTACCAAATCTGGCTCGCTTGAGTTCAGCAGGTAGTTCGGCTCAAGAGATTGGATTTTTTCTCTTAACCTCTGGTTTTGCGATTGCAGAACGTCGTAAATGGAAGACAGGTTAAACATTATCCTGTTCACCTCCTCGCAAGTATGGCATACGATTCGGGCTCCGCAGTCGTGGGCGGCGAAAGCCAAACTCAGGTCACTATCGGAAACGGCTCATTCTGGTAGTTGGATTATTACTGACTCAGGTCGGCCACACACGCCATACCGCTGCCAAAGCCGAAACCACGGGCTATGCGCCAGCATTTCGTCGTGCCGTCGATTGGCGGCAGAGATGTCGCTTGCGCTGAGTGGCCTAATGTCCGGCGCTTCGAACATTTCCTGTAGCTGCTCGATGTCGTCAATGATGCGTTCAACGTCCATGCGCCACAATCATCTAGGAGAAATGAACATGGAACGGGAAAACCTATCTTACTCTCGCTCCGGCTGCGGACAGGAGTTCTTTGTGATTGAATTGATCTAACGTATTCCATACCGCGATTCAGGGGCGTGGAATTACGGATCAGGGTTTTCAGCCTTTACGAGTGGGCTATGATTTCTTTCGATGCTGAACATCGGGCGGTCCATTATCCGCAGGATCGGCGCTTCCACATTTGGGTACGCCCTTCCATCCTGATTGGGATCGCTATGGCGATTGCGTTGTCGCTTCTTGCTGCGTGGATTGAATTCGCTGCTGTCGGTCTGCCCTACGTCCAGCCTGTGCCACAGGTCTATCCCAACAACTTCGCGGGGCCGCACGGCTTTCCGCTGTGGGTACGTTACTGTCATTTCTTTAATTTCTTATTTGTAATGATGCTGATCCGCAGCGGTCTTTCCATCCTGATGGATCATCCGCGCCTCTATTTCAATGACGACTGCACACCGGGCAGCGAATGGATCAGGTTCACACCTATCAAAGTCCCTCGCGACCGTATTTGGACGTCAAAGGACGACGCCCGCTACATTTCGCCGCTAGTTGGCACTCCCGGCTACAAGCACACAGTCGGGATTGCGCGAGTCTGGCACTTCATTGACGTGCATGGCTTCATTGCCACTGGGATCGTCTTCATCGTGATGCTGCTCACGACTGAACAGTGGAAGCGGATCGTGCCCACTTCACCAGTTGTGGTCGCACAGGCTTGGAACACGTTCGTTTATTACGCAACATTCCATTTGCCTCCAGAGCCTAACGGCTTTTACGGCTACAACGCACTCCAACAGATTGCATATTTCACGGTTGTTTTCGTCTTCGGGCCGTTAGCTATCCTGACGGGCATCGCCATGTCTCCAGCCGTCGTGAACCATTTTCCGTGGTATTCGCGTATTTTCGGTGGTAGGCAATCGGCGAGATCAATTCACCTCTTAACGATGCTCAGTTTCTTTGGATTCTTGATTGTGCATGTCACCTTGGTGGTAATGACAGGTTTCAAGCGCAACATGAATCACATCGTCATGGGCACGGACGACCTAAATCCTACCGGGATGTGGCTGGGGTTCGTCGGCATAGGAGTGGTCGTTCTCTCGTGGGTTGTGGCGCACCATTTGTCATGGCACCATCCGCGTGGGCTACAACACGCGCTGAAGTCCGTGACCTATCCGATGCAATTGCTTACGTTGAACCGACTCGTTCCACAGCAGCACTACTCTGAGCAGCAAATCTCGCCCTACTTCTGGCCGAACGGGAAGGTGCCCGCGAGAGAGGATTGGAAACAGCAAGTGGAGAGCGGCTTCCAAGATTTCAAGTTGAAGGTGGGTGGATTGGTTGAAAACCCAGTCGAGCTTTCGCTGGCAGAAATCAGACGATTAGGTCACGTCGAGCACATCACAATGCATCATTGCATTCAAGGCTGGAGCGGCATTGCGAAGTGGGGCGGCATCCCGATCAAAACGCTGATCGATCTCGTTCGCCCAAAACCGGAAGCCAAAGTGGTAGCCTTCTTTTCCTTTGGCGAGGCGCTCTATGGTGGTGCCTACTATGACACCCAGAACATTGAGAATGTCTTGAAGGCGGAATGCCTCCTCGCCTTGGAAATGAACGGGCACCCGCTGCCGGATGTTTATGGCGCTCCCCTACGACTGCGGGTGGAGAATCAACTGGGCTACAAAATGGTTAAATGGATTGAGCGCATCGAATTTGTTAAGTCAGAGAAAGAGTTGGGTGCGGGAGAAGGTGGAAAGAACGAGGACGACGAATATTTCGATCTCCTGCCCAATATTTGATGCGCAAGGTCGTTTTTTCGCTCATCAAGACATGGCCGATGACCATGTTTTTTCGTTTTTCCAAAGGTTGCGGCTTGACTGGCTGTTGCATCACTTCCCACCTGTGGAGTGCTGAGGCTTCGATCAAAGCGTGAAGGACTGCGTCCGGTTTCCCATATTGGGTTGTCGCAGATAATGTGTGTCAGACCGCTTCATGTCGCGACACCTTGTGCCTTGTAAGCTCGCTAGTAACTTTGTTGCACTTGTCACTGTTTCCCTCATCCATTGCGGGCGCAAAAAATGGCGTGCGTCCGGGAAGGAAAGCGAGTAGGATTTTCTAGGCGTTCTTATCTGCGTATCTTGCAAAGCCTGCTGTACCGCAATAATAGCAGCCTGCCCCTAGCATTTCCGAGATTGCCCTTGAGCAATGTCGAAATAATATGGGTTGCGCTATGCATTTGCAGGAGAAGTTTCGCGAGTGGTTGATCTGGGCTGAAATGGTCCGGAGCTTTTCTGCTACTTCCGAGCTTGACTGCGCCGAGGGGGAGGATTCGCTGGACACAGCATTAGTGCGAGTGCTGGTGGTCGATGATAACGAGCCTTGGCGTCGTTTCTTTTCGACGGCGCTTCACAAGCGACCTGACATCCAGGTCATGGGCGAAGTGTCGGACGGACTGGAAGCCGTTCAGCAAGCCCAACAAGTGCAGCCAGACCTGATCCTGCTGGACATCGGGCTTCCCATCCTGAATGGAATCGAAGCCGCCCGCCGCATCCGAGAGGTTTCCCCCAATTCCAAAATCCTCTTCGTGAGCGAAAACCGCTCGCCGGACATCGTAGAAGAAGCCTTGCGCACGGGCGCTGGTGGATACGTCGTCAAGTCAGATGCGGCAAGCGAACTACTGCCTGCTGTGGAAGCCGTTCTTCAAGGCAAGCGATTCGTCAGCACTAGCTTGCAGCGTCACCATCTCACCGATCGACCGGATGAACCCGCCGCAACGATCAGGCATTGCCACGAAGTCGCGTTCTACGCAGATGACGATTTTGTGGTGGATGGCTATGCTCGCTTTATCGAATCTGCTCTGGAAAGTGGGAATGCAGTCATTGTTGTCGTGACCGAGGCACACCGAGCTAGCCTTCTTCGAAGATTGGAAGCCAATGGTGTGAACGTGCCTGCCGCCATCGAACAGGGAACCTATATTCCGTTAGACGCCGCCGATGCGCTGTCAACATTGACAGTCAACGATACGCCTGATCCCGTTCTATGTCGGAAAGTGATAAGCGATCTCGTTGTGGGAGTAGCCAAGGGTGTAAAGGCAGAACATGGTCGGGTTGTAGTTTGTGGAGAAATTGCGCCCACCCTGTTGTCCAAAGGCAATGCGGAAGGGGCGATTAAGCTCGAACACCTGTGGGACGAGATCACGAAAGGCTACGACGTACATACTCTGTGTGGATATTTGTCCAGTGCCTTTCCCGATAGGGAAAACAGCCCAATCCTCGAAAGAATCTGCGCGGAACATTCAGCCGTTCATAGACTGGGATACTAGCCGACCGCCCGTCGGGAACCTTGCTCTATCCGGAAGGGCACGCGAACATGGATGGTGGTTCCACTCATCGGCTTAGATTCAATCGTGATCGTCCCGTTCACCAACCGAACGCGCTCGCGCATGCTGGTGAGACCGAGACCCTTGCCTTGCGATGCTGCCTCAACGTCGAACCCTCTACCTGAGTCCTTCACGAAGACCGGACGAGAAACACCGCGCCGTGATTTGGAATTGATTAAGCAACGACTGCGCGAAGCCGAACTGATTGCGAGGGAGATGAAGCCATGACCAAGAAGAAAGGATACGAAACCGGAAGCCGCAACGTGTTCAAAGATATCGGTGTACCGAATGCGGAGGGGCCTTTGGTCAAGGCGCAGCTTGTGTTCAAGATCGACACGATCATGAAGGATCGCGGCCTGAAACAGGTCGAGGCCGCCGATTTATTCGGCATCCGTCAGCCGGATGTGTCGAAAATGTTGCGCGGTGAGTTTCGGCAGTTTTCTGTGGAGCGCCTCATGCGCTTCCTCGTAGCGCTCGATCAAGACGTGGCGATTGTGGTAAAGCCCCACCGTGACAGAGCCAACGCTGCCGCGCTGCAAGTCTTCTGACGGCTAGAGGCGGCGTGCGCTGCCGCATGTTCTGTCGCGGATTGATGCGGCTTGAAATTGCGACTTGGACGGTGGTTCGCACGACTGCTGATGAGAGGGTTGTACGCCTCAGTGAAGTTCGCTGCCTACGGCGGCGGGAGGACTATTGACACGCTACCCCCTGGAAGGGTGCTGCACAGCGCCCGAGCGCGCTGCATGGTTGGTTATCAAGATGGTCGAAGAGCAACCGCGAGAAGAAGAGCTCGAACCGTGCATGGAAGAGAAGCTGTTAGCTGTAACAGAGATTCCGCGTACACCAACCAACAAGCCTGCGCCGAAGTCTGTCAATTACAGCTGGCAGCCGTTTCGCGATGTGCTTCGCGTCATACTGGACACCGGCATGCGCCCTGCCCAAGTGTTCCGCATGAAGCGGGAGCAAATCAAATGGGACCGAGACGTGATTTTCGTGCCACGCTCCAAGTCTCGTAAGAGCAGGCGGTTTGTCGGGTTAACGAAGCGCGTACGCCAAGCCCTTCAGATTCGCCTGGCTAGCCATGATTCCCCATTTGTGTTCCCCTCGAAACAGTCGGCCTCCGGCCACATCCAGACCGTGCAGAAGCAGTTTGAGAGAGCCAAGCAGTTGGCCCAAATTCCCGACTCGATCGTGCTTTATTCTGCTCGCCATCGCTTTGGAACCGACGCCATGGACGGCACAGGCAATCTGATGGCGGTCATGGACGCGATGGGCCATAGCCGGATCGATGTGAACCGGATTTACCAGCATCCAGGGCTGAGAAAGTCACCAACGCCATCGAGAAGCGAAATCGGGAGGCGGTTCACTAAAGGGCCGAGCACAAAAGCGAGCACAGTCGCTTGACTGGCCTTTTTGAAGACAGGTGGTAAACTGGGAGCAGTTAGTAATGGTAGCGCTACCGGGAATCGAACCCGGGTTTGAAGATTGAGAATCTTCCGTCCTAACCCCTAGACGATAGCGCCATCAATGACTTAGCCGATTTCCCCTCACTTTTTCCTCATCTTACACTAGTCCTCCTGAGAGCACGAATCGCAAGCGAGCGGACTATTCGGCGCGTTAGGAGTGCACGAATGTCGTCTCCCAAGGACATGCAAGCACACAAATATCCAACCTCAGGCTACGCAACATGGTGCGGGTAACCTTCGCAGACCCGTTACCGTGGTCATTTGGCCCCGCTGATGAGCCTGCCGCAATAATACCTGCACGGAGGCGTACGCAAAAAAATGAAGAAAGCTGGTCTGCTTTTGGGGCTGCTGTTTGGATCGTCCTCTTTTGCGCAAGTGGCTCGGCCATCGGTCTACATCGAGCCGCAACACGGATTCGAAACCTACCTGGCAGCTGCGATCTCGAAGAGAAAATTGCCAGTCGATGTAGTGACCGATCCTGCCAAGTCAACTTATGTTCTCAAATCCGCTCCGGTCGAAATCAAACAGGAGTCGACGGGTGAGAAGATTACACGCTGTGTGCTCGTTTCTTGCGCTGGGATTGAAGATAAGGGCAATGTCTCGGTTCAACTGATCGAAACCACGTCTACAAAAATGGTTTGGGCTTATTCCGTGGATAAGCAACGGGGAAACAAGAACGAGCAGTCGATGGCCGAGGCTGTAGCCAAACATTTCAAGGAATTCCTCGAAAAGAAATAACCCATGGAACGTGAAATACCCACCGGACTTGGGATGCAATACGGATTTAGATTCACGCCGAGCTTAACAACCGGTCAGGGTGCTTTTTTAGAAAAAACAGGCCCGCCTGTACGAGAACTGTGAGGGGGTCAAGAGAAAGGCGAAGGAAACAGCCTGCCTTTGACTTTAACGGAACCAAACGTAATCCATTGAAAATCTTCAATCCTGTGTTTTAGGCGCAAGTTGCTGGTCCACGCGATTATAGCTACGTTGCCGGTCTAGGTGTCCGTGGCGTCCTCCCCGTTTGCGCTCTTGACAAGCCGACCCAAGCATAGGAGAATTATGAAGGCGAACAAAAAGCGAAATAATCGACGCTTTGCCTCGCGGCTCTAAATCCGAGGTCTTCATGTCATCTTTTCCTCTTTTCCCGGATGTGTCCGTTCGCCGCCCGCTTGCCGCCGTTCTTCAAAAAGGTCCGGTAGGGTTGGCGGCCATTCCCGAACGATACGGAATTGGACCGGCATCCCGGCTTGAGCTACGCCCAGTACCAGAAATGGTTTCTAGCGGCGTACGGGAGATCGATGCCCTCACCGGAGGACTGCCACGCGGGTGCCTGACCGAGGTGTGTGGAAGCCGGTCTTCGGGTCGCACCAGTTTGTTATTGGCCACCTTGGCGGTCGCGACCCAACGGCAAGAAGCGTGCGCTTTGGTAGACGTAAGCGATGTATTGGATCCCAGGTTGGCGGCGGCGGCAGAAGTGGGGTTTGAGAAATTGTTGTGGGTGCGGTGTGACTCACCACTAGAAAATTCGCAACACTCTTCAACAAAGCTTAGGGTTGGCTCCGGCACGGGGAAAAAGAGTGAGGCGCGGAAAAATTTTGAGCGAAGGGAAACTCCGCTCGGGCAGGCACTGCGGGTGACGGACTTACTCCTGCAAAGTGGCGGGTTTGGACTGGTAATCCTGGATCTCGGCGATGTGCCCTTTACGCTGACGCGGCGCATCCCCCTGGCCTCTTGGTTCCGCTTTCAGCGCGCCATCGAGCACACACCCACCGTACTGTTGGTCATTGCACGAGAACCATGCGCCCAAGCCTGCGCTTCGTTGCTACTGAAAATGCAGGCGCAGTTTTTGGGCGCCAGTGGTTGGGCAGGTGGTAAAAAGCCAGCCGCTTTCAGCCCCCCGCTCTCCGCCAAAGTTGGGAATGCTCCGGCCAGTCGGGATTGGCATGGCTTAAGTTATGGCGAAGCAGTTGCCACGAAATTCCAGACTTCCCGGGGATTCGCGCATACCGAACTTTTGCAAGGACTGCAGATCCAAACGGAAGTTCTTCGGTCGCGCCTCGAGCGCAAGCCAGCGCGATCTCTGACCACGGCATTCACATCGCAGTCGGTGCGCGCGGGATAAGGCATGGAGGCATTGCATCATTGAGGGATTGATGGGGAACGGGAAACTGCCCGGGAGGGCAATCAATCGCTCAATTCTGACAATGCCCTTCGCTTGTCTTTTCGTTGCCAATTTTCCGCTGGAGGCGCTGCTGCGTGCCGAACCGGAGCTACGTGCGCAAGCTTTGGCTGTGCTCGAGGGCAAGGCTCCCTGGCAAAAAGTTTTTGCGGTCAACAAAAACGCCCGGCGCGCAGGCGTGGAGCGTGGCATGGCCAAGCTTCAGGTGGAACCCTGCGCCGATCTTGTCTTACGGGCTCGATCCCCGTTCCTGGAAGCCGCGGCTCACGCTGCGCTGCTTGATTGCGCGCAGTCCTTCTCGCCGCGGGTGGAGGATACGGCGCAGGACACCATCGTCCTCGATCTCGCCGGGCTGGAACCACTTTTCGGCCCTCTGCCTAAAATGGCGGAGGATTTGGCCCGCTGCGCCTCGAGTCTTGGACTGGAAGCCCAGGTTGCAGTTGCTGAAAACCCGGATGCTGCTGTGCTGGCTGCCCGCGGATTTTCCGGTGTGACGGTGATTCCAGCAGGGAAGGAGGCGGAACAGCTGAGCCCTCTCCGCCTGGAGGTTCTGTTTGCCGAACCGCCGGGGGCTCGAGAATCTGAGCCCATCCTAGACACTCTCCATCGCTGGGGTGTGCGTCGTTTGGGGGATTTGGCTCGCTTGCCCGAGATCGCAATCAGCGAACGCTTGGGACAGCGGGGAGTGTATCTGCAAACCCTGGCGCGGGGCGCCACTTCACGCCCGCTGATTCCATTCGAACCGCCTCTGGTTTTTGAAGAAGCCATCGAGTTCGAAGATCCCTTGGTGTTGCTCGAGCCGCTGGCGTGTTGGCTGAGCCGAATGCTGGAACAACTCTGTGCTCGTCTGCAAGCCCGCGCCCTGGCGACCCAGGAATTGCGCCTGGCATTCGAGTTGCAAAATAGCCATTCCATCGCGGCTGCCGAGCTTCCACTCGACCGAGACAGGCGGGGACACCCCTGGCCGCAAGATCCCCAACGATGGTTTCATCGCACTCTCCGTCTTCCCGTCCCTCTGCTCGATTCCAAAACTTTCCTCAAGCTGCTGCAGCTTGATTTGAAGGCGCACCCTCCCGGAGCTCCGATTCGCAAAATCCATCTGGCAGCAGAACCCACCCGCCCACGGGCGGCGCAGAACGGGCTTTTTCTTCCTCCGTCCCCGGAACCGGAGAAACTCGAACTTACCCTGGCCAAGATCGCGGGCATCGTCGGAGGGGACAGGGTTGGATCGCTGGCATTGCTCGATACGCACCGTCCGGAGGGATTCCGGATGCAACCCTTTGTCATGCGCGAATCTCCGAGCGGGTCGGGCGGGAAGCCAGAGAACTCTCGAATTTCATCGCCCCAGCAAGAAACGGTTTCTCCTGAGCTCGTCACCGCCTTGCGTGTGTTTCGTCCGCCGCTTGCGGCCAACGTAACCCTGCTCGGGGGGAAACCAACCTATGTTTCCAGCTCGCAAGGGGAAGAATTGGGGGGGGAGATTCTTTGGGCAGCGGGACCCTGGCGCTCTTCCGGAGATTGGTGGGAGAAGGAAGCCTGGGCGCGCGACGAGTGGGATGTTGCCGTACAGGAAGAGGGCAAGCTTGTGTGTTATCGCCTGGTCCGCGATCGACTGCGCGGAAGATGGCTGCTCGAGGGAACTTATGACTAGCCACGGGGTGCGACCCGGGAACCCGGATTTTTCTTTCTTTCTCCTCCGTACACAGCGGTGTTGAAGGTGGCCTTTGTCGACGTACATCGAGCTCCACTGCCGCTCCGCGTTCAGCTTTCTCGAAGGCGCCTCCTTGCCCGAGGATTTGATGGCCGCCTGCGCGAATCTGAATATGCCGGCCATGGCGCTGCTGGATCGCGACGGTGTCTACGGCGCTCCGCGTTTCCACATGGCAGCCCAGAAGGCGGGAATCCAAGCCCACCTCGGGGCAGAAGTTACCTGTGCGTCCTTCTGTTCTCCCCGCACGATGGCGGAGATTCCTCCTGGGCTGAAATCGACTCGGGACGACCATTCTTTTCGCTTGCCCCTGCTGGTTTCTTCCCGGGTTGGCTACCAGAACCTTTGTCGCTTGCTCACGAACATGAAGTTGCGCGCCGACAAGGGGGAAGGCGCGGTGCGAGAGGTGGAATTACAAGAACATGCTGCCGGGCTCATTTGCCTTACGGGCGGCGATGAAGGCCCACTCGCTTTTGCCCTTGCCCACGGGGGCATGGACCAAGCTCGCACCTTTCTCGACCGTCTCGTCTCCATTTTTGGTCCGGCCAATGTTTACCTCGAACTGCAACGGCATTTTCATCGCGAGCAAGAGGCTCGCAATCGTGCCGTTCTGGATCTTGCCCGCACCCGCAATCTCCCGCTGCTCGGCACCAATGGCGTTTCCTACGCCACTCCGCGGGAGCGTGAGGTGTGTGATGTTTTCACCGCCATTCGCCACCATTGCACGCTGGCAGCGGCCGGGCGGCGATTGGCACGCAACTCCGAGCGTTATATGAAATCGACGGCGGCGATGCAAATGCTTTTCGCCGATCTTCCGGAGGCCGTGGCCAACACGGTCGAACTTTCCTCCCGACTCGAGTTCACGCTGAAAGATCTGGGGTACCAATTCCCGAAGTACCCGGTGCCGGAAGGCGAAACGATGATGTCATTTCTCTACCGGTGCACGCGGGAAGGCTTTGCGCAGCGCTATGGAGCGGCCACGCCAGACCTCAAAGACCGCGCTCGCTGCCAGATCGAGCGCGAGCTGAAATTAATCGAAAAACTCGATCTGGCGGGATATTTTCTCATCGTTTGGGACCTGGTTCGCTTCTGCCGCGAGCAGAACATCCTGGTGCAAGGACGCGGCTCAGCGGCCAACAGCGCCGTTTGTTATTCCCTCGGCATCACCGCCGTCGATCCCGTCAAGATGGAATTGCTCTTCGAGCGCTTTCTTTCCGAAGAACGGGGCGAGTGGCCGGACATCGATCTGGATCTTCCGAGCGGGAACCAGCGCGAACGCGTCATTCAATATTTGTACCAAGGCTATGGCCAGCGGGGTGCAGCCATGACCGCCAATGTCATCACCTATCGCCGCCGCATGGCGGGGCGGGAAATGGGGAAGGCGTTGGGCTTCGAGGCGGAGACCCTCGACAAGGTTTCCGCCGCCGTTTCCACCTGGGAATATCGCGATCCGAACGATAGCTTCGAGCGCCGTTTCCAAGACGCAGGCCTGGATTTGAGCCATCCTCGCCTACGGAAGTACTTCGAACTCTGTGTTGCCGTTCAGGATTTACCGCGCCATCTCGGCCAACACTCCGGTGGCATGGTGATTTGCCAAGGGGAGCTCGATTCCGTGGTTCCGCTGGAACCTGCAACCATGCCGGGACGAGTCGTGGTGCAATGGGATAAAGAAGATTGTGCGGATCTCGGCATCATCAAAATCGACTTGCTCGGACTAGGGATGATGGCGGTGCTCGAAGAGTCTCTCCAACTCATTCGCAACCATTACCCGGAGGACGTCGATCTGGCCCATCTACCGGCGGAGGACCCTCGGGTCTATGCCACGCTGCAAAAAGCCGATACCATCGGCATGTTTCAGATCGAGAGCCGGGCACAGATGTCCTGTCTGCCGCGCCTTTGCCCCCAGCGCTTCTACGATCTCGTGGTCGAAGTCGCCATCATTCGTCCCGGCCCCATCGTCGGACAGATGGTGAATCCGTATTTGCAGCGGCGGCAGGGACGGGAACCGGTGACCTATCCTCACCCCGCGCTCGAGCCCGTGCTGGCCCGTACTCTCGGGGTGCCGCTTTTCCAGGAGCAATTGCTCCGCATCGCCATGATCGCCGCCAATTTCAGCGGGGGAGAGGCGGAGGAGTTACGCCGGGCCATGGGATTCAAGCGTTCCCCCGCGCGCATGAAAGAGATCGAAGCCAAACTGCGCGCGGGGATGGAACACAACGGCATTGCTGGCGAAGCCCAGGAACAGATCATCCATTCCATTACTTCGTTTGCTCTTTATGGGTTCCCGGAATCTCACGCCGCCAGCTTCGCGCTTCTAGCGTATGCCAGCGCCTACTTGAAATGCCATTATTTGGCTGCTTTCACCGCTGCCCTGCTGAACCATCAGCCGATGGGTTTCTATTCGCCCGCCACCATCGTGAAGGACGCGCAACGGCACGGGTTGAAGATGTTGCCGATCGATGCCATGGACTCGGAGTGGAATTGCACGCTCGAACCGGTGGCCAGGGAGCCAGAGGCGGGAAGCCTCCAATTCGCGGTTCGACTGGGCCTGCGCTATGCCCGCGGATTGCGCGAAGAAGCAGCCCGGGCGCTCGTCGCGCAGCGCAATCTGGCTCCGTTCTCGTCCATCCGCGATCTGGTTCAGCGCGTGCCCGAATTGCGGAAAGATGAGCTGACCACGTTCGCGGAGATTGGCGCCTTAAATTCCGTCTCCCGTTTCCTGTTTTCCCGGCATCCGCCGATTCCTCTTGGGATCAATCCCGCTCCCCAGGGTAAGCCAGGGAACCCAGGCCAGCCTAGCTCCTCCTGCGAGACTCCTCCCCGGGAGCCGGAACCTGGATACCGGAAACTGCATCGTCGCGATGCTCTATGGCAACTCGAGCGTGCCGTTGGCCGCGCTGGTCCGCTGCTCGACGGATTATCCCAGCCGGACGAGGCTTCTCCGCTCGATCCCATGGATGCGGAAGAAAGGCTGGTGGCGGACTTTCATGGTACAGGCATGACCATCGGCCCTCATCCCATGGCGTACCATCGTGCGCGCATGGAAAAAATGGGAATTTGTAAGGCGAGTGAACTCAGCCGCATCCCCCAGGGACAACACGTGCGAGCCGGAGGATGCGTCATTGCCCGCCAACGTCCGGGGACGGCGAAAGGCTTCGTTTTTCTCAGCCTGGAAGATGAAACGGGCGTGGCCAACGCAATCATCCATCCCGATGTATTTCGGAAAAACCGGCTGCTCGTGAGTTCGGAACCATTTCTCATCGTCGAAGGAATTCTGCAGAATCAAGATCATGTCATCTCCGTAAAAGCAGAAAAGGTTTGGCCGCTGACCATTACCCGAGCGACCACCGCTTCCCATGATTTTTATTAATTGCGCGCCCCGGGCGGCGTCTTCCAGCCCATCTCGTCCCGGCACCACCGCGGTCGAGCCGGCCCGGATCGGCTCTAGTTGAAGCGAATCGAAGGTTCGAGACTGGGGCTGCGGGAGGTTACCTCTGTGCAAAAATTGGACGGCTTAGGGCTTGTTTTCCCTGGCGGCCAAGGGTACCATTTAAATGGTTTCCTAAGCGGCCACGCGTCCTGGCGGCCCCTTTCGCGCCCCTAAGCTCCGGGCGACTAAACGGACACGATCATTTCACCATGAGTTCCAACATAGGTTTCTTCGTACGCCCCGCACAGGCCTAGACCGGACGAGTGCCACGCCGGAAGGCGGGAGAGTTTAAGGGCTAGAATCCGGCCCCGATTTCGACGGATTCAACGTAGGATTACACAAGACTACAAAAAGAGAATCATATGAACGCAGGACCCAGACATCCCAGCGGTGCTGGTGGCCGAAACCGACGCCGTCGAGGACGACGCCCGCACCACGGCGGCCAGTCCGCCGGTCGGGACCGCCAGCAACAGAGGGGCATTTACACCGCCCCGATGGATCACAGTTACCGAGCTGCCCTAGGGGGAGACCAGGCACCAGGCGGGCGAGGGCATCCTGGCTTTGCTCCCTACGCTCCGGCTGAACCGGAGCCGCTGCCGCAGCGGGAGGACGCCACTTCGCGCATCTTTGCCTTCGTCGATGATCTTTTCTTTCAGGCAAAAATCCAGGAGACGGCGCGCAAGCTCAATGTCAAGGTCGAGTTCGTCAAGACCGACAAGGATCTTAGTGATCGCATGAAACAGAACGGCGAAGAGAAGCCGTCGCTGATCATTTTTGATCTTAACAACGCCAACGCGAAACCGTTGTCTCAGATCCCGAAACTCAAGAGCAAGCTGAAGAAAACCTCGATTATCGGTTTCTTGTCTCATGTGCAGGGGGACTTGAAGCAGAGGGCGCATGAGGTCGGGTGCGACATGGTGTTGCCGCGATCGGCGTTTTCGCAAAACCTGCCGCAGTTGTTGCGCCGCCATGGCGCTCCACAAGAGGAAGCTCCCCTTCAGTAGCAGTTCAAAAGTGGCGGAGGCGGCCGAACCATGCTGCGTCTGCGTGCGATCGTAAGCTCCCCCGGATGTGCGCTTATCCTGGAGGCCAGTCGAGCCTTCGCCCCCCGAGCAGATGGACGTGCAGGTGGAAAACCGACTGTCCGGCTCCTGGGCCCACGTTGAGCACCGTGCGGTATCCGTTTTCGATTGCCCTCTGGCGGGCAATCTGCGCTGCCACCAGATGACACCGCCCGATCAGCTCAATATCCTCCGGCCCCGCCTCCTTGAGACCGCGCAGGTGTTTCTTGGGGACCACCAGCACATGTGTGGGTGCTTGGGGACGGATGTCCTCAAAAGCATAGGTTTGCTCGTCCTCGTAGACTTTCTTCGACGGGAGCTCACCCGCGATGATGCGGCAGAACAAACAGTTTGTCATGGCATATTCCTCGATGATTGCAAAGCGTTGTGCGTGCCACGCGCAGACATCTCCACCAAACGTCGCCTCGCGCTCCGCTGCCGATCCTAGCCCATGCTCGACACCTTCCCCGCTGTAGTCACCGCCTGATTCAATCTAACCTGACCAGAAAGATCCCGCCTTCGGAGGGTTGGGTTTCGCGGACGATCTCTTCCGCCATCCCGCGGTCATCATTCCGCACCCGCACCCGCACCCACCAATTGCCGATGGGGCTGAGAAAGCAAACAGCCTTTGCGGTTTGGTAACGGCGAGACAAGCGCTCGGCCAGCTGATCGGCAGTGCGTTCCTGCTCGAAGCCGCCGATCTGGACTGCCCAGCGCCCGGGATCAGTGAGGGGGACGGGCGTTTCGAGCACCTCGAGCCGAACCATGGCGACTCCGGCCAACCAAACGTCGACTTCTTTGGCCGCCTGCTCGGACAGGTCGAGAAAGCGGCCGCGGACGAACGGTCCCCGGTCGGTGATGCGCACCACGGCAGATCGTTCCGTCTTCAGATTGGTCACGCGCACCACGGAGCCGAGGGGAAGCGTGCGGTGGGCGGCGGTCATCGCGTGCATGTTATAGACCTCTCCGTTTGAGGCCCGCCGATTGTGGTAGACGCCGCCGTACCAGCTGGCCAATCCGGTCTCTGAAAAAAGCGGACTGGCATCGACCGGAGTGCGGAAGGCGGAGGCTTCCACCGCGGGTGGCGGGTCCATCACGGCCGCTGGCTCGTTCGCGGAGTTCGCCGGAGATTGCGCGGGCGCGATTGCGGGAGGAGGCGGAAGGATTACCTTGGCTTGCTTCTGCTCCCCGCAACCGGTCAAGAGCGAGAAGGCAAGAGCCAGAAAAGCTTCGCACCAGGCAGGGGAAGGAGTTCGAAGAATCGCTTGGGCACGGTGCCGCACTCGAGGCATCGCGCCGGCGGCGGTCTCGAGGAAAGCTTGCCTTGCGGCAGGGTTGCTATCGGCGGTCCCTACGGTTGCCGCGGCCCGTGCTCTTCCATGTAATTGGCCAAGCGGGTGAGCTTCTCGGCTGCGATCCGTAAGGCCTTGGTCGAGTGTTGGCGCACGGCCGGAACTACCTCGTCGTTCAAAAAATTGAGCAGCTCCGCCGATTCCTTTTCGATGCTTTCGGTCACCTCGGCGACCGACTTGCCAAAGCGGGCCGAAGCTTCTTCCACCTTGCCCTTGAAATCGCTCATGATGATTCCCTGCGAGGGCGAACCGATCCACTTCAAGTTTGCGGATGCCAGGCGAGTCCATTATTCCCTGAGGCGAATCCCAGGTCAACCGGAGGCATCGCTTCTCATAACCCTGATGGTTCAACCCGCTTTCGGAAAGTCTTTGGAGTAGAATCGCGGCATCGGCGATCTCTCCTGCCAGCCTGTCGAGCGCTCAGGCGGCCTCAGGGGCAATGAAGGGAAGCGAAAGGCGACAAGCGGGACCCCTCATGCAGCAGCTAGCAGCCAAGCGGCGATCGGAGATTTCGAGTTTCGCGTCGCGCTTTGGGCGGCTGCTGCTGCGATGGTTCGATCGGAACCAGCGTGATCTCCCCTGGCGACAGGATCGTGATCCCTACCATGTCTGGCTCTCCGAGATCATGCTGCAGCAAACCCGGGTTGCGGCGGTGCTCGAGCACTACAACCGATTTCTGGTGCGCTTCCCCACGCTCGAAACCCTGGCCGCCGCGCGCTTGTCCTCGGTCGTGGCAGCCTGGAGCGGCCTGGGCTACTACCGACGGGCTCACAGGCTGCACGCCGCCGCCCGAGAAGTAGTCCGTCGCTGCCGCGGAAGGCTTCCCCGGACTCGATCCGAGCTGGAAGCGCTTCCCGGAATTGGGCGTTATAGTTCCGCCGCGATTGCCAGTATCGCCTTTGGCGAGGCTGTGGCTGCGGTCGATGGCAACGTAGAGCGTGTTTTACAGCGCCTATTGGGGAGAGCGATCGGCGGGAATCCGCTATGGGAAAGGGCGGCGGAATTGTTGAGCCCGAACCGGCCGGGCGACTTCAATCAGGCCATGATGGAGTTAGGCGCAACCCTTTGCTTACCCCGCGAGCCAAAGTGTCGGCTGTGCCCGGTGCGGGGGATGTGTCGAACTCGAGGCGAGTTGAAGCATTCCCCACCCGCCCGGCGCCAGGCCAAAAAACAGGTGCATTACGCACTCGACATCCGCCGGGGCTCAATTTTCCTGGTGCGACGAACTCGAGAGACGACGCTCATGCCTGGAATGTGGGAGTTGCCGGAGATTCCTGGGGAACTTTCGAGCGAACCGTGCTTCAGCCTGCGGCACTCGATTACCTCGACCAATTACTCGGTGCGGGTGGCGAGGGTTGCCCTGTCTCGGGAAACCAAGGGATGCTGGGTCAAAACCTCGCGAGCCGCAAAGCTGCCGTTGACTGGACTGGCGCGCAAGATCCTTTGCCGAGCGAACCTCATCTAATAACCCGTTTCCCACACCAAGCAAGGACAGCATCGAGGAGGAATCGAACATGGCGGCGCTAAAGACGGGAACCTTGGCACCCGATTTCACCCTGCCCACGATCGAGGGTAAGCCATTTTCCCTGCGAGAAGCGCTGCTGCAGGGACCGGTGGTGGTCGCTTTCTTCAAGGTTTCCTGCCCGGTCTGTCAATTTGCCTTCCCGTATCTGGAGCGCATTTATCAGTCCTACGGCAAGCGCAATGTCACCATGGTTGGCATCTCCCAAAATGAAAGCCAGGACACCGCCGCTTTCATCCACGAATACGGAGTGAGCTTCCCGGTTTTGCTCGATGACACCAGGCGGTATCCGGTTTCGAACGCCTTCGGCCTCACCAACGTGCCCAGCATTTTCTGGATCGCGCAAGAGGGAGAGATTGAGATCGCGAGCGTAGGCTGGTCGAGGAACGAAATTGCTGAGATCGGCCGCAAGGCCGCGCAGTCTACCGGGGAACGTGCGAAGCCCGTGTTTCGTCCCGGTGAAGACGTGCCCGACTTCCGCCCGGGTTGAAGCTCCAAGAACTAACCCGCGGTCGCGGGCAGGTTTCCATCCATCCAACCTGGGTTCGCCAAACCAGAGTACGGTCTCAAGGGTGCCCGAACTTGAGGGGTTCACTGTACTTCGGTAAGCCAAGTCGCTTAAGGTGGGAAGGGGGGATTTCCGTACAATACAAATCATTTGGAATCTCACTTGAGCCGAGGCACGACGCATGCGTTCGACAAGAGCTATGATCTTGCTGGTTTTGTGGGCAGGGAGCATTTCCGCAGCCCAGCATTCCCCGCAAATGAATCGATCCTCCGATGACCGGGGGCGGCTGCCGGGGGCCGCCGTCGCAGCCATGCAAAAGATCGATCCCGAACGCATCCGGGCGCACGTGCAATTCCTGGCACATGATCTGCTCGAGGGGCGCGGAACCGGTCAGAGAGGGGGAGAGCTCGCCGCCGAGTACATGGCTACCCAATTTGCTCTTGCCGGGTTGAAGCCCGCGGGAGACGATGGCACCTTTCTCCAGAAGGTGCCGTTGGTCGGCCTCACCCCGCTGCCCGAGACCACCTTTTCCCTCGTCCCAGAAAAAGGCCCCGCCCTCGATCTCCAGCCGCTCGATCAATATGTTGCCTACGATCAGACGCAGCAGCCCGCATCCGAGGTGGATGCCGAAGTGGTTTACGTTGGCTATGGTATCGAAGCTCCGGAGTACCAATGGGATGACTACAAGGGAGCGGATGTCAGGGGCAAAGTTCTGCTCATGTTAGTCAATGAACCGCCATCTGAGGATCGAAACTTCTTTCAAGGGAAGGCGCTCACCTACTATGGGCGTTGGACCTACAAGTATGAAGAGGCGGTGCGGAAGGGAGCGGTGGGGGCGATTCTGATTCACAAGACCGATATGGCCAGTTATCCCTGGGAGGTGGTGCGCAACTCCAACTCCGGGGAGAAGGCGTACCTGAAGCTTGAGGGCAGGCCGGCTCTGAAGGTGGCGGCATGGATTCAACTGGACGTGGCAAGACAACTGGCGGAGCGAGCGGGTCAGACGCTCGAGCAAATGATGGAAGACGCACAGTCTCGGGACTTTCGCCCCATGCGTTTGCCGCTCCGATTGAAGGCTCACATGGCGACCAAAGTCCGGCCCTTCCAATCGAGCAATGTGCTGGCCCTGCTGCCGGGGAGCGATTCGAGATTGAAGAGCGAAGCCATCCTCTATACGGCACACTACGATCATCTCGGCATCCGTCCGGACATGCCGGGCGATAACATTTATAACGGGGCCAACGATAACGCCACCGGTTGTGGAATTCTGCTCGAGGTGGCACGAGCCTGGGCGGAATCGGTTGAAAAGCCGCGCCGGTCAGTGCTTTTCGCCTCTGTGACCGCGGAAGAACAAGGCCTGCTCGGATCGGAATACCTGAGTCGACACTCACCGATTCCCGCCAGCAAACTCAGCCTGGCTCTGAATTACGACGATGTACCTCCGCTCGGCGCCCCCGAAGAAGTGGAGGTTACAGGCGCCGAGCGAACCACGTTCTATCCCGTGATTGAGGCGCTGGCCAAGACCTTTCGGCTTGCCATTCATCCCGATTCACAACCGGAAGCCGGACACTATTATCGTTCCGACCAGTTCAGCTTGGCGCACGCGGGCGTTCCTGCCTTTGCCATCAATGAAGGCGTCAAGTACAAAGGGCACGATGCTACCTGGGGACAACAGCAGGCCGACGAGTTTACCGCCAAGCACTATCACCAACCGAGCGACGAGTATCATGCTTGGATGGATTTCACGGGAGACGCCGTGATGGCTCGCTTCGGCTTTGCCTTAGGCTGGGAGGCAGCCGCACAGCCGACGGCAATCAGCTGGCGCAAGGGAGATGAATTCGAGCCCGCACGAACCAACCGTGCCAGTGGCCGCGAGTAGGTCAGGTTTGGATTCCTGCTGGTTGCCGCCAAGTTTCCCTGCCGTCCCCTGAAAAGGGAGGGAGCGCCATGGTCAACTCTCCATGACCTTTAAGGAGGGACTCAAAACCAGCCTCGCCTGGGTGACCCGTTGCACATCGTTGGTGGTGAGTCCTGGCGCGATCTCCTCAAGCACCAGTCCGGCAGGCGTGACCTGAATCACCGCCACCTCGGTAACGATCGTGTTGACAACGCGAACCCCGGTCAAAGGTAGAGAACATTTCTCGAGGATTTTTGGTTGGCCCTCGCGCGTCGTGTGTTCCATGGCGACGATCACGCGCCGAGCACCGGCCACCAGGTCCATCGCGCCTCCCATGCCTTTCACCATTTTTCCTGGAACCATCCAGTTCGCCAGGCTTCCTTCCTCATCCACTTCCATCGCGCCCAGCACGCTCAGGTCAATATGACCTCCGCGGATCATGGCGAAGGAATCCGCGCTAGAAAAATAGGCTGTACCCTTGATCTCGGTCACGGTTTCCTTACCAGCGTTGATGAGATCCGCGTCCTCAGAACCTTCGACGGGGTAGGGACCGATCCCGAGCATGCCATTTTCGCTTTGCAGGATGACATCCATTCCCGAAGGCACATAATTGGCGACTAAAGTCGGCATGCCAATGCCCAGGTTCACGTAGAAACCATCGCGTAACTCCCGTGCGATGCGCTTGACGATGCGTTCGCGCTTCTCTACGTCTTTGCCGACCTTCGGAATCGTGGACATAGCTCGTTTCCCGTGTCCTTGGCTCATGCCTCCGCCCAACTGTCTGCCTTCAATCCCCCGCGGCCACCTTCCGAACCGTTCTCCTCTCGATTCTCTTCTCATACAGCTCGCCGCGGACGATGCGTTTCACAAAAATGCCGGGAGTATGAATCATGTCGGGTTCGAGCTCGCCTACCTCGACCAGCTCCTCGACCTCGGCGATGGTTACATTGGCAGCGGTGGCCATCATGGGGTTAAAGTTGCGGGCAGTCTTGCGATAGGCCAAGTTCCCCCAGGCATCCCCTTTCCAGGCCTTCACCAAAGCAAAATCAGCCTTAAGACCGTGTTCCATAAGATACTTGCGCCCGGCAAACTCACGCGTCTCTTTATTCTTAGCGACCAGAGTGCCTACCCCCGTCGGGGTGTAGAAGGCAGCGATCCCGGCGCCTCCGGCTCGGATACGTTCGGAGAAGGTGCCCTGGGGCACCAGTTCGAGCTCGATCGATCCGCCCAGGATCATTTGCTCCAGCAGTTTGTTCTCACCGATGTAGGTGCCAATGTGCTTGCGAATCTGACCGGCAGCCAGCAGCAGTCCCATGCCGAAGCCGTCGACGCCGGCATTGTTGCTGATGGTCGTAAG
>DASPVV010000123.1:0-8650 GCA_035622175.1 Terriglobales bacterium | reverse complement strand
CAGCCGGGAGCCCCTTCCCGTACGCGCAGGAAGATGTCTCCAACCCCACCTTCGGTCGCATCTTCGGCGTGCAGCAGCTTACGACCAACGGCGACGGCAGAGTCGTGCAATTGGGCGCAAAGTTCTACTTCTAATTGCGCCACCAGCGAAACTTGCGCGGGCAGCTTTGCGTAACATGAGCGAAGGCCCCTCGAAGCGATGTGCGAAGGAGCGGGGCGGTAAACGCAGAAGCACAAGGCTCAATTTGGTTGAGTCAAGTGACTTCGAAGAAACGGACCGCAGGGACCCGTTTTCGTGTCGCTCGGGAACTGGGCGATGTCAAAGGCACGTTAGTCAGAAGATCGTGGGATAAGACTCCGGCGCTCGACTGGGACAAAGGGAGTTCCTCAGGGCGTGGTAGGGTTCCATGGACGTGGTAGACTCTGCAGATCCGTCATTGCGGTGATACCCAATTCCGATTTTGCTTGCTTTGAAGTCCCTAACCTGGTTGCCAGGTCTAGTATTTGAATCCCCGCAATTCCACCAATCAGGTCTTCTCAGTCAGTTCGTTCGTCAGCCCGGCGGTTGGCCCTTCGGTGATGCACCGCACAACCTGCTACAGGGGTCCAGGGATCAACAATTGGGATTTGATCCTGTTCAAAGACACCAATATCACCGAATTGACTCGGCTCGAGCCGCAGATCGAGTTCCACAAGTTCTTCAACCACAAACAGTTCTGGGCCGGCGGCATTGTGAGCGACATCAATCAGGGGGGCAAATTTCGGACCCGGATTTTTCCCACAAGCCACTGGGCAGCGCGTTTAGTCAGCTGGCGGCGAAGTTCCCACTTCTAAATTGCGAGATCGGCCTTAACGCGCACGATCGACTCGCCTAGGGGAGCCGGAAGGCTTCCTAGGTTTTATTGGTGAACGATCCGCCTGCCGGATCAAAGTCCGGGCTCCCTGATTGTCTGAGATTGCCGATCGCTAGGGGACTGAAGCGGCCTGCAGAGAATTCCACAATTCATAGATATTCGCCCGAGTCGATACGCATTTTGGTATTTCGTCCCTCCCATGGCAATACAAGTCGTGCAAACAGAATGTTTGTTTCGGCGCTGTTTTGGTGTGTTAGTTGCACAAACACCAACATCGGTCGTATGTGTATGTCCCCAGCTGCATACAAAGAACGCCCGCTCCAGAACGGGTGGCAAGGCGGAATCGCCGTACTTTGAGTTAGCGACCTATTGCCAAAATCGAAGGCTCTTACAGATTTTCTAGGGTTTCTCTCAGGAAGCCGGCCAGAGCACTTGGGTTCGAATTTGAGTAACGAAGATTTTTTCAAGGAGGCAGGAGATGCGCTTTACGAGCTCACTACTTGCACGGTCGACGCTAATGGCGCTGTTCTTATCGAGCGCGTTCTTGGTTGCCCAGGAGACAACCGCTGGCCTGCAAGGGACGGTGAAAGATGCCAGCGGTGCCGTGGTATCTAGGGCCCATGTGGAGGTGGTCGGGACGACTCTGGTGGGTGTGAAAGCGTTAGAGACAGACGTATCCGGCAATTACCACTTTGCTAACCTCCCACCCGGCGTATACAACCTGGTGGTTTCGGCGAAAGGGTTTAAGACCGTAAAGCGCGAAGGGCTTGCGCTCGAAGTGGGCCGTCTCCCCACGGTTGACGTCATCTTGGAGGTGGGTACCGCTTCCGAAGTGGTCGAGGTTAGCGCCCAAGCACCCGTGATTGACATCACTACCAATACCAACCAGACCAATGTCACCGAAGACGTCATCAACGATGTTCCGCACGGTTACACGTTTCAATCGGTGATCCAGTTCGCGCCGATGGCGCGAAACGAGCCTCTCGCCGGTGCTTCCGCTGGTATGACTGGCAACAGCGGCGGCTCCTTGCCGGGCAGTGCTGGCAACGGGTTGGGCTACGGCTTCTCGATTGGCGGGGCAGCCGATTCAGAAAGTACCTATCTCGTGGAAGGCCAGGACACGGAGAATATCTCCGGCGGCGCTTCTAATGCCAACGTTCCCTTTCAGTTCATTCAGGAAGTCCAGGTCAAAACCTCGGGTATCGAGGCTGAACACGGCGGTGCCTTGGGTGGCGTGATCAATGTAGTCATGAAGAAGGGAAGCAATGGCTACCATGGCTCGTTTTTCGCCACCTATGAATCGAACACGGCGGATGCGAACCAGACCAACGCTTATCTGCGTTACGATCCGACAGTCACACCGGCAGCAGGGGTTGACCCAGACCCGCAGAACTATCAGCCGCAGCAAGACCACTTCAAGATTGTGCAGCCAGGTTTCAGCATTGGCGGCCCGATCGTAAAAGATCGCCTTTGGTTCTTTGCGGGCTTTGCACCCCAGATCAACACCCGGGCAAGAAACGTTAACTTCGGTTCATCCAGTTGCATTCAACCTAGCGGAAATATCTGTCCGAATTATGATCTTGGCTATCAGTACTTTACGCAGGACAGGCAAACCTACTTTACCACTGCCCGCCTGGATTTCGTTCTGACTCAGAAGATCCGCCTCTTTGGTTCGTGGCTTGACCAATATGCCAGGGAAACCGGTGACGACCTACCGACAAATGATCCGGTCCGGCAGCAGGGGAGTTACCTCAACAGCGCGATCTTGAGCCCAATATCGGATTACAGTCACGGCCTTGGCTGGTCCGCCCCCAATTCAACCTACAACGTTGGCGCCGACATCACACTGTCTCCGAAGATCGTCGCCACCACCCGCTACGGCTACTTCTTCACCAACTATCACGACTTCGGATGGCAGACTTCGACACCGGATATCGTTTGGCAGGTTACCAGCACAGGGGCGCTCGGCAATTCGGGAACGCTGCTGCCGGCGAGCTTGCAGGCGCCCGCGGGCACATCCACCGCTCCGTATCTGAATCCGTTCACTCTACGCAACGCCAGCAAACATTACCAGTTCGACGAAGACGTCGCATTTTTCAAGAGCGGCTGGTGGGGCGCCCACAACATCAAGGCAGGCTACCAGCTCAATCGCCTGAGCAACACGATTTCCCAGAACGGCAATGTGCCGCAAGTTTTCCTGTATCCAGGAGTGGGACAGAGTCATGCGCCCTCGACGTCGGTCGGCGCGGCCGCCTGTGCTGGATTGGAAGCGGAGTGGGGCGGGAACTGCGCCGGTCAATACGGCTACGCGATCGTTCAGGACTTTGCTACCGTTCTGCCCGAGATCGCTGGCGACTGGAACCATGCGCTCTTCGTACAGGATGCGTGGACGGTTGGCCATGGGTTAACCTTGAACCTCGGCATCCGGGTGGAAAAAGAAAGGTTGCCTGTTCCTGCGGGAGTTATTCCCGCCGGCGTCACGCCGCCCACATCCATCAACTTCTCCTGGGGGGATAAGATCGAGCCTCGCTTGGGAGCTGCCTGGGGACCTGCGAACGGCAAGATGAAAATCTTTGGCAGCTATGGCGTCACCAACGACGTCATGAAGCTGCTGCTGGCTCAGACCTCGTGGGGAGCGCAGGCATTCGAACAGTGCAGCTACCCCCTTGGTCCGGATGGGACAGCGGCCGGGTTTAGCGTCTCCGATATAGATACGGTTTTCGTGAACGGGCGCGCCTGCCCGAACGGTTCACCCGGTACACAGGCCAACTTTGCCAGTGGCATAATCCCGAAGGCTCTTACCGATGCCAAGACTGGCACTTCGATCATCGAAAACGTCAACTTCCGGCCCTGGGAGCCGATCGCCCCGGGCGTGAAGCCCTATCGCCAGCATGAGTACGTGGGGGGATGGGACTATCAGGTCTCCAGAACTTTGGCGTTCGAAGCCCGCTATGACCGTCGTCGTCTCGATCACGTCATCGAGGACGCATCTTTGGCTGACCCGACAAACTTCGAGATGTACACCGTGGTCAATCCCGGCGAAGGCGAGAACCGGACGATTGACGGCTACGCGAACTACCTGCACTCCCTCGGATCTGCTTTCGGCATCCCGAATTTTGCGTTCAATGCCAACCCGGCGACGCCCTTTGGCACCTGCCCCTCGTGCCCAAACAACCCCAAAGCGGTGCGTAACTATGACGGTGTGGAATTCCGGCTGACCAAGATTACGAGTCATGGCTGGTCGGGAATGTTCAGCTACACCTATAGCAGCCTGTGGGGCAACTACACCGGCCTCACGACCACGGACCAGATCGACGGCGGTTCGACTGGACGCAACTCCCCCGACACCACGCGTTCCTTCGACGAGCCGTTCTACTATTTTGGGGCGAATGGCAAGTTGAACAACGGGCCATTGCCCACCGATCGCCCGAACACCTTCAAAGGCAACGCCTATTACCGGCTGCCTTGGAAGGGCGGTGATCAAGCAACCACCTTCGGTATCTTCTCGTATGCCTATCAGGGATCTCCGGTCACTTCGTACGTTGACCTGGGTTTGGCCTCCTACGGCGCACCTTTGGAATCGACCTATCTCTTCGGTCGCGGCGAATGGGCGCCCATCACGGGCTCAACCGGGAACCTGACCATTGGCACGCCGTATTTCCGCCGGACGCCGTGGTATTTGCAGAGTGATTTCAACATTAACCATGAAATTAAGGTCAACAAGAAGAACGAGCACCAGATTCTTACGTTCTCTGCGACCATACCCAACGTGCTCAACCAAAGAGCCGTCACAGCGTATTATGGCGGGTTTAACTCCATTTATTATGACAACACGCCGCTCGACCCGCAGGGAGTGAACTTTTTTGCACCCGCCTCGGCAGGTGGGGGTGCGAGTTTGTACCGCGTGCTCGAGGGCGGCTATAACCCGCAGCAGTGGATCAATGGAGGTACTGGAATCTACGGTAAGGCTGCAGCGGTAACCCCGAGCTCTTGGTACGGCCAGAATTTCTTGTACCAGTACGGGCGCAGCATGCGTTTCGGTGCGCAATTCAGCTTTTAGTTTGCAACTGCTCGATACCTTGGGGAGCCGGATTTTCCGCGGCTCCCTTTCTCTTTGTGGGCCGAGCACGCTCGACCGCAGGAGGGTGAAACTCCCTCTGATCCTGTCCCATTAGGGCTCTGCGGCCCGCGAAAGCTCATGAAAATCGGCTCAGAGTCAGGGTACAGTCCGGAGCGGCGAGTTCGAACGACTCAGTGGAGCAGTTGAGGCTGTGACCCTATCTGACAGGAGCCTGCGTGATTGAGCGAATTGGCGTTGCTTTCTCCCCTGCCGGGGCGGCAATAGCCACGTGGCCCTGGATATGCGCCGTCGCCAGGCTGTTCTCAACTTCCGGTTAAGCCTGCAATCCGGCCACAATCGCAACTGCCGATCGATTACTCACTTCCCGTTAGCGCACTTCAGAGTTGTTTGCCTGCAGATTGAGTTCTTTTGAATCAACTAATGCGGGGCAGAGGGAGTCGCAACTATTCGTAGTGCAGAGCGACCACGGGGTCCACTCGCGTCGCTCGCCGCGCAGGTAAGAATCCAGCCAAGGCCATCACGATAGCAAGCGCCGCAACCGCAACGAGGAAAGAAAAAATGTCCCCGGGTCCCAACCCAAAAAGCTGGCTGGAAATCGCTCGCGAAGCCGCGTACGACAAAGGAAGCCCAAGCAGCAAACCGCCGCCGAGTAACAAGCAAGTTTCGCGCAGAATCATGCCAAGAATGTCGCGCCCTTCTGCGCCGAGGGCCATGCGCACGCCGATCTCGTTTGTTCGCCGCGCAACCCCTTGCGCCGTAACACCATAAAGCCCGATACACGCCAGAAACAGCGCCATCCCGCCGAACAAACTGACCAACTGCGCGGCAAGCCTCTCCTCGCTAAAACTCTCTTGCACTTGGTCCCGAAGCGATTGCACGCCTGAAACCGGAATCTGGGAGTCTTCTTCGGAAACCGCCTTTCGTACCTGCGAAGCCATCGCACCCGGATCGCCGATCGTCCTCACTTCCAGCTCCGCCGTCATCGCGGTCTGAGTTTGATCCTGAAGGAGCGCGCGGAATATCATGTCGCGCGCTTTGGTTTTCGCATCCTCGAACTGCACATTTTTCAACACCCCGACGATTGCATAGCTCTGGTCGCCGTATCTGAACCGGTGTCCAATCGGACTTTCAGCCGGAAAATAGTGGCGGACAAACGCCTCATTCACCATAGCCACCGTTGCCGATCCTTCTGTGTCTCGTAGGTTGATTTCTCTTCCCAGGAGCAAAGGAATTCCAAGTGTCCTGGGATAATCCGGACCCACAAGAACGTCGCTAACACTCATGCTTTCGTGCGGACGAGCGGAATATCCCTCGACGGCGTGAACATTGCTCGCGCTGACGTGCCCGCTCAACGGACTGAAACGCGCGATCGTCGCCACCTGCACGCCGGGCAAGCCATTGAGGCGATCAAACAGTTTTCGATAGAGTGCGGCCACTTCCGTTGGCTTATAACCCGCGATGCGCGGATTGATACTTGCGATAAGGACGTTATTCGGATCGAAACCGAGCGGCTCGTGTTCGAGGTTTAGCAAACTCCTTGAAAACAGAATCGCACCCACCAGTAAGACCAGCGAAATCGTGATTTGCGCAAGGATAAGCCCATGCTTGATTGCGAATTTTTCTTGATTCGTCGCGCCGCGCCCGCCCGCCTTGAGGGCCGTGACCAGGTCGGTCTTCCGGGCCTGCAGCGCAGGTGCAAGCCCACAGAGAACGCCAGTGAATAACGTAATACCGAGAGTGAACGTCAGCACCAGCGGATTCAAACGCGGTTCGATGGGCGAGCTTCCCAAATTTGTGAGCGCGACGAGCCCATGAGTGCCCCAGTAGCCAATCAGCAGACCCGCGCCGGCGCCCAATGTCGCGAGAAGAAGGCCTTCGGTTAGAAGCTGTCGCAGTAAACGGCCTCGGCGTGCTCCGAGCGTTAGACGCACAGAAATTTCCGTCCGTCGCGCCGCCGCTCGTGTGATGAGAAGATTTCCGACGTTCGCGCACGCAATCAGCAGGACCATAGCCACAACCGCGAGCAACACATGTAGAGGCCGCGAGTATTCGAGCCTCAATCCTGAAATGCCCGCTCCGCCGTCGTAGAGTCGAATGTACGTCCGCTCAATGCCTTGCTTGCGCTCGGCGGTAAGCTCTGTGCCGGCCTGGCTGGTCAAGTATTGCTGCAACGCGATCGTCGCGGCGACACGAGCCTGCTCGCGCGCGGTGCCATGCCACAACCTGCCCATGAGGCCCAGCCAATACGTGTCGGTGCGCTCCAGATAGGACTCGCGCAGTTCGATTTGAGGCTGGAAGACGAACGGCAGCCAAAAATCAGGCGCCTGGCGCACGCGCTCTCCAAAAAATTCCGCGGGTGCAATCCCGATAATGGTGACGGACAACCCGTTCAGAATTACGACTTTGCCCACCGCCGATGGGTCGGAATTAAGAACCTGCTTCCAGTAACCGTTGCTCACCACGGCCACAGGCGGCGCGCTCGTGCGGTTATCCTCATCGGAAAATGTCCGCCCGAACTCGGCGTCCACGCCCATGGTTGCGAAATAGTTTCCCGACACAAGATGAGCCACAGCTCGCCGGACTTGGGCATCCTTGCTCTGCCCCGGCATACGAACGCTGACCGTCGCTGTACCGTTGCGGAACGCACAGAGCGACTCGAATGGCAACGGCTGCGATTTCAGAAACTCGTAGGACTCTCTGGTGAAACGCCCCCATTGCCCTGTAAGTGGTGAGGTATTGGTGTACGTTCCTTCATCGCTGGCGTCTGAGAAGAGAACAAGTTGCGACGGCTCACGAACGGGCAAAGACTCAAGCAGTAGCGCGTCGAACAGAGTAAAGATCGCCGTGTTTGCGCCGATTCCGAGAGCGATGGTAAGAACGGCAACAGCGGTGAAACCAGGATTCCTCCGCAGCAAGCGCACGCCATAGCGGGCATCGTGCCAAGCCGTTCCCAAACTGGAAAAAGCCGCCATCTTGCGAGACCTCTCTTCTAAGTGCCGTTCTCCGAGGATTCTACTCCGCGACTTGGTGTGCGGTCGACAAAACGATTCCACAACGCCCGAGTTGCTTAAGTGGAACCTATCCACTTCCCCGGCTATCCGGCATCGCGGCCGCTGGCCACTTCGCTCTTCACGCAGCTTGCTGGTGGCGACTCTGACGCTGCTGTCTGGCGGCTTCCGGCTTGCGGTCGCGCTCCGTGTGAATCTCGACCTGTCGGCCTGCAAGCATGTCCTTCGGTGTCACGTAGCCGATCGCACTGTGCAACTGGACAGAATGCGCAACAACAGCTCAGGATCAATCGAGGGCCGCCCAGTCTCGCTATAGCTGTCTTTCAACTGCTGCCGCACAAACTCGAAGTTGACGTGTTTGTCGATCAGCCGCAGCAGATGGTTCTCTGGAATCTGGTCTTCCAGACGGAAGTAGTAGAACAAAGCTTCTGAGCGGGCATGTTGCCCCATCATGATCAGCAGGCCTCCGAGAATGGAAATCCAGCACAGCATGCGAAGAGATGCTTTCTTCTAACACGCTTTCGCTAAATCTCACCCGCCTATCTCAGTGACTTTTTCAACACCCACGTCTGAATGCATCTAGTGAATACTTGGTTCTTACGATGGGTTATGGGTGAATGAATCGGCAACATTCAATGAACATGATCGGGACTATTAAATGTGCGGATCATTCGCTGCGCAGCGCCCGCATCGGATCAATGCTGGCAG
>DASPVV010000122.1:0-7314 GCA_035622175.1 Terriglobales bacterium | reverse complement strand
ATGGCGGAGATCCGCTTTTGCAGAATATCGGCCACGGGTTGGAGCAGTGGGCAGTGAGATAAAACGGAAACGTGAAGCCGGGCAGCTTTGCTGGCACCTTGGCGAAGAGCTTCCTCCAGAACATTGTCCATCGCCACGTTTGCGCCGGCAATAACGATCTGCTGCGGTGCGTTGATATTGCTTACGAACACAGGGGTTGCATTGGACGTTGTTGCCTCAACGATTTTCGCCACCTGTGATTCACTTAGTCCCACAATTGCGGAGAGACCATAACCGCTTGGGTAAAGCTTGATCATCTCTTTGGCGCGTAGCCTTATTAGTTCGACTCCGTCGCGCAAGCTTAGAACATCAGCTGCTACGGCAGCCGCAAATGCACCGACCGACAATCCGGACACTGCCGTCGGTCGTACGCCCTGCTCCATCAACCCGTACGCAGTGCTGACACCTGCGGTAAAAAGGGCGAGCTGCACCGAGACGTCAGAATCAAGGTTCTGTTCGCTGTCCAGGTCGCGCACGTCGGCTTGGAGAACGTGGCTGATTTCCTCCAGTGTCCTCGGGACTGTCGGCAAATCGGGCAGATTATGAAGCATCCCGGGGGACTGGGATCCCTGTCCGGGAAAAATGAAAGCGATGCTCACGCCCCGATCCCTGCCGCGGTCCTGTGAGGGCCCCATGGATCATTGCCCAGGCTTGCACCATCCCGGTAGCGCAACAATATTCGCGCCGGTGACACGCAAGCGTACTCTCGCAGTGAGAACCCACATTGTGGGGTTTCCAGGCGAATATCGACATTGGGCCGTAAGTCGATCACGCTGTGCAACAGCGACCGCGCCCTTTCCACGCTCACTCGGGATGGAGCGTCAATTGCGACATCAAGATCGCTGGACTCAGTGGTGACGTGTTGTCCACTTACCAATTCGAGAGCGACACTTCCTGTCGGCCCCCAGGACAAACAGAGGTCTTGCCACCTCTCAATGACCGGTTGCAGCACTCTCATTGCCGGAGTCCGCGGACTCACGGTTGATGAGCGCATGACGAGTAGATCCATCGGTCGAACGATCGTGCTGACGGATCGCCTGCTAATGAATCCGCCCCAGCGTTGATCCCGGGTGTTTCCGCGCACTCCAACAGCAATCTCTCCGGGTGCAGGAGGGGTGCGACGAACCACTGCCCACGGGCAGGAACGAAGCGCCGGAATTACCCAACATGGCGCGGCAAGATCGCCGACTGACTCCAGATCGATGCGAACGAGATCATGGACTCGGGCTTTACCGATTGCCGAAAGCAATGTCATTATCCTTCAACCAAGATGGTGCACAATCACAATCCAGGCTGCGAGCGTGCCAATACCAGTAACGTACGAAGCGATCAAACTTGAACTCAGCAGCCTCGGAGATGCCTCGTAACTTTTTCCAAACACCGCCCCGAAGAAACCGCCTGGCATGGCACTGATGAGAGTTACGTAGCGCGTCTGCTGTAACGGAAGATGAATCAACCACGCCATTCCGAGAGCGAGGAGCGGCTGGAGCACGTTCTTGAGCGCGGTTGCGATTAGCGTGTCCGATCCGATCTCGAACTTCTGACTTGACACCACTAGACCAGTGAGCACCAAGGCCGAGCCGTCGGCCGCCGATCCCATGACATCCAGGGATCGAGCCAGGAAGGACGGAAGGTTCACGTTCACAAAGGAGAATCCAAGCCCAAGCAGCGGCGCCCACACGATTGCCTTCTTGAAGGAGCGAAGAAGGCTGAGCGTCAAAGCCTTCAAGCTCAAACCCTCTTTCGATCGCGTGGCCTCAAGAATCGCCAGGGTCAAGGGAGAGACTGTGACCGCGCCGATTGCCAGTGAGGTTGCGACTGTGACGGTGGACTCTGGGCCAAAGACGGAAACCAGTAGAGGCAATCCGACGGCAGCGGAGTTCGGAAAGCCGAGAGTCAACGCGATGACTGAGGAATCCGCAGGGCGAAGTTTTTCTCGGGACCGCACCCAGAAGAAACTGCCGGCGTATAACGCGACGTAGACGATCGCCAGAACCAGCGCCGTTGTGCCCAATCGACGAAGCTCCGCGAACGGAGTTCGTGCGACCGCTGAGAACAGCACGCATGGGATCGCAAAGCTCATCACGAACGTAATGAGCGTCCGGACGTTCTGATTGTCCATGGTGCCGCGCAGACCTGCGAAATAACCCAGCAGGAGCCCTGCGAAGATAGGAACGAGCGCCACGGCAAGCGTGTTAATCATCGTCACACTCGCCTTAGGCCGTCATCCATTCCTTCTCCATGCGGGTACGGGCGGCCAGGCCTGCCAATCGCATTTGCCGCGCGCCCTCGGACCTGAAGCGATTGCTGAGGTCCTCCGAACCGGCGCGCGCATCGGCCACCGCCTCGATCAATTCCTGTCGAACTTGTGCGACCGCCGCCGCTGAGGGGCTATCGGGGTTGTCCACGTGTAGCAGCTTGTGAAGAAGGCCGAGTTTCGCGAAGTCATGAATGTCATAGGACATCGGAACGATCTCGTGGCCGAGCCTCTCTAAATCTGCAACAGACCGAAGTGTGATGCGTGCAGCCGCCTCCTTGTGCATAGCATGGATTACGACGTCGGAGTCATCAAAAGCCAGGATGCGGTTGGCCTGATAGCCATGGGTGAGAAAGCCCCCCGAGATGGCCTGCCCCACAACCAACGTGACTACCGGATGGCCTTTCATGCGTGCCGTTGCATAAGCGTCGGCGGTCGCCGCAGCAGCCAGAAAGATTGCGGCCGTCTCCTCGCGGCGGCCGTACGCCTGGCTCTTCACGTCAACGAGTGCAATGATCGGCCGCTTGTTCCCATTGGCATCCTGGTCGATAACCTCTCGAAGGCGCGTTGCCAACGTATAAGCCTCCTCCAGCCCGACTTCCCCATGGCGTGCGCATGGAAAGCGAGCTTGTGGATTCGGCACGACGCAAAGAAATCTCGCGGTCTCGTTGCCAAGTGCAGCCTCCGACGTGAGTACGGAACCCGGATCGCCGTCCATCGGCTGATCCTTGCCAGTCAACGCCTTGAACCATGCCTTACCTCGAATCCCAGCTTGTGCGCTCATCTTCGGCCTCCTGCTTTCGTCGCATTACTCCATTGTTGTCTCAGGCTGAGGGGGTCGACTTGCTGCACGGCGTTGAGAGCAGCGATTCGACTGCGATACAGCTCGACTTGCCGGCTGCGATGTACCGATGGCAGACCAGCTTCTAGGAACTTCCTCACGACTGCGGCGATTTGCTGTACGTCATCGTCAACAAGCTCATCGGCAACGCCCATGCCAACGCGCTGTTCGCCTCCGTTGATAGCCCAGATCAGTGCCCGATCGGAGGAGTCAAACTCCTCGACGCCAGACTCCTGCTCGATTACCTCGGCACCGTTTAAGCCGAGTCGTGCTTCCCGCGTCATGATGATGTAGCTCGACAGCCCCGCCACAAGCGACATGCCGCCAAAGCATCCGACCGTGCCGGCAATGACGGTGATGATTGGCGCATGCTCGCGCAGGAAAAGCATGGAAGAAATCACTTCGGCGATTACCGCAAGACCAAGGTTGGCTTCCTGCAGGCGCACGCCGCCCGTTTCGAGCAGCAGGACCGCGGCCGTTGTCTTGCCGGCGTCAGAATCGCGAGCAGCGAGATCCAGAGCGGCAGTCATCTTTGCTCCTGAGACCTCACCCATACTGCCGGCCTGAAATCCACCTTCGAGCGCAATGATCACCGCGGGCATGCCGGCGATCTTCCCTTTGAGCACAATGCACCCATCATCGGATTGGGGCGCGATCCCTTGCTCAGGTAACCATGGAGATTCAATGCGTTCGAACGAATCCACGAGTTCACGCCATGAGCCGGAGTCCATCAGCTTCTGCGCCCTGTCCCTTGCTTTCAGCTCGATGAAGCTCTCCCGATTAACAAATGCGGGAAATACCTCTGGGTTGCCCGTCACTTCGGCCGTTGCTTGAACCACGACTCTTCGATCAATCATTGTTCGACCACCTCAACTGCTTGTTCGAGCCGGAGCTGCACGCTTCCGGGCGTGGCACCGGCATCGTTGATGTGAATGTCTACAGCGCCGTCATACTTGGAGAAAAACCTGTCCAACACCGCCTTCCAGCTTCTGCCGAAACCGTTCACACTCGTCACGACGGATACCTGAGCTTTGCCGGTTTTGGAGGGTTCCATTAGGACTTCCATGTCTCCGGAACCTACGACGCCAACGTGAGCCTTCTTTGCGACCTGCCGCTTTGCGGAGGGGTATTCGAACTTAAGCCGCTCCATGGATTTCCTCCAATTCGCTCTCGTATTCGTCTTCGTCGAGCAATGCACTGTGGTCCGTACAGACTTCGACTAGATGACGTTCGACCGCATCCAAAAAGATGGTTGCAGCCAACAAGTCGGCGCTGCCACCTGGCGAGACGTTTCGTGCCGCCAACTCGTCGTCGAGCATCCGCATTCGCTTTCTTCCACAATCGGTGCTGGATCCACCGGCCGAGAGAATATCGCACGCGCCGGACTTCACAGCATTCAGGGCTTCCATGCCGCCGCGATAAAGGACGCAGGTATCGTCCAATTGAGCCATGATGTTGAACAGCGCGTCCAGACGACTGACTTGTTCGGAAAATCCTGCAGCGCGCCGCTGGCGCAACGTGGGAAGGCCGAACCTAACGATGTGCAGGAAGTTATTGCATGCCTCGCCGCGGGCTCCGGCGACTCCGTAAAGGATTTTCACGATCTCTCCGTGCGTGAGGACAGCGGGCTGCGCTCGGTGCGGTGAGCGGGCGATGGCGCCAGCTGCCATAGTGATTTCTTGGGCGCTCCCACTTTCTTGTGCAGCGGCGGCTACGAGGAGGCCGAGGATCCAAATGGCCCCCTTGTGCGCATTGCTTCCCAAAGTAGCCGTGTACATGGCTAACTCGGCATCGCGGCCGATCAGCGCGAGTTCGTCACGAAGACTTTGATCTACGGCCCGCCCGACGGAGATGAGCGCCATGGCGGAGAAATAGGGTTCGAGGACACTCGCAGACCGGCGGATCAATTCGAGTGACAGATCATGGTGGGCTCCGGGTCCGCGCCGATCAACAAGGCCCGGTTTTGGGGTAAGTTCCGCCTCAGCGACCATGGCTTGCCTAGCAAGCCTGGCGAGACGATCGGATATGCGCCGCCTGCACGTTTCATCATGCAAAAGGACATCAAAGTTCAAATGCATTTACCAGCTCCTGAAACGCGCGGGGACCTTGTAGAGACCATCGGACCACGCGACTAAATCCTCCATGCTTCGCGCAGCCAGTAACGAGCGATTGGCCTTCAGACGCTCGACGCCGATGTCTTCCGGATAAGCGACGATCCCTTTCTTGCGAAGCGCGGCAGTCTCTTCCGGTTTTGCCCGCAGGCCGACGGGAGTGACCCCGGCGACCGCGGCTAGAGCGCACCGCCGCTCCTCAAGACCCTCTGCTTTGTACAGATACGCGATACCCTCCTCGGTCACGACATGACTAACGTCATCGCCGTAGATCATGACCGGCGCGATCGGCATGCCCGCCTTCTTGCCGACTTCGACGGCATCCAAGGTTTCGACAAGAGCGGGTGTGTCTCCCTTTGAGAAGGTTTCTACCGTTTGAACCACCAACTTCCTTCCACGGCCCAACGGGCTTGGATTGGTTTTCAGATCGAGCCAGGCTGGACTCGCGTGCCGTCGGCCGTGGGGATCATGTCCCATATTTGGAGCGCCGCCAAAGCCGGAGATTCTCCCGGCGGTCACTGTAGATGAGTTGGCGTCCGCGTCGATCTGTAGCGTCGATCCAATGAAAGCATCGACTGCATACTGGCCTACCAGCTGACAAAGAACCCGATTCGAGCGTAGGCTTCCATCGTGACCGTTAAAAAAGATATCGGGGCGTGCACGAATGTAGTCGTCCATCCCTACTTCGCTTCCGAAGCAGTGAACGGTCTTCACCCATCCCGTTTCAATTGCAGGAATCAAGGTCGGGTGAGGGTTGAGCGCCCAGTGTTCGCAAATCTTTCCGCGCAGTCCGAGCGATTCGCCATATGTAGGAAGAAGAAGCTCGATTGCTGCCGTATCGAAACCAATGCCGTGATTTAGTGAGTGCACCTGATGGCGCTCATAGATCCCGCGGATCACCATCATCGCCATGAGAATCTGTAGATCATTGATTTCCCGTGGATCGCGCGTGAAAAGGGGCTCAATTGCGTATGGACGGTCCGCCTCCACGACTACGTCGACCCAAGAGGCTGGGATATCCACACGGGGAAGCTTGTCAACAATTCGGTTTACCTGGACGATGACAATGCCATCATGAAAGGCGGCTGCCTCCACAATCACCGGCGTGTCTTCCGTGTTTGGACCAGTGTACAAGTTGCCTTCACTATCGGCCTCCTCCGCGCACACCAGCACAACGTTCGGCACTAAGTCCAGAAACAGACGGGCATATAATTCAACGTACGTGTGAATGGCCCCGATCTCCAGAACACCATCTTCCAGCAACTGCGCTACGCGAAGGCTCTGAGGACCTGCGAAGGCGAAATCGACCTTCTTCGCGATTCCCATCTCAAAAAGGGTGAGATGTTCCGGCCGGCTGATGCTAGAAATAATGAGATGTAGTTCATGGACTTTCTTTGGATCGACTTTGACTAAAGAGCGCGACAGAAAATCGGCTTGCTTCTGGTTGTCGCCCTCAATCACGATGCGATCCGTCGGGGCGATAAGCAGTTCTAAGGCTTCTACGATTTTTTCTTGCCGCAAGATGGCACCAGTCATCCAGGAAGCGGCTAGCCCCAGCCGTCTCTTCTTTTCTTCCACGCGGGTCGTCCACCACCGAGCCGGTGCTCCCAAGTACTCCACGGTATGTGCCATTACATCTCCTTTATCAATCGGTCTGTGCGGCGCCTTCGTCCGACTCCCCGTATTTACTGTGCCTGGAATCCGCCATCGATATTCAACTTCCCTATCGAGCGTTTTGTGCAGCATCCTCAATCAACGCAGAGACCTCCCTCGGATGAGAGATGTAGACTACATGGCTGGCACCCGCGACTTCGACCTTGTGGCTCTTGGCGCGTGCGGCATACCAGCGTTCCAGTTCGGGGTTAATAGTGCGGTCGCTTCCCGCCACCAACATCCAACTAGGCTTCGTTCGCCACGCGGCTTGAGTGATGGTCGCTGAGAAGTTGTCGGCAAAGTTGAAGACCTGCGATCGCGCCATGAAAGCGGCTTGGTCGGCGGGAAGGTCGGCTGCGAACAATTCGTGGAATTGAGCGGGATCGATATAGGTGAAACCATCCGGCGTCTTC
>DASPVV010000121.1:0-83705 GCA_035622175.1 Terriglobales bacterium | reverse complement strand
CGGGCGCAAATCGGGATCTACGCAACTTTCATCGAAGGCGTGCCTGCCCTACTCCTTGGCGATCACAAAACGCTGGATGCGTTTGCCGGTATCCACCTCGCCGGTGTAGAGATTTCCGGCGGAGTCGGAGGCGATCTGGTGGATCCAGTGGAACTGGCCTGCGTTACGTCCGTTGTGGCCGGTGGAACCTAGGATTTTGCCGTCGCTGCGCTGGACGGTCCAAATGACATTGTCTTCGCCGTCGGCGACAAACAGAAAGCTTTGGCCTTTGTCGGGGGAGAATGCGATATCCCAGGCCGAGCCGATGCCGAGCGTCTGGGGGCGCACGGGAAACTCCTTCACAAACTTGCCCTGCTTGCTGAAGACCTGAATGCGGTTGTTCGAGCGGTCGCAGACGTACACGAGACCGTCGTGCGCGATGTGAACGCAGTGGACGGGAGTGCGAAACTGCTGCGCGGGCTGGGCCCCGGGGGCGTAGGGGCCGGGGTCGGCGTCGGATGGCTTGTTTCCATAGGCGCCCCACAGGCGCTTGAACTCTCCCGTCTCGGAATCGAAGACGATGACGCGCCGGTTGCCGTAGCCGTCGGCGATGTAGACCTCGTGCGCGGCCTCGTCCACGTCGATTCCGGCGGGGCGGCCGAGGATGTCGGTGCGCGAGCTGTTCATCGGGTCGGTCGAGGGCTTGCCGATCTGCATCAGGAAGCGGCCGTCGCGCGTGAACTTCAGCAACATGCGGTCGGCCGGGTCGTTGCCGCCGATCCACACATTGTCGTTCCGGTCGACGTGGATGCCGTGTTCGGTTTTGGGCCAGTCGTATCCCGCCGCGGCGGGACCGGGGCCGCCCCAGGCGTTGAGCAACTTGCCGCTCGTGTCAAACTCGAGCACCGGCTTCGAGGCGAAGCAGCAGATCGAGCGCGGCGGAGTTTGCGCCGCACCCAGTTCGTCGGCCGTGTCCGAGCCCGGACGCTGGAGCACCCAGATGTGGTCGTGGGAGTCCACGGCGAGGCCGCCGACTTGTCCCAGAATCCAGTTGCTGGGCAGTTCGAGAGGCCAGGCGGGATCGACTCTGAATTTTGGGGGTCGCTGGGCCGCGAGGGGCACGGGCGCCGCGAAAAGGAAGGCAAACAGCGCGATGGCCAACGAGCCGGCGAAACTTTCGAGAACTTTCTCGCTGAGCGGCATCCTGGGCTCCTATGGATCCTTAGGGATGGTCGGGGTTGTAGGGAATGTATTTCACAACATCTTGCTGGCCGACCTGCGCCCCGTACACGTTGCCTTGATCATCCACCGTAACGCCCTCCGGACCGCTCCCGCTGCTGACCTTCCCTCTTCGAGTGTCGGGAATGAAATACCGGACCTTGCCGTCTTTGACATTCCCAATGCGAATCCCCCGTTCCCAGCCATCGTGAGCTTGGACCGCGTTGGATTCGGAATCCCCGACGTAGATCACGTCATCTTTGTCGATGGAGACGCCGCTCGGCCTGCCGAATTGGTACCACGCGTCAATCCAGTTGCCGTCCTGATCGAAAATCGCGATGCGAAAGTTCGACCGGTCGGCGACGTACAGGCGTCCTGCGGAATCGATGGCCAAGCTGTGAGGGTGATATAGCTGCCCCGGCCCGTGACCGAGCGTACCGAAAGTTTTGATGAATTTCCCGTTGCGGTCGAACTTCACGATGCGCGAAGTCGTCGATCCCGGGGCGGGACCGCCGTGTCCGTCCGCGACGAAAATGTCGCCGTTGGGAGCGGTCACAACACTGGTCGGCGCCTGGAAGGCGTGGGGAGGATCACCACCCACCCCCGGTGTTCCCAGTGTCATCAGGACCTTGCCGTCGGGACTGAATTTGACGACTGTCAGCCCTTTTCCTTTGGCTGCGGGAGACTCCTCGATTTCTTGCGCAGTTGCCGCGCGCTCGTCGGCCACCCACACGTTTCCGTCTTGGTCAATGAAAATGCCGTGCAGAAAAATGAACATGCCGCCGCCAAAATGCTTGCTCAGCTTTCCAAGATGATCAAACCTAAGAATGGGGTCCAGGTTTGAGCCGGCGCAACTGTCGGTCGCAAAAGGGCTCAAATTTGAAACTCCCGCAGGCGCCTGTTTTGCTCCGCAGCGGTCCCCGACCCAGACGGATTTGCCATCGCGATCGATCGCCACAGCACTCGTTGCTCCCCATACTCGGTCGTAGAGCACTCCAAAGTGGTCGATCGTGGTGTACGGATTGGGCAGGTCGTTCGTGGGTAGAACATCAGCGGGGAAGACTTGCGGGAGGGTTTGTGCTGGCCCTTGGCCCTGAATGTAGGCCGCGGGCCAAGACATGGTCATCAGGGCAGCTATCGTTGCAAGCGTCAAGCGAGCGCGATTGACCGCCCACATCACGCAGTGGAGTACCCCCTTAACCGGAATCCCCTTTGTTGACCGCGAAAACGGCACGATTGTACACCGACTCGCCGGTTTGCGACATGGTGAAACGATTTCTCTCGGGGTTAGTCGGGCGGTCTGGCTGCTTCCACCGAAACCATCCTGAGCGCTCGATTTTGCCCCTGGTCTTGCAACACTCCCCTTTCGCCCAGACTCCTGTGGAACGGACCTTCAATCGAGACTCGACCATCAGCTCTCTATCCCGCTGGCACCGGCAGTAGTGCGATCCGGCTCAGCATCGCCCCGCGTCGCCGTCGGTTCAAATGCCCCTCCGCCAAGAGCAGCCCGGGGTTACCGTGCATGCTTCACTCGCCGTCCGCCGGGGCCGTCGTAGGCGCTGTTCTCCTGCTGGCCATAGACCGGCATCTCGGTCGAGTCCATGTCCAGCACTGCTCGCTGCGGAGAGTCCTCTTCCCCTGAGAATCGGTCAAGTGCTGCCCGATGAGGTCGTTGAATCCGAGACGTTCGTCTCCCTCGCGCCGGAATCAGGCCACCAGCGAAGGTGACCCGCGACCCCTGGAAACCCACTCGTAACGAGGGGTCGAAGAAAGAGCGGCAACGGCTGATTTTGTGTCTCACCCACTAGGTGTCGACCTCCACAGCGTCTCGGTCATGCTGAAACCAGCATGAATCAAGGCTTCCAGCCCCATCATGAACCTCGGGCTCAGATTCAAATGGGAAGTGTGGGTTTGAGCCGTGTCACGCTCCAGCTCCACAAGATGCACAAAAATATCAGAAAATGGTGTATGATCCATGCAATGCGGACTAACATCGACATTGATGAAAGTCTGGTGCGCAAGGCGAGAAGACTCACGCGCCTGAAAAGCAAGCGGCAGATCGTTCAGAGGGCCTTGGAGTTGCTGGTCCGTTCCGAAAGCCGCAAAGGCATTCTTCGCTACTACGGTAGTGGCATCTGGCAAGCTGATTCTAAGGCCATGCGGAGAAACCGGCTTTGATCTTGGTGGATAGTTCCGTGTGGATCGATTTTCTGAGTTCTTCCCCCTCCGCTGCCGGAGCCGAATTGCGCCGCATGATCGCTGACGCAGAGCCCTTCGCGCTAGCCGGAATTGTGGTGACGGAAGTGTTGCAGGGTCTGAAGCGCGATGTCAGCCGCATCGAGCGCTATCTTTCGCAGTGGGACATGCTCGAACCCAGCGGATATCAAACCTATCGCGAAGCGGCGGTGATTTTCCGAACCGCCCGCGCGAAAGGCGTGGTCGTTACAACGGTAGACGCTCTGATCGCATCCATTGCCTTAGAGCATGACGCCACGCTGTTTACTCTAGATCGGGATTTTAGCAGGATCGCAGAGTTGGTGCGTCTTCCGCTCTATGTCCTTTGATGGAAGTCTCAAAATGTACTACGCAGTCTTGACCCGCTGATTTGCTGATTTTGCATTTGGTCCGAAGAACTTGGGGTTCGAGAAAATGAGTTCTGCTTCGGCAAACGCCACAGGCTTCGTCTACTACGCCGCCTCCGCGCCCTCACGCTGTCGCGCTACTCAATCGACAGGAGATCGCCTCCCAACACGACTGCCACTCTGTGAAACGGACCGCCATTTTTCGGAACGCCTCGGGATACTTTCCCACTCTTCGCTTTGCCACTCGCAGTTCCTTTCCCTGCAACTGTGCCAATGTAAAGTGTCTCAATTTGGGGGTTCACCCCACAAAAGGGCAAAAGGGTGAGTGAAGTGCCCGACCCTGGGGAAGAAAGTACGCGCAACTCTGTGCCCAAATGTCCAATCTATACTTTGGTGGTGGTCGATACGTTCGTCCGATAGACTCGTCCTCGTGATTCTGGCCTAATCTAAGGTTGGGCTGGTCGGAGCACTTATGAAAACTGCAACCACCCGGTCTCTCATATGAAGCACTTTGACGCAATCATTATCGGGACGGGCCAGGCGGGACCGTCCCTGGCGGCGCGGTTTGCGGGTGCCGGCAAAACCGTCGCTATTATCGAACGCAACAAATTTGGCGGCACCTGCGTGAATACAGGATGCACCCCGACCAAGACGCTCGTGGCGAGTGCCTATGCGATCCATGTTGCCCGCCGAGGTGCGGAATATGGTTTCTCCATTGGTGATATGCGCGTCGATATGACGCGAGTCAAAGCCCGCAAAGATGCAATCTCCGGGAGATCAAGCAAGGGAGTGGAGGAATGGCTCCGAGGAACGACAAATTGTACGGTCATTCAGGGTCAGGCCAGCCTTCAGTCGGCGAACGCTGTCGTGGTCAACGATGAAGTTCTGCAAGCCGACAAGATTTATATCAATGTTGGCGGGCGGGCCCGCATTCCCGACATGCCGGGGATTCATGATGTCCCATTTCTCACCAACTCATCGATGATGGACATCGATTTCTTGCCCGAGCATTTCATCATCGTCGGGGGAAGTTATGTCGGGCTGGAGTTCGCTCAGATCTATCGCCGCTTCGGGAGCAAAGTCACGATTGTGGAAATGGGACCGCGCCTGATTGGACGGGAGGACGAAGATGTTTCCCAAGCAGTGCGCGAAATCCTGGAGGCTGAGGGCATACACATCCGGCTGAATGCGAAATGTATCTCGCTCTCAAAACGCGATGGCGGCGTCGCCGTCGGCCTCACATGCGAAGAAGGTCTGCCAGAAGTAGTGGGTACTCACGTTCTTCTGGCCGTGGGACGTATCCCCAACACGAACGACTTGGGTTTGGACCGGGCTGGGGTTGCCACCGACCACCGCGGCTACATCATCGTCGATGATCAACTGCAAACGAACGTGCCCGGCATCTGGGCACTGGGGGACTGCAACGGCCGCGGCGCCTTTACGCATACTTCCTACAACGACTACGAGATTGTTGCGGGCAATCTCTTTAACGCTGAACATCGCCGGGTTTCCGACCGAATCCAAGCCTACGCGCTCTATATCGATCCGCCCCTGGGGCGATGCGGCATGACGGACGCAGACATACGGAAATCCGGACGGCGTGCCCTCGCTGCGAAATATTCTATGAGTCAAGTGAGCCGGGCTTACGAAAAAGGTGAGACACAAGGTTTCATCAAAATCTGCGTCGATGCAGAAACGAAACATATTCTGGGGGCTGCGATTCTTGGAATCGGAGGCGACGAAGTAATTCACGTTCTGCTGGACGTGATGTATGCGAAGGCGCCGTATACCGTCATCCAGCGCGCCATGCACATTCATCCGACGGTCGCGGAATATCTGCCGACCATCTTCGCCAAACTGGGGCCGTTTGCCTAGAAGGGAAGAACACGACCACTCTCAAGATCGAAAGAAAGACGTAGTGCGAGCAGCGGGCTGAGAAAGATTGAATTTGGATGGGCAACGATCCATGTCTGAAGAAGTCGAGCTTGCTCGCCGGCGATCGAAGAACAGCGCGACTTGAGGAGTCGTACGCCCCGACTCCGCTAAAGCATTGAAATTCTTGTCAAATTGAGGGCTCAAGATGAACGATCAACAACCGACGGACGAGTATCCTGGAGTGCGAGATCAAGAGATCCGTGCCGCATTGGATCAGCATTGGGCGGCGTCTGATGCCAACGATTTTGAAACGGAGCACCTCATCTATCACGAGGACGCGGTGCTGGACTACCCGCAGTCAGGCGAGCGAACCCGCGGGCGACGCAACATACAGAACCAACGCGCTAGTCAGCCGAGCAAAAAGCGGTTTACTGTCCAACGAATCATCGGCGGCGGTGATCTGTGGGTCACCGAATTCATCCTGACATATGACGGGAAACCGTCCTACACCGTGAGCATCATGGAGTTCAGGGGCGACAAGGTCGCGCGGGAAACACAGTATTTTGCGGATCCATTCGTGGCTCCCGCAGGGCGCGCTCAATGGGTCGAACGGATAGACGCATAATCTCGATGCGCGAGAATTTGCTAACGACACCGCCGTTTGCGGTTGGCAGCATAATTGTCGAGAACAGAGAGGAACGCTACGGGACCGCCATAAAGGCGGGCCAGCACCTGGTGGTGGCTCATGGAACTTCCGCTGAGGCGGCTAAGGCCAGAAACAGGTTGAGCACATTGCAACCAACCCATGGACCGATCATGTTCTCGAACCTGCTATGCAAGCGACCCGTCGAACGCATCGTGAGGTGGGAGCGGACAGTTTGTGGATCCCCACCTCACGCACTTCGGGTGGAAGAATCTCATAGATATCTGTCATATTGGTGAAGGTTAGGCTCAGAGAAAATCCATTCGATCCGAGGAGATGAAATATGAAAGCAATCGTTGTCCACGAGTATGGCGGTCCGGAAGTACTGAAGTTCGAAGACTACCCTGACCCGGTTCCGGGTCCGGGCGAGGTGCTGGTGCGGGTCGCCGCCGCGAGCGTGAATCCGATCGACTACAAGCGGCGTGCTGGACTAACCAAGGATTTTTATCCCATCAAGTTTCCAGGACTGATAGGAGTCGACATTGCGGGGACTGCTGTCAAGATTGGGCCTGGAGTCGAAGGCTTTTCCGTCGGCGACCAGGTGTTCGCGATGGCGGACAATACTTACGCCGAACTTTGTGTCGTGAGAGCCGCGGTTCTGGCGAAAGTTCCCAAGGGGCTCGATTTGATCCAGGCGGCGGCGCTGCCGCTCGCGACGACGACCGGCAACCAGCTCCTTTCAGCTACGGGAATCAAAGCGGGTCAGACGGTGATGGTCGTAGGTGCTGTAGGAAATGTCGGGCGTTCGGCGGTATTCACTGCGAAGGAACGCGGGGCGACTGTGATCGCGGGGGTTTTGCAGAGGCAAATGGAGGAGGCGAAGACTGTGGGCGGGGATCAAGTCGTCGCAACCGACGAAGACGCCGCGATTGCGAATCTTCCGCCGCTCGATGCGGTGGCGGATACGGTCGGCGGAAGAACCGCCGAGAGGCTGATCGCCAAGGTCAAGCCGGGAGGAGTGTATGCATCGGTTGTCGGGGCACCGCGGAATGCTGTGAAGTACGCATCTGTCACGGTGGTGCCAGTATTCTCGAAATTCGACGGGAAAACGCTCGAGTTCATGGCCGAAGCGGTGCGAGATGGCAAGCTAGTAATCCCGATTAGCCAGAAACTGCCGCTCAGGGAAGCGGCCGAGGCTCAAGCAGCGGCGGAAAAGGGCGGTGTCGGGAAGATCTTGCTGGTGGCTTGAACTCTTGGCTGGACATGCAACGTCGAAAGTTATCACAACATCCTACGTGTCGTGCGGCGACAGACGCACACTGCGATTGCTCCGATGAGATTCAGCAAATGAGAACAGGCTATGGTGGGAGCTGGACGCCAAGTGCTGACTGCCATCCTTATGCAGTCACGGGAGACTTCAACCGTGATGGTGCCAGAGATTTCGGCTAAATCTGCTGAAGGCTGAAGGTGCTTGTTTCTGCGCGAGCGCGCGGCGGCGCTCGGCAGTCAACCAGCTCCCAAATGAGGTCCGCAAAGATCAAGCTTTACCGCGCCAGTTATTGCGCTTCCATAACTGGGCTAACCCATTTGACGCCGAGCTGCTGATAAATGAATTCCGACCAGTACGTCTCCATGGCAATGCGTTGGTCTTCAGCAGAGCCAATTCCTCCGTGTCCTGCGTTGGAAAAGCCGATGAGCAGAATTGGATTCTGGGAAGCATTGGCAGCCTGCAAGCGCGCAATCATCTTCCGCGAATGCCAGGGATCCACACGAGGATCGTTTTCGCCCACAGTGAATAAGATGCTGGGATATTTTGTGCCATCCTTCACATGTTGGTATGGCGAGTACGCATAGAGAGCTTTAAACGCTTCAGGATTTCTTACCGAACCATATTCCGTGACATTGAATTGGCCGTTCTCCGTGGTTTCAGACCGAAGCATGTCATAAATGCCGGAGATAGAAACGACCACCCGGAACAGGTCGGGCCGTTGCGTAAGCACAGCACCCATCAGCAAGCCGCCATTGCTACCGCCCTCGACGGCCAGTTTGGCGGGGTTCGTATACGCCGCTTCGATCAGATGCTCCGCACATGCGATGAAATCGTCGAAGACGTTCTGCTTGCTGGCCAGCATGCCAGCGCGATGCCAGTCCTCGCCAAATTCGCCGCCGCCGCGCAGATTGGCGACGGCAAACACCCCGCCGGCGTCGAGCCATGCCGATAAAGAAGGATCGAAGAAAGGTGACTGGCTCAGCCCGAACCCGCCATAACCGGTCAAAACAGTTGGGTTCTGACCATCGAGTTTGCTGCCCTTGCGGTGAATGATATTCAACGGAAGTTTTGTGCCGTCTTTCGAGGTCGCAAATTCCTGCGCTTCCTCGACATCGGCAAAGCTCACCGGCGAAGTCTCCCGCAAGGTCGTCATCGTTGTTTTATGGGAAGTCGCGTCGAACCCAAACCAGGCAGGTGGATCAACCCAGCTCATATTTTCGAAGAGAATGTTGTCACCTTGAGAGGGCACGATCTCATCGATTGAGGAGACCGGTTCGGCCGGGACCGTTCCCAGCGGGCGTCCATCGCGATCGAAGATATGGATTTCTGTAGGGCCTCCGATCAACTCAGTCACATATAATCGCTGTGGAGTAATGACGAAGGCGGGCCGCAGTCCCGACAATGAGAAGCTGAAATCTTCAATCACGGCCGTACTCTCCGGCACGATAGTGACCGCGTTCTTCAACTCCAAGTCGGTCAGAGGCACGCGCATCAGTTTGCCGCGCGGCGCGTGATCGCGCGAGAGCATGTAAAGCGCATCGCGACCGAATGCGACAGAAATAATCTGATCAGAGAACTGCGTCAGTTGCGTCCATTTTTCGGAGGAGTCGCTGAGAAAGTGCTCGTATTGCCCACCGTCTCCGTTTTCGACCGAAAGCAGCAGATAACGACCATCGTCGCTAGTTGCCAGGCTGATCTCAGCAATACGGGGAAAATCCTTGCCGATCACGTAGCTGTCTTGCGACACCGGCGTAGCCAGCTTATGAAAATAAACCTCTTCGTAGAAATTCATGTCTTGGGGCGGCCGCTCACCCTCGTGCGGGTAGCGAGTGTAGTAGAAACCGGTACCATCGGCGCTCCAGGCTACGCTGCCTCCACCGTTCCCAGTTATCCGCTCCTCCTGGTCAGGTAATTCGTTGCCAGTGGCAACATCAAATACATGCAGAGTCCCCGCCTCGCTTCCGCCTTCTGCCAAACTTACGGCGACCTTGCTGCCATCGACGCTAGGTACAAAGAACTGAATGGCTGTAGAGTGACTAGGATCGATGTGATTGGGATCCACTAGGACGCGTTTCGAAGCGAGCTCATTCGGGGAGCGCAGAATTACCAGCACGTCCTGTTGCTGACCGGGTTGTGAATTCATTCCAAAAAGTAAACCGTGCTGATTCTTCAGATCGTAGAAACTCGGCGAGCGCTCACTGGATAATCGCTTCAAAAATTGCCCGATCTCGGCGTGCAAAGGAAGCGGATCGAGAAGTGCGCGGGCGTGCTTATCTTGGGCCTCGGTCCAGGCGATCACCTCGGGATTCTTGCCATCCTCCAGCCAACGATAATCATCGGCGACCTTTATTCCGTGATATACATCGACGACCGGCCGTTTGACGGTCGGCGGGGATGGAGGCAATTCAACCTGCCTTGCAAAAACGACGGACCAGAAGACGGTGATGATAATACTGAGCATCGGACGAAAGCGCACAAGTTCCTCCTTACAGAGGGCGAGCCCTCAAAGACAAATTGAGCCAATCCACATTATCTCAGCCAAAATGGCGATCTCAAGTGCCGCTCATCGTTGTAACCAATGCTCGTGTCCGCTGCCGCCGGTGGTCATCGAAGTCCTCGAGGACATTCCCTCGGCTGGCAAGCATTTCTTTTGGTCTGGCGAGGGCAAAGCTAAGAGCTGCGCCTCGAGTTACCAGAGAGCGTTGCACAGGCGGTTCAAACTGGCCGGCGTGCCAGAGGCCGATCCGCATCGGTTCAGGGACACCTAGAGATGCTGTCAATGAAGTGCCCCTGGAGCGGGTCTCAGTTCTGCTAGGGCACAGTTCCATTCGAGTTACGGAGAAGCATTGTGCGCCCTGGGTACGCGCCCGACAGGAGCAACTGGAGCTTGACGTATGGGTGTGCTGCAGAAGTACACGGATACGGATAAGGAGTGGGACGCGGATCTCGTTGCCTCTGGCGAAACGAAGGGTACATTGGTACATCTGAGGTACAAGTGCTCGTCCTAACTAGCTGATACTGATTGATTTAGATTAGTGGCGGCGGTTGGACTCGAACTATTCAGGGATGTTGAAAAGAAGTAAATTATTGAAAACAAAAGACGCCTGAATCCCCTGAATCTGAATCGCTACAATCGCCCGAATCGCTGATCTGAGGTACACGGCGGGTAAACGGCTGCATACCAGGAAGCGTTGGATCGCGTGCGGGGCGGGCTTGTCTGGGGGAGGGGACTTGCAAGAGCTTCAAATCAGGAGCAGGCGAATACCGTAGTGGTCGTTAAGGATTCCGTATAAAGGTGGGGAGCACGCTGCTCAAGCACACGCTGCTTTTGCTACTGCAGCGACGTATCCGGGCAGACAGGCAAGATAACCCGCTATACAAGCCGGGTCACCCAAAACCCGATCGTCAATGGTCAATGAGGTTTTCCCCACGCCGGTTCGCGATGAATTTTCGCATCGCAACTGATCGCAGTGCGGCAGAAGGACATCTGAACGAGCGGCGCTTTGGAGCGATGCCGGGGCGGATCGCGCTCCTGACGATGCCGACGGGATAGGGACGCTAGTCCAGTTTGTGGGAGAATCGGGAGAATCGGTCTCTAGCCAGTTGGAAGAGGGGCGGTGTTCCCAAAAGCAACCCGGAATGGAGTGATTTTGTGTGGCGCGGGAGTACAGACCGGCGCGGGAGTACAGACCGCTACCAACGCGAATGAAAGAGTATTCACCCTTTACAGAACAGTGGCGCAGTCTGAAGCCGTTTTGAGGTTAAAAAGGAGATTCCAGCTTGATTCTTATGCATCTCTTGCGCGAGGGGGTTTCGTGAACTTGAGAAGGTATTTTCTTCTGGCCATTGTGCCGGCTCTGTTTTTCTTCCTTGCTCCTAACACAAGCAAAGCTCAGACCAAGCCCTTGACCATCGACGCCATGTATCAGCCGGGAGGTCTCGGCGGACGAAGTCCCGAGAACGTCGAGTGGAGTCCCGACGGAAACAAGCTCTCGTATATTCAGCGCGACGCGACCGGCGACAAAGGCGAACTCTGGTATGTCGACGCGACTACGGGCGAGAAGAAAGTGCTGGTTAGCGCCGGCAAGCTGGCTTCGCTCGCGCCCGATGTGAATAAAGTCAAGAACGAGCGCGAAAAAGAGCGCCTGACGCGCTATCACGTGGCCGAGTATTTGTGGGGGCCTGACTCCAAGCACTTGCTATTTAACGCTCAGGGACAGCTCTGGCTTTTCGACATCGGCACACAAAGTGCGATTCAGTTTACGTCTGCGCCGGATTCCAGCGGCTCTGCGGAATTTTCGCCTGATGGTAATCATGTGGCGTACGTTCGCAAGCACAATCTGTTTGTTCGTCCGGCGAATGGCAAAGAGGAAACACAACTGACCCATGATGACAACGAAAATCTGCTCAATGGCGACATCGACTGGGTTTATGCCGAAGAGTTGGCCGTGCGCAGCAATTATTTCTGGTCTCCCGACAGCCAAGAGATCGTGTTCCTGCATATGGACGAGACGAAAGTCCCGACGTATCCCCTGACCGATATGCTCCAGACCCATCCGACTGTGGATCCGCAGAAATATCCGCAGCCGGGCGATCCGAATCCGGTCGTCAAGCTGGGTATGGTCAACATTGACAAGGGAAAAGTTCGATGGGTTTCGCTGACCAGCGATGAAGATACGTATATTCCTAGGTTCGGCTGGGCAGAGCAAGGCGTAATCTGGGCGGAGTTGGTGAATCGGCGCCAGGATAAGGCAGAACTATTTCTGATTGACGCGAAAAACGGAAAATCGCGTATCGTTCTGACGGAAGACACCCCCGGCGCTTGGATCAATCCTGAACACGTCGAGCCGCATTTCCTGAAAACGACACCGCAGTTCATCTGGCCGAGTTGGCGCGACGGCAACATGCATATGTACCTTTACAGCTTCGACAAGCAGAATCCGCTAGGCGCTGACGCCGAGCTCGAGCGACAACTGGAGCAGGGCGATTACGAAGTGCTCGGCATCGCCGGCGCGGATGAAGCGACCAAGACGGTATTTTTCGAGGCGAACAAGGATGATCCGCGACAGGAACACGTGTATTCCGTGCAGTTCGACGGTTCAGGATTCCTTGAGTTAACCCCCGAAGTCGGTATGCACCAAGCGAATTTCAGCGACGACGGCAAACATTACACCGATAACTTTAGCGGCCCGCAGACGCCGCAGAATCTCTCGCTGTGCGCCATCGGCGGATCGTGTCAGCCCGTGTGGAAAGCGACAGACGAAGTCGTCGAGTATGGACTACGGGCGCCCGAGTATCTGGAGTTCAAAGCCGATGACGGAACAACGCTCTACGGTCGGCTTTTGCTACCTCCCGGGCCTTCGGCTGGCGGAAAAATTCCCGTCATCGTGAACATCTATGGCGGACCGGCAGCCCAGATGGTTACTAAACACTTTCCCAATCCGTTCGACGAAATCCTGGCGCGCAAGGGGTTTGCCATTTTCGCGGTCGATAATCGCGGCACCCCTGGACGCGATCGCAAATTCCAAGCCGTGATCCGCCATGAGTTTGGCGCGATTGAGTTGAAAGATCAGCTCACTGCTCTGGATCAGTTGCTAGCTCGTTATCCGCAACTCGATTCCAATCGCGTTGCCATCTGGGGATGGTCGGGAGGCGGGTCGATGACGCTTTACGCCCTGACTCACTCCGATCGTTTTCGCGCCGGTGTTTCTGTCGCGCCCGTCACGAATGCACTCAATTACGACTCGATTTATACGGAGCGTTACTTAGGGCTGCCGAAAGATGACAAAAAGGGCTACGACGATTCGGACGTGACCAGGGTCGCCGGCAACCTGCATGGAGCGCTGTTGCTCGTCCATGGAACGAGCGACGACAACGTGCATTTCTCCAACAGTGTGCAGATGGTCGACGAGCTGATCAAGGCGGGCAAACAGTTTCAGTTCATGATCTATCCCAACAAAACGCACGGCATCTCCGGACGCGAGGCACGCGTGCACCTGTTCACAATGATCGAAAATCACTTCGAGCGGGAGCTGAAGTAGAGCAGTTCCCAGTCGTTATCAGTGAGCGAAGGGGAGGCTCTCATTTCTATACGTTGAGTGCAATCGCACCAACATTCTGACCACACGTCAGATCAGATCATCAAGTCTTCTAGAATCCAGAGATCGAAGCGCTAATGCTTCCCGTCCGACTGGTCATTGATACCAATGTCCTGGTCTCCGCTGCCTTGAAGCCGGAAGGGCTGCAGCGCACTGTCTTTCTTTTGGCAATTACGAAGCCGGCACGCCTCAACGTGTCCCATCCTCTTATCCTCTTATGGAGGAATATCTCCATGTTCTGTCCCGGCCGGAGCTTAAAAGATTCGGAAGGGCCTCCGCAGGCAGCTGCTGCAGTTGGTTAAGAACCACAGTCATAGCGTCGTGCCTTCGCAGAGGCTTGAGGTGAAAAGCGATGCCGATGACAATATGTTCCTGGAATGTGCTGAGGCCGCCCGCGCCGATTATCTCGTGCCTGGCAATCTGCGACATGTTCCGAGGTTCTGGAAGACAACCAAGGTTATAACCCCTCGTGAATTCATCGGGCTTGTGGCACCTCATCGAGTGAAGTGAATGCACGACGAGGCGGGTCTCGGGTAAACAAGCATTCCGTCTTTTTCACGGAGGTGTTGAAGTCATCTCAGAGTTGAGTTACAATAATTACAACAGTTACAGGAGCACTCGCTATGAAAGCAGCCAGTTCGATGGTGATCAGCATGCGTCTGCCACTCGAGAGCGGAAAGCGGCTCAAACGAATGGCGAATCGGCATGGGTGGACTCCTAGCGATGCGAGTGCACGGCTCGTCGAAGAAGGCCTACGACGCTCGGAATTTGCATTTATTGACTTTCGCGATTCACCCGTTGGCCGGCAAGCCTACATTCAGGGAAGCACGCTGGCGGTGTGGGAATTAATGCTGCTCGTCCGTAGCTACAAGGGAGACGCAGCAGCGGTAGCCCGACATCTCCGGTGGCCTGAAGCGAAAGTTCAGGCTGCGGCTAATTATGCGGAAGCTTTCCCGGAAGAGATCAAGCAAGCTATGGCGGAGAATGACTCGGCCGACTTTGATGTGCTGAAACGGATGTTGCCTAAGACTGCTAGGTTTCTGGCGACGAAACCCTAACATGCTCAAGCTTCTTCTCGACGAGCATATCTCGCCGGATGTGGCCGAGGGACTCTATCGTCGGAATCGAGCGTTGGTAGTCCGCTATATCGCTGAATGGGAGCGGGGCGATTTTCTCGGACAAGGAGACTCCGCCTGTATGCAGGAGGCCGCAAAGCAAGGCTTGACATTGGTTACTTACGATCGAAGAACGATACCGGTGCTGCTAAAAGCCTGGGCGGAAGAAGAGCGCGACCATGGTGGGGTGGTCTTTGTTGATGAAAAAACGATATCCCCAGCCGATATTGGTGGACTGGTTTGGGCACTAAACCAACTATCCAAAAAGACTCGTAGGTGGGAGTGGACCAATAGAGTCTATTTCCTGCGGCGGTGAGTCTGCCGAGCGGAGCCCCCTCAAGAAATGCTTGCGGTACGTGGCGGAGCACGTGGGACCCAGCTCGATTCAGGTGACGGTCGATATCTACGGGTACTTAGTGCCAAGGCCAACGTCTCGTTCGTCGACTGCCTGGACGCGAAGCCCAAACCTACCGAGGAAACAAGCCTAAAACAAGACGCAACTCCCGCGCAACCAGGAGCAGAAAACACCGAGATTCCCTCGGAAGTTGCTGATTTGGTGGCGGACTCGAACCAACAACCTACGGATTATGAGTCCGCCCATCGGGGCTGATTCCAAACCCTTGCAACAGGATAACTCTGCAGAACCCGGCAAGTCGTGCAAAATCCGCAACTCCCGCGCAACAGAAAGGGAGATGCCGGCGAGGAGTCTAAGCGCAATCGCACGAACAATCTCGGCAAGCGTCAGATTAACCAGATCATTAAGTCTTCTCGGATTCAAAGATCGAAAGGCTGATAAATTCGGGGCTCGGGGCTCGTGACTCGATAACTCCTCGCAGAAGCGAGCGCTGGCAGAGAGCACTCTGAAACTCAGGACAAGTTTGCGCTGGGTTGTAGCCGGGCTGATGCCTCATTCATAACGTAGCGTGACCATGGAATCAGTATGCGCTGCGCGGTGCGCCGGAATGTAGCTGGCAAGAAATGCTACAAAACAAAGAATCAGCGTGACACTCGCAAATGTGAACGGATCTGTGCTAGTAACTCCAAAAAGCAAGCTCTTCATTATTCGCAGTACAGAGTAGGCTCCGATGAGACCAAACGAGACACCCAGCAGGGTCAGAGTCATGCTTTCACCGAGAATGAGTTTGAGGATGTCCACCGGTCGTGCCCCCAGTGCCATTCGGACACCGATCTCGGCGGTGCGTCGGTTGACTGTGTACGCCATCACGCCGTAAATTCCCACCGCGGAAAGCAGCAAGGCGATGCCCGCAAAGCTACCGATGAGAAAGGTCCGAAATCGCTCCTGATTAGTGGATGCTTCCAACAGGCGATCCAGCGTGGCCACGCGGGCTATCGGTTGCTCGGGATCGAGTACCGAGATTTCGTGCCGAATGATTGCGGCAAAGCCCATCGGGTCGTTCTTGGTACGCACGACTAGCGTCTGCCAGGGCATTCTCTCCTGTGTATATGGAAGGTATATTCCTGGAGGGGGTTCCTCGCTCAAGTCCGTCTGTCTTATGTCCGCAACAATCCCCACGACTTGACAATGGCCTGTGCCAAACGCTGGCATCTGGATGAATTGTCCAACAGGATCTTGGTCCGGCCAGTAGAGCCGGGCAACCGTCTCGTTAATGACGGCGACATGAGGCGAATCTTTCGTGTCGTGCTCGGAGAAATAACGGCCGCGTCGCAAAGGAATCTTCATAACCTCAAAATAATTGTTGGAGACGATGCGCGCCTCCGCCCATGGCTGATCCGTCCAACTCGCGTATGGGTGACCTGCAACTCTAAAGCTGACGTTCCAAGAACGCCCCCGAAAGGGCAACGATAGCGTCGCACCAGCAGATTCCACACCCGGCAGCGCTTGAATGCGAGCAAGGAGCTGTTGATAAAAATCGGTCCAAGTCCTCCTGGCATCTTCACTATCGGTCATGGAGCGCGGGACTTCAAGCGTCAGCAGATGATCACTACGGAAGCCAGGATCAACGTGACTTAGAAGAACGAGGCTCTTTCCCAACAGGCCCGCGGCAGTCAGCAACATCAAGGACAACGAGAGTTCCGTGGCGACCATCACCCTGGTCATAGGGGTGCGCCTTTCGAGGGTCTGCGCGGTGTGTTTTAGGGTCTCACCGGGATCTCCGCGGGAAATCTGCCAGGCTGGTGCGAGGCCAAACGCGACTCCAGCCAATAATGAGATCAGGCCCGTAAAGATGAGCACCATCAGATTGATGTGTGCGGCGGAAATTCTCGGAATGTCCTTCGGCGCCCCAGCGACCAAGACGTCCATAAGTAGGAACGCAAGAAGCACGCCAAGTGTGCCTCCAGCAGCCGCCAGCAGCACGCTTTCGGTTAGCAATTGCACGATGATTCGCCGCCTCGTCGCTCCGAGGGAAGAACGAATCACAATTTCCGATCGCCGAGCAGTGGCACGCGCGAGAAGTAGGGTGCCTATGTTTGCGCAAGCGATCAAAAGCACAAGAGCAGCCGATCCCATCAAAATCAGTAGCGCCAGTCGAAATTTTCCCACTATGTCTTCTTGCAGCGGCACGAGTCTTACTCCGAGGTCTCGATTCGAATCCGGATACTTCCGTGCCAGACCGCTGGCAACTACTGCCATCCCGGCTTGCGCCTGGGACAGATCTATATTGGCGTTAAGGCGGCCGATTACGGATATTTCCATGTTGCCACGCGCGACTATTTCTTCGCGCAGATCGGGACGGACAGGGGTGATCGAGACCCAGAGTTCGGTTTCAGGATCGGGGAACTGAAACCCGCGCGGCATGACTCCGATCACCTCGTAACTATAGCCGTCGAGAGTGATCGACTTGCCAATAGCGTGTGGATCGGAAGTGAAGGAGCGAGACCACAAGGAGTGGCTTAGGACTACCGCCTGCCGATTTTGAGCACTGGCAAGCGAGCGACCTTGGTCGGGTTGGATGCCAAGAGTTTCGAAGAAATCAGACGATACGACATCGCCTTTTACGTGTTCGGGTTGGAGAGTTCCTGCTAGGTTGAAGGGCTTGGCTTCATAGGCCGCAAGGTGCTCGAAAAAATGGTTTTGTTCGCTCCAATCAATGAAGTCTGGATAGGATGTCGTGCCGTAGAACTCGCCAGACTTGAGGTCGTATGTGCCGGCTTTCACCAACCGTTTGGGATTGGGATAGGGCAGGGGCCGAATTAGGACAGCATCCAAAATACTGAAGACAGCAGTATTTGCTCCGATACCAAGGGCCAGAGTGAGGACGATAACCGTCGTGAAGGCAGGGGATTTGCGCAGTTGGCGGAGCGCGAAACGGCAATCGGAGAAGAAGCCCTGGAACCAATTGCCGAGGCGTTGGTTGCGGGAACGGATCTCCTGCTTGACACCCCTATCAACGCTTCGAGAGGAAAAGATGTCTCGCAGGAGGCTTCGGGCCTTCATAAACAGCTGCATTGGGAACTCCTCTCTAAGACGTTTCCAACGCGTGGCATAGCCTGGGAGATTCGGTTGCCAGGTTGCCGTCTCTTACCAAGAAGCCCAAAAGCGCGAGTCAAGCCTACCCTAGATTCCGCCGAGAAGGCAAGGAAGCGGCTATTATTCAATGAGTTATCATGGTTGCGATTCTAGCGATGATATTGCGCGGGTCGAGGACCCAAGGGAACTGCATGTAAGGCACGTACATTTCGGGGATAAATGGTGCGTATTGTCCAGCTATGGTGGAAGACCTTCCGGAAGTTCTTGAAAACGTTGGTGGCGGCGGTTGGACTCGAACCAACGACCTACGGATTATGAGACCGTCGCTCTAACCACCTGAGCTACACCGCCACTGTTTGTTTACAATGACTTGCAGACTGATTCCAAAGATTCTTGCCATAATCGTGCCAGTACGGGGAGGCGCGAATGGCGCAACAAGACTCGATTTACTTGCACGACGGCACATGGTATCTGAAGTATCGCATACCCGAATTGAAGGATGGAAGCTTTCAGCGTATTCACAAGACCGTACGTCTCTGCACGGCGAATGGTCAAGAGCATCATCCGCTGAGGCCGAGCAGGGGGAACATCGGCATCGGGTCAAGAATCGCAAGATCATCGCACCCCAAGACCTGGACGCATTGCGGAGCAAATTGATACAGGCTGTCAACGTCAATGAGCCAAACCCCGGGCGGGTTCGACAGGACATTCCAGTCGCTGAGTTCTGGAACCGCTATCTAGCCCACTTCACCAAGCCGATAGACGCAAAAGGCGGGCTGCCCCGCATGAAGCCGTCTACCATTCGCAGCAGTAAACAAATCTGGAATCAACACCTAAAGAATCATTTTGGCGACATCACGCTTTTAGGGCTTACACGCCACGGATGGGCACTCGTTTCCTTCGTAGTTTCAGCAACCGCCAATGCAAAACCACCCTGAAGCACATCAAGGCTTTGGGCTGCTCGATTTTCAAGTTGGCGGTTGAGGAAGAATTGCTTGAGGTAAACCCTTGGCACGATGTTCTGATACCGAGGGATGCCGTAGAGTCCAACCCCACGAAGCATTACACGCTTGAGGAGGCCGAGAACATCATTAGCGCCTTAAAGGAGCATCCCGACTCCCAACTCATCATGGCGCTGTCTTGTTTCCTTGGTCTCAGACCGAGTGAGATTGTTGGCCTGCACTGGCCTGACTTTGGTCCTGAATGCCTCAGCATTCGCAGGGCCGTGGTTCGCGGCGTATGCGGTACGCTGAAAACGAGAGAGTCCATTGTTGACATTCCGCTTGTGGACCAGCGGGTCATCATACCGTTGGAATTATGGCGGCAATGCCCACAGCGCACATCGTCAGAATGGGTATTCCCTAACGACACGGGCGGGCATTTGCATGACCTTGGGAATATTGTTGGCCGCAAAATCAAGCCCGCTGTAGTCAAGGCCGGGCTGGAGTGGAAGGGAGTGTACGGCGGTCGTAGAGGGGCCTGCACAGCGGCCATCGAAGCGACGGGTGGAAACTATGCCGTGGCCGCAACAGCTACTCCGACACCGCAGCATGAAGACAACGCTGGATGTCTACAAGAAGCAGATTACGAGCGAGGCGTTCAAAGCTGGCATCAAGCAACTGGCAGCGGCCAACGGCAAGGAAGAAAGGTAGCGGGGCCAGGGTTTGCTGCCACCCGCTCCTTTCTGAGGCGGCAGCGATGCTTTGCAGAGCAAGTTCGGGGGCTCTTCATGGCTATGAGCGCAGGGGCTGCCGAGGTGCTTGAAAAATCCTCACGACCAGACGCCCTTTCGACCTTTACTCGAGGGTAGCTATTCCCCCCAACGGTTGATCGGAGTCCGACACCAGGATGATCACAACAGAAGCGACACCGCTGCTGTTGTATGAACCCAAAGACATCGACACGGTAGCACCGTTGACAGTCATCGTTGCTGTGTTACCGGACACTGAATACGAGAACGTAGAACCGGCCTTGGGTCCGCTTGCGCTCAGGTTGTATCCCATGACCGAGAGAAAGGTCGCAGTGCCAGCACCGTTGAACTCGATTGTGCCAACGGCAAGGGTTTCTTCCGAGGGAACGTCCACGGTGTCGGTTGCCGTGACCTCGGCGATTGCACTCCTTGTTCCTTGGACAAAGAACGCATAAGTTCCATTTAAGCTGGCATCGTTAGCCGCGAATGCCGGGGCAACGAGCAGCAATAAGGGAAAGAGCAATATTGCTAATTTTTTCATTGGTCTCCTCGCATAAACTCTAACTCTATTGACGGGCTTCGATCGTCTACACTACCGGGTTCGAAGCGGTGTGACAATGGCCGATTTGTAACGGTACTTGTGAAACTCACGGTGGTAACGGTAGACCCATCGACTTGTGCCGGTAATCAGGGGAAAGGTCACCTTAGTTTCATCTGCTAACAACTCCGAAGTTGCCTTTCCGGACAAATCAGTCCTTGGTGGGCAGCAGGGGGAAGTTAAGATTCTGACGTGGGTACAACATCAAAAGAATCGAAGTTCGACGCCTCACAGGACCGAAAATTTTCCCTACTTTATAAAGGAACCACGAACAGGGAAAAAGTAAGACCCCAAAAAAGTTTGCGGCCAGCCGCCTTGAGCCGGACACGGGAACATTTTAGCCGTCCAGAGGGGGGATGTATCCTGTGGTGTCGCGTACCGGTGCGTGTCGGAGGTAAGAATCATACGCATGTACTCACAGTTACGCCAATGCATCATTAATTTGGCTTAGTACCTACTCGCTGTATTTCTCTTTGCTTATGTAATCGCTATAGTGCGTCAGTTTGACCAATCGTTTCGCGGGTGCCAATACCAGCAACGGCGCCGCTTGGATTCCTATTGTGATCGCCATTTCGCTCACCGGCGCAAGGGTTTTGAGAGCGAAATCGCCTGCTTACAACAGTGTCTCGGGATTTAGCGCGACGATCTGGCGTTTTTGCTCCATGAAATTCCTGCCTTGTGACGTTTTCACGTGCCCGCGTGGGGAGACGGCCTACGATCGCTCTTAGCAAACAGCTTTCAGTACTGCTTAAAGAGCAGAGGAGGTCCACTGACGCGGGTTGCCTTAAAGTCGATAGTGAGTTCGACACGGTCGGCAATTTTTACGAACGGAATGCTGCCCCCTAACCCGAAGTCCCTGCGATCGAACCACAATGTCCCTTCGATCTCGCCTGTGCCTGCTCCGTCTCGGTCAGCAGTGAAGGTCAGCGCCTCGGCTTTCGAGACGCCACGAACGGTAAACGTCCCGGGGACATCGAAAGTATGTGGACCTGTCTGTGTCACTTTTGACGATTGAAACGTTATGTAAGGATACCTCTTTACATCGAAGCAATCGTCTCCCTTCAGCCTGTCGTCCTTATGCTTACTGCCCGTATGCACGCTGTCCGCTTGGATATGGATGTCGAGAGAACCAGTCGAAGCATCAGCCGAGGTAAAAGCCAACGTAGCATCCCACTTCTCGAAGGTTCCCGCGATGGGGATTGAAGCCTTCACGTTGAACGTGATCTTGCTCATCACCGGCGTGATCTTATAAGCGGGGACTCCTTGCGGGGATTGCGCTTGCGTTCCGGTGGAGAACAATAGGGCCGCAACCAGGCTCCGTACGATCTGTAGCACCAACTGTCGCGGTTTTTTCACGGCACATTTCCTTTAGGTTCGCACCCCCTGATGTCGCTTTCCTCTCTTAGCGGAAGTCTCCACGAAGCGAAAGCCTGCTATGCAACTGTCGGATTCCCTGCGACGTCCCGATGAACGGCATGAACTTCCCCTTATGCGTTGCATTTGGTCCTTAGACGTTCACGGTGACGCAGTGGGCCTTCCAAAAGCTCGGAAGTACGCAGACTTAGCCAGGATTACGGAGTCATCCGTTGTCAGTCGTGACAAGTCGTCCGCAACTTCGAAGTCCAAACTCGGCTTATGCTGCTGCCGCAGGTTGCTCAGGCTGGTGAACGTTTATCTCCTCCACTCCAGTGTTAGCAAGAATGCGGCGGGCCGACTCCACTTCTTCAGGTGTTCCATGCGCAATGAGTACGTACTTGCCTGCTTTGATCGTCTTTTCGTACTTCAAGACACTGTCCTTGGGGATCCCCATACTGTATAGACCTGCCCCTAACGCGCTTAGACCGCCGATCACCACAGCACTTTCAAGGGCACCCACAATCCAGGCCACCGCGGAACCCGCCACGATGACCGGGCCGATGCCGGGTATGATGAAGAAGGCTGATCCTAAGAGCAGGCCCCACAGTCCACCCCAGAATGCACCCATCTTTCCCCAATGTTTCATACGGTCACCGGTCGTATAGTAGCCGGCAACCTGATCTTCAGTGTGGTAGGCCTGACCCACAATCGCAAGCTTCTTAATGTTGAAATCACTCTTCTTGAGTAGATTGATTGCATTCTCGGCAGCGGAATGCTCTGCGTAGACTGCGACAACCGAATTCTCTTTGCGATCGATATTGGCCATTTTTTCCTCCGAGTTTCAGACCGACTCTATGTGGATTGGCGGGCATCACAAATTCGTTTTCCTCTGCCTTCACGTCTGCGGCGTTGCGTTAGACGCGGGGAACAGACACATTCGCGTTAGATGCTCTCGTTCAATTCCACAGACCCTGAGCAACCCATTCAGCTACCGGAGCAACAGCTCGGCGCCAGCCGCCTTTTCAACCCAAACATGGCGGGGCGCTCCACGGACCGCGGAAGTCTTGTCCCGTTCGACAAGTGATGGCGCGCCAAAGATTCGCAAATTCGCTGTAGGGCATTCGCAAGCATCAATTCAGCGAATCATTCTTGTAGTACTTAGCACCTGTGGCAGTGATGGACGCCTCAAGGCCTTTCTCCGTTATCTGGTACAACCAAACTCCATCGTCGACCTGCGCCGCACCTGCCATCGCGCTGCCGCTGGTGGCTGTCTTAGCCGCTGCCGTGGCTTGGCCACCAAATTGCCAGCCTGAGTTGACAAACGAGTTCAGCGCCTTCTCGGTGTCAAACACGAAGATATTCCGGAACTTCTTTATTCCGAAGCCGAGTCCGGCCTGCAGCTCAACCATCTTCATAAAGGTTTGCTGGCTCGTCTTATTGTTCACTGCGACGCCGTTTCCATCACCGGAACCCGCAAAGAAAATCTTCACACCGAAGTCACTGAACACCGCGTACCCCGCTGCATTTTTGACAGCGGCTCTTGCTGCGGGTTGTTTCTCGTAGAGTTGCTGTAGACTTTGTTGCGCCATCTCTAGGATTTTCTTCTGCTGCTCTTCCTTACTCTCAGCGTTTACTGCCACTGGGAGCAGGAACACGACCCCCACGATCATCATCGTTCCAGCTTTAATTTTCTGCATAAGATCCTCCAAATGTTGATTGCGGCGCAACGGATTTCTCGCGGACAATGCTGCTTCGCAAAACAGGCTGGGGACTCACAGCAACCGTGCACCCACCAACACGAACGCCGTTACGATCAGTCTTTTCATCCTATCCTCTCCTCGTGCGAACACTTTACTTCTGCGGCCAATGCGGTGCCGCTGAGTGCGCCTGAGCGCGCAGTACAGTGTGGAAAGCTTTCCGTCGAAGAGGTTTTGTGGTGGTTGTTACGTGTGTGCTTAACGCGCAAACAAACGCCAACAACATAAGGCCAGTGCTTCATTTTCTGCAACTGTCACTTCTAACAGTGCTGGGTGGCTGGCGTCATTCCGATTACACCCGTCGACCCTCCCCTAGATTTGGATACCTCTTGTGGCGGCAACTTGGTTTATGGGTGTAATGGTGACCTCGTAGTCGAGCTTGCGAAGTGCTCGCGTCAACATCTGGGCAGTCGAACGAACTAACCTGGGGGAATTGCCTTCATCAGACCCAATGACGGCTAGCTTTCCTGGCAGTCGCCGTTAGCTCTTGAATCTTCAGTCGTTGGTAATCTAATTCTCACGCTCCACTGGTCAATTGGCGAAACATTCGCCATTGAACTCAAAATCCCCCGTAGCAGGGGTTTTTGAGCGAGATATTGAGCGAGCGGCGCGGGCTGCTATCGCGTGAGTGGTGCCACCTTAATATTCTGGCCACAAACAAGGCATTGGCAAAATGACGAACGTGCGCCCTCCTTCCAATCTGGGCGGAAGATTTTGACCTGGTTGCGCCCATCGGCGCGGCAACACCGCTAGCAAAGCACTTCGGGCAAAGTGGCTGTTCAGGTCTTGCCTTCTTGTAATAGAACGGATGATGAAATCCGTAGTCGTCACTCTTGAACCGGAGTTGCTCGCGGAGTTCGCGGTTTTCATCTTCGAGTTCTGACGCTCGCTGCTTCAAGTCATGAAGGTCGTCGAGCATCTCGTCAATTTTCTGAAGCGGATGCGCTGCCAGTCGCGGAACACGTCAGGTATGCAGCGTGGTTGCAATGCATTGCGCGGCCGGAGTGTTTGCCACTTACACCGCATCTTGCAGCAGCCCCCGGCAAACCTGGCGGGCAACGGCGATCAGTCGTGCGTGCGAAGGAGCTGGGAGATTTCAAGCCGCCGGGGGCTGCGAAAGCGCCCATGACCGGACAAAAAATAAGGGAGACCCCTTCGGGATCTCCCTCATTTGAATTCGCAGCTGCGGTTAGAAGTCCATGCGCAAACCTAGCTGTAGAATGCGAGCGCCAGTCGGGGAAACACCAGGCGCGTACTGGCTGGTGATCACGCCGAACGCAGTGGGGTTTTGCAGGTCCAGCGATGGAGCATTGAACGTCGTGTGGTTGAAGATGTTGAAAGCGTCGGCACTCAAACTCATCCCTACTCTCTCCGTGATGGCAATCTTCTTGGCGAGAGAAAGGTCAAAATTCCAATACGGGTAACTGTACAGGTCGTCGTAAGGAATATGTCTGACACCGGTGAAGGTTGCATAGGACAGGCTGTTATAGACTGCGGCTGGGTTAGCAAAGGAATTGATGGTACCGGTGGTGCCGATGCCCATTGCTCCCGTTACGTTGTAATTCTTGCTCATGTCGGGGATGCCTGCTGCGCCCGGAATGGCACAGGCGGTTGCGAAGAACGAGCCAAAGTTGCCATCAGAGTTAATAGGGCAACTCGGTTCACCCGTGTAATAGGTGAATATCCCGGAAGTGCTCCACCCGCCAATGATCCGGTCAAGCACGCCGCTGCCCGTGTTGAGCAGCTTTCCCTTGCCCATGGGCAATTCGTAGTACCAGAGCGCGCTTACGACGTGCCGGTGATCAAAGCCCTCGGATGATCTGTCGAGACGGTAGTTGTAAGGATCGTTGCTCGAGTAGATGTACTGCTGGTTCGTCCCTTGATTACCGATGGCGTGGCTCCAGGTGTAGTTAGCCTGGAACTGAAGGCCATGCGACATCGCTTTACGCAGGGTCACGATCCCGGCGCTGTAATCGGAAAACCCATGGTCGGTTTTTTGCCCATTTTCGAAGATCTGATTGTTGCTGGTCGGCACCGTGTACAGTTGATAAAGGTTCATCACATAGTCGAGGAATCCGAGATCGCCCACACCGACAGCGGGCATGAGAGCATAGGCTGCACCCGTGCAATTCGTGCCAAAATTGGCCTCGCACGCAGCCGCATTTCCCAGATTCTGGAAGAATGGTTGATTGGCCACGGTTGGCGCACCGGCAATAAACGCCTTATCAAGGGCGTCCATCGCTTGCGCGTAGGTTTGCCCGCTGATAGGCTCCTTCTGCCTTAAGTCCGGCGCATTGATTTGCTCATCTTGCGACAGATTGCGGCTCAAGCGGCCTATATAGCCGAATTCCAAGAAGAGGTTGTGTGCTAGCGCCCGCTGAACCGTGAAGTCAAAGGCGTGGGCGTAACCCGGTGTAAAGTATGCATCCGTCCCAAAAGAGCGGCTCAAGCTCGAAAGAGAGGGGACGAGTGGGATTGGGTCGGCGGTTGGCGTTGGAAGGGGAACGCTGGCTCCATCGGGCCCAATGCGGAAAGCATTAGCCGGACTGGTCGGCAGTCCCGAACACACCGCTGTACCGCTTCCGTTGAACGTCGGCCCACCACAGGTATCAATATCGGCTAACCCGCCCGCCAGCAAACCACCCAGCACGCTGGTCACGGCGCTGGTACGATCCCAGACCAGCGAATAACCGCCGCGGATCACAGTTTGGTGGTTGCCAAAGACCTTGTTTTCGAAGGGAACCTGCCAGGCGGCTGCGACTCGAGGTCCCACGTCCTTCCACACTGTCTGGCGCATCTTGCCGGTAAACGGATACTGCAGGGAGTTGATCGGAGTAACTCCAAGCAGCGGGTTATAGTTCTGTCCTGACTCCAATGCGGAAGCGCGGCTCCTGAGGAACTGGTACATGTTGACCGGGACATTAGAGTCAGCGTAAGTCATAACCGCTGCCAAACCTCCCTGGAAACTAGGCGCAAAGTCGACATCCCAGTTCAATCCGGCGGTGATGGTCAGGTCCTTGCGGGCCTTCCACACATCCTGAAAATACGTGTAAAGCGATGACATGCTGTCGTGGGCGATCGTAGGTGTGCCTAATGGATTCGGCTGGAACGCCCCATTGCGCGTTTCCACTTGGGCCGAGTGATCGACCATGCCGAGAATGGAGGCATAGTAACCATCCCAGTAAGTAGATTGGGCAGCGGTAATACTAGGTGGTGTATTCGCAGCGCCAATGGTGACAAAGGAATTCTGGCTCAGGTTCGAGGATCCCACGTACGTGATCGGGCCCGTGGTTAGCCCACCAAGCACCTGATCAGTACGCAGGTGGTAGTCGTGCCAAGTTCGCCCATCCGCGCCAAACTGAAACTGATGGGCACCGACGATCTTGGTAAAGTCCTGGGCAATGTACCAGTCGTGGCCATCCCAAACTCTGGCCCTGGCTTGCTGCGTGTTGATATTAATGGGATCGGCAAACAGCTTAGGCGGGCTGGCAGTGAAGTCAGCATTTTCTCCCTGGTCTTCACCCGCGATTTGCATCGCGTAGTCGCTCCCAGCAACGAATGGGTACGGAGACACACGCGACCAGCCCCACCAGTTCTTCAGGAAGGACCCGTGGGTGACCGCGAGAAAAGTCGGGCTGAGTTGACCTTCTATCTGAAAGGTGTAGAAATTGGCAAAGTAAGGGTCTCCGCTCACCGCCACGGGCTTACTACCGAGCAGAGAGATCTGCTCGGTGCCGGTGCGGGCTGTGCTCGAATACTGCCAAGTCACGAAGCTAGACCACTTGTCGTTGATCACATAATTCAACTTGAGTTTGCCCACGTTGGTGCTGACGGGAGTCGCTGCTGGCTCGTCGTAACCCACCGTGTTGACGCCATCCCCTTCAGCTGGGTTGTTTCCACAGAGTGGTGGACCGCTCGGGCATGGGAGAAGGTTCATCTGGGCTTGGACCACCTTGCTGATCCCTATACCGCGGGGGTCGCAGGGCGTTGCACCGTTTGTTCCGCAATCGGCGGCCAGGGCGCCGTTGGCAGGGTTGAAGTTGTACGACACACCATTGAACTGGATGATGCCGTCTCTGAGCGCAGTCGTGGGCACGATTCGGTCGATGGTGGTTTGGTCGTGAAAACGTCGCCCTTCGTAGAAACCATAGAAGAAGAGCTTGTCCTTGATAATTGGTCCGCCCAGCCCGCCTCCGAAGCGATTGTCAACCGAAGGGGGTTTCGTAATATCGTAGTGATTGTTTGTCCAGCCGTTGGCATTCAGCCCATCGCCGCCATAGTATTCATAAAGACTGCCATGAAAGGCGTTGGTGCCCGACTTGGTGAGAATTGCGACTTGGCCGCCGGAAGACGAACCGAACGTGGAGTTCGCATTGTTGGTCGCCACCCGGAATTCCGAAACCGCATCCTGCGGTATCGGGACCACGGGGGAAATCGCGGTCGGCTCCTGGTCGGGCGAAGCATAGTTGTTCGACCCTTCCAGATCGCTGGTGGCGTCGCCTCCATCAATGGTGAAGGTGATCTGTTCGCTCCGAGCCCCGGCGATCTGTCCACCGGTGGTGTCGCCCCCCCCTGTGTCCGGAGCTACCGTGGGCTGGTAGAAAATCAGCTGCGTAGCGCTTCTGCCCTGTACCGGTAGACGGTTCAACTCCGTGCCGGTTAACACCTCGCCAACGCTCGCATCCTGGGTCTGCAGTTCGGTCATGGTTGCAGCCGTGACCTCGACCACTTCCGTTGTGGCCCCGACCTCCATCGTTTGATCGACAGTGGCTGACTTGTTTACCTGGACCTCAAGGCTGTAGATGGTCGTTTTGCGGAATCCGCTGGCCGTGAACGACAACGTATAGATACCGGGTGCGACCGAAGAGAAAACATAGCGCCCGCCAGAGTCAGTCTTCGTATTTTGGGTTGCATTGGTGCTCGGCTCGACCAGATTGACCGACGCACCGCGTACGACTGCACCGCTCGGGTCTTTCACGATGCCCACGATTGCGCCCGATGTGGAGGTTTGCGAGTTAACGACGGCTGGAATCAAAACTACAAGGGAAAGCAAAACCACAGCAAACAATTTTCTCAACATCGGAGACCCTCCTAAGCGTGTCTTGCCCTATCTGTTTTTGCCTTATCTACTTATCTAAAGGAAGTTCACATCGAAGAGCCAACACCCCACATGCCCAAGAAACGGTAAAAACGCCCCTGCAAGAAATCCGAGCTTTCCTGATGCCCCTACTTATTGAGTGACGACCTTGAGGAGGCCTGAGAGATAAATCAAACAACAATGCAGTGCAACTAATATTCCACAACAATTTGTGTAATTAGCTGTTATGTTTCTTACACTTAGAAGTGTAACTCGCTCACAGCCAATACCGTTTCTTGGATACGCATACAGTTTTTGGAAACCGGATGACTTGGCTCTTGACGGCCTAGAATCCTTTCGCAGCTTGCCACCTCGACCAGTCTCTGTTTTCGGTTTTACCGGGGAATGGGGGGGCTGGGTCACCTGCCGGCTTGGGACTGGGCGAGAACGAGAGTCGCTGGCCGGGGATTCAACGGATAGGGCATTCTTAAGTGGCTTCCCCTGCCAAGACGGCTCACAACGGCTTGCCGTTTCAACCAAACGCCGGAGGGTGATCGCTCTTCAACATCTGTTCCGCTAAATTCTTCAGGTTCGGGCGGGTCGAGCATCACGTGTATCGTGCAATTTCATTGACCGCCCGCCAAGCTTGGTCGATGGCTGCATCGGTGTAGGCGCGTGCCGCCGCATCGGAATTCGCGATGGAAATTCGGCCGAATTGCTTTCGTCCCACCACGCACGGCCGCTCCTGCCGCGGCCAATCTGGATCGGAGAGCGAGTCGTACTCATAGGCGTAGCCGTGTGCCCAACGGTTCACGGTGATCGCTTCGATGTCGCGCGCAGGATCGAATCCGGCCGAGCCCAGCATCCTCCCCAGCTGATCACGGATCCTGCGCTCCATCTCGGAAAACGGCGTCGAGTAGAGTTCGATGCGGCCCACGCGGTACTGAACCCGCCGCGCCAGCCCCGGCTTACATGGAGAACGAAGCATGAACAGAATCATCGGCTCGTCGGGATGGCTGGGGAAGCGGTATTCGCCGAGGCTCACCGGGAAATCCAGCGCTACGTAAGTGTGATAACTCGCGGGCGCGACAATGTGGCGGATTCCGAGCTCCTGGAACGCGGACCAATTTCGAATCGCAACGTGGGTATAGAGATACGGCACCTTCACGCAATAGGCCAGCGCCTCTTTCTGCTTGGCTGGCAGTTCCGGGCAGAGGTACGGGATCATGGTGTTGTAGCAGGCGAGAATCGAGGTTTTGGCGCGCACGCTCGAGAGCTTTCCGCCCCTCACATACGCAATTTCAACCTCTTTTGCTGCAGCTACATCGCCCACGTGACGGGCGCGAACGACGGTGCTATCCAGGCGTAGGCGCACCCCAGACCCGTCATGATCGAGCCGCGTGTAATCCGCGCGGCTGGTCACAACGTCTTCCATCGAGTTACCCGGGACTGATCCGGGGACTAAGGCACGCACCAGGAGGCGGGCCACGGATGCATTCCCGTCCGGAAAATGAAAGATGTAGGGCTCTTCCTCGGCCGGCTCCTCGAGTTGCAATCCATCAAAACCAGGGTAGGTCATCGCGCCGTAGTCGTCGGGATTCTCGAAGCAGGCCAGTGCGGATATGGCGTCGATGCCCACACCAAACAGGTCGGCAGGATAGGTTTGAAAAAAAGGCAGCACGTCCGGATGGGCTTTGCAGTGTGTGGTCAAGTAATCCGCATAGCTGATTTTGGCGAGCTTGGCGCGTTTCTCCTTCGGAGAGAGCCCGGGTAGGTAATCCACTTTTTCGCCGTAGAGCCGGATGATATCGCGGCGGGCCGCGTCTGAAAGCGGAGCTTTGCTAAGAAACTCAGGCCAAGGAGTTCTTCCCATGCCGGTGAGCAGGCGATCGGCGCCAAACGTCTCCCGATCGAAGAAGCAGCCCGTACCCAGGCTCGAATACAGCTTTCGGTCGTAGTAGTGGTAGAAGCGCTGGGTGTCGACTCCCAGTTCCTCGAGCAGGCTCTTGGCCACGCGGCTGTATTCCGAGGGAGCTTCAATCGACTGAGTGCCGCCGTTGCTCAGCAGAAGACGCGCCCCAACCTGAAACTCATTGCGCTTGGCGTGTCCGCCGAAGTCGTCATGATTGTCGAGGACCAAGATGCGCGCGCCCGCCCCGGCCTTCTGGCGATAAAAATAGGCGGCCGCCAGACCGCTGATGCCACCGCCAACGACGACAAGATCGTAGGTTTCCCCGGTGCTCTCTGCGCTCGCTGCGGTTTGCCAGAAAGACTGGTCGCGAAGTTGGTGCGCGATCTCGAATGAACCCGGGTGATTCCCTCGCATGGCCGTCAGCGAGGGCGGGTAATAACGGGAATCTTGCGGGGTGATGCCCTTGGCGAGCAGCGGATCTTGCGTCGAGAGGTCAGGGCCGGCATCCTGCGCCAGCCAATCGCCGGGCACGAGCGACGCGCCGAGGCTCAGCGCTACGCCGTTGAGGAAGTCCCGGCGGGTGATTTTGCGGTCCATGCCGAGTTCGTGATCGCGCCCCTCAGGATTCATGCGGTCTGTCTCGAAAAGCGGCCGATTCTCCGCCGCCGGCGGCGTCTTTCTGGCCGTGAACTCGCTCGGGAAAGCTTCCCCGGCCGAATTTTAGCAAGGTACGCGGAAACTTCGCCACCCGAGGGGGCCTGGCAGGGGTGGTCGTGCGGCTAGCCTGAGCGGTCCTCGCCTCCTTTGCCGCGCTGCGCGCTCGTGCCGCGCCCATAAGATCGCAGGCAAGGTATTGCAACCGGAACCCGGAAACTGCAAACTGGAAACTGCAATGCACGCCCTTGCAGTGATCCCCGCCCGGCTCGATTCCACCCGCCTGGCCCGCAAAATGTTGCGAGAAATCGTGGGGCAACCTCTGATCGCCCACGTGTACCAGGCCATTCGACACTGCCCCCAGCTCGAGGACGTGATTATCGCCACCGACTCGGACGAGATTCTCCGCCTCTGCCAAGAGCAGGGTTTTCATGTCCGCCCAACCTCAGCACAATGCCGCAATGGAACCGAGCGCGTTCATGAGATCGCGCAATCCTCGGCGGCCGATCTCTACATCAACGTGCAGGGCGATGAGCTTGGGGCGCGGGCGGAGCACATTGCGGCGCTCGTCGGCCTGATGCAAGATTCCCGCGTGCAGGTGGGAACCTTGAAAGTTCGCGCTGCCCCGGACGACATTCCCAACTCCAATGCGGTAAAGGTGACAACCGACAGCGCCGGAAACGCGCTTTACTTTTCTCGCGCCGTGATCCCCTTCGACCGTGACGGCGTAGGGCCGACCTATTTTAAGCATTTAGGCATGTACGTGTACCGCAAGAGCGCGCTCGAGCGATATTCCAAGCTTTCTGAATCACGGCTGGAGCAAAGTGAGCGCCTCGAGCAGTTGCGCTTTCTCGAAAATGGAATTCCGATCCGCGTGGTTGAGACACCCTTCGACACCCTACGCGTGGATGCCGAGGAAGATCTGCGAAAGGCGCAAGCGATGCTTCAGAATCGACCGCCGACAGCGTAGTTTGCTGAGAACCAGCCGCCTAGTGGACTTTGGCCGGCCGTCTGGTCCATTGCTTGGCCGCAGCCACCCGCCGGGAGATCGCCGGATGGGAGTGAAAAAACCACTCCACCCAGCGCGAAGGAGATTTCTCCGCCAGGTTCTGCTCGGCAAGTTTGTTCATGGAGGAGATGAAGGGATCGACACTGGCAATCGAACGGAAGGCGTAACGATCTGCTTCCCGCTCGTTATGCCGGGAGAAGGCGTTGACCGCAGGCAACAGGAAAAACGACAGAACGGTCGAAACCAGCACCAGTAAAGGCAGGTTGGCGAAGTCGGAAAGCGTCTCGAAAACATGCCAACGGTCCACGGCATAGTGCAACACCCAATTGGCTGCCCAGAATCCAGTCAAAGTGATACCCGCCTGGACGAGGATGCTCTTGAAAACGTGCTTGTGAACATGGTGTCCCAGTTCGTGAGCCAGCACCGCCTCGATCTCATCGGCTGAATAGTTTTCAAGAAGCGTGTCGGCGAGAATAATGCGTCGGGTATGGCCCAGCCCGGTGAGAGCCGCATTCGCCTTCTTGCTTTTCTCCGAGAGGTGCCATTTGTAGACGCCCCGGACCCGGGTGCCAGCACGCTCGCTGAGGCGGACCAAACGAGATTTTAGGTCTTCATCCTGGAGTGGTTCGAACTTATAGAACATCGGCCACAGCAGCACCGGAGCCAGTTGCGCGAGAAGGACAAACAACCCGAGGCAAGCCAACCAGGTAATCAACCACCAGTACTGCGGGCTTTGGCGAATGAGGAAGTAGAGCAGTTCAACCACGATGATGGCGAGCAGATAACTGACCAGGAACCCCTTGAGCTCGTCCCACAACCATGCCGTCAGTTTCTGATTGGAAAGATGGAAGCGATGCTCGAGTCGAAATCCATAGTAGTCCAGGCTAAAACCCAGCAGCTTGGCGATGATCAGAAGCAGCCCGACGTAAAGAACCACCGCCAGGACATAGGTTTGTGCGGCAGCCCGATAGGCGAGGTCGCGTAGGGTTCCGTTCCAGCCGGTCAGCAACAAGACCAGCAGAAGAGCCAGACCGAGCACAAAGTCCACAATCCCAAGCCACCGCCGGATGCGGTTGTAGCGTCGCGCTTCCGGCTTGTCCAGCGTGTCGTTCCACGTAAGTGGAAGGGAATTCATCGGTTTAACCACTATTATTGTACCGGGACCCTTGCCACCGTCGAGACCCGAAGGTGAAGGTCTCAGGCCCGGGCGATGGCTGGTCGGCCATCGTCCGATCGATCGTCCCCATGTACGGCTACGCCCTCACAAAGGCTTCGGCGCGGGCGAGGATCTCGGTTACGAGTTCCTGGGAAGCCGCCTCGGCGTAAACCCGCAACAAAGGTTCGGTGCCCGAGGCTCGGAGCAGAACCCAAGCCTCCGCTCCATTGCCATCGGAGGGCACATCGAGGAAGAACTTTACTCCATCCAAGCTTTCCTTCTTGACGATCGCGAAGCTGCCTAGACGACGGGTGTCCTTCTCTTGGGCGCGCTCGATGGCGTGCTGCTTCATCTCCTCGGAAATATGAAGGTCGAGCCGCCCGTAGTAGTGGGGTCCGTACTCGCGCTGCAAATCGGCCACCAGTTGCCCGAGCGGTTTGCCTTCTTCGGCCATGACATTGGCCAGCAGGAGGGCGTTGAGGATGCCATCGCGTTCGGGCAGGTACCGGGAGTAACCGATGCCGCCCGATTCTTCCCCCCCAATCACGATCTCGCGCTCCATCATCAGATCGGCGATGTATTTGAACCCGATGGGGCACTCGTGGAGCCGGCGGCCATACTTCTTGGTGATCCGATCCACCATGCGGGTGGTATTGAATGCGCGCACCACTTCGCCCGGCCATCTCTTTCTTTCGAGCAGCCAGCGAAGCAGCACGGAAAAGATCTTGTGGGAGTCTACGAAGCTGCCGTCTTCGGCAACCGCGCCAATGCGGTCGGCGTCGCCATCATTGGCGAGTCCGGCATGGCAGTGTTCTCGGACCACGGTCTCTTGCAACATCACCAGGTTCGGTGCGATGGGCTCGGGGTTAATTCCCGGGAATAAAGGGTTCAACTCCTGGCGAATCGCCAGGTGTTCGACCCCGTGGTCGCGAAAGATCTTGCTCAATACCCCCCGTCCGGAGCCATACATCGAGTCCACGACGAACTTGAGCTTGGCTTGCCGGATCCGCTCGAGATCGGCGAAGCGGCAAAGAGCCTCGACGTAGGAGTGCTTAAGATCGGCTTCCTCAATCGGCGCCTTGGTTCCGTTGAGTTCGGTGCCTCGGTCCAATTGTTCCTCAATCAGGTGAATGATCTGCGGGGTGGCCGATCCGCCGAACTTGCCCTTGAATTTCACTCCATTCCAGTTCCAGGGATTGTGGCTCGAAGTAATGACCACACCGCCCGCCGCGCCCAGCTGCTTCACCGCGAGAGAAATGGCCGGGGTCGGCGTGTAGTCGTTCGCCAGCTTGACGGGGATGCCGGCAGCAGCCAGCACCTCGGCAGCGACCCGCGCCACCCGCTCGGAGGCGAAACGAGTGTCGTAGCCAACCACTACCCCACGGCTAGGGTCTTCGTGCTTTCGAATATAGGCTGCGATCGCACTCGACACGCGCCGCACGTTCTCGTAGGTGAAGTCGTCGGCAATGACGCCGCGCCATCCATCGGTGCCAAACTTAATGTTGCTCATGCTTTGTCAACCCGTGATGGCGGTGGGAGGAAGGTCGCATCCGGATGCTTCCTCCCCAGCCACCCTAACCCCACGTTTTTTTCTTACACGAGCTTGTGCAGTTTCTTCTCCTCGAGATACCGCACGACCTTTCCGACATCCTGTGCCTGTTCGCGGGTGGTGACCAACAACGCATCCTCCGTCTCTACCACGACCAGGTTGCTCACCCCGACCGCCGCCACAAATTTTTCGGGCGCGTGAATGTAATTGCCCTGCGCATCCAGGGCGAAGATGCCCGCCCCAGAGATCAGGTTCCCATCTTTGGGCTGCCGCTTGGCCACCTGGTGCTCGTGCAATGCGGTCCACGAGCCCAGATCCTTCCAGCCAAACTCGGCGGGAAGGCAGAAAATGCCCGAGGCGTGCTCCCCTTTTGCCGAGCGCGGCTCGAGGACCGCGTGATCAATACTGATGTTTTCGCATTGGGGATACAAGCGCGCAAAAACGCGGCCGAACCTGGCCGTGCCGTAGGCCGCAGCAATCTGCTCCAAGATCGCGGCAGTTTTAGGGAGATGCTCGCGGAGGGCGCTGGCCAGGGTGCGGGCGGACCAGAGAAACATTCCGCTGTTCCAGTAATAATTGCCCGCTTCGAGGAACGCGCGGGCCCGGGCGCTGTCGGGCTTTTCCCTGAACCGACGCACGCCGAGCACTCCCGGGCTCGTCGCCGTGCCGACTTCGATGTAGCCGTAGCCGGTCTCGGCGCGGGTGGGACGAACGCCGAGGACCACGATCGTCTCGCCGGATCGAGCGATCTTGATTCCCCGCCGCACCTGTTCGCGATACTGTGACTCGTGTTCGATGACATGGTCGGAGGGAAACAAGCCGATGATAGCCGCGGGATCGGCGCCTAGGAGCAAGAACGCGGCCAAGCCGATGGCCGGCGCAGTGTTTCTCCCCACCGGTTCAGCGATAATTTGTCGCCTCCCAAGTCGGGGAAGTTGGCGTGCCAGTTCCGCGCGCAAATCATGATTGGTGATGATCCAGCAATGGCTGGGGGGAGCGAGCGGCAACAAACGCCGAATCGTCTGCTGGATCAAGGTCTCGCGACCATCTAAGGCAAGTAACTGTTTGGGGCGACGCTTGCGGCTCATCGGCCAGAAGCGAGTGCCTCGGCCTCCGGCGAGAATTACGGGATAGAAGTTAAGGTCGGTTTTCCGCAAGTCACGCCCTTGTTTGGTCGCCCGCAGCGAAGCCGATCTCGTTCGTTGCCTCGCGGCCGCGCCGGCTCAAAATTGCCAGCGCGCGAGGAGGGCTTGCGCGCCTGGCGCCGGAGCCACGGTCAGAGCTGGGTTCGCGGTTCCGGCACTTCTTGATTCGGCAACGACGACTTTAGGAATCCGATCGACCACTGTGGCCGGACGCGAAAGCCATCGAGCGATGCCGGCACCACCACGGCGTCGCCCGTGGCTACGGTCACGGGCTCGAAATCTGCTGCTTCAATGACGCCACACCCCTCGAGCACTACCAGGATCTGGGGCGAGCGCTGGCCACTCGCTGTGCGAAGCTCGTAGGGCTGGTTCAGTTCGAACAACTCCACGACAAAATAGGGCGAAACCAGAAGCGGCCAACGACAATTTCGCTCGTCCTCGCTTTTGGTCGGCGGCGGAGGAAGGACCTTACCCGATCCCACCTTCTCCTTTAACGCGGAGAGCCCATCCCGCAGGTGTAACTGGCGCGGCCGGCCATAATCATACAACCGATAAGTTAGGTTACAGGGTTGTTGCGTTTCGACGATGATCGAACCCGGACCTAACGTGTGGACCGTGCCTCCCGCGACATAGATCATTTCACCCGCTCGCACGTCCGTCCAGTTCAGCAGCTCTTCGGCTCGCTCTTGCTGGATGGAATGTTCAAACTGGGCTCTGGTGACCCCCGGTTTCAGTCCAATCGCCACCTGGGCGCGCGCTTGGGCGTGGGCCACGTACCAGCATTCGTTTTTTCCGCAAGCCTGTCCTAGTCGGCGAGCGGTTTCCTCATCCGGATGCACTTGAACCGAAAGCTTTTCACAGGGAAACAGGAACTTGACGAGCAGGGGGAAGCGGTCCGGGTGGGGAGCGCTTCCGCCTACCATATCGCGTCCGTATTCTGCGCTCAATTGGGCGAGCGATTGGCCCCGTAGCCAACCGTTGGCCACCTGGGAATGGTCCGCAGTCAACCAGGCCTCGCCGATTTTTTCGGCAAAGTGGTGGTGGGGATAGATCGGCGACAAGTCCCGCGTTCCCCAGGGGCGTGGGTCGAAGACCGGCAACATCACGAGAGGGTACAAGTCGCGCATGGACGTTTTTCAGCGGAGTCGTCAACCGGAGCGGGACGTGACCGGCTCGGCGATTGCCCCGCTGCGATCGATACCGAGGTCGGGAAACCCTAGAGGCAGTTCTAGAGGGCCGCCAGAAACTTGCGCATACGCTCCAGACCGCGGTCCAGCTCCGCTATCGAGGTCGCATAGGATACGCGAAGATGATGGCTGGTACCGAATCCCTCCCCCGGCACGGTGGCGACATGAGCTTCCCGCAGGAGCCTGCCGGCCAGCTCCGAAGCCGACCGAATGGCGCCGCGGCCCAAGACGGAAGACACATTGGGATAGGCATAGAAGGCACCCTGGGGCAAGGTGCAGGTGATCCCGGGAATGGACCGTAGGCCGTCGACCACATGGTCTCGCAGTTTGATGTATTCGGCTCGCATGTCGGCGACGCACTCCTGCCCACCCTTCAAGGCCGCCACGGCCGCTTTCTGCACCAGGGATGTGGGGTTCGAGGTCGATTGGCTTTGCAGCTTTTGCATGGCGCCCGCAATTGCCGCCGGAGCCAAGGCGTAGCCTAAGCGCCAGCCCGTCATGGCATAGGTTTTCGACAGCGATCCGACGATCACCACCCGCTCTCGCAAGTCCCGCAGCGAGCCCACGGAGAATCGTCGCTCGGTGTAGTTCAGGTACACGTAGCACTCGTCGGACAGGACCCAGATGCCGCGTTCGTGCGCCAGGCGCACGACCTCGCCCATGTCTTCCGGGGACATGACCGCGCCCGATGGATTCGCGGGCGAGTTCAGAATGATCAGCTTGGTGCGGGCCGTCAGCCGGCGCTCGATCATCGCCGCCGTGACGCGGAAAGACTGCTTCTCGTCGGCTTCGACGAGAACGCAATCTCCTCCGGCGTAGCGAACGATATCCTTAAAGGAAACCCAGTAGGGCACGGGAAGAATCACTTCGTCGCCGTGGTCGACGAGCACTTGGATGGCATTAAAGATGGCATGCTTGCCGCCGACGCAAGCGAGCACCTCTTCGCGCCGGTAAGCGGAATCAAAATCCACGGCATGGCGATCGACAATCGCATCGCGCAGCTCCGAGGTGCCGCCCACCGGAGTATATTTGCTGAAGTTACTTTGAATCGCGACGATGGCGGCATCCTTGATGTGCTGGGGGGTCGGGAAATGGGGCTCGCCCGCGCCAAAGTCCACTACGTCGATGCCCTGCTGTCGCAGCTTGTCCGCTTCATTTACCACCGCAAGCGTCGCCGAAGGTTCAATGCGGTTGATGCGGTCAGTCAGTCGGAAGCTGGGGGCAGCGACGGTACTGGTCATCCTCGTTTCCTCGGTTTGAGATCTCTTGCATGCTGCAACTTCACGGCAGGATCGAGCTTTTCCCGCAGCCGCTGCTCGACCAGGTCGGGGACCAGGCCCTGGATCGATCCGCCTAACTGCGCCACTTCTCGCACCAATCGGGAACTGAGGTACGAGTATTGCTCCGCCGGCATCATAAATACGGTTTCTAGGTTGGGCTGCAATCTACGGTTCATCAGAGCCATCTGTAACTCGTATTCGTAGTCACTAATCGCCCGAATGCCGCGCAGCACCGCTCCGGCCTTGACTTTCGCCGCATAATCGACGGTCAGGCCATCGAAAATATCCACCCGCACGTTGCTGAAGTCCTCGGTCATGGCCTCGAGCATCAAAGCCCGCTCGGACAGGGCGAACAAGGGGGCTTTGTCCAGATTGCGAAGAATTGCCACGATCAGTCGATCGAAGATCTTGCTCCCCCGCTCAATCAGATCCAAATGACCGTTGGTCGGGGGATCAAACGAGCCAGGATAAATGGCAATGACTTTTCTCAATCATCCTCGTGGCGCGCCGCACTGGGTTTGATAACCAAGGATTGTAAGCGTCGGAGATGGGAATGGCAATCGGGCCTTTGGGCTAGCTGGCCTGGGCGGTGGATCCGTTCTTATCTTACATTTTGCCGGGTGCCGTCTGCTCGACGGAGGGCAACCCGATTCACAACTTTTTACCTGTTTTTACCCTCCATTGACACCTCCCAGTCGGCAATTGACTATGTTGGGTTGACGGCCCGCAGGCGGGATCGGAGACTTCGATGACGTTGAAGGGGCGGTGGAACGAGCGTACCCGGCTGATGCTCACTTTAGAGCTCGCCGTGGTGTTGCCGGCCGCCGTACTGGTCCTGTTGGGCGTCATGTATTTGAACCGGATCGAGCGCGATAAGGGCGTGCAAGCGGCTTTCCAGAGAGAATTCAACCAAGTCCTCAAGATCTCGGAGAAACAGATCAATCACCGTGCCTACGAATTGGCGGATGAGGTGAGAAACGAGATCCCTCCCGCCGGCGACGCTTGTGCGGAAACCCTGGATCGGATCCTGGCGGCGCACGCCTATCTTGCCCACGTGTTCGTCTATGACCCAGACACCGGCTTCGTGCTCCGTTCGCAAAAAGATCGGCTGAAGGATCCTTTGTTTCGCGAAGAAGCCGAAAACTTCTCGAGCATGGTGAACGGATGGATGCCGGTGGAGTACAAGGACCTAGTCAGACAGCTCGAGGAAATGTCGAAAAACGGGGAACACTATCACTTCTTTCAGAACTGGGCGCCACGCGGCGACAAGCGCATGTATCAGTCGGCGGGGTTGTTTCTGACGGGAGACAGTCACGGCGGCACGACCGCCATTGCCGGGTTGGTTTTCGATGCCGAATACCTCCACGATACGTTCTTTCCCGAGATGCTCGATGAGGTCCTGAGCCACCACGAGGAACAAGGGGAGAGGAGCCACGTGGTCATGATGATTCACTCCAAGAACGAATCGGCTCCCCTGGCCGCTTCGCTCGGCTGGGACGGAGGGTATCCCGAGGTCGAACGCAACATGGAAGGGGCATTTCCCGGGCTGACCCTGGCCATCAAGGTACGGGGAACCACGCTGGCCGCTCTCGAGCACCGCTTCGTGCGCAACGATTTTATGATTTTGGCCGGGCTGGCTCTTCTCTTGGCCGCGGGTATTATCTTGACCCACCGCAACATCTCCCGAGAGCTTGCCCTCGCCCGTCTGAAGTCGGATTTTGTCTCGAATGTTTCCCACGAGCTGCGGACCCCGCTTTCCCTCATTCGCTTGTATGCGGAAACCCTCGAGCTCGGCCGGCTGAAATCCGAGGCCAAGTGTCACGAGTACTATTCCATCATTCGCAAGGAGAGCGAGCGCCTCACGGCTTTGATCAATAACATCCTCGACTTCTCCCGCATCGAGGCGGGCAGGAAAGAGTACGATTTTCGCGAGACCGATGTAAGCGAGCTCGTGCGCAACACGCTCGAGTCCTACCGCTACCAGATTGAACAGAACGGATTCTCTTTTGAGGAGCGAATCGCCGAAGCTGTGCCCCGGCTACGCGTGGATCGCGAAGCCCTGGCCCGTTCCCTGTTGAACCTGGTCAATAACGCGCTGAAGTACTCCCAAGACCGCAAGTTCATCGGCGTGAATCTGTTTTGCGACAACGGGTCGGTGAAGCTCGAAGTGGTGGACCATGGAATCGGCATTCCGCTCGATGAGCAGCCGAAGATTTTCGAGAAGTTCTACCGCGTCGGCGATCCCCTGGTCCACAACACCAAAGGGAGCGGGTTGGGACTTTCGCTGGTGCGCCACGTCGTCGAGGCGCACGGCGGCGAGGTTCTGGTCGACAGCGTCCCGGGACGAGGAAGCAAATTCACCATTTGCTTACCGGTCGCTCGCTCCGCGGAGGCAAAACAAGCGGTTGCAAACTGATTTGGAGAAATTGGAGTCATGGCCAAGATCCTGATTGTCGAGGACGAGCCCAATATGGTGGCTGGGCTGCGCGACAACTTCGAATTCGAAGGCTATCAAGTCATCAGTGCTCTCGACGGGGTGTCCGGACTGGAGCGGGCGCTCAGTGAGGGTCCGGATCTGGTGATTCTGGATGTCATGATGCCGCGCATGTCGGGACTGGACGTGTGCAAGCAGCTCAAGGCCAAGAAGCCCGCCATTCCGGTCATCATGCTCACTGCCCGTGGGCAGGAGGTGGACAAGGTCGTGGGGCTCGAGTTGGGCGCGGACGACTACATCACCAAGCCCTTTTCCATTCGGGAATTGTTGGCGCGGGTGAAGGCTGTGCTGCGGCGCGCCGGGATCAGTGCGCGGCCGGCGGAGCAGTATGCGTTCGGCGAGGTGGAGGTCAACCTGCGCAGTTGCCGGGTTTCGAAGCGGGGCAAGGAAGTGGACTTCTCATCCAAGGAATTCGAGCTCTTGAAATATTTTCTTCACCATCCGGGGGAGACTTTAAGCCGAGATCGGTTGCTCGAAGAAGTCTGGGGCTATGCGCATTTTCCCACGACCCGCACGGTGGACGCTCATATCGTGCGGCTGCGGCAGAAAGTTGAACCCAAGCCCGATGAGCCGCGCTTCATCTTAACCGTGCACGGCACGGGATATAAGTTTGTCGGTTGAAAGGCAGGAGGACGAGTGGAAAACGCATTACCGCTTGGAGGCGGCGAGCGCGAGTGGACGAACTCGGGCCGTGTGGACAACTCGTGGCTGATCCGCCAGGCGCAACTGGGGAATGCCGGCGCCTTCGAAGAGCTGGTGCGCCAGTACGACCGGGCCGTCCTGCGGCTTGCCGTCCACCTCACCGGCTCGAGAGAAGATGGGCAGGATGTGTTCCAGGAGGCGTTTCTGCGTGCCTATGTCAATCTGAGCAGCTTTCGTTTCGAGTGCTCCTTTTACACCTGGATCTACCGCATTGTGACGAACCTCTGTCTCGATCATCTGCGCAAGCGCGCGGCGCGGGCCCGCGACCTGACGGCCACGGTATCCTACGACGGAGAGCAAGAGCCCATCCTCGACCGTATCGCCGATCAACGTGCCGCCGTGAGCCCGGAGCGAAATATGATGAGTCGGGAATTGCGAGGCTCAATTCGGCGGGCGATGGAGAGGCTCTCGCCGCGCGAACGGATGGTCTTTGAACTCAAGCATTACCACGGGTTACGGCTGCGAACCGTGGCCGGCATTCTGCATACCAGCGAAGGAACCATTAAGAACACGCTCTTCCGCGCCACCCACAAGTTGCGCACCGAACTCGCTGAATTCCGCTAAGCCTGTCTCGGTTGGGGCCAGAGCCGCCTTCAAGCTATACTGGTAAAAAATCTTGCATTGCTTGTTGTCTTCGCCTTGGGGTACTCGTGCCGCTTTCGCAAGACCCACAGTGGTACAAGGACGCACTCATTTATCAGGTCCACGTGCGGTCCTTTCAGGATAGTTCGGGCGATGGGATTGGGGATTTTCTCGGGCTGGCCCAGAAGCTCGACTATCTCCAAGACCTCGGCATCAACACGCTTTGGCTCATGCCGTTTTTTCCCTCTCCCCTGCGGGATGACGGGTACGACATCTCGGATTACCGCTCGGTTCATCCCAGTTACGGCACGCTCGACGATTTCAAGGGTTTTCTCGAGGCGGCGCATGCTCGCGGCATCCGGGTCGTGATCGAGATGGTGCTGAATCATACTTCCGATCAGCACGCCTGGTTTCAACAATCGCGAAGCTCCCGCGATAACCCGCGCCGAGACTGGTATGTGTGGAGTGACACGGATACCCGATATCAGGGGACGCGCATCATATTTTTGGACACGGAGCTCTCCAACTGGGCCTGGGACCCGGTTTCGAAGCAGTATTACTGGCATCGCTTCTTCAGCCATCAGCCCGATCTTAATTACGACAACCCTGCCGTTCGGGAGGAGATGTGGGAGGTGATGCGCTTTTGGCTGCGCATGGGAGTCGATGGGTTCCGGCTGGATGCTGTCCCCTATCTGATTGAAAGGGAGGGCACCAATTGCGAGAATCTGGCCGAGACCCACGCCGTGCTCAAAGACTACCGCGCGCGCCTGGATCGGGAGTTTCCGGGGAAGATGTTTCTCGCCGAAGCCAACCAGTGGCCGGAGGATCTAGGTCCTTATTTCAGCTTGGGCGACGAGTTCCACATGGCTTTCCACTTCCCCCTCATGCCCCGGATGTTTATGGGGTTAAAGCTCGAGGACCGCAAGCCGATCACTGAAATCCTGCAGCGCACCCCGGGGATTCCGCCGACTTGCCAGTGGTGTCTGTTTCTTCGCAATCATGACGAACTGACGCTCGAGATGGTCACGGATATGGAGCGGGACTACATGTACGACGAATATGCCCGTGATCCTAGCATGCGCTTGAATCTCGGGATTCGCCGCCGCCTCGCTCCGCTGCTTGACAACGACCGCCGGCGAATCGAGCTCATGAACGGCATGCTGATGTCGCTTCCCGGTACTCCCATTATTTATTATGGCGATGAAATCGGCATGGGTGACAACGTCAATTTGGGGGATCGCAATGGGGTGCGCACTCCGATGCAATGGGACGGAGGGTGGAACGGGGGATTTTCCTTGGCCGACCCGGAAAAGCTCTTCTCCCCCCTCATGCTCAATCCGGTCTACGGCTACCAGGCGGTGAACGTGGCTTCCCAAAAAAGGTTCGAACACTCGCTGCTCTCCTGGATGAAGCGCCTCCTGGCGGTGCGCAAATCCAGTCCCGTGTTTGGCCGGGGGTCGATCGAGTTCCTTTACCCGGCCAATCATCGCGTCCTCGCCTATGTGCGGAAGTTGGGAAAGGAGACGATGCTGGCGGTGAATAATCTTTCCGATTCCGCCCAGGCGGTCGAGTTGGATCTACGTGCCTACAAGGGCAACATCCTGATTGAGATGTTTGGTCGCAATATCTTCCCGCGCATCGGAGATCTGCCGTATCTTTTGACCATGGGACCCTACCAGTTCTACTGGTTTCGGCTGAGGAGAGTCTGAAGGCGTGCCCCGAGGGGTGCGGAGGCTCGAGTCTGAGCTAGGGGCTGACTTGCGATTGATGGGGGCTTTGGAGGGTTTTGGTTGGCCGAGGAAAGCATTCTCACGGATGATTTTCTTCATGAGTTGATGAATGTGGGCGAAGTGGACCTGATCGTGGGTGTGCCTACATACAACGACGCTGCCACCATTGGGCAGATCGTACAAGCGGTTCGCGCCGGCCTGGTGAAATATTTTCCCCGCCAGCGAGCGGTCATCCTCAATGCGGATGGAGGTTCACAGGACAACACGCAAGAGCTGGTGCGGGCAGCCTCGATCAATGACCTGCAGCCCGCCGCCAACCCCCACGCCTTGCGCACCCTGCACTCGATCAGTGCGCGCTATGGCGGAGGCCCGACCTCCGGCCGCGGGCTTTATGCCATTCTGGGGGCTGCCGACTTGCTGCATTGTTCGGCGTGCGCGGTCATTTCCGCCGATTCCACCAACATCGAGCCGGAATGGATCGCTCACTTGTTGCAGCCGGTCCAGGAGGATTTTGACCTGGTGACACCGGTGTACCACCGCCATAAGTTTGATGGACTGCTGGTGCGCAACCTGGTATACCCCATGACCCGAGCCCTGTATGCCAAGCAGGTCCGGGAACCTTATCCCTCCGAGTTTGCTTTCTCAGGACGCCTGGCCACTCACCTTTTTGGCCAGGAAGGTTGGGTGGAGGAGGCAGAGCAGGACGGGGCGAAGCTCTATCTGACGATTTCCGCCATCACCAGCGGCTTCAAACTGGCGCAGGCGCTGCTCGGCAGCAAGACCCGGGCACAAAACAATCCACCCGCCGATGTGGTGGATGCTCTGCGGGAGGGCGTGGGACCGCTGTTTTTCTCCTTGGATCACTATCCTGCCTGGAGATCGAACGTTTCCTCCGAGCCTGTCCCGGTTCTGGGGGGTCAGCCCGAGGTCACCCTCGAGCCGTTGCGGATCAATCGCAAACGCTTATACGATCTGTTCCGCAGCGGAGTGGATGAACTGTCGCCTCTGTTGAATTCAATCGTTTCCCAAGCCACCCTCCAGGAGTTGCAACTGCTGGCCTCTCGAGCGGAACAAGATTTCTGTTATTGCGATGAGCTATGGGTAAAAACGGTCTATGAATTTGCTGCCTCCTATCACCGCGCAGTCCTCAACCGCGATCACATCATCCAAGCTTTGGCCCCGCTATACCGAGGGAGGGCCTACACGTTTTTGGCGGAAAACCGTGACTCCCAAGGGGAGGAAGTGGAACGCAATGTCGAAGCTCTGTGTCTGACGTTTGAGAAGTTCAAGCCGTACCTGGGAGATTTGTGGGACGGCAGGAGGTGAGGTCATATGTGGGACAAGTTCGTAGTTGAATTAAGCCAGGCCACGCAAGAAATTGTTCGCAGTGTAGCCCAATTTCTGCCCCGACTGCTGGTGACCCTGATCACGGTAGTAATTGGCGGTCTGGCCGCCTGGATCATTGAGGTTATCTGCCGCAGCATTCTGCGTTTGGTCAAGTTCGATCGATTTTCCGACGATGCCGGAGCCAGCCAATTTCTGCGGCGCACCGCCCTGCCATCCTCGACCGAGTTGCTAAGCCGGTTCGTCTTCTGGGTGGCATGGATTGGTTTCATCCTGGTGGGCGTGAACGTTTTGGGCATTGTCGGTCTCGAACCCCATATTTCGAAGCTGGTTGCGTACTTACCGCGATTGGTAGCCGCGGTCTGCTTGATCTTCTTCGGCCTGCTGGCGGCCAGCTTCTTTTCCCGCGCCGCCCTGTTGGCCGCGGTCAATGCCGGGTCCCCGTCCCCCAAGCTCATCAGTTCGACGGTGCGCATCCTCATCACCGTGCTGAGTGTGTCGATGGCGTTTGAGGAGCTCGGCTTGGCGGAACAGACGGTTCTCATCGCCTTCGGCCTGATCTTTGGGGCGTTGCTGTTTGGCCTGGCTCTGGCCTTTGGGCTGGGCGGCCAGGAGCTGGCCAAACGCTTCCTCGAGGCGAGGTTTGCTCACCCGACACAGCGAGAACACGAGGACGAACTGTCGCCGTTGTGATTGTTGGGTCCGAGACCGCCTCCTGCCCCCGGCTCGCCTCGGTCTCGGCGCCACCGCTGTCCCGTTGCCGCTTTTGGTGCTGCCCGATCAGGCACACCCGACGGGCCGACCCCCGACCTATTCTCTCCGATCGACAGTTCGTAGTAAGAACGACATGCCGGTTGCATTAAGGCGCAGGGATACGAAAAGAAAGCGAAGGAAAGGAGCGGTAGCTTTGGTTTGCGGGAACCTACCAGCTCAAAACGGGTTCGGTCGGCGCGGGGGGATTCTCTATCGCTTGGTCACTTCGTTTCCTTCGCCAACGTCGCCAGCTCAGGGGCAATCTGCGTATCTTCCGGCTCTGCCGAGGTTAGCTGCCAAGCTTTGGGGTCGTGGCGCCCCCCGGGCTCGTTTCTCGCTGGTTACTGACGACTGGCGGATTTTGCTGAGCCTAGCGATAGGAACCTGCATCCAACAGGTATAATAGGAAGAGTTCGGTAGTCATTCTCTCTTTAAAGAAGACCATCTCGATGTCCACAAAACTAAAGGTTGCAATTCTTCTTCCTTCGGCGGCCGTGCTCTTGTTCATGGTCGCGGGGGGTATGGACGGTGTGCGGGCGTCAAGCAACGAGGGCGCCTATCGACAACTTCAGGTCTACAGCGAAGTGCTTTCGCGCGTACGCAGCGATTATGTCGAAGACCCGAACATCCCCATGGTCACCGACGGTGCGCTGCATGGATTGCTGGAATCACTGGATGCGGATTCGAGCTATCTAACTGCGGCTGAATACAAGGATTACCAGTCCCATCAGGGTGAGGCCAGGGCGGATATCGGTGCGGCGATTTCCAAGCGGTTTGGTTATGCGGCTGTCATTTCCGTCATCCCCGGAGGTCCGGCCGATAAGGCGGGTATCCAAGATACGGAGATTCTCGAGGCGATCGATGGGAAGAGTACTCGCGAGATGTCACTCGCGGAGCTGCGCAACCAGTTGGCTGGTCAACCGGGCTCAAACGTGACCGTCGCAGTGGTGCGAGCCGGCCGTGCCGAGCCGGAAAAGGTCACCATCACGCGCGATATCGTGCGCATCCCCCCGGTCAGCGAAAAGATGATGGGCGATGAAATCGCTGAAATCCGAGTCGATGCCTTTAGCAAGGGAAAGTCGCAAGAGATAGCCGCCAAGATTAAGGTTTTGCAGAAAGAGGGCGCGAAAAAGCTGATTCTAGACTTGCGCAACTGCGCCGAAGGTGACGAATCGGAAGGCATTGCCACCGCCAACCTTTTCCTCAACCACGGCACGATTACCTATCTGCAGGGACAAAAGTATCCCCGCGAGGCCTTCAACGCCGATCCGAGCAAGGCCGTCACCAGTCTGCCGGTGGTAGTCCTGGTAAATAAGGGAACGGCGGGCCCAGCTGAGATTGTGGCTGCGGCCATCCTGGAAAACTCTCGCGGCGATGTTGTGGGAGACAAAACCTTTGGCGAGGGTTCGGTCCAGAAAGTTATCGAATTACCGGCTGGCGGGGCTTTGATTCTTTCGGTGGCGAAGTATTACAGCCCCGGCGGCAAGGCCTTTCAAGATTCGGCGGTTACACCCAATGTGGTGGTAGCCGATGAAGAAGAGGAAGGTCCTCTCCCGGACGAGGATGAAAGCGCAGCTCCGCCCGATCAGACCCGCAAGCCGCCGAGTCAGGACGAAGACCTGCAGTTGCAGAAGGCCATCGAACTGCTAAAGAGTCGTCCCAGCTAACCGGCTTGACCACCCACGACTGCGGTCTGTCGCGTAGGGTGCCGCTAAGGCGGGATGTCTGAATTCACCCCGAGTTTCCCCGCGAGACCTGCTATGCTAATTTCACGTCCCCATGAACGTGATTTATCAAGATCTTCCGCCCGTCGAAGCAGGCGGAGGGAAGATGATGGGCCGCGTGCTCTTCGGGTTGCTGGTTTTGTTTTCTGCCGTATGCGGTGCCTCTGCGGGATTGTTTCTGGTGTACTCGGTAGACCTGCCGCAAGTGGATGAGCTCGAAAACTACCGCCCCAGTTCAATCACGGAACTCTACGATGACCAGGGACGTGTGATCGGTTCGTTTGCCCTGCAGCGACGCGTGGTTGCCAATTACAAAGATTTTCCCGCCGTGCTGCGGGAGGCCCTGATCTCAATCGAAGACAAGGACTTTTATCGCCATTGGGGCGTCAACGTGTGGCGTATCGCCGGAGCTGCGTACCGCGACATAGAATCCGGCGGCAGGGTGCAGGGGGCATCCACCCTGACCATGCAGCTGGCACGCAATCTGTTTCTCTCTCCCGACCGATCGTTTCAGAGAAAAATCGAAGAGGCTTTGCTCGCCATCCAAATCGAGCGCCGCTTCACCAAGGAACAGATCTTTACCCTGTACGCCAACCAAATTTTTCTCGGGCATGGCGTTTACGGATTCGAAGCGGCATCGGAATATTACTTCAGCAAACCGGCCAAGCAACTTGCCCTCGAGGAAGCAGCGCTTCTGGCAGGGTTACCGAAGGCACCAGGACAATATTCCCCGATCCTCCATCCCGATCGCTCTCTCAAGCGACGCAATCTGGTGATCAACGCCATGCTGGAGGATGGGCAGATCACAGCCAAGCAGGCCAGCGATGCCCGCAACCGGCCGCTTGGTCTGAAGCTCGAGCACGATCCCAACTCGCTCGCGCCCTACTTCGTCGAAGAGGTACGGCGCTATCTTGAAAACCGTTACGGAGCGGATCAGGTGCACCAAGGCGGACTTCGAGTCTACACATCGCTCGATGTGGAACTTGAGCGGGCGGCAAACCGCGCTGTCCTCGATGGCTTGGCTGGCTACGAGCGTCGCCACGGGTGGAAAGGTCATCTGGAAAATGTGGTCAGTGAGGGGCAGTCCCTGACCGCCTATGAACATCCCGACTGGGACGAGGAACCGGAGCCGGGCAGCTATGTTCACGCTTTGGTGACCTCCGTCGTGCCCCACGCGGCGGCCGTAAGATTCGGTCGTTACCTAGCAAGCCTTAGCCCGGCCGATGCGGCATGGACCGGGCACAAGCTCGAAGATATTTTGAAAGCCGGCGATGTCGTCTACGTGAAGATTGTGTCTTTCCCGGGCGAGGGGAGAGCGCACGTGAGCCTGGAGCAAGATTCCGGAGCCCAAGGCGGCCTGATCGCGATTGACAATGCCAGCGGAGGCGTCAAGGCCATGGTGGGGGGACGGGACTTTGAGGAATCCAAGTTTAACCGTGCCACCCAGGCTCTGCGCCAGGTGGGCTCGTCCTTTAAACCGTACGTGTACACGGCTGCCATTGATCAGGGTGCTCGACCGGACGACACCATCCTCGACGCTCCCGTGATTTTTCCAACGCCCTCGGGTCCCTACGTTCCCCACAATTACGATGAGAAGTTCGAAGGGACGATTACCCTTCGCCGGGCCTTGGCCCAGTCCCGTAATATTCCCGCCCTGAAGGTCGCCAGCAACGTTGGCATCAAGACCGTCATCGACTATGCCCATCGTTTCGGGATTACTTCGAATCTACCCGCGTACCTGCCAGTAGCCTTGGGGGCAGCCGAGGTCACCTTGTTCGAGCAGGTCTCCGCCTTCAGCGTTTTCCCCAATGATGGCTTCCGCGTCACCCCGCGCTACATCACCAAAGTGACCGACTACGAAGGCCGCGTCCTCGAGGAGAACTTTCCGGATGTACGAGACGTGATCGCGGAGCGTACGGCGCGTATCATGACTTCGATGTTGCGCGAGGTGGTGCTCCATGGCACGGGAGTCGCCGCTGCCAGCCTAAAGTATCCCTTAGGTGGGAAAACGGGTACGACGAATGACTTTACCGACGCGTGGTTCATCGGCTTTTCGCCCACCATGACGGCAGGGGTTTGGATTGGCTACGATGAAAAGAAATCGCTGGGGCCAAAGGAGACCGGAGCCCATGCAGCCCTCCCCATCTGGATTGATTTTATGAAGGTGGCGCTGGCCGGACGAGACCCCGGAGATTTTCAGCCGGTCCCGGAAGTGTCTCCGAGCTCGGTCACGCAAAAATTGGATACTCCCGACGCAGCTCCCGCGGAAGAGGAGACTCACTAGCTCGCTCCCGTCCCGGATCCTGGCTCGCTCCGCCCCACCGCCGAGCGAAGAGCTTCGATGCGGACAGGCATCGACCCCGTTCTCCGGCTGGGGTTGGCGAGCTTGCAGTCCGCGGGCAGTTCCTGCGGGCAAGTCACGGCGGAGGACGCAACCCGGGAAGTTAGAAGATGAAGGCCTTGTTTCGCTTTGTCTTGCTCTTTCTCGTTCTGCTGGTGGTGGCCTTGGTTTCGGCCCTCACGGCCATGCGCTTTGCCATCCACGGTCGGGAAGTGGCTGTGCCCAATCTTGTCGGCGAGACACCGGCAGAGGCACGCAGGGTGGCGGAGTTGGCGGGTTTTCGCTTCGAAATCGAGCGGCAGTACTACAGCGCCAATGTCGCGGAGGGCAGGATTCTTTCGCAGATACCAGGCTCGGGCACCCTGATCCGCAGCGGCTGGCAGATTCGAGTCGCCCTAAGCCTGGGCCCACAACGGGTCCAGATTCCCGATGTGCTCGGGCAGAGCGAACGGGCGGCAGAAACCAACATTCTGCGCCGCGGCTTGGATGTAGGAGCGGTGGCGGAAGTGGCGGTCCCAGGAGCCACCCCGAACGAAGTGATTGCCCAGAATCCCTCGCCCAGCGCCAGCAGCATCGCAGCGCCCAAGATCAATCTGCTCACGGCACAGCCACCTCTGCCGCAAGCGTTTGTGATGCCGAACCTGGTGGGACAGACCCTGAGCGCAGCGACCGCGGCCCTCAAGCAAGCTGGCCTCGAGGTGGGCAGCATGAGCTTGGCTTCCGCTGCTTCCGCCGCCACTTCTCCGCCCAATCGACTCCTGCCAGCCGCTAGCCCGCCTCCAGGTTCGAGTGTCATCCTTTCCCAGAATCCCGCTGCGGGAGCAAAAGTGATGGTTGGCGCCAGCGTAAGTTTTGAGGTGCGTCCGGGATGGTGAGTGGCTGGAGCCGGTTCCCAAAGCTGATTTCGCTGAATCGAGGAAGACCGGAGGTGGCCGTAGCGGGGCTTTTTCGAGGATGGCGGCGAAGAAGCCGTCGCAGGGATGCACCCCGGGGATTGTTTGCAGGTAGGGGCCGCGGGTGAGCGAGTCCAGGTCCTTGCCCACCAGTTCGCCCTCGCTACGAAGCTGATCGAGCAGCTCACGGCAATCGAGCACGCGGAAGGATTTTTCTCCTTCGAGCGCCGCTTCCACCACCTGTTGATTCTCTTCCTTCTCCATGGAACAGGTCGAATAGACAAGTCGGCCTCCGGGCGCAACCTGGGGCAGGACCGAGCGCAGTATCTCGAGCTGCCGGCGGTGGAAATCGAACAAATCCTCGCTCTGCAGGCGCCACTTGATTTCGGGATTGCGAGCCAGGGTACCGGTGCCGGAGCAGGCCACGTCGGCCAGCACCCGGTCAAAACCCCCCTGAACCGGCAGAGCACGAGCATCGGCCACGATCACGTGCAGGTTGGGTGCGGGAACGAGTTTGCGCAGCAAACGAGCGCGATGGGGATGGAGCTCGGCAGCCAGAACCCGGCCGCGCGGATTGCGGTCCGCGAGCAGCCGTGCCTTTCCACCCGGTGCCGCGCAACAGTCAAGAATTTGGCGGCCTTTACCCACCAGAAGGGCAACCAGTTGGGATCCTTCATCCTGAATCACGATCGACGGGGGCTCTGCCCGGCGCAATTTTGTGAGATCCCCTGCGATGACTCGCCGGGAATCGGTCAGGAGGAGTCCGGGCCCGACCTGAATGCCCCGGTTCTCGAGTGCGTCCGGTGAATCGAGCTCGCGGATGGCCAGCGAAGTCTCGGGAACGCGCTGATCGTAACTGCACATTTGCCGCGCAGCTGCCCAACCGAAGTTGCTCACCCAGCGCGCAACCAGCCATTCGGGATGGGCGGAAAGCCTGGCCAACTCCGTAATTGTGGTGGCGCTTGCGAACGCTGTTGCAGGCGGTGCTCTTCGCTTGGAACCCGCCAAGCGTCGTAACAAGGCATTGGCAAATGCTGCGGCAGAACGCTTTCGCGCGCGTTTCACCAGTTCCACGCTCTCGTCGATGGCGGCTGGTTGCGGCACTCGGTCCAAGAACAGGAGTTGGTAGGCAGCTAGGCGCAAGGAAGTGAGCACCTGCGGATCCAGTTTGTGCAGCTTCCAGGACGAGTGTTGCTGAATCGTTTGATCGAGCAGCGAACGCCAGCGAAGAACTCCCATGACCAATTCCGTGGCCAGGCGATGATCTGCCGAAGAGAGTTGTTGGTAGCGGGCAGCGTGGAGGAGTTCTGCGGCAAACGCAGCTTGCTGGTTGACCCGAAGCAGGATGTCGAAGGCGGCGATTCGCGCGGGAGAGATGGGCATCAGTCGTCGGCTCCCCGCGCCGCAATGGAAGGCCGTAGGTCCCCGCAGGCGCGCCTGCCGGGGCTGGCGGTTTGTGGTCGTACCTTAGCCGAGGAGCTCGCCATTGCGCACACGATGGCCGTGCAGGAAGTCCCGTGCCGACATCCGCCTCCTCCCTTCGGGCTGGACGACGAGCAATTCGAGCGCGGTGTCGGCACCGCAGCCGACCCGCAAGCTTTCATCCTCGCTCCAAAGTGCACCCGGGGGAATGGGCTGCTCGATCGCCTTCGCCTCCCAAATATGCAGGTTCTTGCCGCGAAAGCAGGTGAAGGCGCCCGGCCAGGGCTGAAAGCCACGCAGCCGGTTCAGGATCTCTCCTGCGCTGCGCGCAAAATCGATCCGGCCGTCTTCCTTCCTGAGAGTTGGTGCGAGAGTGGCCTGGCCAGGATCTTGAGGGCGGGAACGGATGGTTCCGGCCATGAGCCCATCGAGAGTCTCGATCATCAACTCGGCTCCGATCGCGGCCAGGCGGGGAGCCAACGATTCCGCCGTTTCCTGGGGGAGAATCGCGACGGCTTTCTGCAGCAAAATATCACCGCTATCTAAGCCTGCGTCGATGCGCATGGTGGTGACTCCAGTCACGCTCTCGCCCCTCGAAAGGGCCCATTGAATGGGAGCGGCTCCACGATATTTCGGCAACAAGGAGGCATGCAGGTTGAGGTTGCCGAAGGGGGGCAGATCGATCATCCACGGAGGTATCATCCGGCCGTAGCCGACGACGACCACGGCATCCGGCCGAATCGCTGCAAGTTGGGCCCGGAACTGTTGGTTCTCTTTAATCGTTTCCGGCTGGGTGATCGGCAAGCCAAGCTCGAGCGCCCTCTGCTTGACGGGTGATGCGGCCAGCTCCATCCCCCGGCCCCTCGGCCGGTCCGGCTGGGTCACAACCAGGGAAACAGGGAACTGGGCTTCGAGAAGCTTGTCTAGGGTCGGAACGGCAAACCGGGGTGTACCGGCAAACACAAGATTGAGCGACGGGCTCATGAGGTCATTACGGCCGTGGTTCTTTCCCGCACCAGTTCCTGTCCATCATTTACCACTGCCCGGCTCTCACCAGTTTGCGGATTTTGCGCTTCATCAGATCGCGCTTCAGGGCACTGATGTGGCTGATGTAGAGCTTTCCGTTGAGGTGGTCGGTCTCGTGCAGGAAGACACGGGCCAACAGTTCTTCACCGCTTTTCTCAAACCAATGTCCGCTCACATCTTGGGCGTGAATCGTCACCTTACGGGCGCGGGAGACGGGCTCGCGAAATTCGGGAATACTCAGACAACCCTCGGTTTGCGTCTGCTTGCCCTCGCTGTGGATGATTTCCGGATTCACCAGCACCAGCTTCGCGCTGGCATCCTTTTGGAAGGTGATATCAATCACCGCCAGCCGTTTGGAGATTCCGATCTGCGGTGCCGCCAAGCCAATCCCGCTCGCCTGATACATGGATTCGAACATGTCTTCCACCAGTTTCTTGAGATCTTGGTCGAAGACCGTAACGGGTTCGGCTGGCTTTTCCAAAACAGGGTCACCAAATTTTACGATTGGATAGATCATGGGGTCGGTCGAAATTGGTCCGTTCAGTAGTCTTCGAGTTGTTGGCGATACCCCCGGAAGTTGCGCAGGGTTTCTCCCATCGAATCGCCGCCAAACTTATCTAAGGCGCAGCCTGCCAAGGTCAAGGCCACCATGGCTTCGCCGGCCACCCCGGCAGCCGGCACCACGCAGACATCGGAGCGCTCATAGGCTGCCTTCACCGGATCCCGGGTGGCAAAATCCACGGACTGCAAAGGACGCCGCAGCGTAGAGATTGGCTTCAGGTACCCTCGCAGCCGGATTTCCTGTCCGTTCGAAACGCCACCTTCAATCCCGCCGGCATGGTTTCGACTGCGCGTGAATCCGGAACCAGGGCCCGACTTCTGGTAACCGATTTCGTCATGCACGGTGGATCCGGGCGAAGCCGCCGCCCGGATGCCGTCGCCGATCTCGACCGCCTTCACCGCCTGCAACGACATCACCGCCCCCGCCAGCCGTGCATCCAGGCGCTCATCCCACTGCGCATAGCTGCCCAGCCCGGGAGGGACGTTGTGGGCGACCACTTCAAAGACTCCGCCTACGGAATCCCCTGTTTGCAATGCCCGATTGACCTCTTCGATCATCCCCGCCTCAGATTCTGACTCGGCGCAATTGAGCGTCACTTCGGTTCGATCCGAGAGAGCCGCAATCCGTTCCCACGCTATTTCTGCCGGGACGCAGGCATTTCCCACGGCAATGACATGGCTAAGAACGTTCACCCCGAGCTCCCGCAAGAACAGCTTGGCCAAGCCTCCAATGGCGACCCGCGCGGCCGACTCCCGGGCGGAGGCCCGTTCGAGCACGTAGCGAGCCTCAGGGAAGTTGTATTTGAGGGCCCCGGCTAAGTCGGCGTGGCCTGGACGTGGGGCGGTCACCGGTTTGTGTTTCACGGGATCGCCCTCGTGAATGGGTAGCGACTCCTGCCAGTTCTTCCAGTCCCGGTTCTCGAGTAGGACGGCAATGGGGGAACCGATCGTAATCCCGTGGCGCACGCCGGAGATCAGATGTGCCGTATCCCGCTCGATCTTCATCCGCCCACCGCGGCCATAGCCCTGTTGACGGCGCCAGAGCTCGCGATCGAGAAAGCTCTGATCCACCCTCAACCCAGCGGGCAAGCCGCAAAGCAAGGCAACTAGGGCCTCTCCGTGGGACTCGCCGGCTGTGAAATAACGTAGCATTTTCCCCTGGATTGTACCTGATCGCGTGGGCAGACCCGGCCGGCCGACGAGTCATCCCGGCCATGAAGTTGTCTTTTTTTGCTGACATCGTAGGCAGACGGCCCGGGGGGCTGCTAGAATCGAGCCACATCTTTCCGTACGACAACGCAGCCAAAACAGGCGCGCAGCGCCATTTCTCAGCGCCATTTCTGAGCGATTCTGCTCCGCGGTGGGTGCGGTCTAGCATTCCGGGTCAGCATCCCAAACGCGTGGACAGGATGGGTGTGCCGAGAGCATGGCGAGACATTCTCCGGCGCAAACTTGAACCTTCCACGGGAAAGGAGAGACCGACGAGGATTCCTGGTTCAGGACAACGGGGACGGCAGGGCGAGGAAAGGACAGGAGCGCAAAGCTGCGCACGTCTTTGGGCGGCACGCTTGCGATGAGCTCCTCAAGCCCGATCCGAATCGTGCTTGCTGCCGCGAGCCATCTCGGCGGAGGAGGATAGTTGTTCCTCGCGGTTATGGGATTTGTCGATGGCGATTCGGTGCATTATCGTGGACGATCACGCGTTGTTTCGTGAAGGCCTGCGCCACGTACTCGAGAGTGAACCGGACTTCGAGGTGGTGGGAGAGGCCGGCGACGCGGTTCAAGGTCAGGAGCTGGTGCGGGAGCTCAAACCCGACGTCGTACTCATGGATATTGCTATGCCGGGAACCGCAAGCTTCGAAGCTGCCCGGCTCATGGCCAAGGATGCTCCGGACACACGACTGATTCTGTTGACGATCGATCAAGATGAGGATTACTTGCTGCAGTTCCTCAAGGTCGGCGCCACCGGGTACATTCCGAAAGACACCGCCGCACCTAACCTGCTCAGCGCGGTACGCGAGGTCTACCAAGGCCGCAAGTACTTGAGTCCCCAGATGCTCGGGAAATTGGTGGACGATTTCCGCTCCCGCGGCAAAGTTCGCGGCGGGCAGAGCCGAGGGGTGACCCTGACGCCGCGGGAACGCGAGGTGGTAAAGATGATCGCGGAAGGCTATTCCGTCAAAGAAATTGCCGTCCGGTTGGGACGGAGCGTCAAAACGGTGGAGGCGCACAAGTTCAATCTCATGCGCAAGCTGGACATTCACAACAAAGCGCAGCTGGTGACCTACGCGATTCAGAAGAAGATCGTGAAGATGCCGGCAGGAGCGTAGCCCGAGGCCCGGGGTTCCAACCCGCCCCCACCATGGAGGCGAAGCCGGAACTGCTTTCGTTGGTCTGGCGAGCTTAGCCGGCGGGATCGCGCCGAAGGTTCCCATCTTCTAAGCCGTTCGGATAAACCAGAATCTTACTCGATTCACCCGTCTTGAGCCGCGCCATGCCCTGAGAGAAATCTTCGATCCTGATGCGGTCGGTAATCACCGGGTGCAGGTCGAGCATCTGGTTCTTAAGCAGGGCAGTCATCTGATACCAGGTTTGGTACATGCGACGGCCGTTGATTCCCTGAACCGTGATGCCTTTGAAGATGATGTCCTCGGAAAAATTGAGGGAAACGGGCTTCGAGGTAAGCCCCAGCAGGGAGATGCGTCCACCCCGGCGTACGATGTCGAAGGCGGTTCGGATCGCCTGGGGATGGCCCGCCATCTCCAGTACGACATCGACGCCCAGCCCGCCGGTCTCGTCCATGACCAGCGAGATTACATCGTCCTTGGACGGGTCCAAAGTAAAGTCTGCCTTCATTTGTTTTGCGATGCGGCGGCGATGCTCGTTGACTTCGATGGCGAACACTTGCGCCGCGCCCAGCGCACGGGCCACGGCGATCGAAAACAGCCCAATGGGGCCGCATCCTGTGATCGCGACTGTCTTGGCCGCGATCTCGCCGGCCAGCACGGCGTGCACGGCATTCCCCAGCGGATCGAGGATCGAGGCATATTCCTGAGGGATGGCCGGATCGAGCATCCAGATATTCGATTCCGGAATGGCCACGTACTCGGCGAAGGCGCCGTCGGTATCGACGCCGATGATTTTCACCCTCTGGCAGATGTGAGCCTCCCCCGTGCGGCACTGTAGGCACTTGCCACAGGCGACGTGCATCTCTGCCGACACAAAATCGCCTTCCCGAACGTGGGTGACCTCGTTGCCGAACTCCACCACCTCACCGCAGAATTCATGCCCGGGGATCAAGGGGGGATGAATCCGCTTCTGGGCCCAGCGGTCCCACTCGTAAATATGGAGATCCGTTCCGCAAATCGAGGCGACTTTGACTTTGACCAGTACCTCAGACGCGCCGCATGCGGGGCGCTTCACTTCACGAATCTCTACGCCAGGGGCGGCTTGCGGCTTGACGACGGCGAGCATTGTGTTGCGCATCAGGACGACCTGGAAAATGGCTTCGAACTCAAAACCCCTGATTCTAGCACCAAGAAAACGGGCCGCCTGGGCGAGCCCCGCTCGAGGCAGGAACGACTAGGATGCCTTCCCCTCTTCCCGAAGTAGCCCTCGATCATATTTGCCCGTCATGGCGTTGAAGTCCTGCGAGCGGCCGCGGGGAATACTCAGCGTTTTCCACTGGCTGGAACGCAAATGCTTGGCGAGAAAGATGATCTGACCTACATGCGCGGAATAATGTGCCAGTTGCCGATTGATGGCTTGGAGCACGGTGTGCGGCTCGGCTCGAATGGTGACGGTGCGCAGCAGGTCTTCAGGCTTGAGTTCGCCGATGGTTGAAAATACTCTCGCCCAGCCTTGTTCCCACCATGCCATGATCTCGGCGCGAGTCGCCTGGTCCGAGATTTCGAACTCCTGGTCGCGATTTCGATCAGGTTTCTCACCGTCTGTCGTCAGAAAATCGGTAAAACGCGACCGCATGTTGCCCGCCAAGTGTCGGACCAGGATGGCGACCGAGTTTGATTCCGGGTCGAGGGTGGTAAAAAACTCTTCCTCCCTCAATTGATGCATCGCGCCTTCTCCCAAACGTTTATAGCCTCGGAATTGGCGCTGGACTTCCTCAAGGTAGTGAGAACCTAGATCGATCATTGGCTCGTTCACCTCCGAGTTATTATGCACCTTTCCAGCCGCCGCCGCCCGGGGTCTCCACGCGTATCCGCTCACCTTTGCGCAAGCGGAGATGGAACTTTCCCGGCAGCGTTTCTTGGGAACCATCCGCGCGCACCAGCACCGCCTTCCCCGGCCTTCCGTCTTGCCCGCCCCACAAGCCGTACGGCCCGCGCAGATGGCGCTCGGCGAGCAGCGTAACCTCGGCATCGGTGCGCACTTCGATCTCGCGAATGATTCCATCCCCCCCGCGGTGCCTTCCCCGCCCTCCGCTCCCCACACGCAGGCTGTATCGGCGCACCCGCAGAGGATAGGCGTACTCGAGCGCCTCAGCCGGAGTATTGAGCGAGTTCGTCATGTGCGTATGTACGCCCGAAACCCCGGCTTTTGTGGGACGCGCGCCCATCCCGCCAGCGATGGTTTCGTAGTAGGCGAATGGTTCGTGAGTGCGGGGGTCGATTCCGCCGATCGTCAGATTATGCATGGTTCCCGATGCCGCCGCCGGAATCCGCTCCGGAATCGCTTTGGCCAAGGCTCGCAACAGGACATCGACGACCCGCTGCGATGTTTCGACGTTTCCGCCTGCAACCGCGGCGGGAGGGCGGGCATGGAGGACCGTGCCCTCCGGGACGATGACTTGGATGGGGCGCATCAGCCCGGCGGTAGCCGGCACATCCTCCGCCAGCAGGCATCGGAATACGTAGAAGCAGGCGGAGTAGGTGATCGCTTCGACCGCATTGACGCTGCCTTCGACCTGCGGCGCACTTCCGGTGAAATTCACGATAGCGTGAGCGCCACGCTGCCGTTTCCTCCGGTCGGGAAACTCCACCCGGACGGCGATCTTCACCGCTTGGTCGCGGATGCCATCATTATCCAGGAAGTCTGCCGCCGTGTACGATCCGCGGGGAACTTGGGCTAAAAAAACGCTCATCATTTCTTCGGAATACTCGAACAGCTCTCGCGCCGCACGTTGCATGCGCGCCGCTCCATAGCGGGAACAGATTGCCTGCAACCGCTCTGCCCCGGTGTGACCGGCGGCGATTTGCGCTCCCAGGTCTCCCTCGCGCTCGCGCGGAGTCCGGACATTGCTTAAAAGCAGGGCAAGAACCTCGGATGCGAGAACGCCGCCACGCATAATCTTCATGGGAGGAATGCGGAGTCCCTCCTGATAAATCTCCCGGCACAGACCCATGGACCCGGGGAAGGTGCCGCCCACATCTGCGTGATGGGCGCGCGTGCCGAGATAGAAATCCGGCCGCCGGCTCTTGCTCGAGCAATAGAAGGGCGCGAGCAAGGTGATGTCGGGCAGGTGGGTTCCCCCGCGGAACGGGTCATTCAGTATGGCGACGTCTCCCCGCTCCAGGGGGAAACTATCCAGCAGGGCACGCACCGACATGGGCATCGAACCGAGATGCACGGGCATGTGATCGCCCATGGCAACCACGTCTCCTCGGCTGTCAAACACAGCGCAGGAGTAGTCGCGCCGCTCTTTGATGTTGGGGGAGAAGGCGGTGCGGCGCAAAGCCGCGCCCATTTCCTCCGCCACCGAGTGAAACAGGTTCTTGAAGATTTCGAGTTCGATCGGGTTTTCGACCATCGTGGTAGAGCAGTGTACGACAATCGCGCGCGCATCCATCGTCCCCAGATGCTTGGCGCACGAAGAATTCTATTGACAACGACTTTAATCCTCAGCAATATCTGGGGGTGAAGAACGTTGCCGCCGGTGATTCAAGCGGCTACGCTCGCAAGGGAAAATCGTTCACGGAGGAAGCTTCATGCCAGCCAAGAAAAAAGCTGCGAAGAAGAAAAAACACTAATCGTCGCAAGAATGATGGCTTCGCAAATCAAGTTCCAAAAGCCTCTCACGCGAAAATCGTGAGGGGTTTTTTTGTTTCCGCTTGTCCCAGGCGAGACAGTGCGCCAGGATCATGCCCCACCCGGGCGCCTGATGATGGGTGCGCGGTCTTGGTTCAAACGGCAATTCAAATTGTTGAGCCGAAGAGGCTACGGGCTGGTAAGTGATCATGATGGAGTTCGCGTTCACGTCTAAACGGATTTCTCAAGTACCCGTCGACGACCCGATGGAAGTGACGGTAGACAATTCTCGAGAGGGATCGAACTCGGGCAGCGGGGGAGGTTTCTACACAAGGCGAGCCAAGCCATAGAAACACGGGTTCCGAGGTTGCTCCTAGACCCCTCAACGGGGTATCGAGGAAGGAACCCCTGGCACGGACAGGGCTCCTCGGCAGGCGCATGGAGAATTTTACGAAGACGGCAACCTGCAGTGAAGATCACGGGGACAAAGTCGGCCACCATGGACAGTAGCGACGACGCTTTCAACAATGCGGGCAATGCCGGCCCCATCACCATCACGATCCGCTCGATCAAGACCCTGTCCCAGGAATGCCCGGACTAGATGCTTGGCAGGAGTTCCCCCCTGGGCCGTCGGGAGAAAACGCAAGCCAGCACCGTTTGTCGAGGAACGGGATCCGACATGCGGGCTCGAGTTCCGCCCGAGGAGCCTGGGAACCAAGCTATTTGGCTGTCCTATCAAATAGGTTCAGGAACTTGAGCTTGTCTGCGGCCGGAAGGAAGGATGCCTCGAACGAATTCCGCGCCAATTCTCGCAGATGCTCATCGCTGAAGCCAAAGTGATCCTGCGCCAGCTGGTATTCTCGCGAAAGGGAAGTGGCGAACATGGCGGGATCGTCGGTGTTGAGTGTAATCATGACCCCCTGGTCGAAATAGTTGCGCAGCGGATGTTCGGAAATCGATGGGCAACACCCGGTGAGCAAGTTGCTGCTAAGGCAGATCTCGACCGGGATCTGCCGTCGCGAGAGCTCCTCCACCAGTTCCGGATCCTGGCAAGCGGTCAACCCATGGCCGATGCGTTCGGCATGGAGATTGAGTGCGCCCCAGATGGATTCCGGCCCCGCGTTCTCGCCGGCATGCGCCGTAAGCCGAAGTCCGTGCTCCCGCGCGTAGGTGTAAACCCCGCGAAACATTTCCGGTGGGGCTTTCAACTCATCACCCCCGGTGCCGAATCCGACGACGTTGCGGTCCTTGTAGCGCACTGCCAGTTCGGCAACGCGTTGTGCCTCGGTTGGACCGAATTGGCGCACCGCATCGAAGATCCATAACAGGGAGACCCCGAATTCGCGTTCCCCGCGCTCGTGCCCTCGCTCCAAGCCTTCGAACAGCGCTGCGAAATCCTGCTTCCGCCACAGGTACACTCCGACCGAGACGTATACTTCCGCGTGCAGAACATTCTCTGCCTTCAGTTTCTCCATCAGTCGATAGCTGACGAACTCAAAATCTTCGGGAGTTCGCAGATCCTCGGTTACCAGCTTGAATGCCGTGAGGAAGTCCGTGAAAGTGTTGTATTGGTAAAGCCGCTCGATCTCAGCGGAGTTGCTGGTTTTCCCGTTCCGGGTTCTCAGTTCCGTCAGCGTGGGCGGGTCGATCGAGCCTTCCAAATGCACGTGCAGTTCGGCCTTTGGAAGCTGACGGATGAAGCTGCTCGGTGCTTGCCCAGGCGTGTGTGTCATCAATCGCGATTGTAATCACTGTCGCAGGCGTCTGACACTCGAGCCCGCACTTTGCTGAAGCGACTCGTGGTTCCTCTTGCTCCCCGGATGGTCCTGAAGCGGACGTCCGTGATCCGGCAGGCCCACGGAAGCTGCCACCTCCGCCAGCCGCGAGTTGGCCAGGCATCTTGCCTCCAGGATTTCTCCGGGAGTTCCTCTATTTTTTCACCGAAGCTTAGCTTTCGATGAAGCGCATCTTCTTGCAGCCCTCGAATGGAGGCTATGGTTTCGCAAATTCGCTACGGTGCCGGCTGTAAAAGCAATAGATCACGAGACCGACCACCAGCCAGACCACGAATCGTAACCAGGTGATGACGGTTAGGCCGGTCATGAGCCCGCCGCACAGAATGATGGAAATCAGGGGGAACCAGGGGACGAAGGGTACGCGGAACGCGCGCTGGCGGCTAGGTTGGGTTCTTCGCAGGATAATGACCCCGAGCGACACCAGGGCGAATGCGAACAGGGTACCAATATTGCAAAGATCCGCGGCGTCGCTGATGGCAAAAATTCCGGAGGGGACGCCCACCGCAAATCCCGCAATCCAGGTGGACCAGTGCGGCGTCTTAAAGCGGGGATGAACCGCCGAAAACAACCGCGGGAAAAGACCATCCCGCGACATCGCGTACCAGATGCGGGCTTGGCCGTACTGAAAAACCAGCAAGGAGGAGATCATCCCGGTCAAAGCCCCAACCACAATCACCGACCGGGAGAAACGGCTGGCGCCCAACACCGTGAGCGCGTAGGCTACAGGAGCCATCGCGGCTTCTCCCGAGATGAAAGCCGTGTACTTCATCATTCCCAGCAGGACAATCGACACGCCAACATAGAGAACAGTGCAGATGATGAGGGAGCCGATGATCCCGATCGGTAGGTCGCGTTGGGGATTTTTGGACTCTTCCGCCGCGGTCGAGACCGAGTCGAAGCCGATGTAGGTAAAGAAGACGATGGCTCCCCCGGTCACCACGCCGGCGAAGCCCGACGGCGCAAAGGGCCTCCAGTTCTGCGGATTCACCAGCATGCCTCCGACCACGAGGAACACCAGGATGGCGCCGATTTTGATCGCGACCATGATGTTGTTGGCTTTGGCCGATTCACGCACTCCCCGCACCAACAGTACGGTAAGGATGAAGATGATGAGAAAGCCGGGCACATTGAAATACGAGCCAGTCCAGTGCCCCGCTTCCCAGACGGGTGTGGACCATCGGTCCGGAAGATTGAGTCCAAAGGACGCCAGTTGCGCCTTGGTGTAGGCACTGAATGCGATCGCCACCGCGACGTTGCTAACCACGTACTCCAGAATCAGATCCCAGCCGATAATCCAGGCAAAAATCTCTCCCAGAGTGGCATAGGAGTATGTATAGGCGCTGCCGGCGATGGGAATCATGGAAGCCAGCTCGGCATAACACAGGCCGGCGAAGCTGCAGGCGACGGCCACCAGAAGGAAAGAGAGTGCAATCGAGGGACCGGCGGGCGGCCGCCCATGCATGAGAACGTGTGCCGTACCCCCACCGCGCAACAGGTTCACGATCAGATCAAGGACTTGCGCGTGCAGGATCGAGGGTGCTTCGAAGAACTCGCCCGCTGCCGCCGTGCCGGTCAGCACGAAAATGCCCGAGCCGATGATGGCACCGATGCCAAGCGCGGTCAGCGACCAGGGTCCGAGAGTCTTCTTGAGGGTGTGCCCGGGCTGGTTGGCCTCGGCGATCAGCTTGTCAATCGACTTGCAACAGAACAGCTGATTGTTCGAGGTCCGGACCGGTTCGGTTCCTGCAGGAGTATGGACCGGAGTCTGCGCCAAAAGAGTCTGTCTCCTAACCGCGCTTTCTCAAAGAACCACAACCAGCCCCAAGATACACCAACCCAGGTCTCGGTCTCAAAGCTCGTTCTTGTCAAGCCCGTGCCGTGATCGATCGGCAACCCGGTACTTCTCTAGCGCTTGGCTTGACCGCGGGCCATCTTCTTCACCTTGCGTTTCTTCGAGCCGCGGGCGTACTCGCGAGGTTTCAAGGGCTTTTCGGTTTTGCGCTTCTTGCGGGATGCGCGTTTGGCCGTCTTCCGTTCTTGCCGGCTGAGCTTCTTAGTATCTGCCATGCCTGATGTCCCACCTCGTTCGGTCGTTAGAGGATCCTGCGCGTTGGCGGCCGGTCAGGAGGCCTCTTAGGCCCGCTCGAGCTGCGCATACTTCTCGACCAGCTTCTTCCGGCCAAACCGAGGGAATTGTACCGTAATCTTGGCATGATCACCTTCTCCTTCTCGTAGGTAGACCGTGCCTTCCCCGTATTTCGGGTGTTTCACCCTCTGACCCGGACGGAATCCCTTCGCGCCCTTGGGGGCCTCGCCCGGCAACTTGGCAAGGGTGAACTTCTTGCCCCGGGAAGCGAAGAACTCGGCAATGGCTTCGGGGAAATTGTAGCTGCCAGCCGAAAATGATCGCCGCGACGGGCCCCCCAGGCGCCGGGCCGCCGGGGTCGCCCTCTGATCCTCGTCCTCATAGGCATACTCGGTGGCGTCTACGTCGGTTTCCTCGAATCGCCACGGCGGCGCGCTTCGGACGGAGGCTCGGGATTCGCGGCGTACACCCAGCTCTTCGATCAGCTCCGGCGGTATCTCCTCGAGAAAACGCGAGGCGACCGCCGCGTCGGGGAGGCCGGTGCCATAGCGGCGGCGGTATGCGGCGCGGGTCAGGATCAGTGTATCCATGGCGCGGGTCATGCCTACGTAGCACAGGCGCCGTTCCTCTTCGATGGCGTCGGGTTCGAGAAAAGTGCGGGAGTGGGGAAAGAGCCCTTCTTCGAGTCCAGAAAGAAACACCAGGGGAAATTCGAGGCCTTTGGCGGCGTGCAGCGTCATGAGGGTTACTTGGGCTCGTTCATCATAGGCATCCGCGTCGCTGACGAGGGCGGCGTGATCCAGGAACTGATCGAGAGTTTCGCCGCGGTCGCGTGAGTCCATGGCGGCGTTGACCAGTTCTTTCAGGTTCTCAATTCGCGAATTGGCTTCCGCAGTATCTTCCATTTCGAGTTGTTTGACGTAGCCGGTGCGATCAAACAGGAATTTCAGAATTTCGCCGGTGCTGGCGGGACCTCCAGGCGTGCGGAATGGCTCCGGCATCCCTTCTGGCTGCAGCGTGCGTTCGCTGCCTCCCGCCGCCGATTCCTTCGTCTCCGGTTCTCCCAGAGCCGCCGGGTCAAAGCCAACCCCCGCGTCCTCAGGGTCAGAGGGACCGGCGGCCGCAAGCTCAGGACCATGCGCGGTTTCCTCCAGACGCTCCAGGTAAGTTCCGGCCAGCATGGCACGCGCATCCACGATCAATTCCTGAAAATTGCAAAGACCGGCCAAGGCACGCGGAGCTAACAGCTGACGGGCGATGGCCTCGCCGATGGCAGCCCACAAGGAAAGGCCGGACTCGAGCGCCAGCCGTTCCAGAGTCTCCAGGGTAGCCCTCCCGATGCCGCGCGACGGCGTGTTGATGACTCGCAAGAGCGCGATGGAATCGTCGAGGTTATGGATCAGTTTGAGATAGGAGATGAAATCCTTGATCTCCGAGCGTTCATAGAAAGAGAAGCCACCGACCACGCTGTACTTCAATTGATAGCGGCGCATGGCCTCTTCAAACATCCGGGACTGGGAATTGATGCGATAGAGCACCGCCGCGCGTGGCTCCAGGCCTTGGTCCGCAGCCTGACGAAGATAGCGCGCGATGGAGTCGGCGACGTAAAGCGCCTCATTTTCCCCATCGGGTGCTTCATAGTACCCGATCTTGCTGCCACCGACACGGGCGGTCCAGAGATTCTTCCCCTTGCGTTGGTGATTGTTCGAGACCACCGCTGCCGCGGCAGAGAGAATGGTTTGGGTCGATCGATAGTTCTGCTCCAGGCGCACAATCTTCGATCCCGGAAAATCCTTTTCGAACTCGAGAATGTTACGAATCTCCGCCCCGCGCCAGGAATAGATCGACTGATCCTCGTCGCCGACGGCGCAGACATTGTGGTGGGTCGCCGCCAGCAGCCGCAGGAGTTCGTACTGGGGACGGTTGGTATCCTGGTATTCGTCCACCAGAACATATTCGTAGCGGCGATTGTAGTACTCCCGTACTCGCGGCACGGCTTTGAGCAGGCGCAAGGCCTCGAGCAGGAGATCGTCGAAGTCTAGCGCATTCGCCCGCGCCAGTTCCTTCTTGTACTCAGCGTAGATTTGCGCCACTTGTTCCGTCCGCGGATCGGCCGACTGCAAATACACTTCCTGCGGATCGAGCAGATGGTTCTTTGCCCAGGAAATCTGCGCGAGAGCGGATCGCGGCGTCAGTTGTTTGTCATCCGTGCCCAACCGTCGCATCACCGACTTGATCAGCTGCTGTTGGTCGGCTTCATCGTAGATGACGAACTGTTTGGTGAGCCCCAGGGGAGGAGCACCCGGGGTGGCAGAGGGAATCCGAAGTGCCTCAATGTCTCTCCGCAGAATGCGTACGCAGAGGGAATGGAAGGTCGCGATCAGCGGTTTCACCACCGACCGCCCTCCCACCAACTGGTCCACCCGCGAGACCATCTCGGCTGCGGCCTTGTTGGTGAAGGTCATGGCCAAGATGGCTTCCGGCCGCACGCCGAGGTTCTCGATGAGATGGGCGATACGGTAGGTGATGACACGCGTTTTGCCGCTGCCCGCTCCGGCAAGAATCAGAATCGGGCCGGCGGTCGACTCGACTGCCTCCCGTTGTTGCGGGTTGAGTTGGGAGAGAAAAGACAATGGTTAGGGAACGACTCCGACGCCTACTCAATTCTACACAAAGCCTGCGCTTGATCGACGAAGAATGATCCCCGGACGCTCTAGCGAGGGTTCGACCCGGGACGCTTGGGGGTTGGCTCGGCTCGTCGCCAAGAATCTACGATCGGGCCGCCGTTCTCGCCTTGCTGCATGCCTCGCACGGGCACCAGTCGCGCAAGAACTGCCACGAGTAAATCCCGAGCTCGTGGCCATCATTCCAGTGAAACTTGATGGCGTATTTCCCTACGCCCTCGGCGGAAATCGGCTTGGCCGCCGGCTTAAACATGGGCAAAGCGCCAGGAGCCGGCTTCGGCGGCTCGCCCGGCCGGCGCCGCGTCTTGCTCCGCTCCTCATCGCACAGCGCGCAGGGACACGCGTCCCGGAGAAAGAGGAAGGTATAGCTCGATCGGTGTCCATCCTTCCATTGGATGTCCACACCGGTGCCGGCTGTGAGGTTCACCTTGACCGATTTTGGATCTGCCACAGCCATCAACCCAGTATCGCACGAACAGTCTGGCCAATTTCTTGCGAAGGGTGATCGATCTGCACTACGCCCTGTCGCCTACACAAGGGTGGATGACGCGGCACGACAAACATCCCCTAGCGTTTCCGAAGACACCGCCCGGAACGGCCGGCTGGCGACACCGATTGCCCATACGGTCGGTAGGCAGGGAAACCGCTCAACCTGAGACCGTGAAGCTTTCCGGCTCCGGAGTCTGCTCGCCCCGCAACAGCCGCACGATCGCCTGATTCAGTCGTGCTCGCATCAGGTAACGTTCCTGGGCGCGAGTGATGTAGCGGACACGCACTTCCAGTCCGCCCGCGCCGGGCTGCAAATTAACCGCGGGCGCCGCTGAAACCGACTGCACGCGATACTGGCTGGTGGTACTCTGCCACTCTTGCTCGGCCGCGCGTGCGTTGGCAGCAGTTTCCCGAGCCACGGTCTTTTGCATGGCATCGAGCAGCGGGTAAGGATCTTGTTCCGATGGGAGCGTCATGCGCAGTTCATCCCACAGCCACTGCCCGCTGGTGGTGAAGTTAAAGAAGTGACCCTCGATGGCATAGCTGTTGACGAACGCGACCTTGCGCCCGGTGGGATGGCCGGTGTCGGTCCAATTGCCGGTCTCGAGCAGCACGGTGCGCAGCAGGTTGATTTCGATCACTTCGCCGGCCACGCCGTTGATCTCGACCCAATCGCCCACCCGTATTCCATTTTTTCCCATGAGCACGAACCATCCGAAAAACGCCACGATGAAATCCTTCATGGTGACCGTGATACCGGCTCCGGCAAAGCCCAGGATGGTAGCGATCTGCTGTGGCGGCCCGAAAATGACGAGCAGGATGAGCAACACCGCCGCAGCCTGCAGCGCAAAGTGAACCACCGTGTGCAAGGTATGGAAGCGCGTGCGCTCCTGCCGAGTTCCAACGAGGTAATGATCGATGCCGAGTCCTGCCAAATAGACTGCGAGCACGATGAAGACGATCCACAGCAGGGATTGAATGATGCCGTGCAACACGAAGCGTTGGTGAGCACGAACCAGTGCGATCCAGCTGTCGTAAACGCTCTGCAATTGCTGCTCGTCCTGAATGCGCTTGTCGAAATCGGCCAAATTCTGTTGATCATCGGTGATCACATGCAAGGATTGCATGCCGGCGTTGGTCGGGACCGCGTTTTGTCCGGGCGGACCTGGTGGCGCAGCCTTGGCGGCAGCCATTGCCGCCCGCTGCTGGGCCTTTTCGGCGCTGACCCGTTGGGCCAGAGCGCCGCGCTCTTCGAGAAGCCTTGCCATCATCGGTTGCGCTTCATCCCGGGCTTGCTCGAGCAGGATGAGTTTGTTGCGTAACCCGCGCCATGCCTGGATTTGCGCCAGCAGATGGTCTGCTGGGTAATCACTGACGGCACTCTCCGCTGGCTGCGTAGGTTTATCGCTGCCATGCTCGGCGGCCAGATGCTGATCGAATTGCCGCTGGATCAGGGCCCCCGGATCGGCGCCCGACTGCACCAGATTCTCCTTCGCCTCGCTCAACTCATCCTGGTCGAGTTCCAGTTGCGCCTGGGCTACGTCGAGTTGCTCCTGCAAGCTGGCGGCGCGCGTCCCGGTCGCTTTGGCCGAGTCCTCTTTCAGTTCATCCACGTGAGTCTGGTCGGCCTTAACCTGAGTTTCGATTTGTCCGATTTGCTGAAAAAGTCCGCGAAACTGTGGCTTGGCTTGAGGAGGATGGTCGGCCGCATCTCGCGAGGCGTCATGGAACGCCAGGTCCACTTCGTTGTCGGCAAGGTGCTCGGCCGCCGAGGCGACCCGTTGCTGGTCGGGTTCCGAGGCAAGCTTTCCTACGGCCCGTGCCGTCTGGAGCGGACTTTCATCGACAAGCGGCGGCGGAAGACCGATGTCCTTCGAGGTTTGCGCGGGTGCGGAGGAACCGAGATCACGCGTCAGGAATAATCCAACCAGCCCGGCGAGAACCAGCATCAGCAGGGCCAGCGTGGTCAGCCAGTGGCGGGATTTCTTCAGAGAGTGCATATGCGAGAGACATTATAAGATCGCGGCAGAGAAGGTCGGAGGGGATCCAATCGAGAGTTTCGGCACTCGGAAGTACGTGGCCCGCGGGATGGGCGCGATTTGCGCGCAGGCTGCCCTAGCGCCGTCCAGCAGGATTCGGGCAAAGTAGGGCACGACCTCACGAAAGCCCCTGCCTTCAGGCCTGGGGATGAGCCAAACACGTTTTTGTGGATTTGAATATCGGAGGTCGCGCCTGGTCAGTGATCTAAGTAGCCTGCGTACGACTGGTCTAGAGCTTCGGTAAGAATGTTTCGCTTATTGTTCTCTATCGTGATGCCCTCACCATACCCCCCGGCCTTAGCCGTGGGGAGTGTCAAGAAAGATGTGTGACTGTCTGGTCGATCAACTTTGCCGTCATTTTGTACGGGTCGCCGGGCGCGTCGTACTCAATCGAGCAGTATCCTTTGTAGCCGTCGCGCCTCAGCGTGGCGAAAGTACGTTCCAAGTCGACGTGCGTGGCTTTGCCTTGTTCGTCGACCTCGCCGTCTTTCACATGACAGATGCCGTACGCGTGTCGAAACATAGCATCGATAGCACGATAGGCATAATCTTCCTCGTGCGCGCTCAGCGTATTGCCGAAATCCGGCAAGGCATGCAGCCAAGGGCTATTCACGGTTTGGATGACTTGCACTAGGAAAAACGGATCCTCGCTCACGGGATTGTCGTTCTCCAGATGCACGACGACGTTTCTTGCCGAGGCGTACTCGACGACGCGCCGCAAACTTTCCGCGAGTCGGCCGACGTCCGGCTTGGCATCGTTGGCCGGAGGGATGTTCATACGAATGCTGGGCGATCCGATGGCCACGGCCACTTCGACCCACTGCTTGGCGAAAGCGATGGCTGCTTGGCGCTCACTCGTGTCTAGAGCATACGGGCTGTGCTCACCGTCAGCGGCGACATTCACCACGGCGGCGCGCGCTTTCTCCACTGCCGCGCGAAACTCCGCCAGATATTGCGGGTTGGTGGACGGCATATGTGCCGACCAGGGCTCAATTCGGTGAATCTCGAATCTCTCAACCACGTGGGCCGCAAACTCCTTCAGTTCAATCGTGGGATTGCCCGTCTTGTGGTCCGAACCCGCGATGAACTCCCGAAAAGGGTAGGAGGAAACGGCTACGCGCTCCCGAGGTGAGGCAGGAAACCGGATCGAGGGTTGTGAGGTCGCCAGGCCAGAGAGCCGGGGGGCGGTGAGAATTCCCGCAACCCCACTCCCGCACTGGCGTAGAAACTGCCGTCGACTGGTCTCGCTCACGAGCGCCAGTGTAGCAGAGAACGCCGCAGCTCGGCCGTGTCCCGCAACCTCACCAACCAGCCGCTGTCGTTCTTTTTTCCCCGTGTCGGAGGAGGGATGCCCAAAGTAACTGACCCCCCACCTTTAAATTCTGTTATCTTTCGGACAATCATCGACATGCTGGAGACGGCGGGGGGAAAATGCACGTGAAGGCCGGGTCAACAGTTCCGGTGGGCAAATTCGAAGAGCGTGCCATCACGATTCACCTCCGCGAAGCAAAACAAGATGCTCATCGAGTTGCTTTCCGAATGAAGCTGGTGCTCGTATCCGGGCTGATTCTGCTGGCCGCGCTTCTCGGCTGCGCCCACAATCCGCCCCCAACTTCGCCACCACCTCCCAGTCCGCCTCCTCCCGCGGTCGTAGAGAAGCCCAAAGCCATCCTCCGCCATGGGGATTGGATCATTCGGAACTGCGCTCAAGGTTCCGATGGAAAAACCTGCTACTGCCACGCTCCGGCCGAGCGTATCGATGCCACCGGGCAGCAACAGCACACGGTGATCGAATGCCGGTAAGATGAGGGCGGCCACGTTGAATCCGCCGCTCCCGGATGACCAAGCGACCCGTAGGTTGTGGTTTCACACATGGTTCCGTGCGACTGCGTAATTCAAGAAATACAAGATCACCTTTTTCGCAATCAGAAAGTACAGACGATCTTCATGAAGCTGGCTGACTTTTACGCCCGGAGCATAATGATCCCAGTGCGAGAGAAGAAATCGTGATTCCCGCAACGATCGCCATGACCGTGCTGGTTGTGCTGGTTTCACTTGCTCCGGCAAGCGCGTATGGGCGGAGGGACTCCGATTCCAGGGAAAAGGAACTCGAAGGTATCTTCCAGAACCTGACTGACGGTCAGTCGCCAGGAACAGCCATCTTGGTTCGTGAAAATGGACAAACGCTTTTTCGGCGCGGATATGGAGTCAGAGATGTACGCAGCCGAAAAGCGATTGATTCCCACACCAATTTCCGCTTGGCCTCATGCACAAAACAATTTACGGCAATGGCCATCATGCTGCTCGTGCACGAGGGAAGAATGCGATACGACGAACGCCTGACAGAGGTCCTTCGAGGCTTCCCGGATTACGGAAAGGTCATCACCATCCGCAATCTGCTGAATCATACGTCGGGGCTACCCGACTACGAAGACCTCATGGATCAAACTCCGGCCCGACGTGCCCGCTGGACGAAGAATCGACAAATCCACGATGCCGAGGTGCTGGGTCTCCTGGAAGCGCAGAAAGACGGCGCGTTTGCTCCCGGCACGCGTTGGTCGTACAGCAACTCAGGCTACGTGGTTTTAGGCCTGATGGTCGCACAGGTTTCGGGGAGACCTTTTGAAGACTTTCTGCAGGAGCGAATTTTCGCTCCTCTAAAGATGGACCATACCCTGGCCTATGTTAGAGGGAAGAATGAGGTTCCGGATCGCGCCTATGGTCATTCGAAAGAAGGCGAGGCATTCGTAGAGACCGACCAAAGCGCAACCTCGGCAACACTCGGGGACGGCGGAGTTTACTCAAACCTCGAAGACTTGGCCAAGTGGGATGACGCTCTGGCACGTCATACACTTCTTGCCGCCAGCGAAATGCAGCCGGCGTTAACCCCTGTAACGCTGGCCGATGGATCGCTGCCAAGTTGGGCCAGCGGTCCGGGCGACACGAATCCGCAAACCGGCCAACACGTTTCGTATGGCTTCGGATGGTTTTTGGACGATTATTCTGGACATCGGCGGATGTGGCACTACGGAGAGACGACGGGCTTCAAAACGGTAATCGAACGCTTCACGGCCGGCAACTTGACCGTTATCGTACTCGCCAACAGGTCGGACCTGGATCCGAAGACACTAGCGTTGAAGGCGGCGAATGTGTACTTGAGCAAGCTAGAATAGCTGATTTTGAAAGTCGGCCGGCTGACAAGGCCACATCTTCTCTTCCATCCTCGGTGTTTGCCAGAGCGCGTGCTATGCGAGCTGGCAAAGCACTTCTGAGTTTTTTGGAGGTAGGATCGTGTTGTTTCGAGGCTTCCTGGCGCTGGCTTTTACCGCGGGCGTTGTTATCTGGGCTTACATAGGAGTGAAACATGACGGGCTTGCTAAAGTTTGTTGCGGTCCCGATTGGAAGTGCGGCATGCTGCACCGCGCTGCTGGCTATGTTTGCGCGTCCGTTAGCTTCCATGATTCGGCACTTGCTTTATCGGGCCAACGATTCTCACCAAGCTGTCCACACTATCCTATAGCCGAAAAGACCCAAGAAGAAGGAATATGGCGCGGGCCATCCCTTGTCAGGGTGCGTTAGGAGCCAGCTTTGTGAAAAGTCCTTGGGAGTTTGGCTGTTGAAATCTCGAGCTGACCTACCGAGTGCTCCGCGGGCCAGGTTTCCTTGACACCCTTCTCGGGCGGCCTTTATGCTTAAGTCTGCTCCCGAGAGAACTTGCGACTCTGAGCGGCTTCCGCGTGTCGTTGTCCGTAGCAACAGGGGGTGCAGAGTCTCTATGTTCATTGAAATTCATGAGCTGGAACGTCATCCGCTTGAGTTTGACGAGGAATTTCGCCCCGGCCTGATCGACTTCGGGGCTGATCTGCGGCAACGTGGCGATCTGCATGCCAGCGGTCGTGCGCAACTGGTCGAGGAACACCGCGGTAAGCACAAGCTCATCAAGGACATACGATTGAACGGGGAGCTCTCGGCCAGCCTAGAAACCGCCTGCGCCCGCTGCCTGGAGCCGGTGCTGCAGAATGTCGAGCGGCAGTTTGATTTGCTCTATCGCCCCCAGGGCGTCGACGGGGGGCAGGAGGAGCGCAGCTTTGCCGGGGCAGAGGCTGAAATCGGCTATTACCAAGGGACCAGCTTGCTGCTCGAAGATGTGCTGCGCGAGCAGGTGCTGCTTGCGGTTCCGCTGAAAGCCATTTGCCGGCAGGACTGCAAAGGGCTTTGCCCGCAGTGTGGCGCGGATCTGAATGTTGTGCAATGTTCTTGCCAGGCACCCATCGGCGACCCACGATGGTCGGCTCTGAAAGAGCTTCGCAATAAGTTCGAAGGTTGACGGGAAACTCCGCGTCGAGGGCGGCTGTCCCCCTGCGGACATTCTGATCGACAGAGTTGATTCAGCGGCTGGCAGCGCTGGCCGCTAGATGAGGAATCTACATGCCAAACCCCAAACGGCGCCACTCCAAAGCCCGCACGGGTAACCGACGCGCGCACGACTCGCTGAAGGTGCGTTCACTTTCTGAATGCCCCAACTGTCACGAGCATAAATTGCCGCATCGCGCCTGCCCCAAGTGCGGTTACTATAAAGGCCGCGAAGTTGTGGAAGTGGCCGCAACCAGCTAAGTTTCTCGCACACCATGCCAAGCGTCATAGCCTTGGACGCGATGGGTTCGGATCGCCGGCCGAAGCCTGAGATCGAAGGGGCAATCCAGGCAACGCGGCATTTCCGTGTACGCGTGTTGCTGATTGGGCCCGAACCAACCCTCCGGGCTGAGCTGGGACGTTATCCCTCGGCAGCGGAGCTGCCCATCGAAATTGTCCATGCCAGCGAAGTCATCGGGATGGATGATAAAGCGGTCCAGGCGGTGCGCAGCAAACGCGATTCCTCGATGCGGGTGGGTTTGCGGCTGGTGCGGGAGCGGCGGGCTGCCGGTTTCGTAACCGCCGGCAATACGGGCGCCGCGATGGCCACGGCCAAGATGGTGTTAGGCGCGATTCCGGGGGTGGATCGTCCGGCCTTGGCAGCGGTATTTCCGACCGCCCTCGGAACCGCCGCGATCCTGCTCGACGTCGGCGCCAACGTCGATTGCAAACCCCACAACCTCGAGCAGTTTGCGGTGATGGGGGAAATCTACTTCCGCACCATGTTTGGTACGCGGGGCCCGCGGGTCGGACTGCTTTCGATCGGCGAAGAAGAGACCAAAGGGAATGATTTGACCAAGGAGTCGTTCCAATTACTGAAGCAGCTGCCCCTCAATTTCGTGGGAAACGTGGAAGGGCGCGACTTGTACAATGGCCAGGTGGATGTCATCGTGGCCGATGGGTTTGTCGGCAATGTGGCGTTGAAAATTTCCGAAGGCCTGGCAAATCTGGTTCACCACACGCTCAAGGAATCCCTCAAGGCGACGATCACACGACAAGTCGGCTATCTGCTCTCGCGCAGTGCCTTCGCGGATTTCAAGAAACGCTTGGACCACACCGAGTATGGAGGGGCGGCGTTGCTCGGAGTCAAAGGCGTATGCTTCATCACGCATGGGTCCTCGAATGCGAATGCAATCAAGAACGCAATTCGGGTAGCGGCCGAATTCGCCGAGAGCGGAATCAACGAAAAGATTGAGAGGGAGCTCGCGGGCCTGGGTTCGGTGGCCGCCGTCCCCCGCTAGCCCTGATCGGAAGCATTCAAGATCTATGGCGGATTCGTCCTCGATCGCGTATCTATTCCCCGGCCAGGGTTCGCAGAACGTCGGCATGGGCAAAGAATTGGCGGAGAAATATCCTATTGCCCGGCGCACCTTCGAGGAGGCCGACGAGGCGCTTGGCTACAAGCTTTCCCAGGTTTGTTTCGCCGGGCCGGAGGAACGGCTTCGACTAACCGAGGTCACGCAACCCGCCATCTTGACCACTTCGATCGCCGCCTGGCGGGTTCTGGACGAGAAAGGGCTGAAGCCCTCGTTTGTCGCGGGGCACAGCCTGGGGGAGTATTCGGCGCATGTGGCGGCGGGCACGCTGAGTTTTGTAGATGCGGTGCGCACCGTGCGACAGCGCGGAAAATACATGCAGGAAGCCGTTCCTGTGGGCCGGGGCGCGATGGCAGCCATCCTGGGCATGAACCTCGATCGGGTGATGGGGGTTTGCCGCGATGCCGCCCAGGGTGAAGTCTGCGAGCCTGCCAACATCAATTCCCCGGAACAGATTGTGATTTCCGGCCATACCGCGGCGGTCGAGCGCGCCACGAAGCTGGCCGACGAGCGGGGCGCAAAACGCGCCAAGCTACTCCCGGTCAGCGCGCCCTTTCATTGTTCCCTGATGAAACCCGCCGAAGATCGCCTGGCGCTCGATCTTGCCGGGCTGGTGTTCCGACGACCCGGGATGCCGGTCGTATGCAATGTCGATGCCGCTTTGCTGCAGGATGCGAACCGCTCTCGGGAGGCGCTCCTCCGCCAGGTCACCCGGCCGGTGAAGTGGGAGCCGTCGATCCGCATGCTGCATGCCCAAGGCGTACGCACCTTCGTCGAAATCGGTCCAGGGAAGGTGCTTTGCGGCCTTCTGCGCCAAATGGATCGCTCCAAGACCGCGCTCCATGTGGAAGATGAGGCTTCGCTCGAGAAGACCCTGGAACATTTGGCGGTGAAAGCCTAGGATCGAAACTCACTCCGAAAGCCAAGTCCACCAATTGCCGCACTCGATCTCCTGGGGCGGAAACGAGAGGGTATGGTCCAATTTCTGCACCCAGACATAGGCGTGCTGGGCACGCTGGTTGATCGTCACTTGGACAATAACCCCGCTGCCTCCCGGGCTTAACGAGCAATCGATGTGATAGGACTTTACCAGCCCCCATTCGCCGCCGGGACCCCAGTCGCGGTAGAAATCGCTGAAGGGATAATTCGTGTACTTCGCGAGGTGCTGCTTCCAGATTGGATCTTGAAACCAAATACCGTAGGCCCTCTGGTAATCCTGCTTCTCGAGCGCGGCAAAGAACCTGCGGGCCGTAGCCCGCTCCGGATGATCGCGCAGATGATAGGCAAACCACGACCCGATCAGCAGAACACCCAGGATCGTAAGGATCAAGGTTCGTCGTCTTCGTTCGCGCGCCGGATCGTACTCGTCAGCATCCATCAAGGCCATGGCTTAAGCATAACGGATGCCCCCTGCGCTTCACCATAGAGAGGACACCGGGGAACACTGGGGAGCGTGCCGCCGAAGGGTCTCCGATCGGTTTTCATCCCCCCTCTCATAAGGTTCGCTTGAACAGCGGGATGGCGATGCCCAAGGTGATGAAGGCGAAGATGGTGAGGTAAATCATGTCTGGAACGATCGCGCTCAGGCTGGCCTCCTTCAGAAGCAGGGACTTGAAGCCATGCACCGCATAGGTAAAAGGGTCAGCCTTGGCAATGGCCCGCAGCCACGCGGGAAACGCTTGCACGGGATAGATGGAACCGCTGGGAAAGAACAACAAAGTGTTAAGGATTCCGAAAATTGCACGCGGCACGAGCGGATCTTCCACTCGAACCATCAGCAGAAACATGAAGGTGTTAAAGGCCAGGGAGGTCAATAGAATCATGATGAGCAACCCAACCATGGTGGCGGGATGAAAGACCGTTCCCACTCCTGCCAGCAAGGAACCGATCAAGGTGATGACCATTCCCGTCAACACCGCCTTGATCGCGCCTGCCCCATTGAGGCCGAAAACCAGTTCGGTCTTGGTGATCGGCGTAACCAGGTAACCCTCGTGGATGCCACGCGCCTTGTCATCGATGTACAGCATGCCGCCGCCGATCATGACGGAAACAAACATCGCCAGCGTAATCGAGCCGGGGAGCAGGTACTTCATGTATTCGATGTAGGGGTACAACTCAACGATGTCGAGAACGGTCTGCTCGAGAATGCGCGGAGAAACCGTGGGTTGATTGAGGGCATTGGTGATGCTGGTAAGTTCGTCTTCCAGGGAGGAGCTCATGAAGTTGTCGCTGTTGTCGACCACGAGCGCGATGCGCGGCTGATCCTGTTCATAGAAGCGTCGGGAATACTGCGGAGGAATGATGACCGCTCCTTGAATCTTGCCATTGCGGACGTCGTTCATGGCCGTCGTGGGGTCTCGATAGTAGATGGGCTCGAAGGTGCGCATGTTGGAGCGCACGGAATCGAAGGCCTCGCGGATTCTCAGAGCCTGCGTACCGCCGTCCTGGTCGACCAGCCCCAGCTTGGCATCGCGAATCTTACCGCCAAAGGCGTTTCCCAGCACGATGAGCTGCACCAGAGGAAAGATCATCGATGCCATCATCAGCGCCGGAGAGCGGAAGAACTTCCGCATCTCGCGCTCGATAATGGCCAACATCCGATTCATGGGCGCAATCCCGGCTTCTGCGGCATCACAAAGGCAAAGGCTTTTTGCAGTTCGTCACGCAGTTGCCGCCCCGTGTAATGGACGAACACGTCATCGAGAGTGGTGTTTTGTACGGAGAGCGACTTCACCGCCACCCCCGCTTGGACCGTGGATTCGACCAGCTGCGTAGTGGTCGCAGAACCGTTTCCCGTCAAGATTCGGTACACCCCCGGAGCTTGCGCTTCAACCCGGGTCACGCCGTTTAACGCTCGCAAATGTTTCTCCCAATCCGAAGGTACATGGGCAAACTGCACCTCGATCACATTCGATCCCGGGACGCTCGCCTTCAGGGCTTGGGGGGTATCGAGTGCGACCAACTTGCCGTGATCCACGATGGCAATGCGGTCACAAAGGCGGTCGGCTTCGTCCATATAATGGGTCGTAATCAGGATCGTAAGCTGCCGGTGAGCCTTGATGTTCGTGAGCATCTCCCATACCCCGACCCGGGAAACCGGATCGAGTCCCGTGGTGGGCTCGTCGAGGAAGAAAATCTGCGGCCTATGCACCAAGCCCCGCGCAATCTCCAGGCGCCGCCGCATGCCGCCCGATAAGGTTTTCGTCTGGGCGGAGCGCCACTTCACTAGGTCCACCAACTCCAGCAGTTCCTCAATGGCGGCGTGCCGCTGTTTTGCCGGGACGTCATACAGCTTGGCATAAATATTCAGGTTCTCGTCAATGGTGAGATCAAGATCGCTGGTGAGCGCCTGGGGAATGACCCCAATGGCGCGCCGGGCCGCATTCGGATTCCTGGTTACGTCGTAACCCGCCACCCGGGCTCTGCCTGCGGTGATGGGGATCAGGGTGGTCATCATGCGGATGAGGGTGGACTTGCCGGCCCCATTCGGGCCGAGCAAGCCAAAGATTTCCCCCTCTTTGACCTGGAAGGAAATGTCGTCGACGGCGGTGAAATCACCATACTTTTTGACGATGTGCTCCACTTCGATCGCGTCGGAGCCGGGGGCGGGGCCTTGGTCGCCCCCCTCTCTCGAGCTACTGGCGCGGCCGTCGCTGTAGAGATCGGCGATCACGGTTCGGTCTCCGCGGCAGTGTTTGTCGGGGCGGTGCCCTTGAGTTGCGCCGGCGATACTAAGACTTCTGCGGTCATCCCGGGAACGTAGGCGCCGCGGGGGTTGTCCAGCCGCACTTTCAGCACAATGGTTCGGATATCGCGCTTGCGCCGGTTGACATCGCGCTGGGTGGCGAAATCGGCCTCGGCGGCCTTGAAGAATACTTTCCCCGATGTCAGGGTGCCGCCGGGCAGGCGAATGGGCAAGACGTCTCCCAGGCCGATGTGGTCAGCTTCGGTTTCTGGAATGGCGGCGCGAACCCAGGTGTCGCTCAAGTTGACGAGGGTGACGATCGGCTGGCCCGGATTCAAGACTTCTCCTTCGCGAGCCGCCCGCACGGAGACGGTTGCACTGATGGGAGCATAGATCTTGGTGTAGCCCAGCCGTACTTCAGCCTGCTTCAGCATGGCAATGGCATTGCTCAGCTGAGCCCGCGTGGAGTCGACCGTACGCTCAGCGGCATGGGCGGTGTGGGTGTTGGCGACCGCGGTATCAAGATCCGCCTGCGCGGCGCTCACTTGCTGCTTGAGGGATTCAACCACCGCGAATTGCGCCGCCAGGTTGGTCTCTGCCTGAACCCGATCCTGATCGGAGGCCACCCCTTGTTTCGCCAGCTCGATGGTTCGCCGGCTGTCACTCTGGGTACGTTCCAGTGTGGCTTCGGCCTGGGACAGTTGCGCCCGTACCGAAGCCAACCGGGCTTGTGCGTTGGCCACGTTGCTGGTGGTAGATCCTGCGGTGGCTTGGAGAGTTGACTCGGTCTCCGCAACTCTGTACTTCAGGCTGTCAATGGTGGCCGCCGCGGCACGCTCTTCGGCTTCGAGTTCGGAAGGGTCGAGCACAGCGATGAGGTCGCCTGGCTTGACCTGGGTTCCTTCCTCCACGAGCAACTTTTGTATGCGACCCTGAATCTGGGGACTCACAATGACCTGGTTGGAATCTACGGTTCCGATCAGCACGAGGTCGCGATTGCTGGGCGTCGAAACAAAGTAATACGTGAGCGAGATCGCGAAGATGATGGCTACGATCAGCAGAAATCGGTTTCGCACGCTCATGACCGAAGGCTCCGGGGCTTCTTCTCCTGCCGCCGCGGCGCGGGGGGAGGGGCATCGGGACCTACCGCATCCGGCGCGCAAGTTTCGGACAGGGACGGTTCCGCCGACGATGGCGGGGCGAGAAGCACGCTCAAGATCTTCAAGAATTCGTCATGCAGGCTCATAACAGCCCTCTTTCCTGTTTCTTGTGGGGCAGAAACAACGCCGCCGCGATGAAGTCGAGCACCGCCGCTCGACGTTCGGCAATTCGCTCCGCCGACAACGGATCGAAGCCGAGAACACTCTTGGTCACCGGAGCGCTGATGAAATAAAAGACCACCAGGGCAACCATCGAGGGAATGAATTGCAGCGGGTTCATCGGACGAAACTCTCCCGCCGCGATTCCGCGACGAATCACCTCGCTCAGTCTGAGGTACAGCGGTTGGAAGTACCGCTTGGCGATGCGCTTCAAATGGGGCGAACCGTGCCCGGAACGCATCATTTCCATCTGAATCAGGTCGCGGTTGACCTGGTGACTGGAGATGTAATCGAAGTACGAGCCCACATAAGTCAAAATCTTGTCGCGGGGGGCCAGGTCGCGATCGAGGACTTCGATAAGATGATCGCGCATTTGCCCGAAGGCATGATCGAGGGAGGCGCCATAGAGGGTCTCCTTATCGCGGAAGTAGTAGTACAGCAAGGCCTTATTGACCTTGGCAGCCTGGGCAATGGCATCGGTCCGGGCGCCGGCCATTCCCCGCTGGGCAAACTCTTGGATCGCAGCCTGCAGGATGGCAGCCCGACTCTGTTCCGGCCGGCCCCGGGAACCCAGGCGGGATGAAACCACTCTGCTCGCCATATTAATTAACCAGTTAGTTAGATGCTATCATAGCCCAAACTTGTCGTGGGAGGCAAGCGTCTGTCGGACCTCTCAGATCCCGCTCGGGGCGGTACCACCGGCAATCGAGGGCACGAGCAGGACCTCGTCTCCTTCCTGGAAGGTGTAGCTATTTCCGCCGAGGAAGCGGATGTCTTCTTCATTGACGTAGATGTTGAGGAAGCGGCGAATCTGCCCGGCGTCGTCGCGCAGATGCGGCTGCAACTCGGGGAACTGCTGACCGAGCATGGCCAACAGCTCTCCCAGATTGGTGGGCGAACAGCTCACCCGGGCGGTGCCGCCGGTATGGCGGCGCAGGGCGGTTGGAATTTCGACCGTGATGGCCATGTCAAGCCTCCACAATTTCTGCGAGCGGGGTGGACCCCTCGTGGGCTGGCTCGAGCAACCCTGCGAATTCGGCTAGTTTGGGACGAATGGGTTCCTCGGCTGCGAAGGTGCCCGCCAGCGCGTCGGTGGTCTTCAAGCCATTGCCGGTGATGCAGAGGACGGTCGTCTCGTCCGGGGGAATCCGGCCTTGCCGGTACAGCTTGCGGGCGCAGCCGACGGTCACGCCGCCCGCAGTTTCGCTGAAGATACCTTCAGTTTCGGCGAGCAGCCGCATCGACTCCACGATTTCGCCATCCGAGACATCCTCCGCCCAGCCGCCGCTCGTGCGAATGGCCTGGATGGCGTAGGGGCCGTCGGCCGGATTTCCAATGGCCAGGGAACGGGCCAAAGTGGCCGGTTTCTGAGGCTCGATGTCCTCATGCCCCGCCTTCACCGCGGTTGCAATGGGAGAGCACCCCGTGGCTTGCGCGCCGAAGATCTTCACCCTCCGAGGCTCGACCAGGCCGAGACTGGTCAGTTCCTCGAAGGCTTTCTTGATCTTGCTGATCAGCGATCCGCCTGCCATCGGCACCACCACGTTATCCGGCAGACGCCAGCCGAGTTGCTCGGCAATCTCGAATCCCACCGTCTTTGATCCTTCCGCATAGTACGGCCGCAGGTTCACATTGACGAATCCCCAGCGATATTCGTCCGCAATTTGCGAGCACAACCGGTTCACTTGGTCATAATTGCCGGCGATGCGCACCAGCTTTGCGCCAAAGACCTGAGTGCCCAGAATCTTCGCAGGCTCGAGATCAGCCGGAGTGAAGATCCAGGCCTTGAATCCGTTACGGACCGCCTGTGCCGCCACCGCATTGGCCAAATTGCCGGTCGAGGAGCAGGCCACGGTGTCGAAGCCAAAACTTCGGGCTTGGGCCAAGGCCACGGCCACCACCCGGTCCTTGAAACTGAGGGTGGGCAAGCAAACCGCGTCATTTTTGAGCCATAGCCGCTTCGCCCCCAAGGCGTTGGCCAGGCGCGGCGCTGGTAGCAGCGGCGTGAAGCCGGTGGGCAGGCTCGGCTGAAAACCCTGGGGCAGGGGGAGCAGTTCGGCGTATCGCCAGAGATTCGGCGCACGGCTCGTGATCTGCTCGCGGGTGAACTGGCGGCGCAACGCGCCGTAATCGTAAAAAACTTCCAGGGGAGAAAAACAATCGTCGCAGATCGAGCGGGCCTGGTTTCCCCAGCTCTTACCACATTCCCGACAGCGCAATTCGTAGGGCGTCATCCTGCTCGTCACCTTCTGAGCAGCTGGGACGAGCCTGGGAAAAGAGTCCTAAAATGCGAAGGCCTCTTTTTCCGGGAATAGGAAAAGAGGCTGCGGAGGCAAAAACACATCGCATCCGAATCTCATGTTCCCCGTTTCCAGGAGAGAGTTGGCACCTGACAGTCAGGATCGTTCCTGATCCGGTTGCCGTGGCGTCGCAGGGCTCGTCCCTCAGCCACTCTGCATGAAATCCCGGCGTGCTCCGAAGAGCAACCGTTCACTTGATATCGTACACATCCCACCCAAGGTGCGTCAAGAAAATATCGATGGCCCGAAGCGCACTGAGACTTTAGGAAACCCAGTCCCGTCAGCCGGCCCGGCGTGCGTCTGGATTCGTGCATTTGCCCACGGACCTGCGAAACCGAGATGGTTCACACGGAGAGGATCGGCTGGAATCTAAACCGCCCGGGACACAGCGCCTTCCCGCGATCCCCCAGGTTTTCGTAGGCCTGTCCCTGCATGCACTGGATGAAGACGTCGTTCTGGTCCGAATGCTTCAGTTCTTCGCGCGCCGTCTTCTAGTCTCCCGCATAGAATGCGAGGGGCGCCCTGGTGTCGTCTTCGAGGGGCTGGTTAACGGCTGTACTGGTTCCTCCTCTTTTCGGCATGCCGTTCCAACCCGAGCTCGATCAATCGCTCGATCAACCGCGAATACGACAGCCCTGTGGCGGCCCACAGCTTCGGATACATGCTGATGGCCGTGAAGCCTGGCATGGTATTGATTTCATTGACGTAGATTCTGTGCGTCGTAGGCTCCATCAGAAAGTCGACGCGCGCCAGACCGGAGCAGTCGACGGCTTGAAAGGCTCGAATCGCGAGCTGCTGTACGGCTTGGCTCTCCCGTTTGCGGAGTCGTGCCGGGATGATCAGCTGCGAGCCTTCATCGAGATACTTAGCCTCATAATCGTAGAATTCTTTGCTGGGCACGATCTCACCGGGTAGGGAAGCCTCGGGTCGGTCGTTTCCAAGCACCGAGCATTCCAGTTCACGTGCCTTCTGTTTCCTTCCGCCCACGCCCTGTTCGATCACGATTTTGCGGTCAAACCTCGCGGCTTCTTCAATCCCAGAGCCGAGTTCGTTCGGAGCATGCACTTTCGAGATGCCGACCGAGGAACCTAAGTTCGCCGGCTTCACAAACAGGGGGTATTTTAAGTGCCGTTCGATCCGTTTTCGTACTTGCTTCGGTTGAGCGGTCCACTCGCTCCGCAGGAGGGTCAAGTGTTTGACGAGGGGCAATCCGGCAGCGCGGAACAGCGCCTTCATGATGTCCTTGTCCATGCCCGCAGCCGACCCCAGAACGCCGGCGCCGACATAGGGCATATCCGCCAGCTCCAATAATCCCTGAATCGTTCCATCCTCGCCGAAGGTGCCATGGAGAACGGGAAAGATGATGTCGACGTTGATAGCGCGGTCGGCCGCCCGGCGGGAGAGGGTGGATGAGGCGGCG
>DASPVV010000120.1:0-37769 GCA_035622175.1 Terriglobales bacterium | reverse complement strand
AGCTGTGCACCGGAAAGAGCACTATTGGCGACACTGCCGGAAGCGTTGAAGAAGTGGACGTCAGCGAGTTGCGGTGTGCAACCACTGACAGAGTTATTGCTGGCGTCGATGGCGAGGTTTTCAATGGTCACTCCCGAAGTGTTCATCACCGTGATGACGGCCTCAACTGGCAACCCCTCAAGGTCTTGCAGAGGAGAAGGCTGAACAAGCACCCGCTTAACCGTTACGGGTGGTGTCAGCTCTGTATCGTCCACGCTTATACCACGTAAAGTAAGCGGCTTGGTGATAATGAGTTGCTCCGCGTAAAGCGCGGGGCAGATCTCGATCACGTCACCGGCAGCGGCGACATTGACCGCGGCTGTGATTGTCGTGTACTGAGCATTCGGACAGGAGGTATTAGGTTTTCCAACGATCCGCGTCCCCGCGGAACTCGTCGCACAAACTGTCCCTATGAACAATACAGCTAGTCCAATATGGGTGAGAAGTTTCCTTAGCATTGTTGTCCTCCTTTTTTGCGAGAATGGCCACAAGGCCATCTTGACTACTGGCGAACTGTAAAAACACATGAGTCTCCAGCTTTCTGGCCATCTCTGCGTCACTGGTGTGACTTCTTTACCGGCGAGCTGCCGACATGTCCTTCCAACCGTAGCAATGGCGCGTTCTTTATACCTGGCGCAGGCTCTTGTCAAGCCCACCGATGGGTTAGCCCACCAATGGGTTAGTTCCTCTTGGAGAAGTGGCGTTCTTAAGTCCCTAGTACTTCTATCCAGGCATGCGAAAAAGACTAGCGAATAGGGCCAAATAAACTTCGAACCACCAGCCAATAATGAAATAACGCTACTTGACAGTCGGCTTGGGGATTTCTGGGTTAAAATGTTCCGGTTTTCCTGCCTCGCCGCATGGACGTGGGACCAGCCAAGGGCGAACTTACGGAACTGCTGGTGCGCTTCCGGGAGGGAGATCGCCAGGCAGAAGCTCAACTCATCCCCCTGGTCTACAACGAGCTTCGCCGTCTGGCTTCGCATTATCTCAATCGCGAGCGGGGCGATCACACCCTGGAGCCCACGGCTTTGGTGCATGAGGCATTCCTGCGTCTGACCAGTGAGAAGCAGCCGGCGTGGCAGGATCGGGCTCATTTCTTTGGCGTGGCGGCACGGCTTATGCGTCAGATTCTGGTGGACCATGCCCGGCGTCACCACAGCCTGAAACGTGGGGGCGATTGCCAGCGAAGCACGATGGCCGAGGAACTCCTTGTGTACTCTCCGCAGAAATCGGCCGAATTACTGGCGCTTGATGAGGCTCTTCAGCGTCTGGCTAGTCAAGACGAACGGCAGTGCCGGGTTGTGGAGATGAAGTTTTTTGCAGGGCTGAATATCGAAGAAATTGCGACCGTTCTCGATGTATCTCCGAGGACCGTAAAGCGGGAATGGACGATGGCTCGTGCCTGGTTGCATCAAGAGATAACGCGTACGACCCTGGCCATTCGGCAATAAACCAGTGGACAAACAAAAATGGGAGCGAATTAAGGAGTTGCTCGATGCCGCGGCGGAGTTGCCGCCAGGGCGAAGAGCTTCCTTTCTCGCAACTGCCTGCGGAGAGGATGAACTCCTGCGTGCCGAAGTCGAGAACCTGCTCCAACATCATGAGGTGGCTGAAAGTTTTCTTACCGGAAATGCTGCAGTAGATCTGTGCGACGTTCGCCCATTCGAGGTGGATCCCACTTTCTCACCGGGACAAACGATCTCAGGGCGGTTTCGGATCGTTACTTTCATTGGCCGCGGCGGGATGGGCGAGGTCTACAAGGCCGAAGATTTGCGGTTGCACCGTCTAGTGGCTCTCAAGTTCCTCCCCGATGACGTGGCCCAACACCCCGATGCTATTGGCCGCTTCCAGCGCGAGGCCCAAACCGCTTCAGCCCTGAATCATCCCAACATCTGCACGGTTTACGACATCAGCGAACACAACGGGCGAGCCTTCATCGCCATGGAATTCCTCGATGGCCAGACGCTCAAACATGCAATCACGAGCGGCGGAGTGGATGTGCGACGACTTTTTGAGATCAGCATTGTGATGACCGATGCCCTTGATGCGGCTCACACGAAAAGCATTATTCACCGCGACATCAAACCGGAAAACATATTCATCACCAGCCGAGGTGACCCCAAAATTCTCGACTTTGGCCTCGCAAAGCTGCACCGAAGCGACACAGCGGCGACACAGGAGGCGACCGTTAGTGAAACGGCGGGGTTCACCCGGCATGGCGTGACCGTCGGAACTGTGGCGTATATGTCACCGGAGCAGGCGAGGGGAGAAACTCTCGATGCCCGCACCGATCTCTTCTCATTCGGTTTGGTGATGTACGAGATGGCTACCGGTCGGCGGGCATTCTCCGGTGCCACATCGGCGGTCATTTTCGCAGCCCTGCTGAAAGAAACGCCGCAGCCGCCCTCCCAGATTAATCGAGCCATCCCGCTACGGCTCGAGCAGATCATCAGCAAAGCGCTGCAAAAAGACCGCGCAGAACGGTATCAATCGGCCGCGATGATGCGCCGTGACCTGCAGCGTGCGAAAGAGGACTTCGAGAGTCGCGGTTCGGCATCCGGCATTGCGCGGCCCTTCAAGCTGGTTGGGCCGAAGCAATCTCAGCAAGTTGCGTTGCAGCCCTACCGCTCGCGACTGCTAATCGGGGCAGCGCTGTTAATAGCCATTCTTACGGTTGGTTTGTATTTGCGACGCGATCTGCGCCCTGTCGTACCAGTCCGACTGGAATACGCGCAACTTACGGCTTTTGCCGATTCTGTTGCGTCACCGGCCCTTTCTCCCGACGGACGGATGCTGGGAATGATCCGTAGCGAGGAGGCGTTCTTTGGAACGGGTGAGGTCTACGTCAAGCTCCTTCCCGATGGTGAACCAGTACAACTAACCCATGATGGCTATTCCAAAATGGGCCTGGCCTTTTCGCCCGACGGTTCAAAAATCGCTTTCACGCGGGGAGAGGGTTGGGATTGGCAAACCTGGACAGTGCCAGTGCTGGGCGGCGAGCCGTCCGAGCTGCTTTCAAATGCTTCGGCTTTGACTTGGGTAGGACCACACCAGCTCATGTTTTCCGAGATGGCGAACCCAATGAGAGTCGTGACTGCCAATGAAAGCCGCGGCGACGAACGGGAGATATACACTCCGCAGGCAAATCACATGGCTCACCGAGCCTATCTCTCTCCCGATTCGAAGTGGGTTTTGGTGGTGGAGATGGACGCAGCAGGTTGGATTCCATGCCGACTTGTTCCGTTTGCGGGCGGATCGAGTGGCAAGCAAGTAGGCCCGCCTTCATCTGCATGCACGGAAGCATCGTGGTCGCCCGATGGTCAATGGATGTATTTTGCCGCCAACGTTGGAGACGGATACCACCTCTGGCGGCAACGATTTCCCAGCGGTCCGCCAGAGCAAATTACCTTTGGCGCGACCGATGAGCGCGGAATTTCGGTTTCCCCTGACGGTAAGTCCCTGGTCACGTCAGTGGGTACGCAGCAGAGTACGGTGTGGGTTCACGACCGGAAAGGCGATCGGCAGGTCACGTCCGAGGGATTTGCCTATATGCCTCATATCTCGGCAGACGGCAGGAAACTGTACTACCTTGTCCGTAACAATTTGCCGAAATTCATGACCGGCGAACTGTGGTCAGTGGATCTGATTTCGCAACACAAGGAACGCTTGTTTCCGGAAATTCCAGTCGCTCGTTACGACATTTCACGCGATGGCAAGCAATTGGTATTTACAAGGAACGATGGGGGCCGTTCAAGCATCTGGACTTCCCCAATGGACCGGCACTTGCCTCCAAGGCAACTTGTCGCGTCCGAAGCTGACAGCCCGATGTTGTCTCAAGACGATGAGATCTTCTTCTCGCATGAGGAGGTTGACAAGAATTATGTATTCCGAATGAAGCTCGACGGATCACGAGTGCAGAAGGTGACTTCGAACAGCGTGATATCTCTAATCAGCGTCTCTCCAGACAAGAACTGGATCGTGGTAGCCGAAGACCCGCAGACGGTCGTTGCATATCCCACGATGGGAGGAGCGCCCCGAATTTTGTGCAAAGCATGTGCTATAGGAACTCTAGAACAGGTTGGTGCTCCGCGGGTGAGCTGGTCTCAGGATCAGAAGGCGATGTACGTACATTCGGCGCAGGAGGGCATCGCCGTCCCGACCGATAGAACCACGGTCATTCCCTTGAGCCGAGATGCCATGCCAGAGTCTGTGCCAATCGATCTCACTGATAACAAGGTGCTATCGCGAATACCTGGAGCTCGTGTGCTCGATGTTGGCGACGTCTTCCCGGGGCCAGATTCCAGAACGTATGCATTCTGGCGACTAAGTACCGAGCGTAATATCTACCGGATCGCATTGCCATAGGGTCTGCCGATGAAGCGCGAGATGCCGAGGTCATGACACAAAACATCTTCTCGTGCACTGCCCTCGACATCAGAAGCTAGAGTCATGCCCGAAATTTCTCAGCTGCGTGTCCTCTCTCGTCCTCGTGCTTCAGGCTCCAGCACGTTGCAGTGGATTTCAGCAGTAGGGTTCGCGGAGGCTCTCGCCTCAAACCTCAAAGTCAGAAATTCTCTGGACGTCGAGGAAGCTTTTATCGACGGAAGCTTCGCAGCAAAATAAAATGTGGCAACGAAACCAAAATTATGGCTGTCGCTGACCGCCAATACCTCGCCAGATTCGCAACGCGTTGGAGGCCGGAGGACCCAACGGAACTACTTCGCGAGACGGAGATCCGAGGGACTTTCGCTGCTGGTCGACGCGTAATAATATACGCATTATGCATATGGCGAATGGATAGCCTCCTCCCGAGCACGCGGCCACTCGCAATTTTTTTCTCTGAGCGTCAGCGTTGCGATTTCACGTTGTTGTGTGGTCAGCGGATCCTCCGAAATACATGATTGATTTTCTCTCGTGTCTGCTGGCTGCGGGATGGTTTTAAATACCGCATGGTGGACTCGATGTCAGAATGTCCAAGCCAGTGCTGCACAGTTCGGAGATCAGTGCCTTCCCAGAGTGCCCAAGTTGCAAACGTGGCGCGAAATTTGTGAAGCCAGAAGTCTTCGGCATTAAGGCCAGACCGGGGCCAATCGTTTTTCCCGGTCACCGACGATGATGAAATCCGGTGCCGGCAGACCGATGCTCGCCTGGACAATCGAGGCGGCCGTGACAACACAAGGTCAAAAGCAAAACAGGAAAGAGAGCTCCTACGAAATTCCGAAATTCCAGGCTTCATCAGCGACTTCGGATCACAATCTGCAAAACTCGGGCAACCTTGCCCCTGGCCGGGAAACCGGCGATGCAGAACACGCTCAAAGTCTGGGAACACCTCGAAGTGGGAGCGAAGCCTAGCGAGACGTAAGCCGGTTTCGGGCGCATTCGGTCAGGGGGAAATCGACCATGCCAACGGCCAATAGTGTGCCAGCCGCAGGCTTAATTTGTACCAATCAAATCGAATTAATTTTGTCCAAAAAATGCTCTTGAAAAATCCCGGTTTCATGTGACATTAACAAGGGTAGACCACCGTAACGACACCAGGAATGTCACCCAAAGACCATTCCCGACCCTTCGAGCCATGCGGCTTATCACTGGACGAGCTGAAACGCCTCCCCGACGAGTCTTTGATGGCACATCTGCAAGTGGGTCACGCGGATGTACTGGCGATCATCTTCGATCGCTATTACCGCTTAGTCCTAAGCGTCGCTATGAAGATATTGCGTGACCTTGGTGAAGCCGAGGACTTGATGCAGACGGTCTTCCTAGAAATTTTCATTCACACTCCTCTGCTGATCAATGCCGCCGATGCGGAGAGCCCGAAGGAAGCGCAACTGGTAGCTGCTTTGCGTGACCGGAAGAAACCGGTAGAGATGTTTATCTATCAAGATGAGCGCCGCGAGAAGAATCAGCCCAAGCACCGTTACGCGATTTATCAACGCAACGTTGACTGGCTCAATTTCTGGCTGCGCGATAAGGAAGATCCTGATCCTGCCAAGGCAGAGCAATACGTACGCTGGCGCGAACTGCGCAAGCTCGACGAAAAAGACCGGCAACAGGTTACAGCATCAACTCCCTAAGACCGCATGCACCGCGTTCAGCTCGGCCTCTTTGCGGATTTGTCTTGCAGCTCTTGGCAAGCCCGCCAGAGGGCAGGAGCCCCGACGTCCTTTGCCTCGCTCTCGACACGATTAAAAGCCCGGGCCTTTCCCCTCACCGCCCTGGGCAAGAGAAAATCGAGCGCTGCGCGAGTCGGTCGGCTCCTACTTCGTGCGCTGGACCGCAATGGCCGTGATCTCGAATCGTGCACCGCGCAAGAGCGAGCCAGTGCCGAGAAAGGCGCGCGCCGGGTAGGGATCATGGAAGTAGGTTCGATAGACCGTGTTGAACGTGTCGTACAAGGTCAGGTCGGAACAATAGACCTGCACGGAAACCACCTCGTCCATGCTCATGCCTGCATTTTCCACGACCTCCTTGATCGCATCTAGCGCCAGCTTGGCTTCGTCCGGAGCGGAGGCGGGAGGCTTGCCAGTCGCGGGGTCCAGGCCCAGATGGCCCGCAACGTAAAGCGTGTTCCCCACCAGGACGGCGTCGCTGAAGGGGAGCTTCAACTGTGCCGTGCTTTTGAGCACGATGTGTTTTCGGTCGGAGTCGTCGGCAAGGGAAGAGATCGCAACCAGCGAGAGGACGAAGGCGACAGCCCAGAGTTTCATGTTGATCCTCGCTTTTGAATTGGAATGCGCAACGAGCCTACCAGTTTCCATGCTGGCTGTGCCAGCGATCGGCAGAGTGAGAGTCCGAGCCGGCAATCGGGTTGGCTCCCGCCTCGAATTCCGATACCATGGGCAGTTTCACGGAGGAAATTGCCATGAAGAAGGCAATCGTGCTCGGTTGGATCATTCTGGTGGCAGTTTGGCAGATGGGGCTGGAAGCGCAGGAGATGGGGAATAAGCCAACGCCTAAGCCCGCACCCGGCCCGTCCGAAGCGGTTCTCGAGCAGTGGAACGAAATCGGACGGAAGTTGATCGCCATGGCGGAAGATTTTCCCGAAGATCAATACGACTTCAAGCCGGCCCCCAGCGTGCGCAGCTTTAGCGAGCGGCTGATTCACGCCGCCCACGCTAACTATTTCTTCATCAATCTGGTGCGGGGAGAGAAAGCGCCGGCCATGGACGATCCGAAGCGGGAACAGTTTAAGACCAAGACCGACGTGGTGGCGTTCGTCAGGAAGTCGTTTGCCGACGGAGCGCAAGCCATCAAGGCGAAAGGGGACCGAGGAATGTCGGACCTGGTAGTCGACCCATTCGCCAATGAGCAAAGCCGGATCAGCGACTTCGCCTATGGTTTTGTCGAGCATTCGGGGGAGGTGTATGGACAGTTGACGGTTTACTACCGAGCCGCCGGCTTGGTGCCGCCGGAATCGCGCCCCAAGAAATGACCTCGAACGGGTGGCGCGCCCTGCTATCCTCGAGTGGTGATGCCGCTCGAGCACGAACCGCGGGTCGGGCTGGGGTTGTGTGGCCATTGCCGGCACGCGCAGCGCATCGAATCCGATCGGGGGTCGGTCTTTGTGCGATGCCAGCTGGGCCTGAGAGACAGCCGCTTTGCCAAATACCCGCGTTTGCCGGTCGTACATTGCGCCGGCTACGACCAGAAAACGGCCAGCGAGCAGCCGGGTTAGATCCTAGGATTTCTGGATGCGGATCGAACCATCCCCGGTGTGAACGGAAAGCAAATTTCCTCCGCCATTGAGTTTCCCGTGGACCTTGTTCTGGCCGAGCAGTCCTTCGATCGAGACCGGCACATCCAAAGTGATATGACCGTCGCCCGTATTGAGCTCCACGTCGGCAGCAAAGTTGTCGGGCAGCTGCAAAGTGACGTTCCCATCCCCGGTATGCACATGCCAACTCGAAGTCATGCTAGAACCCGGCAGGATCCGCGCCTCGATGCGGCCGTCGCTCGTGGTGAGGTCTAACCCGTCAAATCGTCCCGCAGCACGGATGTAACCATCCCCGGCGCGCGCCTGTAAGGTTCCATCCACGGAGTCGATTTCCTGGCGGCCATCGCCGCTCTCGAGCTCCATCGTCCCCTTGAAGTTGGCCAGGCGAATGATGCCGTCCCCGGTGTGCAAATGGATGCGACCCTCGCGTGGCAGGCGGATGTCAACCTCCACTTTGTAGGTGCCAATCTGGACGGTCACGGGAAAATGATGATGCGGGTAACGCAGCTCGAGCTCAACCCGATCTCCGTCTTGCTTCTCGAAAATCTGGATCCCGCCTTCCCCAATCTTGTAGTGCGTGCTGCTTACGTGAACCGTAATCGTGCTTTCATCCCAAGTGTCCACGTGCAGGTTGGCATCGGAGGTGTCAACCCGCAGGTCAGGCTTGCCACTAATATTGTAGGTTTTGGACCATTCCTCGGAGCGTGCCAAGGGGGCTAGGACGAGAACCATCAGCAAGGAAGCCAATCGTATACGTTGCATACACTCCTCGAGCTGGGTGGCGACACAGACCACGCCTGTCACCATGATACGCAAGAAGGATCCGTTCGGTTCCCCAAAGTTGGGGAAAACAGGCTCCAGAGACTTGGGCCCAGACCTTGGCTGAGGGGAGGCAGGCTTACCGTTGACTACCCCCGCGATCCCTCCTAAGATGAGCCCTCCTCTTCCTTTTCCTTGAGGCTGGCCCGATATGATGAACCAGACGATCTCCCATTACCGCATCCTCGGCCGGCTGGGTAGCGGAGGCATGGGGGTTGTCTTGGAAGCGGAAGATCTCGCGCTGAAACGCAAGGTCGCGCTGAAATTCCTGCCACCGGAGCTGCTGCGCGACCAGACCGCGCTCGACCGCTTCCTGCTCGAGGCGCGCACGGCGTCGGCCCTGAACCATCCCAACATCTGCACGATCTACGCGGTGGAAAGCGCCGTGGCCGAGAGCGGCGAAGCGCAGTCGTTCATCGCCATGGAGCTGCTCGAAGGCCAGAGCCTCGAGCAAAAACTCGCCGCCGGCCCGCTGCCCCCGGAGCGCGTGCTTGACATCGCGATTCAGCTTGCCGACGCTCTAGACGCCGCCCACGCCAAAAGAATCATCCATCGCGACCTCAAGCCGGCGAATCTTTTCCTGACCCAGCGCGGAACGGTGAAGGTGCTCGATTTTGGCCTGGCCAAGCGGACTCCTCCCGGGATGGAGATGGACACCATCGGCGCGACCGAGGAGTTGTCCAATTCCTTGCACCTGACCAGCCCGGGCGCGACCGTTGGCACCATCGCCTACATGTCGCCCGAGCAGGCGCGCGGCGAAGAACTCGACCTGCGCACCGACCTGTTCTCGCTGGGCACGGTGATCTACCACATGGCCACGGGAAAGCTGCCCTTCGCCGGAGCAACGTCGGCCGTGATCTTTCACGCCATTCTCCAACTCGATCCGGTACCTGCGTTGCAGTTGAACGCCGCCATCCCGCCCCGATTGCAGGAGATCATCGACAAGCTGCTGGAGAAGGATCGCGACCTGCGCTATCAGTCGGCGGCCGATCTGCGAGGAGATCTGAAGCGGCTCAAGCGCGACACGGAATCGGCGCGCAGGTCCGCGGCAACCTCGGTTTTGGGCTCGATCGGAGCGTCGGCAGACTCCGCCGCGCAGCCCTCGGGGGCGACGGCGGCGCGAGCTCCATCCCCGCACGAAAGTTTCCCCGCCCCGCCCCCGGCCAGGCGCTCCTCTTCGTGGCTTCGCCTGGCAGGCACGGGAGTTGCTTTGCTCGTGGCCGGCCTCCTGGCCTACTCCATTTTCTTCCGCAACCGGGCTGTGCCCTTCCAAAACCTCTCTGTCACCAAGCTCACCGATTCGGGGGACATAGTCTTCGCCACCATTTCTCCCGATGGTCAATACCTTCTCAGCATGAGGAGAACGAACGGGCTGGCGAGCCTGTGGCTGAGGAACGTCCCCAGCAGCAGCAATGTGGAGGTGCAGCCCGCCGCCGACGTCTACTACAACGGCCTGCGTTTCTCCCCCGACGGCAACTTTTTTTATTTCGTGCGCAGCGATCCGGGGAACGCGGCGCTGAAATACTTGTACCGGGCGCCGTTACTCGGAGGGGCGCCGCAAAAGCTGGCGGCCGATATCGACTCTAACGTTACGTTTTCTCCCGATGGAAAAAAGGTTGCCTTCATGCGCTTCAACAGCCCGGAAGCGGGCAAGTACCGGCTGATTGTGCGGCCCGTCGAGGGTGGGGACGCAGACGAGCGCGTCGTGGCAAGCGGCCCTGCCAGCCGGGCTTTGAACCATCCCGCGTGGGCTCCCGACGGAAAGACCATCGTTTGTAACGAATCCAACGTGGGCGGAGTCCTCGAGGTTTTGACGGCGGTCGACGTCGCCACCGGGGCCAAGAAGACCTTCTTCGGCAGCAACACGCAGCTGGTGGAAATGCCGGTGTGGATGCCCGATGGCAGCGGACTTCTGGGGGTTCTCCACGGCATGAGCTCCAATTTCAACCAGACGCAGATTGCATTCGTCTCCTACCCCGGCGCCAAGCTGTCTCACATCACGCACGACATCAACACCTACACCGACGTGAGCATCGCGAAAGACGGCCACACGTTGAGCACGGTTATGAGCGAAGGCCGATGGAACCTTTTCGTCATGCCAGACCCAGGAAGCGGGGCGCAAGCTCGTTCCCTGACCTCGGCGGAGGCGTTCACAAACTTCACCTGGACGCGGGACGGCCTTCTGATCAGCGATCAGAAGGCCAGCCTCAATCGAATCGATCCGGCGACCAGTACCAAGACGACGATTGCGACCGAGGAAGGAAGTGCGAATGGAAACCCTTCGGCCTGCCCCGACGGCCGCTACATCGCATTTGAGCTGGCCTTCCGCCGCGGCGGCGAGGATGACAACATCTGGCGCATGGATGCTTCCGGCGGCAACTTGAAGCAGCTGACGAGCGGCAAGCAGGATACCCACGCCGTGTGCTCTCCCGACAGCCGTTGGGTGTACTTTATGCAGCAAGGCGATGAGGCGAAGCTGGCCCGGGTCGCGATCGATGGCGGGGAGGCGCAAACGGTCGCGAATGTCCCCATCATCGACAGCCAGATCGATGTCTCCCCGGACGGCAAACTCGCCGCCTTTGCCACGCTCGAACACTCCGGCGAGCACAAAGAGTGGCTGGCGCTGGTGTCCATCGATTCCGGCGCAGTCCGGCACGTGGATTTTGAGCGGCCGTTGTTCGGCCTGGTGCGGTTCAGTCCCGACGGCAAGGGCGTGGTCTATGCTACGCGCGACAATGGCGTGGACAATTTATGGCTGCAGCCGCTTGACGGATCGAAGGGCCACGCCATCACCGATTTCAACTCCGAGCGCATCTACGATTTTCATTGGTCGTTCGACGGCAAACAGCTCGCCATGGTGCGCGGGCACAACGACACCGACGACGTATTGATGCGCGACCTGCAGCCGTAGTTTGCCGGCGAAGACCTCGACCTCGCGAACCCGCACGCCGGATCCCCAACCTCATTTCACCCCGCGGGATGCGATCCACCGGGCCGATGGCAGCTTTCGATCGTCGTGCTCCCACCCCAGGGGTCTCCGATCGCCCGCGGGCGCTACAATATGGCTGTGCTCGCTGCGGCAGCCAAACATCAGGCGAAAGATATGCGCTTGCGCATCGGGGGCGCAGAGAAAGAGCAACGGGCGGCGCGCCGCCGCGGGTTTGATCCGCATGGCGATGGCGGTTCGCCACGCGTCGAGGATCGCCAGGAGTGCGCGCTGAAGGCAGCATCCGAACCGGTGCTGGTTGTGGTGCTCGGTCCGACAGGCAGCGGAAAGTCCGCCCTTGCTCTGGCCTTGGCCGAACACTTTCACGGGGAAATCGTGAACTGCGATTCGGTGGCACTGTACCGCGAGTTCGAGATTGGTACGGCGAAGCCGGGGCCGGACGAACGGGCCCGCGCCCCTCACCATTTATTTGACTGGGTGGATCCGAACGCCTACATCACGGCGGGAGAGTACGCGCGCATGGCCCGCCAGGTCCTGGGTGAAATTCGAGATCGGGGCAAGTTGCCGATTGTGGTCGGAGGTACCGGCCTCTACCTTCGCGCTCTGGTCGAGGGTCTTTTCCCCGGCCCCGAGCGTTCGGAGGAGCTGCGCCAGAGACTGCGGGAGCGAGCCCGACGCAAAGGGTCGGACTATCTCCATCGCGTGCTGCGTCGGCTGGATCGAAAAGCATCGGCCAAGATACACCCGAACGACCTCTCCAAACTGATTCGGGCGATCGAGGTCTGTCTCCTCGCCCGCGAGAATTTGAGCGCAATGTGGAAGCACGGCCGTCGACCGCTCGCGGGATTTCGGGTGCTGCGATTAGGACTGAACCCCGATCGCAAGCGACTCTACCAGCACATCAATGAGCGTGCCATGCGTATGTTCGCCTCGGGGCTGGTCGAGGAAACCCGGCAATTGCTCGAACGCTACGGTGCGGGGGCGGGCCCTTTCCGATCGCTCGGATATAAACAGGCGATCGAGCGAATCCGAGGCGAGAGCGATGACGCGACCGCACTCCAGGCAGCCCAACAAGCCCATCGCAACTATGCCAAGCGCCAGATGACCTGGTTTCGGCGCGAGCCCGGCGTCGAATGGCTGCGTGGGTTTGGCGATGAAAGCGCCATCCAACAGGGGGCACTCGAGCTGGTCGAACGATGGATAGCGGGACCGGTTGAAGATTCGGGCGAGCCCTTGCTGCCCTAATTCTGGCCCGCGGTTTGGGCCATGGTTTTGTTTTCGCCCATGAACTTGGATACGAACCGAGCGATCTCAGCCAGTTTCTCAAGGTCCGCGGGAGTGAAGTCGGGCCCGGCGATGGCAGGGCGGGAGGCCTTGCGGGAGACCTGGATGACTCCGAGCACCTGTCCGTTTGGATTCACGATGGGGGCAGACATCAGCTTCTGAATGGTTTGCCCGCTCGGTGCGGGCTCGCCGCCAGCCTTCACAGATTCGAAAATGCTGAAATGGTTGACCTCGGTAAACCGATTGAAAAGCTCTGCTTTGTTGGTCTGGGCCGTGCGTGCCGCCACGGCTGAGCTGGAAACTGGAATCGCGCCAGCGGCTCTGAGCTCCGGAGGGAAGACGAAGCTCAGGAGTTGTCCGCGAAGCTCGAGCAGGGCAACTTCGCTGTGCCTGACTTGAAAAACCTTGGCAATCGCAGCACAGAGTGACTCCGGACTCTGCTCATGGCGTAAGAGTTGCTCGATTTCCTTCACGCTCTGAGCATGAGGGATCGGGGGGACATCCCGCAAGTAACCAACGTTCATAGGCTTAACCACTCGCGTGTCAAGCACTTGCCTGGACGAGTCAACCATGATTGCGAGTCCAACTCGGGGACAAATTCCCCCCTGTTCCGGTACGCGGAAGAGAGATGAGCCGGGTCAAGGGAACCATACCGGGAAGCTCCCGCCACCCACCGTCAGGCTCCGGCCGTGCTATCTTCTGAGTCCATGCCGCGTCCCCTGATCCTGATCGTGTTGCTCGGTTTCGTAACCTCCGGGTCATTTGGCAAGGACAAGTACGCGATCGCCCGCCCCCTGCATCTTGACGCCGAGGGCAAGAGGTGGGCGGAGAAAACCTTGCATCGACTCTCGCTCGAGGAAAAGGTCGGCCAGCTGTTCATGGTTTGGGTGCGCGCCGAGTTCCTGAACGTGAACAGTCCACAATATCTCGAGCTGCGCGACACCATGCGGCAGTATCACCTGGGTTCGTTTGCCATGACGGTCCGCTCGGATCCGCCGTTTCTTTACCGCAACCAGCCCTATGAGGCTGCCGTGCTGCTCAACCGATTACAGCAAGACTCAAAGCTGCCCTTGCTGGTGGCGGCGGATTTTGAACGCGGCGTGACCATGCGTTTGCACGGGGGAACAGAGTTTCCGCATGCCATGGCGTTCGGTGCCGCCGGGAAACTGGAATACGCGGAAGCATTCGGCCGCATCACGGCGCAGGAAGCCCGGGCCATCGGCGTGCATTGGAACTTCTTTCCCGATGCTGATGTCAATTCGAATCCGGCAAACCCCATCATCAACACCCGCTCCTTTGGAGAAGATCCGCAACAGGTCGGAAATCTTGTGGCCGCCTACATCCGCGCCGCTCGCACCCACGGGATGATGACGACGGTCAAGCATTTTCCCGGGCACGGCGACACCGCGACCGATTCTCATCTAGGCGTCGCCCGAGTGACCGGCGACCAGGCGCGGCTCGAATCGGTCGAACTTCCTCCCTTTCGCCAGGCCATTGCGGCCGGCGTCGACGCGGTCATGGTCGCCCATGTAACCGTCCCTGCGCTCGATCCGCAACCCGATCATGTGGCCACGACCTCCCCTGCCATGGTGACAGACCTGCTCAAGGGCAAGCTCGGATTTCAGGGCATCGTGGTAACCGATGCACTCGACATGGCGGGGCTGACGCGCCTCTATACCGGTCAGCCGGGGCGCGCGGCGGTCGATGCGTTCAAGGCGGGCAACGACCTGTTGCTCCTTCCCGCCGACCTTGGCAGCTCCTATCAGGCGGTCCTCGAGGCCGTTCGCAGGGGGGAAATCACCACCGCGCGGCTCGATCAATCCGTGCGTAAGATATTAGAAGCAAAGGCTGCTCTGGGGCTGCACAAGGCACGCCTCGTCGATCTCAACGCCCTGGACGAGTTGGTGGGGAAACCGGAGAATCTGACCCTCGGTCAACAGGTGTCCGATGAGGCCGTCACTCTGGTGCGGGACAGCGGCAAAGTCCTGCCGCTAAAACATTCGGGAACTACGGGGGCTCCACTTCCGTATTCAAGAGCAGGGGACGTCGGTAATGACACGGTGGTTGTGATTTTCGTCGAGGACGTTCGCCAGGAAGCCGGGCGGATGCTCGAACGAGAGATCCGCAGCCGGGTGCCGAATGCGACGATTCTCTATGTGGATTCGCGCCTAGCCAGCGTGATGGCAGAACAGGTTCTCCCGGCAGTCGATCAGGCTCGGGTTGTAATCGCCGCGGTTTATGCCGTGCCCACCGCCGGGAGGCTGGTTGGGGGAGCCAATGGTCAGGGCACTGCGGTTGGCGTCCCCGACAGCAGTCGGGCGTTGCTTGAAAAGATCGTAGATCATGCGGCCGGAAAGACGGTGATCGTGGCCATGGGAAACCCTTACCTGGCCCAGGACTTCCCCTCGGTTGAGACTTATTTGTGCAGCTTTTCGAACGCCACGGTTTCCGAGCTGAGCGCGGTCAAAGCGCTCTTTGGGGAAATTCCAATTCGCGGCCATTTGCCCGTAAGCATTCCCAACATTGCCGAGCGCGGCGCGGGCCTCGAGCGGCCTAGGCAGGTGGCAGAAGGAGGCGCGCATGTTGATCCCTAAGCGGCGGGAAGCTAGAAGCCAGCCGATGGTGGCGATGGCATTGCTCGGTTGGCTCGCTCTCGCCGGCTGCAGCGTCAGCGTGAACGATCACGACAAGGGTGGCAATAGCAAGGTGGATATTGACACGCCATTTGGCGGAATCCATGTCAACGAAGAGGCCGATGCGAAGGACACCGGTCTAGCCGTCTATCCCGGAGCGCGACTCAAGCCAAAAAACGGGGATGGAGAGAGCAAGAGCGCCAACGTGAATATCTCCAGCGGATTGTTCGGTGTCAAGGTGGTGGCGATCGAGTACGAATCCGATGACGCTCCGCCGAAGATTCTGGCCTTCTATCGCGAGCAACTGAAAAAGTATGGTGCGGTCGTCGAGTGTCGCGGTACGCACGGCGCTGACCTCAACGTGAAGCCAGGGGAGAGTGGCCAGCGGCCGGTGAGCTGTAACGACGACAATGGCGGCAGCACAGTCGAATTGAAGACAGGAACCGAAGATAACCAGCATCTCGTGTCGGTCGAGCCCGAGGGCAAGGGCTGCGATTTTGCCCTGGTTTATATCCGCACGCGGGGCAAAAGAGAAAGAGAAGGATCGATCTGAAGCCTGGTCGAGGACCTGACTTCTCCCCAGACACCAGCAGCCCACCGGGTGATCGGACGGCAGCGAATTGGAAACGAACCAAAGCATGGTTCGCCTCGACGCTGTCGGGTTCCTTGCATGGCGATTTTCCCTGCTGTACCTTGAGAATGCGTGGAACATCCCTGCCATCAGTGCAGTTCTCCGGTGGAGGACGGGACGGCATTCTGCCCCCACTGCGGCGCAGCCCAAATCCGAGTCGCCAGCGACGAAGTGCTACGGGCTGGCGGACCCATGGAACTTTTAGCGCCGTCTGCCCCGGTGGCGAGCCCTGTGATCCAGTGGTCCCAAGCTCTGCCGGCGGCGGCGCTGGCGGGAGTGATCGCCGCCGGGCTGATGTTCATCCCCTTGGGAGCATTCGGCTTAGGGATGATGTCTGCCGGAGTCCTGGCGGTTCTGTTTTACCGCCGGCGCAGTCCGGGCGGCACTCTGAGCGCGGGGATGGGGGCGCGTCTGGGGATGGTCAGCGGCGTCCTGGGATTCGCAATCTTCGCGGTGTTCAACGCGGTGGAGATGCTGGTTTTCCATAGCGGAGGTCAACTGCGAACCGCGCTGCTCGAAGCCATCGAGCAGTCCGCCCTGCATACCCCCGATCCGCAGGCCCAACAGGTCCTGACTTACCTCAAGAGCCCTCCCGGGCTAGCTTTGGTCATGACCCTCGGGTTGGTTGTGATGTTTCTTGCCTTCCTGATCTTTGCCGGTCTCGGCGGCGCCCTAGCGGCGGCCGTGCAACGGCGGAAGGAGAGAGTGTAGATTCCATACTTTCAGGCTTCGGCTTGCTCCGCGATGCTCCCCCCGCGTATGATGCAGCGTTCATGACTCCACGACCCTCTCCCCGTCCTGGCAACCTGAAAGAGAAGGCCCAGTTGATGTCCGCCTCCGAGATTGAGCGCACTTTGGTCCGGCTGGTGCATGAGATCATCGAGAAGAATGACGGAGCGGCAGAGTTGGGGATTGTAGGCATTCGGCGCCGCGGGGTCTTTCTGGCCCATCGCCTGGGGGAAATGATTGAGCGCATTGAGAAAATTCAGGTGCCCGTGGGTACCCTGGATATCACCCTCTATCGCGATGACCTCTCGACCGTCGGCCCCAAACCTGTGGTGCAGCCGAACGAGATCGAATTCTCGATCACCGGGAAAAAGATCGTGCTGGTCGATGACGTGCTTTATACCGGACGAACCACGCGCGCCGCTCTCGATGCGCTGTTTAGCCAGGGGCGGCCGAAGCACGTACAGCTCTGCGTGCTCATCGACCGCGGGCATCGCGAATTGCCGATTGAAGCCACGTTCATCGGGCGTAAGGTACAAACAACCGAGCGGGAAATTATCGAAGTCAAGTTGCGCGAACTGGACAATATGGAAAAAGTCTTGCTGGTCGAAAGACTAGGATAAGCCGGCGCCAAAGCACGCACACCGTCCCTCTGAACCAGACAAGTGATGACCAAAGTTGCACCCGGCTCCCTGCTCGATATCGAACGCCTGGAAGCCACGGAGATAGCGGCGCTGCTCAAGCTCGCCCGCCGCATGAACCCTCTGCAAGCCAAGCTTCGGCTGCGCGGGAAGCGCGTGCTGCTGCTGTTCTACGAAGCTTCGACGCGCACCCGCAGTTCCTTTGAGATCGCGGCACAAGCGATGGGCGCGATGACGACGCTCGTGCTCGCGAGCGGTTCGAGCGTTGAAAAAGGCGAGTCCCTGCTCGATACCGGCTATACCCTCGAAGCGGTGGGCGCCGACGTCTTAGTGGTTCGGCATCCGGCAGCCGGCGCCCCGCTGTTGCTTGCCCGTCACTTGAAGATTCCGGTCATCAATGCCGGGGACGGCATGCACGAGCATCCTTCCCAGGCTTTGCTCGACGCTTACACCATCCTGGGTCACAACAAGACGTTACCCGGTCTCAAGGTCGTGATTCTCGGCGACATCTATCACAGCCGGGTCGCCCGCTCCGCCATTCACCTGTTGAGCAAGTTCGGTTCGCGTGTGACCCTCTGTGGTCCGCCGGAACTGTTGCCCGAACTGGCCAGCGGTCTGGCGCCGGGAGTCGAGATCACGCGCAGCGCCGAAGAGGCGATGCGCGGCGCCGATGCGATCATCGTTTTGCGGCTGCAAAAAGAACGTCTGGCCGGCATGAAGCTTCGGCTGGAAGACTACATGGCCCGATATCAAATGACGATGGCGCGGCTAAGACTGGCCAAACGAGATGCACTGGTGATGCATCCCGGACCGATCATCCGCGGGCTGGAGCTGACCTCAGAAGTGGCGGATTGTCCGCAGTCGGCAATTGTCGAAGAAGTACGCAACGGCGTACGGGTGCGCATGGCGATCCTGGCACGAGCTCTCGGAAAGAGGCCATGAGAGCCGGGCCGCACCCCGAACCGGGGGAAAGAGGAAGACGGGCTTATGGCAAAGGATCCGTCGCAACCGAGGTCGCTGCTGATTCAAGGCGGCCAAGTACTTGATCCTGCGGCAGGAGTGAACGCGCCGATGGACGTGCTGCTGCGCGACGGCCGGGTCGCGGAAGTCGCACCGCCCGAGCGGATTCGCTCCGCTGCGGAGGAGATCTTCGAGGCGCGTGGGTTGATGGTGGCTCCCGGGTTTATCGACCTCCACGTACACCTGCGAGAACCCGGACAAAGCTATAAGGAAACCATCGCGAGCGGAACCGCCGCCGCCGCCGCCGGGGGGTTCACATCGGTTTGCTCGATGCCGAACACCACGCCCGTAGTCGACTCCGCGGAATGGGTGCTTTGGATGCGGCAGCCGCAACGGGGAGCCGTGGTGAACGTCTTTCCCGTCGCTGCCGCAACCCAGGCAAGCCAAGGCGTGGCGCTGACAGAGTTTCGCGATCTGCAGCAGGCCGGTGCCGTGGCCGTGAGTGACGACGGCCGGCCGATTCTTGAGGACGGCATCATGCGCGACGCCTTGCGCCTGGCGGCCGGGATCAACCTGCCCGTCATTCAGCACGCCGAGGATACGCGCATGACCGAAAACGGTTCGATGCACGAGAGCGCCGCCTGCTTTCGCCTCGGGTTGCGTGGCATGAAGGCGGAGGCGGAAGCCAGCCTTGTCCATCGCGATGTCGATCTCGCCCAACAATTCTCTGGCGCCCGCCTGCATATCGCCCACCTGTCGACTGCCGAAGCCCTGAAGGTGGTGCGGCGGGCCAAACGCAGCCAGGCGCGCATCAGCTGTGAAGTCACACCCCATCATTTCACGCTCACGGATGCGGATGTCGGCGAGTACAACACCAATTGCAAGATGAACCCGCCTCTGCGCTCGGCCGCCGATCGGGAGGCACTCCTGGTGGCCCTCGCCGACGGGACGGTGGATGCCATCGCAACCGACCATGCCCCGCACGCGCGGCACGAGAAGATGGTGGAATTCGAGAGCGCCGCGTTCGGCATTACCGGACTGGAGACTGCCCTGGGCTTGGCCATCACTCGCCTGCATGGGGAACAGAAGGTTTCCTTGCTGAGGATTGTGGAGCTGTTTACCGCGGGTCCGGCGCGAGTGGTCAACCTGCGCCGTCGGGGTACGCTGGCGCAGGGCAGCTGGGGCGATGTGACCATCTTCGATGCCAAGCGGCGTTGGACCTTCGAAGCTGCGAAGTCACGCTCCAAAGCCTCGAATACGCCCTTTGACGGATGGAGACTCACCGGCAAGGTGGTGGCGACGATCGTGGGGGGAAAGCTCGTCTACCATGCCTGAGAGTCGGTTAACCGCCTACTACTCCCATCCGTTGTCCCACCCGTTGCAGCACCTCGAGCGCCCGCTGTAACTGCTGCTGGCTATGGGTGGCGGTCATGATGGTGCGAATGCGGGCCTTGCCCTCGGGTACGGTAGGAAAGGTAATGCCGGTGCCCAACACGCCCTCTTCGAACAGGGCGCGCGAGAAATCCATGGTGAGTTTGCCGTCTCCGAGGATAATAGGCGTGATGGGGGTTTCGCTTTGGGGCGTGCTCTTACCGCCAATGTCGAAGCCGAGGAGAGCGAGCTCTTTTTTCCAGAAGCGGGTGTTCTCCCAGAGCTTCTCGATCCGCTCCGGTTCTTGTTCGAGAACCTCAAAGGCGGCAATGCAGGTGGCTGCCACCGAAGGCGGATGAGACGTCGAGAATAGGAAAGGACGCGCCCGGTGGTAGAGAAAATCGATCAGTTCTCGCGTCCCGCAAACATAGCCCCCCAAAGCTCCAATCGCTTTCGATAGAGTTCCGACTTGAATATCGACCCGGCCGTGTACCTGAAAGTGATCAATCGTGCCCCGACCGTTGCGGCCGAGCACGCCCGAGGCATGGGCGTCATCGACCATCATGATCGCGCCATATTTTTCCGCCAAATCACATAAGGCGGGCAGGGGTCCGAGATCACCGTCCATCGAAAACACTCCGTCGGTGATCAGCAGTTTTTTGCCCGGCTGGTCTGCCACGCTCGCCAGTTGCTCTTCGGCATGGGAAATATCCTTGTGATTGAAGACCAGGATCTTAGCGCGGGACAGGCGAGCGCCGTCGATGATCGAAGCGTGGTTGAGCTGGTCGGAGATGATGAAATCATCTTTTCCGAGCACCGCCGAGACCGTTCCCGCGTTGGCGGCGAATCCGGAGGGAAAGACGACCGCGGCTTCGACTTTCTTGAAACGCGCAATCTTTTCTTCGAGCTCCATGTGAATCTTCATGGTGCCGGCGATCGTGCGCACCGCCCCGGAGCCGACCCCGTAGGTGCGAATCGCAAACAGCGCGGCTTCGCGCAGCCTGGGATGGGTTGTCAAACCGAGATAGTTGTTCGACGCCAAATTGATGACCGGCTTGCCATCGAAGTGGCAAATCGGGGCCTGCTCGTCCTCGAGCACGCGCAAACGAAAATACGTGCCTTTGGCTTTGAGACCGTTCAATTGGTCGCTGAGATAAGAGAGAGGATTCGTGCGGGTTAGGCTGGCCATCGTCGTCTCCGGAAACTGAGGTCGCGCGATTCCTGACGGTACTGCCCTCGCTCGGGCGCTGCCCGGCGGTTCAATCCTGGTCGTCCGGTTCAGCCGCGGAGACCGGCTGGGGAGGCGAGAGCTCGGCCGATCCCACCGCCTCGGGCCTTGCCGCAGGGGAAGAGGCTTGCCCCGAGTCGGCGGCGGCGGCGGTGCGAACGTCTTCCGGTTTCGTCTCCAGGAATTTTCGGCTGTTGAGCAAGGGACGACCCAAGGACGGGTTGTAAGTGGTCCAAGCGGCGTCCAAGCCGGCTTCCCGGTCGAAGTGTGCGCGCATGGCCTCCATTTTGGAATCGAGATCGTCAAGATAGTGCAACATCAAGGCTTCGGGGAACATGGGCAACTTGGGAGAACCGAACTCATACCGGCCATGATGGCTGATGATGAGGTGCTCGACCAGCAGCTTGAGTTCCTCCGGAAACCCCGGCATCTCCGCCAGCTTGACGTGCAGCATTTCCAGCTCGATGATCAGGTGTCCGAGCAGTTGCCCGCGGGTCGTATAGGAAAACGTGCGATTGTAGTTCAGCTCATGAATCTTCCCGATGTCGTGCAGGAAAGCGCCGGTCAGGAGCAGATCGCGATTGATCTGCGGATAATTGCGGCAAATCAGATCGCAGCCGCGAACGAGCGAGACCACGTGATCGAGCAGACCGCCAAGGTAGGCGTGGTGCAAGGCCTTGGCCGCGGGAGCAGTGCGGTAGGCTTCGGCAATCTCCGGGTCCGCCATGAAGGCTTCGACCAGCGCCTTGAGGTGCGGGTTCTCGAAGGAAGCGACGAAGCCAGCCAGCACCTGCCAAAGCTCGCCAATGTCCTTGGTGGTTTTCGACAGATAGTCGGAGAAATCGATCTCCGAGTCGACGAGTTTGCGGAGCTTGTGAATGGTCAGCTGAAAGCGCTGCTTGTAGCGGTTCAACAGCCCCTTTACCTTGAGGAAGTCTTCCGCTTCGAAAGCATCGAGGCAGCCGTCGACGTTGTCCCACATCTTGGCTTCGATCTGGCCGGTGCGGTCCCCCAGGATCAGGGCAAGATAGGGCTCGCCGCTTTTCTTGGGCCTGATCTGCTTGGAAATCACCACAAAGCTGGAGGTGATGACTTTGTTTTCGTGCTGGCCGCAGTCGGCGAGGAAGAAATCCTTCATGGGAAACCTGGATCGTCGGCGCAGGAGGCCGGCGCCTGAAAGCACAGCTCCCGCTTCGATCCCCAGCTTAAACTAAAACAAACCTAACTTCTTCTTCTTTTTGAGGGGCTTTGCCTTGTCATCTTTGGCCGAGGTTACGATGGGGTTGGTCTGGTTGGGGCTCTCGCCGGTATCGACGTAACCGGGTGCGACAAAGATGTAAGCCTCCTCGCGCAGCTTGGTGAGGTATTCGCGGAGGGCGGGCTGCAGCTTTTGCATATACATGGCGTCCTGAATTCGCGCCTCAACCTTACTGAGAGGCGGCACGCCCGCCTCGGTATGCTCGGTGACCTTGAGGATGACGAATCCCTGCTTGGTGCGGATCACGTCGGAGATATCACCCGGCTTCATGGCGAAGGTGGTGTCTTCCAGTTGCTTGGCCAATTTTCCGTCGCGCTTGAAATCGCCGAGATCGCCGCCTTGGGCGGCACTGGGCCCGTCGGAATCTTTCTCGGCCACGTCTTCAAACTTGGCACCCTTTTTGATCTCCTCGCGCAGGTGGTTTGCCTTGTCCTGAGCGGCGGCAAGGATGGCGGCATCGTCGCGGGGGTCTTTGGGCTTCTTTTCCGTCGAAACTAAGATTTCGCTGAGGCGGACCGTCTCGGGCTGATCCAGGTCGGCCTGATGCTCCTGATAAAACTTCTCCTCTTCTCCCTTGGCGAAGGTGATCCGCGAGCCGACTTCTCTGCCAATCACTTGCTGGGTGATGAGCTGGTTGCGCAAGTTCTGCTTGTAATCCTCGAACGACACTCCCTGCGCTTGCGCCGCCTTTTCCAGGTCCTCCATGCTCTCGAGGTTCATCTCCTTGCGCATCTGATCGAGCTTCTTCACCAGATCGGTGTCGCCGGTAATGCCGAGATCTTTGCCTTTGGCGAGCAACAGTTGCTGGTCAATCAAGTCGCGCAGCACATCCTTCTCCCGCTCGGCCACGACTCTCTCGGCATTGACCGGGTCCTGCTGTTGCGCTTCCTTCTGCAGCTCTTCTCGGCTGCGCAAATATTCACCGTGGGTGATAATCTGGTTGTCGACCCGCGCTACAATCTCCTCGATGACCTGGTCGGCGAAGCTGGCCAGGGAAGCCAGCAGCAACGCGAGCGACAATAGGGGAAGGCGGATTCGCATCATCATTTCCCGGTCGGCCCAGCCGGTCCTTGCGCCGCGCTGGGGGATGAACATCTCGATTGTACTTCTTGCCGCCGGTTGCAGCTAGTCCTTGGGCCGGGATCCGGGTCGGCTGGGGCGCAGGCTTACCGCCGGGCGGGGAGTGGAGAACGGGACATGCGGTGGATTTCGAGCTTGGTGGTGGGCATCTTGATCATGGCAGCTCCGCAAGGTTCTGTTTCCGCCCAGAAGGCCAGCATTCCCGATCTCGAGCAACTCCAGAGGATGACCGGCCGCTTTGTGCCGACGCCGATTCGCGTCGATACCTCGAAGCTTTCGAGCGCTGACCAGAAAGCGCTGGTCAAGCTGATTGCGGCCGCCCGGATCCTGGACCACGTGTTCCTGCGGCAATTGTGGAGTGGAAATCTGGAGCTCTATGCCCGGCTCGCCAAAGACACGACTCCGCTCGGCAAGGCGCGGCGCGACTATTTCTGGCTGAACAAGGGCCCGTGGTCGGACATCGACGATTATCAGGCGTTTATTCCCGGCGTGCCTTCGCGAAAACCTCTGGGCGCGAATTTCTATCCCGAGGCCATGAGCAAGGAAATCTTTGAACGATGGGTGGCGCAGCTGCCGGCCAAGGAACAACAGGACGCGAAGAGCTTCTTTACCGTGATTCACAGCAAGGGCACGATGGCGCCCGCGAACAACAGCCTGTTCTTTGAGCCCTACAGCCAGGAATATCAGGCCGACCTCGCGCTGGCGGCCGGCCTGCTGAGGGAGGCGGCGGCCCTCACCGACAATGATTCGCTGAGAAAGTTTCTCAATCTCCGCGCCGATGCCTTTCTCGCGAACGACTACTACCCAAGCGACATGGCATGGATGGATCTGGACGCCCCGCTCGAGATTACGATTGGGCCTTACGAGACCTATAACGACGAGCTTTTTGGCTACAAAGCCGCCTTCGAGGCCTACGTCACTCTGCGCGATGAAGAGGAGACCGAGAAACTTACCCTGTTTACCGAGCACCTCCAGGACATCGAGGACCACCTGCCGATCGACCCGGCGTACCGCAACCCTAAGCTGGGAGCGGCTGCACCCATTCGCGTCGTGGACGAAATTCTCGCGGCGGGTGACGCTGCCCATGGGGTCCAGACCGCGGCTTACAATTTGCCGAATGACGATCGCGTGGTACACGAGAAGGGCAGCAAGCGGGTCATGCTCAAAAACGTGCAGGAGGCAAAGTTCCGCAGTGTGCTCCTGCCCATCGCGCGCAAGATGTTGACCCGGGACGCGATGGTCGATGTCAGCTTTGAGCCCTTCTTCACCCACATCCTCGCCCACGAATTGATGCACGGGCTGGGGCCTCACCAGATCAAGGTTCAGGGACGCGACTCGACGGTGCGCGAAGAGTTGAAGGATCGGTTTGCGGCCATCGAGGAGGCCAAGGCCGATGTCACCGGTTTGTTCGCGCTGCAATATCTGATGGACCACGCCAAGGGCACCGAGATCGGGAAAGTGCTTCCCTCCGATGAGGCGGCCGAGCGTCAGCTCTATACCACCTATTTGGCTTCCGCGTTCCGCACCCTGCGTTTCGGACTCAACGATGCGCACGGCAAAGGCATGGCCATGCAGTTCAATTGGTTCCGCGACAAAGGCGCGTTCCTCGCTCTGGGCAATCAAACCTATTCGATCGACATCGCGGCCATGAAGACCGCCATCGCTGAGCTCGACCACGATCTGCTGACGATCGAGGCTCAGGGCGACTATGTCGGCGCCCAGAAGATGCTCGACGAGCTCGGCGTAGTCCGCCCCGAGCTGGCAGAGGCTTTGAAAAAATTGGAGGGAATTCCCACCGATATCGCGCCCATCTTCACGACCGCCGAAGAGCTGGCCCCCAGTGCCGATCGTCCAGCGAAAATCGATGCGCGAGCCCGCATCAAATAGCGCCCATCAGGGACCGGTACGAGAGACTTCCCTCGATCGAACCAGGGCCAGGGCCGTACCCTGCCTGGAATCTGGCGGTCGGTCGGTGAGTTCCTCGACCCGCGCCAGAATGGCCATACAAAGGTCCTTGGCGTTCGCCGCCGCGGTCTCCCGCAAGGCGGCCTTCAGCGCTTCGAGTCCAGGCTCTCGGCCAGGAGAATTGCCCTCCACCACGCCGTGGGAAACCGCCAGCAGGGCTGCTCCCGGCATGAGGGCCACGGGCGAAGCATCGCAAGTGGCGTGAGAAAAAAGACCCAGGGACAGCCCCGTGGCCGGCAGTTCGACAACTCCCGTGGGGTCGCGAACCAGCGCGGTCGTAGGGCCCGCATTGACGTACCAAGTCGTCCCCAGGCTCTCTTCGTAGCAGCCGACAAAGGCAGGAGAGGAGCGGGCTTGGGCCGTCTCGAGCAGGGCTCGGTTGAGCTCGAGCGAAAGCTCGATCATCGCCTCGGCAAAGTTCAGCTCTGGCTCGCGGAACACCCGGGTGCCTACTTGGCGAAAGGTGGTTTGCGTGGCCTCCGTGATTTCTGCATTTTCATCCCCAGCGTCGCCGAAGTCGATGAGCGCGAACAGAACGCGGGTGGCTCCGACGCGAAGGAAATCGTAGAACTGCCCGCCCGTCCGCCGAGCATAGGAGACGGCCGCCAGACTGGCGTCGATGAGCTCGGCCGTGTCGGCCGCAAACCGCTCGCCGACTCGAAGGGATTGGCGGTCAAGGTGGAATGGGGCGGGCATTCGCGCGGGCGGGAAAGTATCATGGAAGCGCGACGGCGGCAAGCAGTTTGTTTCCCGGCGCCCGGTTGCCGCCGACTGCGGAGCTTTCGACTCCTTCCCGCCGCCAACGGACCTTCCTTGCCGTACAATCTTCGAGGGATTTTCCCGAGCGAGGGATTACAATCGTGGCGGATCCGCGGTTCATGATCGGACCCTTGCGCGAAACCTCGCATCCGCTCGAAGAATCTGGCGCCGCCTTTGTTTTCGCCGAGCCCGTGCGTTGACTTTGGGAAGGAGAGAGTGCTTATGACGAACAGCTCGCTGACTCGTCGGGAATTTATCCGCCTTGGAACCGGAGCCATGGCCGTGGGAACGGTGGGGAAGGCTACCCTGCTTACACCCAAGCTGCTGGCGGCGTCCTCGCTGGGGGTCGCGCCCAGTGACCGGGTACGATTCGCTTCGATCGGTACGGGAGTGCGCGGCTGTGAGTTGCTCGGCGCGTCCCTGCGCGTGCCCGGAGCGGAGTGCATCGCGGTGTGCGATCTTTACGACTCCCGTCAGCAGGCGGCGCGGGAAATTCTCAACCGGGAGGTGCCGGCTACGCGTAATTATCGAGAGATTCTCGATCGCGCGGACGTGGACGCGGTGATCGTGGCGGTTACCGATCACCAGCACCGCCGGGTGGTGGAGGATGCGTGCGCGGCGGGCAAGGACGTTTACTGTGAGAAGCCGATGTCGCACACCGTGGAAGATGGCTTCCGCATGGTGGAGGCCGCGCACAAGAACCGGCGCATTGTGCAAGTCGGCAGCCAACGGGTCAGTTCCATTCTTTACGCAAAAGCCAAGGAGATCTATGATTCGGGCAAACTCGGCGACGTAACCGCCATCCAGGCCTACTGGGACCGTAACAGCGCGAGCGGCGCCTGGGTCTATCCGATTCCCCCGAATGCCAACGAGCAAACGATTGACTGGAACACCTTTTTGGAAGGCGCCCCGAAGCGGCCGTTTGATCCTGTCCGCTTTTTCCGCTGGCGCTGCTTTACCGATTATGGCGAGGGCCTGGCCGGCGACCTGTTTGTGCATTTGATCTCTGGAATTCACTTCATCACGGGCACCGACACGGTGGCGGAGCGCGCGCAATCGAGTGGCGGCCTTTTTCGCTGGAAGGATGGTCGTGATTTTCCCGACCTCATCGAGACTCTGTACGACTATCCCAAGTTCCGGGTTTCCCTGCGCTCGAATTTGAACAACGAAGGAGGAGAGTTCATCGGCTTCTTCGGTACCGGGGGAACCATGGTGATCCGGGATTCGACCCTGACCTACACCCCGCAGGACACTCGTCCACAAGCGGAGGGCTATTCGATCGGCGCTTGGCCGGAGGAGATGCGCAAAGAATATCTGAAGCAATGGCGGGAACAACATCCGCTCGAGACGCCCTTAACCTTCAAGGTCGACGAGGATACGGAGGTGTTCACCACCCCGCCGGGTTACAACGATACCGCCGACCACGAAGCCAACTTTTTTGACGCCGTGCGGACGCGGAAGCCAGTGGTTGAGAATGAGGTATTCGCAAACCATGCGGCCATCGCCTGCCACGTGGCGAACTATGCCTACTTCAACAAGACCATCGCCGTCTGGGATCCAGGGGGGAAAAAAATCCGGGGTTCGCAGTCGTAGCCTTCGGTTTTCGAGCCGGGTCCTGGCCCATGGCAGCTAGCTCCGGCGTTGGGGCGGGGAGTGTGGCTACTTGCCGTATTTTTCGCTAATGTAATTCCCCACTTCGGTTTCCAGTTGACCGTAGTCGGAATGCACGATTGCCCGAAGAGCAGCTTCGGCCGAGCTTCCCTGTCCAATTCTTTCTAAGACACGCTGCAGATCGTCGAGACCCGAGGTGTCGCGGATGTATTGCGCAGCCGCCAGCGATTCTTCGTAGGCGAGCGTGGCTTGGGTGGGGGACAGCTGGACAAAGCTTCCTTCGAGCCGATTCAGGGGAATCTCTCGCTGGGCGCGATAGAGCTCCGCCAGGTCCTGGCCATCGCTGATCGCCTTCGGTTCGAGAAGCTGCGCAATGCCTTCGTTCAGCCACTGCGGGCAGCGTCCGCCGGAAAGCTGGTTCACAAACGAGTGGGCCAATTCGTGTTTCAGCACCCGTGCCAGCTCGGGAGTGACCGAACTGAGTCCTTGGACGGGAATGCGCAGCTTTCCGTCATTGATTGCGCCGCTCCAGGACGGCGCCTGGGTTACATCAAAAAAAGTCTGGGCGGTATAAAGGACAACCGCAATCGTCGTGCGGGGCGCAATGCCCAGCTGGCCGACCAACTCGTCGTAATCGGACTCGAGCGTCGCCAGGATCTGGGCGCGCAACGACTCGGATGTTTGCCCGCCCTCGTAGTGCAACGTGAAATGACTGCTTTCCCGTTCCGAATAGCCGGCTTGCACGGCGGCATCGCGCTCAGCTTTTTCGAGCAGCTGCTCGACCGTAGCATCGGGCCGAAGCTGGAGAGAATGCTTCCAGGTGCGGATGGCTTCCTCATCGCGGTCCGCGGCGTATTCGACATAACCCAGGATGGTGAGCGTGTCCGGGGACTCCGGGGCAAGGTGAACCGCGCGCTCGGCATAGGGCAAAGCCTCCGGAGCATGCCCGGTCTTGACGAGCACCGCGGCGTAGTAGTTCAAAACGCTTGGATTCCGGGGGTCGAAGCGAAGGGCGCTATCGAGGTAGTAGCGCGCCTTGGGGAAGTTGCCGTGATCAAATTCATTCTTGCCGGCGAGGAAGTAGGCGGCGGAGATGGTTTGCGGGTTGGCGGAAGCTTCCAGGCGAGATAACTCCTGATCATCGGGGTGGCCGTCGCGAATGACGCCTTCGAGCCCGGCTGCCTTCGTTATGGAGTTGTCCGCGGGATGGAACGGGGGAATATCGCGGCTAGGGTTCGGAACCGTGGCTGCGGCGGGCGCGACGCCTCCGCTTTCGATACGCTCCACCAGAGATTTCGGAATGGCGTAGGTGTTCTCGCCGACCACGTATTCAATCTGCGCGCCCTTCGCGCGGACCTCGTCTGCCCAGATGGTGCGTCCATTCTTGAGATGGATGACATCGGAGGAGGCCGGGGCGGCGAGGGTTGGGACCAGCGTGGAGGCTAGGATGAGGATGACAGGGAGGCGCATTCAGGCGCATTCTAGAGGACAGGCAGTAGCCGAAGTAGGTGACCAAGGTAATGGAAAGCAGCCGCCGATCCCGCTGGTTCGGATGCTGGCTTGCGCTGATGACGGCGAGCGCAATGGGGGCCGGCCAACGCTCCGAGAATCCTCCCGCGATTCGCGTGCTCGGCCAGACACCCAAACTGCAGCTTCCGACGGCGGAGGCGCTTTTTCTCGAACTCGGCAAGGTTGGGCTGGATCCGTCGCGCGTCTACCGCGCCCGAGGGGTTTCGCTCGATCGCGCCGCCATCCACATTACCCTGGAAGATGGCGTGCTCGGATTCACCGAGGACGTCGCCGGGCGTGTCACGGGCGCTTTTTTTGCGGGAGAAGGCGAGATTCTCCTGGCCCCGCCCAACCCGATCGAGCGCGCCTCCATGATGTTTCAGACCGGGGCGGCCATCCTCGAAGAAAGATTCTCGAGTGCCTATTTTCGCTTTAACGACGATACCTTTGCCGCCCTCAAGCCAGCGCTCTCGGCGAGCGAAAACGCCCAGGAGTTTGTGAACCAATGGGGGGAAGGCGCCCGCCTTTTGGCCAGCACCGACGCGCTGCGCATCTTCATGACCTTTAGCCGCTTCCTTCCCGTCGCCAGAGAGTCCCCGGCCTCACCCGCCGTTCGGGCGGAGAACCCTAGCCCGGACGATCGCTTTCTCCACGTGCGTATGCAAGGCGAGACCAAAGGGCGGTTCGAGGTGTACTTTGATTCGAACCTGCCGGAGCAGGTCTGGGCGGCGCAGCTCCGGACCGTAAACGGGCTCCCCTATTACGATGTTTGGACCTCGTTCGCGTTGCAGCCCAAGAGCAAGGCCCAGGCACCTTGGAGCGATGTCGCCTCGGAGGAGGGTCGGACCAGCACGCTCGTCGTGTCGGCTTCGAAAGTTCGAGCGGTGATCACTCCCCCGACCAGGATCGAGGCCGAGGCGGTGCTCGATCTTGAAGTCCGCCGAGGAGGCCTGCGAGCCGTTCTCTTCGAGCTGGCCCGAACCTTGGTGATCAAACAAGTGGATGCCGACGGTGAGCCGCTCGAATTCATTCATAACCCAGCCATCGAAGGCAGCGAACGCTCCCGTCGCGGCAACGACTTGGTTGCCGTGGTCTTCCGCGAGCCGACTCGCACCGGGCAACGGATCAAGCTGCACTTTGTCTACGGCGGGGATGTGCTGTCGGAAGCGGGGCCGGGATTGCTCTACGTGGGAGCTCGGGGGACCTGGTATCCGAACCGGGGGGCGGTGATGTCGAACTTCGATCTCGAGTTTCATTACCCTCCGGGTTGGACGTTGGTGGCCACCGGCAAGCGTGTGGACACGGGGGAAAACACGGCGGCGAAGTCGGGGCCCGGAGCGGGAGAGCAAGTGAGCCGATGGATCTCGGAACGCCCGATTCCACTCGCCGGGTTCAATTTGGGGAAGTATCGGCAGGTGGTGGCCCGGGCGGGTCCGGTCACGGTCGCCGCCTTCGGAACCGGAGGAGTCGAGCGGGGGTTTCCGAGAGCGGAGAGTGAAATCGTCCTGCCTCCACCGCCGGGTACGATTGGCGAGGTGATGCCGTCGGTGGTGATTGCCTCCGAGGAACCCTCTCCGGCGCAGAATGGGCAAATGGTGGCGGCCATGGCCGTGCGCGCGGTTGAATTCTTTGCCCTCCGCTTCGGCCCCTACCCGTATGGAGAGTTGGCGCTGACGCAGATGCCCGGGACCTTGAGTCAGGGGTGGCCCGGGCTGATCTTTCTTTCCAGTCTCTCGTTTCTCAATCCTCAGGAACAAGCCGAGTTGCACATCGCCGCCGTGGACAAAGTTTTGATCAACTCGGTGATTGCCCACGAAACCGCCCACCAGTGGTGGGGAGACTTGGTGATCTGGAGCGACTATCGCGATCAGTGGATCTCCGAGGGGCTGGCCAACTATAGCGCCCTGATGTTGCTCGAAGCGGCAGATCCAGGTGAATTTCACGCCGTCATGGCGAAATATCGCGACGACTTGCTCGACAAAAACAAAGCCGGAGTCCCACTGATGGAGGACGGTCCGGTGACCCTGGGCCTGCGGCTCTCCGACTCCCAGTTTCCCCAAGGCTATGTGGCCATCAGCTATGGGCGCGGAACCTGGCTTTTTCATATGCTGCGTACCCTGATGCGGGATGGCGAGCTGCGCGACCGCCATCGAGGCGGTCGAGTGGATGTGAATGAACCGTTTGTGCGCGCGGTGCGCCGCGCCCGGGAGCGCTATGAAGGCAAGGCGATGACCACGCGGGAGTTGCTGCAGGCGTTCGAAGAGGAGCTGCCGCCCTCGGCCTGGTACGAAGGTCACCGCTCGCTCGACTGGTTCTATCAAACCTGGATCAACGGCACGGCAATTCCTCGCTTTGAGCTGCACGGCATGAAATACACCGACCAAGAAGCCACGGCCACCGTCGTCAAGGGAGTGATCTCACAAAAAGATGCACCGAAAGATTTGGTGACGCCTGTCCCTTTGTACGCCCTGCGCGGCAGCAAGCTGGTGTGGCTGGGACGTGTGTTCGCGGACGGTCCGGAGACACCCTTCCTCATGCAGGCTCCGGCCGGGACCAGAAAAATCGTGGTGGACCCCGATCAGACGCTGCTGGCACGTGTCCACTAGCGCTGCAGGTGATCCCCGGTTTCGCGGCGGAGGTTGCCGGGCGGCGTGCTAAGGTGGGAAGGAGTGCCGGAAACCTATATTCTCGGAATCGAGAGCTCCTGCGACGAGACCGCCGCCGCGGTGGTGCGTTCCGGCGAGCAGGTGCTGTCGAATGCTGTTTTTTCCCAGATCGCCACTCACCAACCCTACGGAGGGGTGGTACCGGAACTGGCTTCGCGCGAGCATCTGCGCGCCATCGTCCCGGTCGTCCGTAAGGCGCTCTCGGATGCGGGACGGAGCTATCGATCGCTCGACGCACTGGCCGTGACTCAGGGGCCGGGGCTTGCGGGAGCCCTGCTGGTCGGGATCAGTTACGCCAAGGCCTTGGCCTTTGCTCTCGACAAGCCGTTGATTGCCGTGAATCATCTCGAAGGCCACATCCATGCTGTGCTTCTCGAAGAGCGCCAGAAGGGCAATCATGAGCTCCGCTTTCCTCTGCTCGCGCTGGTTGTGTCGGGCGGGCATACCCATCTCTATCTGGCCGCGCAGCAGGAAGATACCTGGTCGTACACCAACATTGGTCGCACCCGCGACGATGCTGCCGGGGAGGCGTTTGACAAAGTCGCCAAGCTGCTCGCCCTCGGCTATCCCGGCGGCCCTATCATCGAGCGCTTGTCCGCGCACGGCAACCCCAAGGCGGTCAGTTTCCCGCTGGCCCAGATCAAGCATCCGGACCGCAGAGACGGGCAGCGATCGAAGCGATCCCCGCCCCGTTTCGACTTCTCCTACAGCGGCATTAAGACGGCGGTCTTGCGCTATGTGGAGTGTCACCAGCTGGAGAGCTCGATCGAGGCTCGACGGCGAAATCTTTCCTCGGTCGAGCACCCGAAGCTCGAGGATTATCTGGCGAATTGCGATCGCGAGACCCTCGATCTGGTGGCTTCCTTCGAGCGAGCCATGGTGGAGGATCTGGTCGGAAAGACCTTAGCCGCAGCCGGAGAACATGCCGTGGCCAGCCTTTTCGTTAGCGGCGGAGTTGCCGCCAACCAGGCCTTGCGGCGGCAGTTCATCAAGGACGCAGCCGAGGAAGGCCTGCTTGTGTATTTTCCCTCGCGCCAGCTTTCGACCGATAACGCGGCCATGATTGCCGCGGCGGCGTACCCCAAGTTCACCGCTGGCGACTTCGCTCCGCTCGATTTTTCTGCCGAAGCCGCCTTGGCGCTCGCGTAGACGATTCGGCACTCCAGGCGGGCGCCTTGACAGCCGACCAGGCTCGTATCGATGAGGACGACAGATTAGGTTTTTCCCGTACTGGCGGCTTTGGTCTGTTGCAGCGACTGGAGCGCGTTCACCAGCTGGCCGTCGATATCAATGTCTTTGAAGATGGTAAAGTCAGCTCGTTTTTCGGTTTGATTGAAGCCGCTATGTTTGCCGGCGACGATCACGATGGGAATCTGGGCGGTGCGGGGATCGGCTTTCAGGGCCGTGATGAGCTCGCTGCCGCCCATCTTCGGCATCTGCATGTCGGTGATGATGAGATCGGGACGGACCCGGCGCAGAGTCTCAAGCGCCTCCTGGCCGTTCGTGGCCGACTCTACGGAAAATCCGCGCTCCTCGAGGAACCGGCAGACGGTGTGCCGAATAAGCATCGAGTCATCAACCACCAAAGCCAATGGCATGGAGAATTCCACCAGGCGAACGAATCCCGATCTCTAAATATGCAACATCGGGCAATTCCGGCAAAGTTACTCTGGTCATAGCACATTTCGAGCGTGGCGGCGGCCGGTGGCGTGCCCGGGTTCCGCGCGGCGGAGGGGGGAACCAGCGAGGGATGTCCTCAGGACTCGTTATTCAGCTTCGTCTCTTCGATCCGCATGTCCTTGAATTCGCTGGACTCGAAGATCTCACCGCATTCCAGGCACTCTACGAACTCAAAGTCATCATCGCGCGAGACGATTTGCACCCGGGGGTGCTTACACTCGTTCATCGGGCTCTCTTATCAGGGAATCGGGCGGCGGAATTACGCTCATAAACCGGACTGCCCACGCTCGTCACAACCGGCACCGAGGGGAAAAAAGCCGGAAATTGGCGGTATTGTAGCCTTGTTCGAAAGCTTGTCAAGTCCCTTTTCTCTAGCCGGGCCCTACCGCCCTCCCCTCCATGGAAGTGGTTTAAGGTTCGGCTAGCCTGGCCCCTCACCCAAGGTAAACCACTCAATTGCATGCACTTAGCTGTCATGCGGCAAGGCAAAGCCGGGACCAATCAGGGCTTGTACGAACCCGCAGCTGGCTCCTAAAATCCTCGCTAGGGCAAGCATGGGAGGAGAACTCAGGCGCGGCCGGTCGGCCGAGCCGAGATTTTCGTCGCATATGCTGAGGCCTCGAGGAGACGACGATCATGAGCTCGGATACAAAATCCGTTATCCCCAGCCCAAGTGCTCAGCCGCTCAGCCGGCAAAACAGTGGAGAGGGGAGAACGCCAAACGAAATCAAGCTGCCGATCTACATGGACAACCATGCGACGACGCCCTCCGATGCCCGCGTGGTCGAAGAGATGCTGCCCTATTTCACGGAAAAGTTCGGCAACGCTTCCAGTCGCAACCATCCTTTCGGCTGGGAAGCCGAGAAAGCGGTGAACCTTGCCCGGGAACGGATTGCGAAGCTGATTGGGGCTACGGCAAAAGAAATCATTTTCACCTCCGGCGCAACCGAGAGCGACAACCTGGCCATCAAGGGCGTTGCCGAGATGTATCGCCCCAAGGGCAACCACATCGTTACGGTCGAAACCGAACACCGGGCTGTGCTGGACTCGGCCAAGCGCTTGCAGAAGTGCGGCTACCGCGTCACCTATCTGCCCGTCGGGAAGGACGGCCTCCTCGATCTTGCAGATCTCAAGCGAGCCATCGATGCGCAAACTGTCCTGGTCAGCGTGATGGCTGCGAACAATGAGATTGGCGTCATCCAACCGATCGCGGAAATCGGCAAGCTCTGTCGCGAACGGAATGTGCTGTTCCACAGCGACGTGGTGCAAGCCGTGGGCAAGATGCCGGTCGATGTAAACACCATGAACCTCGACCTCGCCTCGATTTCAGCGCACAAGCTTTATGGCCCGAAAGGCGTTGGCGCACTGTATGTGCGGCAAGGGGTGAAGGTCGAGGCGCTGATCGATGGCGGAGGGCACGAAACTGGCATGCGCTCGGGGACGCTGAACGTGCCTGGAATCGTAGGCCTGGGCAAAGCGTGCGCCATTGCCGCCGCTGAAATGCCCCAGGAAGCCTGCCGACTGGCGGGCCTGCGAAACCGGCTGCGGGAGAAGATCATGGGCCGCTTGGACGAGGTTTATATGAACGGTTCCGGGGAGCAGCGTCTGCCCGGCAATTTAAACCTTAGCTTTGCCCACGTCGAAGGCGAATCGCTTCTGATGGGTCTCACCGACGTTGCGGTTTCGAGCGGTTCGGCCTGCACCTCGGCAAGGCTGGGGCCTTCCTACGTATTGCAGGCTCTTGGAGTGGCGGAGGAGCTGTGCATGAGCTCGATCCGCTTCGGGCTGGGGCGCTTCAACACCGAGACAGAGGTGGATTACGTGGCCGACCGGGTGGTCGAGACCGTACAGCGCTTGCGCGAACTTTCACCGGCGGCCTGAACCGCGCGCGGGCGAGATGGATCGCGCTGCCGGCTCTCGATGGTCGTCGCCTTTGCAGCTGGGTTCGGAATCGTTTCCGCAAGCCTCGTCCGGTCGAGCGAAATCCTGTCGGTTTGGCGGGGCGGCGGGGCAACACTCGCGGCTGGCTGCGGTCGCGGTTTAGTGCCAGCCGGGGCACGATTGCCCGCGCCGCCCGCGTCAGGTTCCGCAACTTTTCGGGAATCATGGGGTTATCAAAGGGGAAGGATGGATGGCGCGCCGGTGAAGCTCGCCGCCCGCCGAGGAAAAGTGCCTGCTGGAGAAACGATGTTGAATAGCTGCAATCGGATGGCTCGCGCAATTTGGTCTCGACTGCAAGTGAGGCAGTCGATGGCTGTCGTTCCCTTGCTGTTGGCTGTGGTCGTCACCTCCGCGCAGCCAACCGAGGTTAGTGCCGGTGGCAATTGGACGCGATCTGAATCGGAGGAAAAGATGACCGGAGCCAAGAAAGTCAAGTTTGATCTTGCCGCCGACAACTTGCTTCCGGGATCTGATCAAAGGCCGGAAATCATGATCTTCTGCAGCGAGGGGAAGCTGTCGCTTGGTGACTTTCATCCCCACGTCCAAACCCGTCCCAACCAGCCCGGATTTTGGGGGCAGCCGCAAATGCGAGTGGTGGTGCGCGTCGATAAAAATCACACGCAGCGTTCCTGGAATTGGGTGAAGGGTGAGTTTCTTGCCATGGACAAGGACACCACGCGAGAAATCCTCGGTGCGCAGATCTTCAAGGTGCAATTCTTGGGGCCGGACGGCCCGCAAATCGCGGAATTCTCACCCGCGGGTCTCGACCAGGGGATGGTTCGCAAAGACTGCGGACTGAAGCCCAAGAAGCCGTAAGATTCACCAGGCTCGTAGTACTCGCCGCGATCGCCGGGGTCAGGGAAGGGCGGTCGCAGTTTTTGTCGTTGTCATCCGCGCAGAACTCATCGAAGCCTGCCTGATCATGCGGCACTCGGCACGAGAAGTACACTACCCTGAATCACCAGCTCCCCGTTTCGCACAATACCAAGCGCCAATCCCTGGATGTGGTGCTTCGCCATTTCGCTTTGGATGCAGTTGTCGATCCGGTCTCCGCCCGCGACCGAACCTTTGGGTGTGGCGTCTCTCTGGGGGAGAGCCAAGGGCGAAGCTGCCGCAGCCCAAAAAACAAGTAGCGCTAGACGGAATCGCATTGCAGTCACCTGCGGATGGTTTGCCTTGAACGCTACGGCTTCCGCGTTGCCGTCCACCGGCCATCAGCTCGGCCTTCCACTTTCATGCGTCCACGGGCAGCGTCGCCGTCGATCCAGCCGGCGAGGGTCGCAGTGGCGCTCTCGGACTTGCCTGGCCATTCCGCGTTGAAGGTGAGCTCGACGTAGCCATCGCGCCAGGTTCCGGAAACGGGGCGAGCATTACCGAGATCGCCGGACCAAGTTCCAGCCAGGTTGCTCTCATCGGCTCTGAGCTGCAGAGTACCTTCAAAGTTCCCGGCGTCGCTCGAAACCTTCACTTGCCAAGCGCCGCTGGCGTTCGAGCCATTCTTTACCGGCAGAGGGGTCGAGTTCGTGATGCGGACATTTGAGAAATACGCCTCCTCGCCTGCGTAACTCCACAGCGCCACGCCTCCTCGCAAATCCTGGCCCTTTAAGCCGTCCACCACGAGGCTTGGATTTTCCGATCCGTTCACATAGAGCTTGGCGCCGCGGCCCTTGACCTCGATCCTCACCTTCGTCCAAGTTTCCGTTTGCAAGTCCGCATAGCCCTCGTAAACCCAAGGCCACTCCCGGCGCAGTTTGTACCAGTCGAAGTCCGGCTCGGAGGTGTATTGCACCGAATGGTTTCGCATTGCCTGGTCGTCGGAGCGTGAGTTCCCAGGCCGCAAGTAGAAAAGTTCGTAGCGCGTGGCGTCCGGCCGCGCCCTGAAGGCAATGCCGACAAAGCCGGGCATTCTCACACCCGGCGGCGTGGTAATCTTCAAGGCAATGTCCGTCTCGATCGTTCCATCCTGAAAGTCCGTGCCCCGCAGGAGCGCGAAGCCGCTCTCTTCCGTGTCCTTTGTGAGACGCACAGCTTTACGCCCCTGGTATTCGACAGTGTCGGCCTTCACCTTCAGCAGGACCAGATCCCTGGTGTCGCTCAGGGCAAAGGTTTGACCGTTACCCGTAGCCTGACCGAAGCTAGCCCAGGCCAGTAGAATTGCGACAGCCTCTAGTGTCCTGCCTCTCAGCCGCGTGACTCGAGACATATTCTTCTGACCCCCAACCTCCAAATGCAGCCGGAGTCCGCTCTCCCGGGGCTGTAGGTCCGAGCGCAACCCATGGACAAATCTCCTTCAGAGCACCCTAA
>DASPVV010000119.1:0-37487 GCA_035622175.1 Terriglobales bacterium | reverse complement strand
ACTCAACGTATTGCCGAACCAACTGCCGCGATGCTGATGGCGATGGCAGAATTGGAAGCAGACTTGGTGGCAACAGGCCTGAGATTTCTGGCACACGAAGCCAAAGGTACCTGTCATTGTGGCCACACCGGTCATCCCTGTTTGACCGCCGCATAAGGTGGATGGTGCCGTCGCCTGACCCTGATAAACGCTGTTTGGAGAAGACCAGGTGGTCACATCTTGTGGTACGTCCCAGGATTGAGAGGAGAGATTGATGGTGATTGTTTGGGAGCTGCCATTAGCGCAACTCACTGGCAATTGGACGACCGGGTTAACCAACGTGACGGTTGCTGTTGACGGAGCGGCAACGGCGTCCGAAATGGAGGCTACAATGCCGATTTCGATGGTGTCGCCCGGACCAATGGTTAGGTTGGTATCTGCAGTATCCGAGATGGCTATGCTTTGCGCGCTCGCGGCTTGTGCGAGCCAGAGCACCGAAATCGAAATGCTGAACAAAGCAACGATCAGACGCGCAACAAACGGGAGCCTTTTTCCAGCGGTCATAGTTTCCTCCTGCGAAATACGGGCAATTGCCCGCGTGTTAGACGACTGAGCGACCGTTAAGACATGAGGTGTTTTCATTCCGTATTCACATGGCGACCTGGACCCAGCATTGCTTAGTGACGGAGGAGAACATTCGCTCCAATAGCCAGGCAACGTAGTGGAGTGCCCATCTGAAAGCAGAGTCATCAGCAGGCATGACAATGAATACCGGACGAAGTGACATTCCTGAACGCGATTTCTTCCCAGTATCTCGTGATTGATTTGCAATCGCACAGAGTGCAGGCGGTCCTGGTTTTGCTAGGCAGTGCAAGTTCTAATCTGAGGGGGTTATCGCAAAATGCTATACATCCGACCAAGACGTCCCAGCGTTCTCACAGCTACAAACGTGGGATCGGCTCTGAAGTCCACATACTGTCGGGTTACAGATTCACGATGACCACAGTCTGCCTCGGACCGCGCTGTGCGTCGCCGAGTGCTTGCGATCATCCAATGTTACTCAGTGGTGCTCTCGACCCTCCCAATTTCGGCGGTGCACAACCTGTCACGAAAAACACGTTAGGTGTGACCGAGGTTAGGGAGGCTAAGCCGATTCGTCTTCGGTTTCGTCCGCATCGTAATAGCCTTTAGCATTCGTTCCCCAGTAGGAATAATAGTACTGATCTGGAGATCTCATATCGAGGGCGTTAACCAGAATCCCTAGGACGTTAGCCTTGACCTGTGCTAGCAGCATGCTAGCCTGACGCAGGGCAGCCTTGTTCGTCTGAGCCGCACGGATGACCAGTAGAACCGCATCGGCGTGCGAGGACAAGCGAACAGCATCGGTAACGGCCAAGACAGGCGCTGAATCGATAATCACGTGATCAAACATTTCACGCCAGCGGGCCAAGAGACGGATCATGTGCGCGGAGCTTAATAGTTCGGAAGGACAAGGCGACTTTGGTCCGGAGGTCACCAGGAACAGGTTAGGTAATTCGGGCGAGGGCAGAATCACCGACTCTGGAAATGCATTTCCGACCAGAACTGTAGTGAGTCCCGATGTAGGCGCGACCCCGAGAGCCTTAGAGATGGACGGGCGGCGCAGATCAGCGTCAACCAAGAGCACGCTTCTGCCTTCCTGTGCTAATACGATGGCGGCATTAACGCTCGTTGTGGTCTTACCGTCCTGCGGGGAAGGACTAGTGACTAATATCAACTTGGGAGGCGCATCCGGCATTGAGAGAAGAATAGAGGTCCGCAGCGCGCGATAAGCTTCCGCTATGTGGGAATGTGGACGGGTATATGCCAGTACTGCCGTGGCATGACCATTCTGCAGTTCTGGTAGCGGTAGTCGGTGTTTGTCCTTGGCGTGCGGCAGTTCGTTGCTTACGAGAGGGACAAGGCCGAGCGAAGGAAGTAAGGCGATGGCTTCCGCTTGGTCTGGAGTGCGGACAGTAGTATCGAGCGCTTCGAATACAAAGGCCAGCGCAAGCCCGGTGGTGAGCCCAATCAGCAATCCTATTCCCAGGTTGCGTGGGATGTCGGGAGTGAAAGGGGCCGGTGGGGCACTAGCCACATCGACGATGTGAACATTTGTCGAACTGAGTCCTGCTGAGAGACTTGCCTCCTTTAGCCTTTGCATCAAGCTGTCGTAGAGCTGCCGATTAGAATCGGCATCGCGCTTGAGCAAGTTGTATTCGATAGCGTTCTGGTTCAATTGGCTGGCATCCTCTTTCTGCTGCTCGAAAGCCTGTCGCAGCATTTGCTCCCGTTCAAGCGCGCCTACGTAATCATTGTGAACTCTGCTAGTCGTGCGCTTGAGTTCCGCCTTGATCGTATCTTCCACTTGCAGTATACGGTTTTTGAGTTCAATGACCTTTGGATAAGCCGACCCTAGTTGTACCGTTGCTTGAGCTAGTTGGTTCTTGAGCTCAGCCTCTTGCCCTCGCAGCGACTGCAAGAAGCTGTCTTGGCTCACGGTACTGATTGCTTCAGGGTCACCAGACAGAGTCAATTGGTATACGGCTTGCTTTTGGATTCGGTCAGCCTCCGCGCTCGTCAATTGCGAATTCAAATCTGTAAGCTTTGAGGTGATGATGTTCTGCTTCTCGTCGGTGCCCACAATGCCGTGCTCTTTTTGGTAGCGTACGAGTTTTTCTTCGGATATCTCCACCTTGATCTGTAGATCCGAAAGCTGTTTGGTCAGCCAATCGGCTGCCTGGCTTGTTGACTCGAAGTGAGTTTTGAGATTCTGTTCAATATATGTGTTGATCAAGGCGTTGACTGCGTCTGCCGCAGCACTTGGGTTGGGGCTGATGTAACTGATGTTAATTATGCGGGTATCAGGGATGACCGCGACTGTTAGCCCACTTTCAAATCTGCGTGCCAACTGCCCTTGTTGCGACTTGACAGGTTGAGGAGGGCCTGTCAAGGATACGCTGGAGTTCACATCGATACCGTTCGCTGTCGACGTGAGGTCGTCATTTGGCTGTAGCTTTCGAAGGGCCTGCATTGCAAGTGAGCTGCTTTGCAAGATTCTGGCCTGAGTTGCCAGGTCAACATCCGCACTACTCGAGGCATCCTCGCTGGTCGCGGATTTGAACCCCAGTGGGTTAGGATTCTCCTTGCTGATCGTGATTTGCCCCTCCGCTCGGTAGAGAGGCGTCGTATGCAGCGACACAATAACCGCCGCCGCCAGCCCGAACGCGAGCGAACCCAAGATCACCCAGCGGCGCTTCACCAAAACTCGCAAATAATCCAATAAGAAAAATTGTTGGCTGTCGTTAGCGAGTTGAAGGTCGACTGCGGGTTGGGCTCGGTCGAGGATCTCCGATCCAGCTGCTGTTAGCTCTGAAGTCGCACCTAGCAGGTTTCTCGAATTCATCTGGATGGCCGTAACTTTACAGTGTTCAGCAAAAGATGCACTATAACCTGGCCTGATGAACTATCGCTTTGCGTAGAATAACCACGACCTTGTTGGACGCGGTGTGCAGGTCGTAATCGCACTTCCCTCTCAGATCAATGACCACAGTCACGTCCTGAGGCTTCGATGCATCCCACCCGGTCCGAACAGCCCTGACGAGACCGCGCCCCGCGGTCTTAACAGGTACCCGAGAGGAAAAGACGGTGTTTTGGAACTTCATTACGACCCGATCAGGACCGCTCAAGGTGCTCAGACGCGGACGTGATTCATTTCCGCTAGTGCTGATCTCTATACAGAAAGGGGCCTCTTGGCATTCGACGGAGAGACTCTGAATAGTCGTGGGCGGCCCGGCAGCGTTGGAAGTTGTGCCGATCGTTTCATCCCTTGGTAGCACCCTCGAGGCTGCGGTTGGATCTTTGCCGCCTTCGGTCCTAGCGATTGTGGCATTTGACAGGGGGGCGATCTTAACGGACCGGCGTTCCCCACCAACTCTGAGAACCAGGAAAGTTAACACTGAGTACTTGGCAATTGTTGAAAGTTTCCGCAAACGGTTGCGCATCCGTAAGGCAGGGCCATTTGTGAATGAGTTTCCCGTGCGAGCAGCTATCGGATGTCTGTTTCGACCCGACCAACCTGTATCCTCTGTCTTGCTTGTCTCGTTCGAATGCGTGACCTCACTTTCGTCGGACGAGGCGACTGGCGTTTGTGAGTCCTCGAGCTTTGCGGTTTCTGCAGGATGTTTGCTGCGTTGAATACGAGCCTCCAACGGCTTCGCCAACCACTCTCGAATAGCATCCGCTCGCGCGAGCAAAACTGCGGGAAAGCAACGCTGCATCCATCGGCAGACATTTTCTTCTGGGTTAGGACAAAATAGGGGAGCTACGGCAGAATAGGATTTCCGCCTCGTTCGGGACGGCCTAACCTGCTTGGCTTTGTCAGACCGCCAAAACAAATTATCACTCCGCGCTAAACGCGCGACTCTCACTTGTATTGCAGTTGCCGCTCTGACTCAGCAAGCGAGCTAGTGCCCATGAATTCAGGGACACTCGAGCGGTCGGAGGGGCGGATACCTTCACCCCTGACGACGTACCAAAGCGTTCTGATCAAAATATGGAAGTCCAGACCTAAGCTCCATTCGTCCACATACCAAACATCGAGCGCAAACTTCTGTTCCCAGGATAAGTGATTTCTTCCATGAATTTGTGCCCAACCCGTGATGCCCGGTAGAACTTCCAGCCGCCGAGCTTGCTCGGGTGAATATCGCTCAAAATACTGAGCCATCAACGGCCGAGGACCTACCAGACTCATTTCGCCGCAGAAAACATTCCAAAACTCCGGCAGTTCGTCAAGACTCGTGCCTCTGAGAAACCGCCCCACGGCAGTCAGACGAACCTCATCGGAAAGTGTGCGGCCGCCCGAATCCCGCATATCCATCATCGTCCGAAACTTTGTGATCTGGAAAGGCCGACCATTCATACCAGAACGTTTCTGACGAAAGAACAAAGGTCGACCCATGGTCATCCATATGAAGAGAGCAATAACCCCTATCAGCGGACTCAGAATTATCAGAACCAGAAAGGCCGTTGCCTTATCAATGGTCTTCTTCAGCAGCAATTGCGTCGCACGGTGCTGAGGCTTATCTTTTTTGGAGGACATATGCCTGAATTGTCGAATAGTTCCCAATCGGTGGAAGAAATGAGAAAAACTTTGCGACTTCAGAGTTTCGTACCACCTCGCCTTTCGTCAATGCCGGATAGAGAACTCGTGCGATGAAATAATATGAGCTCAGGAAGTTGAAGGGAATCGAAAACTCCCCAAGTTGCGAACCGTCAATGACCTCAAATAGGTCGCCCACCTTCGTAAAAATCTCGGCTTTTTCAAAATTCCTGTTGTGGTGAGCTTCTTTTACATCGGGAAGTCCACATTCCGAACGAGCCTTATTGTAGTTTCGCAATCCGTCAGCAAACCCCTCAATCATCAGGTAGTAAGCTCGTGGCTTGAGCACCTTGGCAATTTGCCGCATTGCCTCAAGTTGCTCATCGAAATTTAAAATATTGATCAGGCAGCGTTCGGTGTAAGCGCAATCAAAAAACTCTCGCTCCGCGTCAAGGGCTCGGGCATCGGTTTGGATAAACGTGCAACTCGGTAGCTGCCTCCCGCGGGCGATCGAAAGCAATTCCGGACTGAAGTCCACCCCCCAGAACTTGTCGCTGGCATCTAGGGACGACAAAACCTCCAACGCATAGCCGTTCCCGCAGCCGATTTCGAGAATGTTCAACTGGTGCGAGGCTTTTTCTTTTATGAAGTGATAAAAGTTCACGATGCAGTCGATCTCTTTGGCCCGCACAAAGTCATCTTCCATAGTGGAACGTGGGGAGGCTCCGTGTTGTTTGGCGACAGTTTCGTAATGTGTACGAATTAGTCCGTCATTTGAGTTCTCGATCGGTGTAATTACGGCAGACGTTCCGGGCATAACCTAGGCTCCCTTTCCCTTATCGCAAGCAAACAACTCGGATCCGATCAATCTGTCGAACGGCATGCCCCGTTACGTTCTCAATCATTCGGCAATATCGACGGGGCCGCCGTGGCATAGTTTCCAATCCCCAGCGCTACACAGGGCATCAGGCAAGAATTCCTATCTCTGTTTGCTAAACCAAGGCCGACTTATCGTGTTGCTTCGTCCATTACCTTCTCTACCGCGCAACAAGTATCACACATGTCTTGATCAGACAGGGTGGAGTGTACCAAGAACACCAGACCAGTGTCGCCAAGGCGCTGAGCGACCGGCAGAGGCTGAGAAGGCTTCCATTCCTCCTGAAAAGCTTTTTCGAGATACATCTCCCTGTAGCCCGCAAGGCAGGGAATACCCTCAGCGTTAACCGCTTCCATGATGCGATCTCGGCTCCAATCTGCTTTAAGAGCTTCCGGACGAATGAAGACGTAGTATTTGTAATAGGCGTGGCCCACGTGGTCAGGTGGGATTGTAACGCGCAGCGCAGAGATTCTTGAGAATGCGGAATTCAAAATGGCGGCATGGTTCCGTCGTTGATTAACGTTCTCCTCAAGTTTCCGAAGAAGAATCCGGCCAAGTGCGGACTGCATTTCGGTCAGTCGCCAATTTGTGCCACACGATTCGTGCAGAAAGCGAAAGCCCTGCGGATGCAACCGTCGGTAGACAGTGTCATAGCTCTTGCCATGATCTTTGAAGCTCCAAGCTTTATTCCACAATTCCTCGTCGTCGGTGGTCACCAGTCCGCCCTCTCCGCCCGTCGTGAGTATCTTGTCTTGGCAAAAGGAGAACGCGTTGATTGTACCTATGGAACCTACGGTTCGGCACTTATATGTGGCTCCGTGCGCCTGGGCACAGTCTTCAATGATCTTAAGGTGGCGCTCGTTCGCAAGAGCAGTAATGGAGTCCATGTCGCATGGCCATCCTGCCAGATGTACAACAACGATTGCCTTTGTGCGTCGAGTCAGCACTCGGGCAATCGTTTCCGACGTTAGATTTTGACTGTCAGGGTCGACATCGGCAAAGACCGGAATTGCCCCGCGCATAACAACGCAACTAGCCGAAGCTATGAAGCTTCGCGGCGTGACCACGACTTCATCGCCCGGACCGACCCCTATTGCATGAAGCGCCAGTTCTAGTGCGACCGTACCATTGGCGACAGCAACGGCGTATTGGACGCCGATCGACTCTGCATATTCCTTTTCGAAGAGGCGGCCGTTGTCGCCGGTCCAATAATTGACCCTTCCCGACTCAAGTACGTTTACGACAGCCTCGATCTCGTCCTGTGTGAAATGAGGCCAAGGAGCAAAGCGACATTGGCGAACGGGCTCGCCGCCATCGATAGCCAATTGAAGCTTAGTAAGAATCGGCACGAGATCCGCAGCCCAGTAGTCTAGCTAGCTAGGACGCCGCCTCAAGACTGAGCGCCTTCAGCGAGGCGGCGGGTTTGCCTGCGTCAGCAGGTTCCAAGACGGAAAAGAGTCGAACCGTTGGATCACTGACCAGCAGATCGCCGTTTGCGCCGAGGAGATGTTCGTAATTCGAGAAAACACTATCGCGATAATCTTTCACGAGACCACATTGGATCGTCTTTCTGATCTCTTGAATTCCAACCTCTAAGCCAGTTGTACACACGAATCCCATATGAGAGTGGATCTTGTCGAACGAGACCCGATAGTTCCGCTTATCGGGATTCTGTTTGTGCTCTATGACCAGATCAGGAATCTGCTCTCGGATCTTTTCCGCCAACTCGCCCAGTGAATAATTCAGCTTATAGGAGCCCACATTAAAAATCTCACCAGAGACTAAGCCATGAGGGGCTTGCAGGGCAGACACAAACGCTCGGGCAACATCACTGACGTGGATGAAGGGACGCCACTGATCAGTATTAAAGATCGTAATCTTGCCTTCTTGCATGGCTTTCGCTGTCAAAAGATTCACAACCAGGTCGAATCGCGGTCGCGGTGAAATACCGAAAACGGTCGCGAGCCGGAGAACGGTAGGGTGGAGCGCCGAACTTCGAGCACGGAGGATCACGCGCTCAGCGTCTAATTTGGTCTGCGCATACAAAGAGATAGGGGCCGTGGCTGATCGTTCGTCCATCAAGAAGTCACTAGCACCATAAACGCTACAAGTAGACGCAAGAACAAGACGATTGACGCACGCACCCTTGCACACCTCGACGAGCATCCCGGTCGCTGCATAGTTGATTTCGTGAGTCAGATCACTATTAATCGTGCAGGCTGGATCTCCCACAAGAGCGGCGAGATGGATCACCGCATCGACTCCCTGCATGGACTTCACCAGCGACTCCACATTACGAAAATCCGCATGGAACAACTCGAAGTTCGAATGGCTCAGGAGATCGCGGACAGAAGTGTCCCCGAAAAACAAAGAATCTAATACGCGAACGTTGTATCCCTGGTCAAGCAGCTTGCGGGTGAGAACCGAGCCGATATAACCTGCACCTCCGATGACCAAAATACTTTTGATATCTCTGTCGCCTCCAACCGGCCTGGGCGCAATGGAATATGACTTCGTTACATAGGCCTTTACAGCGCGGCTACCAACAATCAGAAGTAGCGAAAAAAGCCATGCCAGCAGCATGACCCCCCGAGGTACCGGACCAAGTCTCAATACGTATGAATACAACAACACCTGCGCCAGGAACGTCACAGTCACCGCGTTGACTGCTATTACGAACTTGTAGCGGTTTTGGTAAGTGCGTGTATGCGTGTAGAAGCCAAACAAGGCGAAAACTACGATGCTAACAGAGACCAAAAGGAGCACGTTCTGCAAGTATAGAGCCCTGAAGGCTCCCTCAATTCTGGCAAGATTCGGCATGTGCTTCCACAGAACGACATAGCCGACGAAATAAGCCGAGAAACCGCAGAAAAGCGAGACGCATAACGAGGTGATATCCGCCAGCACTCGCGGCGCCACATCGTGCAGCAGACTCATTGTCTTAATGCGTAGGGGCATGGAACCTCGTCTTCGAAACATGCAGCTCGCAATTCCTATCAGCTTCAAGTTCAAATACCACACCCCAAAGCAATCTCACGATTGATAGAGACGCTGCCGGACTGGCGAAAGACTCGGAGGTGCGCGATCTCTCGATTGTGGTCTAAATTAGTGAATTTAAGAGTCCGAAGAAATGTTCGCATCCTTATATGCTGTATTTTGCGGATTTTCACCGAGATAATCTTGCTTCAGATCGGAGCGAACTCGAGGATCCTGACCTATGAACTGCTTCAGAGCCCTCTACGAGAAGCGCTTGTGCGACACGCGAGAAGTCGAGCAATCATATGGATGGCTGGAGGTTTGGCGGGCCCAGGCCGTCTCTTCGGCGCGGCGATTGGCGCGATCAATCTGATCCCACTTTCAACCGTGGCGCAGGGATAGCTTTAGGAATTGGCCACAGGTGCTCGCAGCTTCGCCCTCTCAGTCCCATTTGACGGGAACCACTTATGCTTTCCACACTTTTCAACTCTTAGGCCGCGGGGGTAAGGAACTCAGCGCGACTTTAGTTCAAGCGTTTTTGGAGTTCACGACAGTCGGTCCGTTAGCAACCTCGGTCCGAAATGCCACAGTGGCGGCAGACTGCGGAAGGCGACTTGCTCGCCCCCCGGGGAATACCGCGAACTCCCTTGCAAAACACCTTTCAGTTGATTAAACCCAACGTGCCGAAAACCGAACCGCCAGAGATTTCGGTCTGTAGCGCGACTTCGGCCCCAAACCCCGACTCCGGTCCTTTTTTCGTCGCTCGTACCACTTTGCCTTCTCCGCGCAGTCGCACTGACTTGGGTTCTCCACGAACCGAAGGTAGGTACACGTCGACTTCCAAGTGCACACCGACATGAGGCAGCACATCGGATATGACGAATAAACCTCGATCACTAATGTCGAGTGTTGTCCCTTGGGCTTCCTGCAAAATCCTATCCTCATCCTCCCAGCAGAAAGTCACGGGAACTCTCAGCGGATAGCGCTTGGCCTTCCTTAGCTCTCTATTTACGCCTGCGAGCTGCTTAGCTCTGAGCGTCCTTGCCAACGGGTGGGCTCCAGAACACGCATGAAACCTACCTCTTCTGCGCACCGAGTCACAAGAGACCCAAAGTGTCACTTACTCTCGCCTTTGCGCTTGCCAACTCCATCAAATATCGGATGGAAGAATTAATTGCCTCAAATCTGTAGCATCGTCCGAACATTCCGAGAATTAAGTTAGAGAGATTTTGTTCTCTATTTGGCAGCGGCCATTTGGGGGTGAGCTCTTCAACCGAGCAGAAGTTTGTTGCACTAATTTTCTATTTAATTGGTCTCCAAAGGAGAACGGCTGGCAGGAAGAAGCTAGTGCTTAACGCTCATTTATCGACGCCTTTGTAGCTGGGTAGCCATCGCAGGTATAGACGCTTAGCGGGTCTCCTGTCGCCTTTGAAGTCAGAAGCTTCGAGCCCGGTTCTCGTTCTGTTTTGCTACACTCGGTTTTCTTCGCCGATTCAATTGGCTGCTGGCGCTTGGCAGGGGGGGTCTACACCCGCGTTACGGAGCGGCCCCCCGGGGACGATGGCGCGCAGCGCTACTTGTCGCAACGACTTGGCCGACCCCTATCCAGAGAGCTTTTTTAAAAAAGTTTTGCACAGCCCGAAAACGCAAAAATGGTTTATAGTGCGCAGTACTCAGCCACTTAGTCAATGCACTAGGCCCCTTTGCACTCGGTTCCCCGTCCCTCATAGAGGCTACGCCGATGCGACTTCCCAGCCAAGTTGCCATCAACCCGATACGAGTGGTTGTAGCGGACGCCAATCTGATGGCTTGTGGCCTCGTGTCCGCTGGTCTCAGCAGACGCCCGCAGTTTGAGGTAGTCGGGTACGCTACCTCGGTGGATGAGCTGCTTCGGCTGATCGACAACTCCGCGCCGCAAGTGGCCCTGATCAGTAGCACTTTGCAAGACGGGAACTTTAGTGGGATCTCCGTGATTGCGGAAATACACAGCAAGTACCCAGGAATACGCCTTGTTCTCCTCATCGACCGTTCGGAGCCAGAGGTCGTCGTGCAGGCATTCCGAGCTGGTGCTAGAGGCGTCTTTGCCCGTTCCGAATCACACTTCAAGTGGCTTTGCAAATGTGTGCTCAGCGTAAACCAAGGTCAAATCTGGGCTAATACCCAGCAACTTGAATTCATGCTGGATGCGGTTGCGCAGTCACCCGGACTGCGTGTCGTCGATGCCGATGGCGCGAAGCTCTTGACCAAACGGGAAGAGGACTTGCTGCATCTGGTCGCAGATGGCCTCGGGAATCGCGATATAGCGAGACAATTAAACCTAAGCGAACACACGGTGAAAAACTATATGTTCCATATCTTCGATAAGCTTGGAATTTCCAGCCGAGTTGAACTGGTGCTGTACGCACTGAACAGTTCCAAGCGCCTTCCCATGTCGGTTTCGAGCGATGAGCCAGATACCTCGGCCCGAGCCCAAAGAGGCTAAGCAAAAGGAACTAGTCCTCATCAGAGTCGAGCTGTACAAGTGGCGCTCACCTGCGCTCAAAGATGGAGAGCAGAAACACGAGCTCGCCGCTTCGAAATGCCGTGGGAGATTCAAAGCCGGCAAGAAGCGGACGGCTAAGGCCGTAGCCTTGTGACCACTGTCTCAATACTTCCCTGCTGAAAAAGCCGAATTCCGGCGATCCCTGCCGCTCCAGCCTCGAGGCAAGAACGCGCGTTTTCAAGGGTGATACCGCCCAGAGCGAGCACCGGAAGCTTCTCTCGGCAAGCCTTGCGCAGCGCGTCCAGTCCGCCCGAGGAAGCTCCGGGCATTCCTCGCTTTTCAAAGATCGGAGCAAACACCGCAAAATCCGCGCCTTGCGAGCGCGCTTCGGCAATTTCGGACGGGGTGTGGCAGGAGACCCCGATCAGCGGTGGGCGGGTCTCGCCCTCCCCATCAACTGCACTCCGCTTCCATACATCCCGCACAACGCCGGGTGAAATGTCATCGGAACGTAGGTGAACTCCATCCGCCCCGCAGGCGATGACAACATCCACTCGGGAGTTGATGAGGATTCGAGTTCGTTTCTCTCGACTCCCAGCTGGCAGCGCCTGCTCTCGCACCACTCGCACAGCCGTCCAGGCAAGCGCTTCCAGTTCGCTAGTGGGAAGGTCTTTCTCGCGCAACTGAATGAAGTCCACTCCCCAGCGCGTGGCTTCAGCGATCTTGTCGAGCAGGGTGCGACAGCGGGTTTTCTCGTCCCCCGCGAACTGGGTGCGATCGGTGATGTAATAAAGCAGCAAACGGCGATTTTAGTGGGCTCTACGGATTGGTTTTGGCAATCTCTGGCATGGCCTCGGCCTTGCGTTCAGCCTCGGTTTGGAGATGATACCGAGTCAGACCGTCACGCAGGAACTCGAACCCCTCCTCGGGTGAATCCACGATCTTGAAAAGCTCCAAGTCTTCGCGAGAAATGGCCCCAGCGTCGGCCAAAGTGTGAAAAAAATTGATCAGCCGGTTCCAGTACTCGTTTCCATAAATCACCACCAGAATCTTCTTGGCAAGCTTTTGCGTCTGCGCCAGGGTGAGGATCTCAAACAGTTCATCGAGGGTTCCAAAGCCTCCGGGGAAGATCACCAAGGCTTTGGCCAGGTAGGCGAACCAGAATTTGCGCATGAAGAAATAGTGAAACTCGAAATTCAGAGAGGAAGTGATATAGGGATTGGGCATCTGCTCGAAGGGCAAATGAATGTTCAGCCCGATGGTCTTTGCGCCAGCTTCCTTGGCACCCAGGTTGGCGGCCTCCATGATGCCAGGGCCCCCGCCGGTGGTTACCACGAAGCGGCGGCGGCGGGCAGGTATCTTCATGGACCATTGGCTCAGCAGAAAGGCCAGGCGGCGCGCATCCTCGTAATAGCGCGCCATATCGAGCGCCGCCAGCGCACGCTTCTTGTCGACGGCATGCTGGCTCTCAGAGATCTGCGGCTGTTTTTCGCCTATGGCGGCGAGATCCCGTTCGGTCGCAGCCCGGCTGTGGAACCGCGCCGACCCGAAGAATACCACCGTATCCTGAATCTGCTCCCGGCGAAAACGCGCCAGGGGCTCGGCATACTCGGCGAGAATGCGCAGAATGCGGCCGTCCGGGCTCTTCAAAAATTGTTGATTTTCGTACGCCAGAGGGGCGAGCGAAACTGGTCGTTCACTCATGATCGCTTGTTATCCTAGTCACCAAAACCCAAACAGGCTTGAGGGACCTGAATCATAAAGCCTAAGGAGTCTTGCTCGGTGAATTCCCTTCGTGATAATGAATGGCTTCCCAAAAGCCAATCCAAATATTGAGCAAGCCCAGGCCGCTGGTTAAACCGCGCACAAAACCGCTGCCGAAGAAAGTTCGCAGTCGCGGATAAGCAAACAGCAGACGATTGTCCGTCCATTCCGGCCGCCACGGAACAATGACCAACAAGACTCCCACCACGGCACAGACAAAGACGAAACTCAAAACCGTCAGCCGATGAAGCCATAGCTCAAACCCGGAATAGCCGCCGCCAGAACCTCGCGGGAAAGAATCAGAGAACGTGGGCGGCGCACTGGCCTCGATGCTGGCGGGGAAGGATCCCCGACCCTGGTCTTGAGAGCTCTTCGAACCTAGGTTCACTTGGCGCTCCCCAACGGAGCCCGCAGTACCCACCCCAAACTACCCCCACCCAGTCCTGGACAAGCCATCTCAACATTTTACGACTTTAGACTCTTCACGCGCTCGGCCACGTCGCGGTAATCGATGTTCCGGCCGTATACCTCCAGGAAGTGATTGAGGGCGTCGGACTTCCTGCCGGCAGCCTCGTAGGAGGAAGCCAGTTCGTAATGCAGCGCCGTGCGGGTCTCCTGATCCAGGCTGGGCAACTGCAGCGCCTTGTCGTACCAGCGAATGGCAGCTTCCGGAACCCCTTTGTCCAGGAAACATTGCGCCAGCCAGGTGTAGGTCTGCATGATGTGGGGTAACCGCTGGTCCTGTTCGGCTGCCTTACAAACCTTCTGCAATTCGGCGATGGCCTCATCGAGCAGCCCCATTTCGCGAAACGCGACCCCAAGATTGTAGTGCGTTTCGGGATCTGCATCTTCCTCGCTAGAACTGTCTTCGAGCGTCTGCCGCAATTCGCCGAACATTCCCGCCAGGTCTACCCGTGGACCGGGATCGCCTAGTCCACCGCCGCCCGGGCCGGGATGGCTGGGTGGGGGCGTCGGCCTGGGCTGAATGGTAAAGCTCATACCGCCACCGCTTGGCTCCATACTCGCCGCCCCTGCGTGGCTGGCCGAAGCGGAAGCGGCAGCAGCAGCGGCCATCGCAACCGGAGCCGATGCTACCACGGATACCGCTTGCTCCGCTTCCCTCGCTGCCACCGTCGGCATCCTTGCCGCGACCGGAGCTGCTGCCAGGAAATCTTCCCCCAGCGAATTCTCGAGCTCAGAGACAAATTGGTTTAAGGAACCGACCGATTGAGCGGCGGCCGGGCTCGACGCGGCAACCTGAATCTCTTCCTCGCGAGGGACCTCGTGCACGCTGGGTTGAGGCAGGAATTCATCGCCTACCGAGGACTCCAGATCCCGGACCAGCGCGTCTAAGTTGGTGGTTGGCGCGGTAATGACTTCCTCCTCGGGTTCCGCAGCTCCGCCCTCGACGTCCGATAGGATCTTCTCGTCATCGACGGCAGCCGGTTGAGGAAGCTCGACTGAACGGGTGATCGCAGCCTCGATCTCGCGGTGAATCGCAGAAAGCGTCGCCGGATCGGGTTTGAGGTCTCTCAGAGTCCGGTATGCAGCCTGAGCATTTTCGGTCAGGTCTTCGCTCAGGAGGAAGCGAATTTCGGCGATCGCCTGCTGGATGGCGGCCTCTTTCGACACCGCTGGTTTCGCTTCCACCGCACTGGTCGCGGCATGCTGTACCGGAGCAGCGGGAGCGAGTTCAGATTCGTCGGTGAACTGATCTTCCCATTCCTCGGAAAGATCGATCTCTTCCTCCCCCGATTCCCCAGCCTGCCCGGCGATCGCACCAAGGCCGGTGTGGGGCGCTACTGAGACCGGAGCCGGCGGCTCATTCCCAGGGTTCTCGACAGCGGGAGCTTCCGGCACCCAACCGTCGCCTGTCGAAGCGACGGCGAGTTCTGGGGTTACGTCGAACTCGTTTTGCGCGGCTTGCGTAGGCACCAAAGCAGGTGTACCGGCCGCGGGCTGGGCGGGTGGAGCGGGCTGGGCGGGCGGGACCGGGCTCGGCACCGGAGCCGTGGCAGATTCCTCGTACTGCGATGCCAGGGTCCCGTAGCGCTCCGCCTCTTCCTCGTGCCCTGCCTCGCGATAGACGCCTTCGAGTGTGTGGCAACAAACTGCGGCTTCGGCGAACCGCCCGGCGCGGGTGTGCAGAGCCGTGAGCTTTTGATTCACCCGGACCTCGTGGGGAGCATAACGCAACGCCGCCACCAGAGGTCGTAGAGCTTTGTCGGGCAGGTTGTAGGAAATGAACAGCTCGGCATCGGTCAAAGCGCCGCGGATTGCCACCGCGACATCGTCGGGATAGCGCTGGTCGACAAACGGAGCCAGGGCTTCCAGTTCATCCACCAGAACTGCGCCTTCCTCCGCGGTGATGCGACGCGAACCCGACGCGCTTTTCAGCTTGGACAGAACTTGCTGATAATTGCGCGCATGCAGCAGGTTTTCCGGCTCGAGTTGGGTCAGCTTGAGATAGCACTCGCGCGCCTTCTCGAGATTTCCCGCCTGCACCCAGGCGTGCCCGAGAAGTTCGTAGACCTCGGTTAAATGCGTGGAATCTCCGGCTTTCTGCAGCAAGCCGAGCAGGGTTTCGAGGGCCGGCGCATTCTCCCGAACATAGCCAATCATGGGGTGCAAAGTATCGAGAATCTTTTTCGAATTGGCAGCCAGCAGCGGTTCCGAATGCTGCTCATAGAGCGCGAGCGCCGCCTGCAATTGTCCCCCGGCGATCAAGGCATCGGCGTAGTTGAGGATTGCGGTGGGGTCGTTGTGGACCGAGAACAGCTTCTCGGCCAGGGGTCCGGCCTCGGCCAAGCGGCCAGTCCGCAGATAGGCTTGCATCAGAGTCCGCAGCCCGTCGGAGTTGCTATCCAAATCCGCAACCTTCTCCAGGTAATTGATGGCGGCTTGGCTGTCCCCGGACTCAAAAGCTGTGTTGCCGCGCAAGCGCAACGCGTAGCTGCTGCCCGGATCAAGCGCGAGCATGCGTTGCAGAATCTCTTCGGCGGGGGCGAGCTGGCCCTTGGAACGCAGCGCTTCGACGGCTGCAGTCAGGATCTGCCAGGCTTCGGTCTTCTTATCGAGCCGGATGTAGACTTCGGCCAGCTTGCTGCGCATGGCAATGTTTTCCGGGTCCATCTCGAGCGTCTTCTGGTAGATGCGCACCGCCTGGTCCAATTGCCCCCCGCGCACAAATTCATCGGCTACTTGTGAGTACTGAGCCCGGGCATCGTTAAATAGTCCCTGTTGGGTGTAGAGTTCGGCCAGCCGAAGCACACTTTCGAGCGAGTATTTCAGCTTGCTGAGCTTCTTGTACATCGCAATGGCTTTTACCGTGAAGCCCTGGGACGCATAGGCATCACCCACGCTTTTGAAACATTCCACGGCTTTGTCGTTGTTGCCGAGACGGGCGTACAGATCACCTACCGTATTCAGCACCGTCAGGTCCTTGGCATCGGCTTTCAGGACCTTCTCGTACTCAGCAATGGCGTTCTGCAACTTGCCCTGCTGCACAAACCTCTCAGCCGAATTGAGTACTTTCTGCTTCTTAAAGCCAAAACCAAAAGCCATAGGTTTCAGAGCTCCAGCTCAGGTTTTCTTCCGACGACCTTCCTCACTGGGAAGAACTCCGGGGCAACTCCAATGACCCAAAGTCGGATTCAGGAGACGGTCGTCCGGATAAAGGTCATTGTACGGCTGGGTAGGGGGAATAGCATGGTTACCGAGGGTTACCGAAAGTGAGTGTACGAACGGGTTACCTCCGGAACTCTAGACCCAGACAGGCGGGATCGAAAGCTCAGTTTCTCGAAACTGCAAGGTTCGAGACCCACGTAGGGGAGACACCGAACCCGCAGCATCGCCACAAATTCCATGACTTTTGCAGGAAGATTTAGAAAGTGAAGTTCAGGCCGCCGCGGACGGCTCGCGCCGACTGCACCAGATAAACGGTATGGCCATCCTGGCCGAGAACCGGCACATAGCCCTGAGCAAGGAGATTGCGCAGATCGATCAAGACTTCCAGGTGTCCAGGGAAGATCAAGGGTATGGGCTGGCGGACGTAGATGTCGAGATAGGGCGCAGCCTGGCCCGGTGAGGCATTAAACATGTCAACCGGGGTGAGCGCGCGGCCATCGATCCAGCGGTAGGACGCCACCCAATGCGTCCTGGTTTTAGGCAATACGCCGCTGACCTTCTCCGCTGCGCTGGTGCGGTTGCGAGTGTTCATCGCTTGCCGAGCGTTCTCCAGGGTCGTAATCGGGGTGTCCAGGTTGAGAACGCCGCCGTAGTCGAAATCCAGGGTTCCGGTGACGCCGCTCGCCAGCTTTTGCTGCATCACGACCCGCAGCCCCTGGGTCTTCAGAAGATTCCCCTGATAGGTAAACGTGCCGGAATAAATATCCGGCAGAACCGTGCCACGATCCATCGACAGTTCGCCGACGCCGGTGAGCGCAGGGTCGGTCACGCGATCGCAGAAGGCAGCCAGTTGCACGTTGGTTGTGCCCACACGGCGGGAGAGGGAAAGCTCCTGGTGGTGGACATGTTCGAGGGCCGCGCCGTAATTGACGATGCTGACCCGCGGCTGGGACTCGCTCAAACCAACGGGTGCGGCCTCAAAGCCCTTGTCCATCTCATCGTCGGGTTCTGACGAGGTATAGCTATACTCGAGAACCGTGTCCGGGGAAAGATGAACGTCGGCCGTTCCAAACGGCCGAATTGCGCTGGCGCGCCCCAGAAACTGAATGGTTTCAAGCTCGCTGCCAAAACGCAGCTCAACCCCCTCGCCGAATTGAAGCGTATCGGAGGTAGTCACCGCCATGGCTTCGAGGGAAGCGTTCGGCAGGGGAATCGAGGCCGGGAGGTTGCGCACGGTCAAAGCGACTTCCGGCTCCGAACCGTCTTGCATCTGGTGGCTGAAAGAGGCGCTCACCACCGAGGCTGGCGCCAGATTGCCATAACCGATACTGCCCCAGAGGCCAATCCGGTCGGAGGCGAAGATCGAGCGCTCCACCGAGAAACCCGTGTTCATATCAGAAGCGCTGCCGAAGCCTTCCGAGGCTGAACCGGCCATGAACGACACGGCGCCCTTCAATTCGTGATTCTTGGCAGCGTCTTCGGCGGCCTTGCTGCCCGGTGGATCGGGAAGGGCTCGCAAAATGGGCCGATTCGAGGAGGAACGCAGCACCCACTTCCAGTCCTCCTGTTCCTCCGGACTATGCGCCGGCACCACTTTAACGGCGTCAAAGAGGGTGTTCAGGGTAAGGTTCAACAGCACCTTGCCCCCGGCGCGCAGTCCCACGCCATCGCGGAAGGCAGGCAGATAAGAAGCCGCAGAAACTCTGATGTCGTAAATGCCGGCAACCAGCCCGGCGGCGGAGAAGAAGCCGTGTTCGTCGGTGAAAGCGGCAACTGATTGCAGGGGGCCCGAGCTTAGAATTTCAACCACGGCGCCCATTTGCGGCGTACCTTCCGTGTTGCGTACGAATCCCGAGATGGTGCCCGTAGGGCCATCAGACCATGCGGGACCCGCCAAACCCAACACGATCACCAAGAAACGCAGCTTGGAAAACATCTACCTACCACCTGGCTTAGCCCAGCAGGCGGTTATTCCACGGCAAAGGTTGCCGTGGGACCCACCGTTTGCTTGGACAGGTTGTCATTCACCTTGATCTCGAGACGATAGACACCGGGTTCAAGTTTAGCGGCCGAAAGAGTTTTCTGTAAGGTGATCTGCTCGCCAATATTGCCCATGGTGTCCGTGGATTCCACAGTGTGAATGATCGGCTTGTTCGTAGTCGTGTTCACCACGTCGTATTCCACCGTGGCTGATGGACGGTGGGTTTTGTCATCCACCGTGAGATTATAGACCTGCACCCAGAAATTCAGCTTCTGATCGCGGTGGAAGGTAGCCGGCTTCCCATCCGAAGGGGGGACCCGCGGTCGAACTTTGGTGGCGCCAATCACGAACATTCCCGTCCCCACGTTCTTCGAGGCTACCGGCTCCATCTGGTCGGCAACGATCAGCGACGAGGTTTCCAGCCTGTCGTCAGCGTAATCCGGCACCACAATGCCCCGGCTCCAGGTTCCCTTGCGGTCTCCGTTCACATCCTTGACCACGATATCGAACCGGTAACGACCCGGCCGCAAGGGGAACGCCTTCCAATAGATCTGCGAATTTTCCGCCGCTCGCGCCAGTAGCTCCGCGGGAATATCCGCCTGCACCGGGTCCTCCCAAGTTTGGGCTATCCTTCCGGTCAGGGTGGTAACGCGGATAAAGATGTCGACCGTTCCTCGATCCACACCTTCTTTGTTCTGAAAGGTGATGTCGCGATTCTTCATTTGGATGGTGACGGGAACGAGCACGGTGTCGCTCGTCACCCTCACGAAGTCGGTCAGTACGTCAAACGGCATGAGATTGTAGCTGATTTTGTGGCTGACCACTTCCTCGAGGTCTTTGAACTTCACCGGTGGTGGCGCATTCAGCTTGGCATACTGCTCCAACCGATCAAACTCTTTCGCCCCCTCACTCGAGCTCATGGGCCCCAGTCCCAGGCGCTCCAAACCGTCCCCCTGGAATCGCTGTGTCTTGCTGGCCATGCCCATCTGCTCGTACAAGGTGAGGCCGGCGTTCGGAGTGTAGAGCAACGCGTCCTTCTCCGAGCGGTCGATGGTCATGTGGTACTCACCACACATGCAGGTGTCGACAAACTCGATGATGACTTCTTGCCCAATTCCTTCGAGGTAACGATAGCGCCAATCTTCGAAGGGGAAGGTCGAGGTTTCGCCGCCGCCTTCCTCCATCGGACGCTCGTAGGTTCCTCCGGAGGGATGGGAGTCAATCTCATCGGCCGGGCCATACATGATATAAATTCGGCCGCGATCCGTCTTCCAGCCGGGAACGCCAGCGGCAAAGTGCTCGTTGGCATACTCGATCCTACGATAGTGCTCTTCCTTGTACTCGTTCTCCTCGCTGTCTGGAACAGGATTGCGGCGCTGCCAAAACGCTTCGATGAACTGGTCGCGCTCCTCGTCATTCGAGAGCTGGCGGAAGGCTTTCCGCTCTTCGTCGGTGATGATGTACACGACGTCTTCGTCAAGCCACTTCTTGTAGGTTTTTCCAAGTTCCTGCTTCAGCGACTTGGCGTTATCCCGCTTCTGCTTCTCGGAAATGGGACGCTTCAGCAAGTCCCCTTGCTGATCAGACGATCCTTGCGAGTTGGTGGATGGAGTCTGACTGGAGGTGGGCGTAGTGGGCGTTGGAGCGGAGTTGCCCGATCCTGGAGCCTGCTGGGCCAGAGCAACGGCTGGGAACCCCAGTGCTAAGGAAAATGCGGCGGCCACGTACAAGAGGTTTCGGCGCACACTTAAGGGGAACATGAAAATGGCGCTCCTTAGCGACACACCTTCCTGCCTGGTATTTTATGTTTTTTGGTTAGCCGAAGGCAAGACTCAAGCGCATCCGGCACAGTCAGCTCCGAGAATTGCCCGGCTAACCCATTTGTACGATGCAGGTCGAGCCGGGGAAGGGTGCCCGAAGTCCCCGGGAAAGCTTCTGGTCCCCAGGCCGCCAGGGCACTGGCAAAAGCCCCGACTTCGCCGCTCGGCCCAGCCAGCCGGCTGGGGGCAAGAATACTAAGAACTGCCGATCAGTACGCCAGTCAGGAATACCAGGATGCCGCCGAGCGCCACTTGGATCGCCGCCGAGAAGGTCGGCGTGTCCATGTAGCGATGACGAATCCAGGTGATGACGCCTAGCTCGGCCACCACAACAATCGCCGCCACCACCAGAGCAACGTGGAAGTCTTTCAGCAAGAAGGGGAGGGTGTGGCCGACGCCGCCGAGCGCCGTCATGGCTCCGCAAACCAGGCCGCGGATGAAGGGATGTCCCCGTCCCGTCAAGCTTCCGTCGTCGGAAAGGGCCTCGGCAAACCCCATGCTGATGCCCGCGCCGACCGAGGCGGCGAAGCCGACCAAAAAGGCGTACCAGCTGTTGCGGGTGGCAAGCGCAGCGGCAAACACCGGCGCCAAAGTCGAAACCGATCCATCCATCAAGCCAGCCAGACCGGGTTGCACGATCTGCAAAACAAAGAGCCTGCGGCTCGCCCGCTCTTCCGCCTGCCGGACTTCGAGAGGAAGTTCCTCGGCTCGCAACTCCTGCGCCCGGCTCTCATGGGTCCGCTCTTCCTGGGCTAAGTCGTCGAGCAACTGACGAATGCTGGCATCCTGGGTGCGCGCGGCGGCTTTTTCATAAAAGCGGCGGGTCTCCAGCTCGATGGCGCCGGCCGCTTTATGAGCGACCTCCGGCCCCAAGGGCCGCATGAGCCAGACAGGTTTCCGCTCCACGAAGCCCTTTACGTCTTGGCGACGAACCAGGGGGATGTGTTCTCCAAATTTGCGTCGATGCAATTCGATCAGCCGCCGCCGGTGCCCGGACTCCTCCTCTCGCATGCCATCAAACACCGCCGCCGATCGAGGAAAGTCTTGCTTCAGACCGTCGACAAAATCGGCAAAGACTCGCTCATCTTCCTCTTCGAGCGAAATTGCCAACGCTAAGATCTCGCGTTCCGATAAATCATCGAAGCTCTTCATGGGCGATAGTGTAGTCGGGAAACGACCGCGAGCCAAACCAATCAGAGCGTCAGCCCGCTTATTTCGCCCTGGTACTCTGCCGCCAAAGCGCCCGAACCTGGCTCAAATTGAGCGCAAAGCCTCGCCCGTTTGGTTATACTCCGCAGGAAGATTCGTACCCCAGGAGGAGCGAACCGTCATGAGTTCGAAAGCGAAATTGATTCTCGGCATACTCACCGCCGTGGCGATGTTCGTGCTGACCTATGCAATACCGCGAGGAGGCGCATTGCGGGACGCCCAGTTGGTCGAGTTTCCCGTGACCGTTGGAGTATGGGCCATCTTTGTCTTGCTGTTTGTGAAATTGAAATAGGGGTCGGCGCTGAAGCGCTCACAGAATCTGGGTGAAGCGGGAGTTTCTGCGTCCGCCGCCGGTTGGGCCGGCGAGAACGAACGGAGGTTTTTTCTCTAATTCCGAAGCAGTACGCTCCTCCTCCCCCATCGTGTGGCGACGATAGCAGCCTGCTTCGGCTAGGTGCATGCAGACGGTCCAGAATTGCAGACCCAGGAGTAGATCGCGGCGTATCGATTCGCCGCGTGCTATCGTGGGCGCCGAATGGATTGTTTCTTGATTCTCGAGGCCTGCGCCTCTCGGACCAGGTGGAGCCGCATGAAGTTCGTCGAGCCGGAGGACATCCGCGTGCCGGCCACCACGCCGAGCACGTCGCCCCCTCGAATTCGCCCTCGTCGTAACAACTCCTGGGTGGCAGCTGAGACCATCTCCTCGGCACTGCGGACGGGCTCCCGCTCGACAGGATGAACGCCCCAGAACAAGTTCATGCGATTACAGACCGGCAAATCGCTGAAGGCATAAATCGCGGCCTTGGGCCTGTACTTGGAGATCAGGCGCACCGTATTGCCGGTCTCGGTAAAAACGGCGATGGCTCCCATTTGCAGGGCTTCGGCGGCATGGGCGATGGACTCGCAAATCGTCTCGGCAATGCTCAGGCGGCGGGTCGTATTCCGCCGGCGGGGGAATTCCTCCATGCTTTTCTCCGCTTCCACCACGATTCTCGCCATCATGGCGACCGCCTCCCTGGGATAGTTTCCACTGGCGGTCTCGGCCGAAAGCATGACCGCATCGCTGCCGTCCAGGATGGCGTTCGCCACGTCGCTCGCCTCCGCCCGCGTGGGCCGAGGATTTTCAATCATCGATTCGAGCATCTGGGTGGCGATGATGACCGGCTTTCGCCATTCGGCCGAGCGATGGATCACGTGCTTTTGGATGATGGGCACCTTCTCGGGCGGCATTTCGACGCCCAGATCCCCGCGGGCCACCATCACCCCGTCGGAGGCTTCGAGAATCTCTTCTAACTGTTCGAGAGCCTGCGGCTTTTCCAGTTTGGCGATGATGGGAAGATCGCTGCCGTGACGGGTCAGGATCTTCCGCACACCGCGAATATCAGCCGCGGAGCGAACAAAGGAAACCGCCACCATGTCGACCCCTTGTTTCAGCCCGAACTCGAGATCCCCCCGGTCCTTTTCGGTGAGCGCTGGGATCGAAAGCGCAATGCCGGGAAGATTAATGCCTTGATGTTCCTCGAGTTGGCCGCCGTGGATCACTTCGCACTCGACATCCTGTCCGCGCACGCGGGAAACCCGCAACTCGATGCGACCGTCGGAGAGCAGGATGCGCGCACCCGGGATGACCTCCCGCGCCAAACCACGAAAGGTGGTGGAGATCAGCCGGGCGGTGCCGTCGACGGGCCGCGGAGTGATCGCAATGCGCGACCCGGTTTCAAGCGTGACCGGAAGGTGATGCTCGAGCTCGCCCGTCCGGATCTTGGGCCCTTGCAGGTCCTGCAAGATACAAATTGTGCGATTCTCCCTGGCGGAGATGCGACGCAGCCGGTCAATGACTCTTCCATGCTCCGCGTGCGTGCCATGGGAAAAGTTCAGGCGGGCAACGTCCATGCCCAGCCGCATGAGATCCCTGAGCGCGGCTTCTGAATTCGATGCCGGCCCCACGGTACAGATGATCTTGGCTTGCCGGGCATAGGAGGATCCCCTGCTTGAGGGCTGCAGCCGGTCGTTGACTTTGGAGTCGGAAGGCAATCGTTTAGAGAATAGCCTGAAGATTCTCGGGTTGGCTATGGCTGTCTCGCTGCGGGCTCACGTTCCGTAGGTCCCTACTTTCGGAGCCGCCATTTCTTTGAGCTCCTTGCCCAACGTGGCACGCGGGAACAGAATGGCGTTGAATTCCGCCCCCACCAGAACGATCAGGGAGACCAGATACATCCACACCAGCAAGGCAATGGCGGTACCCAGGGAGCCGTAGATCAGGCTGTAGTCCGCATATTTCCGCAGGTACCAACCGAATAAGGCGGTGGTCAGAAACCAAAGCCCCGTGGCCAGGGCTGCTCCCGGCAGCGTGCTATGCCAGGGCTGGGTTCGCGGCACGGCATTGTGGTAAATCAAAGCAATCACCGCGATGCTGGTCAGGATAGCAATCACCCAGCGAATCATCGTCCACAGCAGGAGAATGACCGGGCCGAGTTCACGATCCGACTGAAACAAGATTCGCCCCTCGATTCCGGTGCCGAAGGCCACCAGCACGGTGGCAAACGAGAGGGGAATGCCGGCCAGGATCACCAGCGAGAAGGCGACCATGCGCTCCTTGGCTAATCCCCAAACTTTGGGCAGCTGGTAGGCGTTGCGAAAGCCTTCCATCCAGGAAATCATCACTCCCGAACCCGTCCACAGCGTGATCAAGGAGGCGCTGACGAGCACGCTGAGGGGACGTTGCAGCGAGCTTCCCTTCAGATACGCCATGGCGGTGTTGCTGGCCGCGGGAAGGATGCGTCCAACCGCATTTGAAATCTCGAGCAGATAGACTTCGTAGCGGGGAGAAGTGGCCAGCACGGCGCCAACCACCAGCAAAGCCGGGAAAAACGTCAAAATCGAGGAGTAGGCGGAAGCCTTGGCGACCGCAAACGCGTCATGCAGGAACGCGCGCCAAAACGCAAGCCGCACAAGACGAAGTAAATGCAGCATCAATGGTTCTGGGTAGAGTGCCTCAGATCTCGTGGCGCCAGGAGATCGCGCAGGCACTATTTTAATCTCACTCGGCTCGAGTGGCGCGACTCAACCTAGCCCTCACCGCCAAAGAACTAAACACCCCCCTGCCAGAGGTCGGATCGCAGTCTGAGTTGGCAACCCATTCTCGCCGCCACCGCAGTCCGGCAAAGACTGAGGATTCGATTCCGCCTCAGCTGTTCTCGCTGCCGGCACGCTTCCAAGTAATCAGGTCCCCGATGGTTGAGCTGCCGGTGCTCGAGGCCGGATGCTTATAGGCTTCGACCTCCGAGCGGGAAGCTTCCTCCGCCACCGCCTTGATGCTCAGCCCGACCTTTTTTTCCTCCGGGTTCATCTTGATGATCTTGAAATCATACTCCTGGCCCGGTTCGAGCGAGAACGGCTGGCCCTTGCCATCCGCGACTTCGGAATTGTGACACAGGCCCTCGACCCCGTCGGCAATCTCGACGAACGCACCGAAGCTGGCGATGCGCAACACTTTTCCCCGCAACACGTCGCCGATGTGGCGTTGTTCGAAGAAGGTCTCCCAAACATCGGGTTGAAGCTGCTTGACCCCCAAGGAAAGGCGCCGCTTATCCGGCTCAATGGCTAGCACCACGGCCTTCACCCGGTCGCCTTTTTTCAACACCTCGGAGGGATGCTTGACCCGCTTGGTCCAGCTTAAATTGCTGACGTGGACCAGCCCGTCAATTCCATCTTCAATCTCAATAAAGGCACCAAAGTCCGCCAAGTTTCGCACCCGCCCTTCGACGGTTGCGCCCACGGGATATTTGTCCTGCAAAGCATCCCAGGGATTGGGCGCGAGTTGTCGCATGCCGAGCGATATGCGGCGCTCTTGTGAGTTGACGTTCAGGACCGCACATTCCACCTGGTCGCCCACGTTGACCAGCTTCGAGGGATGCTTCATGCGCTTCGACCAGGTCATCTCGCTGACGTGGACCAGGCCCTCGATCCCCTGCTCTAATTCCACGAAGGCGCCGTAATCGGTGACGCTGATGACCCGACCCTGCACCCGTGCCCCCACGGGATAACGATGCTCCGCATCCAGCCAGGGATCGGGCGTGAGCTGCTTGAATCCGAGCGAGACCCGCTGCTTGTCCTTGTCGAACTTCAGCACCTTGACCTGGATTTGGTCGCCCACATTGACTAAGTCCCGAGGGTGGGTGAGCCGGCCCCAGGACATATCCGTGACATGAAGCAGACCGTCGATCCCCCCCAAGTCCACAAAAGCACCGTAGTCTGTGAGGTTTTTGACCACGCCGGTAAGAGACGCCCCTTCCTCAAGGTGTTCCAGAACCTTGGATCGTTTCTCCGTTTGTTCTCCCTCAAGCACCTGTTTGCGCGAGACCACGACGTTTCCGCGCTTCTTATTCAGCTTAATGATGGCAACCTTCAGCGATTGACCGCGGAGCGCCTCGAGATTGCGGGTGGGGCGCAGGTCGGCCTGCGAACCGGGCAGGAATGCCCTCACCCCCATGATGTCGACCGTGAGGCCTCCCTTAATCCGCTCGACCGCAACGGCAAGGATTGCTTGTTGTTCGCCATATGCCCTCTCGATCGCATCCCAAGCCCGCAGGCGCTGCGCTTTGAGGTGGGAAAGGTTGATATAACCCTCTTCGGTTTCACCCTTCTCCCGCATGACGTCAATCTCATCCCCGGGCTGGAACCTCGGCTTGCCTTCAAGATCCAGCACTTCAGCGATGGGCAACATCCCTTCCGACTTGGCTCCAATATCGACCATGGCGTGGGTGGGGGTAAGTTTTAGGATGTGCCCTTTGATGACACGGTCTTCGCCCTCGGTTTCCTCGACCTCGGTCGTGAAGTTCTCAAGCGCCGAAGCAAAATCATCGCTGGTTGGGGTGCCGGCCGGCTTGTCCTCCTGCGATTCAACAAGCGGAGGCGGCTCGGGGGCGCGATCTGCCCCGCTCGCACCTTCCGGTGAGCTCGAGGGCTGTTCGGTGATAGTTGAAGTTGCGGATTCGTAAGCGTGCGTGCTTTTATCGTCGAGCAGATTCATGGCGTCTCTGTCTAGTCGCACCCAGGGTGCGAAGGATGCGGGAAGCAGTCAAGCGGACAGCTGGAGTGAGTCATTCGATGATGTGGAGTCCGTTCTGGCGAACAGACCTAGCAATCCCAGCGGTCGGACGTCTCAAACAGCAAACCCGCGTCCTAATAGGGAACTTCTCGACTATAGCAACCGGTTCTGAACAGTGTCAAACCCAACCTGTGATGCGCAGAAGAGGGACGGACGCTGGCGTCAAACAACGCTGAACTTATGCATTGAAATCTGCCGCGAAAGAGCTATCCATCGTGCTTTTCAGTCCTCGAGACGATCCGACTGACCGGATTTCGGCCACATGAAGCCGATCACGCGGCCAAACCGGCCTCCCCTCCAGAATCCAGCTTGATCCTCGGGTGGGCCCCAGGCGCATGCCCTCGAAAACACAGGGAAGCCCCAGCCGGTTACCTTCGACCGAGGTTCGTCAGGCGCGCGACGGATCGTCGTCGCGGTCCTCGTTCGTTTCCGCAACTCGGCCCGATCTGCTACTCTGCGGGGCGATGGACTATCTTTGGACGCCGTGGCGGTACGCCTTTGTGACGAAGGAAAAGGTCTCCGGGTGCATCTTTTGCGACCTTCTCCAGGGGGCCGATGATGAAGCCCACATCGTCCATCGCGGGCGGCACTGCTTCATCGTGCTCAACGCCTATCCTTACACACCCGGCCACGTGATGATTGTCCCCTTCGCTCATCTCGACCAGCTCGAGAAGCTGCCGATCGCAACCGCCCACGAGATGATGGACCTTTCCCAGAAGATGGAGCGCGTCCTGCGCCAGGTTTACCGCCCCGACGGAGTGAACCTGGGTATGAATATTGGAAAGGCCGCCGGAGCGGGAGTAGCGGGCCACGTCCACATGCATGTGCTGCCGCGTTGGCAGGCGGATGCGAACTTCTTGACCGTGGTTGGGGAAACTCGAATCTTGCCTGAAACTCTGGAGATGACGTACCAGCGCGTCAAAGGGGCGCTCGAATCGTCGGCGTCCCCCTGAGTGGCCTCGAAGGGCAAAAGCCCACGTTCGAGGAACGCCGCGATCCAAGGGCACATTATCGACGCCCATTCACTGGGCCCCCGATTGCTCCCATGCGCCCAGACCTAAAAGCATCATCCCCCGCTGGGGTAAACGCATCCAAACCCTTCTCCTGCGGGTTCTCGATCGGTTAGGTTAATGGGCATCGTAGTGCGGACGGCCGGGGTATTTGTCACCAGAATGTCAACAGAGTGTGAAGTATTGTGCCGAGCATACCTCGTTGCTGCTCATCGCCCGAGCAAGGCTTCGAATTCTTCCTCCTTCAGAACGGGAATTCCCAAATCGCGGGCTTTGTCGAGCTTCGAACCGGCGTCGCTGCCGGCGATCACATAGTCGGTCTTCTTGCTGACCGAGCCAGCCACCCGGCCGCCCAAATCCTCGATGAGCTTCTTGGCGCCCTCCCGGGTGTGGCGAGCGAGCGTCCCAGTCAGAACGAAAGTCTTTCCCGCGAGCTTGGTCCCGCGCTGCTTCTTCTTACCGGTCAATGTCAGACCCGCTTCTCGCAAGCGTTTCACCAGTTCGCGGTTCTTGGGCTCGGCAAAGAACTCGAGCATGCTCCCGGCAATTCTTGGTCCCACCTCCTCGACCTGCTCGAGCTCCTGCTCCTTGGCGTCCATCAGCGCGTCCATCGACCCGAAGTGCTCCGCCAGAAATTGAGCGGTACGCTCGCCCACAAAGCGGATCCCCAAGCCGTAGATGACACGTTCGAGGGGCAGCTTTTTCGAAGCGGCGATTTCACGGAGAACGTTCTCGGCGGATTTGTCGCCCATGCGCTCGAGGGAAAGCAGGTCGGCCTTGCTTAGCCTATAGATATCGGCGACATTTCCGACCAGCCGGCGCGCCGTCAGCTGATTGACCAGGGCATCGCCCATGCCGTCGATGTTCATCACTCCGCGGGAAGCGAAGTGCAGGATGGTTTCCCGGAGTTTGGCCGGACAGTTGGCGTTCACACAGCGATAATCGACCTCGCCCTCGCTGCGGACGACGTGGGTCCCGCATTCCGGACACTTCTCTGGCATCTGAAACCGCTGGTGGCCACGGGGATGATTCTTGTCTTCGACCACCCGGATCACTTTGGGGATCACGTCGCCGCCGCGCTCCACCTCGACCCAATCGCCGATCTTCACCCCCAAGCGCTCGATTTCATCCATGTTGTGCAGGGTGGCGCGGCCGACCGTAGTACCGCCGATCGGCACCGGCCGGAGGGCAGCCACAGGCGTCAGCTTTCCGGTGCGGCCCACCTGGACCAAAATGTCTTCGATTTGGGTGATTCCCGAACGGGCCGCGTATTTGTAGGCAATTGCCCAACGAGGCGCCTTGCCGGTCTGACCCAGCTCCTCCTGCAACGCCGTGCGATTTACCTTGATCACGATGCCATCAATTTCGTACGGCAGCTGTTCACGCTTGGCTTCTTCCTGTTCAATAAACTTCCAGGCATCCTCGAAGGTCCTGACCCGCACCCGGCTGGGGTTGACCTTAAAGCCCAGAGTCTCGAGCGCCTTCAGCGTCTCCCAATGTTCGGGGAAGTACGTTCTTCCATCTTCGAGGAGAGCGTAGGCAAAGTAATCCAGCCGCCTCTCGGCGGTGATGCTCGGCTCGAGCTGGCGGACGGTGCCGGCGGTGGCGTTGCGGGGGTTGGCAAAAAGCGACAACCCTCTCTGCTGCCGCTCCTCGTTCATCTTGCGAAAGGCCTCGAGCGGCATCAGCATTTCACCCCGCACCTCGAAATCCGGGGGAACACCCGCCGCTTCACGCTTTTCTCTGGCGATCGAGAGAGGGATCGAGCGCACGGTGCGAACGTTGGCCGTGACATCCTCGCCGACCGAGCCGTCGCCCCGGGTCACGCCGCGCGCGAGTCTGCCCTGCTGGTAGCCCAGGGCCAACGACATCCCGTCGAGCTTCAGTTCACAGACGTACTCCATGTCTTTATGGCCACTGAGCTCATGCACCCGCCTATCCCAATTGCGAAGTTCCTCTACGTTATAGGTATTGTCGAGCGAGAGCATGGGCGAGGAATGGGGAACCTTGACGAAGCCTTCGCGCGGCTTGCCTCCCACTCGCTGCGTGGGAGAGTCGGGCGTGATCAACGCGGGATGTTCCTGTTCGAGGCGCTTCAGCTGGTTCATGAGCTGGTCAAATTCGGCGTCGCTGATCTCGGGATCGTCGAGAACGTAGTAGCGGTGTTCGTGGTAGCGGATTTTGTCGCGAAGCGCTTCCAGCCTGGTATCGATGTCTTTCTCTTTGGCTGCAGTGCTCATCGCCCAAAGATTATAGATACAAGGGGTGCCGGCGGGGCAGGATTGACGTGAGTGGATTCTCAGAGCTCTTGCGATGCCCGACATGGCAGCTGCCGGCACCTAGACGACGCGGCATTAGGATCTAAGGAGATGCATTGAATGCATTAGACTGTTGCGAATGATAGCCATGGTGTCGGTCGGCGGGGGCCGGGTAAGCCAATGTCGAAGGCCGAGAGGCTGGCTGGGTCGATTGGCTTTGTGGAACATGAATTCGCGGCATTCCAAGGTGACAGATTGGGGCTTGGCTCAGGTTGCGATAGAAAAGCACTTCACGATTCTCGATGTGGGCTGCGGCGGTGGCAGGACACTCACTAAGTTGGCGGGAACTGCTACCGAGGGGAAGGTCTATGGCGTCGATCATTCCGAGGAGAGCGTCGCCACCAGCAAGCGAACGAATGCACGCTGGATCGATAGGGAGCGCGTTGATGTCCGACATGGCTCTGTCTCCCAGCTGCCTTTTCAGGACGGCATGTTCGATCTTGTAACGGCTGTGGAGACGCACTTTTGGTGGTCCAACTTGCCGGCGGACTTTCGCGAAATCTATCGAGTCCTGAAGCCCGGCGGCAAGCTTATCGTGATCGCGGAAGTCTATAAAGGAGCCAATACGACGGCGGCAAAGTTGCTGGAGCGATATGCATCACGAACCGGTCTAACACTGTTGGACGTCGAGGAGCATCGCGCACTTTTTGTGAACGCAGGCTATTCGGAGGTTCACATCATTGCGGAGCGCGACAAAGGATGGATTAGCGGGATAGGCAGAAGACCGATGACTTGAGATAGTTTCGAACCATGCGGTCGCAGATCGCACACTACGCTAGGGATGAAACGAAGGCAACACACCGCGACTGTATCGCCTTACCCTGTAAGTCACACACACTCGCCGCGGGTGCTGTTCTCGAAGACCTCGAGTAGACGCAGCGCCGGCGAAGTGTTTCAATAAGGCGCCGCGCATTTTCTGCCAAATCCAAGTGAGGGGCACAGACATGAATCCTCGTGGCCTGGTTAACCTTCGATGGGTGCATGCGAAAAGACTGCAGCTTTTGCCCGCCGTTTTTGGGGTCGCATGTCTGGTTGCGGCCGCATTCGTTTGGGCTCACGGCCAGACGGATCTGAAATATCAGGAGCCACCGAAGGCCATCGTCGACCTGGTCGATGCGCGGCTCACCCCTCTGGTCGACGTTTCTCCGAGCGATTGCGCGAGTGGCCGGTGGCTGTTGATCGAGTCTCTCTCCGGTTTGCCTCCCATCAGCGATCTGGCACAGCCGGAGCTGCGGCTCGCCGGGGTGCGATTCAATCCCAAGACGAACGGCCCCAGCCGCGGATTGTACGTAACTTCGCTGAGCCTGAAATTGATGCCGGATCGCGTCGAGAAGCCAGTTGCAGGCCTTCCCCAAGATGCAAAAATCCGCTTCGCTACCTGGGCGCCAGATGCCTGTCACATCTTCTTTGTGAATATCACCGATACCGCAACAGACGCGGGATTGAGCCTGTGGATCGTGGATGTGGCCTCGGCCCAGGCGCGCCGCGTTCCCGGCCTCGCGCTCAACGGCATTTTTGGCAAGCCTTGTGAATGGTTTGGCGACGGCCAACGGCTGCTGTGCAAAGCTGTGCCCAAAGCCAGAGGCCCCGCGCCAGCACGGAGCGAGGTGCCGACTGGACCGGTGATTCAGCAGAATCTTGGCCGCGTCACACCGGGACCGACCTTTGAGGATCTCCTGAAAAGCCCGGTCGACGAGGCGATGTTCGACTACTACGCGACCGCCCAGACCGTAATCGTGGGGCTCGACGACCAAATTATCCCCGTAGGCAGGCCGAGTGTGATTCAAAGCGCATCGGTTTCTCCCGATGGCCGCTACGCGTTAATCGACGAGCGTCATCATCCTTATTCTTATTTGCTCCCGTTCTCTTTCTTTGCGGAGAAAATTCAGGTTACTGACCTCAAGAGTGGAACGAGCAAACAGCTCACCGATAAGCCGCTCGAAGACACGATCCCCAACATTCATGACGCGGTAGAAACCGGCCCGCGCGCGGTCGGGTGGCGGAGCGACGCGCCAGCCAGCGTATTCTGGGCAGAGGCCGCCGATGGCGGTGATCCGCGAACGGACGCTCCCATTCGCGATCGCTTGTTCACCCTCGACGCTCCTTTCGAGGCTTCGCCGCGAAAGCTGGCCGATCTTCCCCTGCGCTTTGCGGGCGTGCAGTGGGGCAGCGGCCGGCTGGCCATGGTGGAGGAGCGCCGCTGGAAAGATCGCAAGCGCATTATGCTCGAAGTCTCGCCCGACTCGCCGGGAACGGAAGTCAAGTTATGGGAGGGATCGTTTGAGGATCGTTACCACGATCCCGGTAAGCCGATGGAAGTGATCAATGCCTCCGGCAAGATGGTCATGGCGACTACTCGCGATGCGAGCGCGGTCTATTTGGGTGCGCCCGGCGCTTCCCCCCAGGGAGATCAGCCGTTCGTCTCGGCGATGAACTTGACGAACGGAGAGACGAAAAGGTTATGGCAATCGGCGGCGCCATTCTATGAATCGCCATCGGCGATGGTCGATGCCGCGACTCCGACCATTCTGATTCGCCGCGAGTCGCAGGAGATGAGCCCGAATTTCTATCTGAAAAATGTTGCTACGGGCTCGTGGGAGCAGGTCACAAAATTCCCCAACCCTTACGGCAATGCCGCGCTGCCGAAGAAGCAGGTTCTCAGATACAAACGCGGCGACGGTGTGGAGTTGAGCGCGAACCTCTACTTACCACCGGGTTACAAACCGAGCGACGGTCCGCTGCCGACGTTGCTGGAAGCGTATCCAGTGGAGTACAAGACCAAAGCCGCGGCCGGACAGATCACCGGGTCTCCCTATCAATTTCCCTTTCTAAGTTGGGGCTCGCCCGTGCCGTTCGTGACGCAGGGCTACGCCGTTCTGGAGAACGCAACCATTCCTATCGTTGGTGAGGACAACGCCGAGCCGAATGACACTTATATCGAGCAGCTCGTGGCCAGCGCGAAGGCTGCGATTGAGGAAGGCGTGCGGCTAGGCGTGGTCGATCGCAGTAGAGTGGCGGTGATGGGCCATTCCTATGGCGCGTTCATGACCGCGAACCTGCTGGCGCACAGCGAGCTGTTCAAGGCAGGCATCGCGCGCAGCGGCGCCTACAACCGCACGCTCACGCCATTTGGATTTCAAAACGAAGACCGCACTTACTGGCAGGCGCCCGAGGTGTATTACCAGATGTCACCATTTTCCTATGCCGACAAGATCAAGACGCCGATCTTGCTGATTCACGGCGAAGCCGACAACAACACGGGCACGTTCCCCCTGCAGAGCGAGCGGCTGTTTAGCGCCATCAAAGGCGCCGGCGGCACGGTGCGCTTCGTGCTGCTGCCGCTCGAGTCGCACGGGTATCAGGGCCGGGAATCGGTGCTGCACATGTTCTGGGAGATGAACAACTGGATGAATACATACGTGAAGAATGCGCCAGCCGCCACTGCCAGCGCGCAATAGGGGCTTAAGTTGGCCGCAGGTATTGCGTGCTGGCCACCCCAATACGTAGCACGGATCGCGATCCGCCAACCAAGTGCAGGCAGCGACAAATCGGTGAGCCGCAAAGGGGTGGAGGAAACAACCGGCTCGACTGTCGCCTCCGAGGACGAACGAATCAAACCGGTTTAAGCTTAGCTGGGAGGCCAGGCAGGTCATACAATCACTGAAAGCCGGGAGGGATGATGTACGTTTGGTGGCAAGACTTTCGTTACGCCGTGCGGATGCTGCGTAAGAACGCGGTGCTCACAGCAGTGATGGTGACTTCGCTCGCTCTCGGAATCGGCGCCAATTCGGCGATTTTTAGCGTGGTCGATGCCTTGCTGCTGCGGCCACTGCCTTATCCGCAGCCGGACCGGCTGGCGAATGTGTGGCTGCATTCTCCGGGGCTGGGGATCTTTCGCGACTGGCCGTCGCCTGGTCAGTATATCGATATACAGAAGGAGAACCACTCCTTCGAGCAGATGGCTCTCGCGCAGAGCCGCACCCTCGTGCTCACGGGCCGCGAGCAGCCTGAGCGCATCGACGCGTTGCGCACGCAATCCACCCTGTTAGAGATGCTCGGCGCGAAGCCTCTCCTTGGCCGGCTGTTGTTGCCCGAGGAGGATACGCCCGGCAAACCGGCTGCAGCCATTCTCAGCTACCGTGCCTGGAGAAGGCTCTTCAACTCCGATCCGGGGATTCTCGGCAAGAGCATCACGCTCGATGGGAAACCGTTCATCGTTGCTGGGGTGCTCGAGCGCGACTTCGTGCTCAACTCAGAAGTGATGCCGTCGGAAGAACCCATGGACAAGCTGGATGTGTTCTTGCCGTTGCCCTTGGCAGCCGATGCCGCACAAAACCGGGGCGACGAAAACTACAACATAGTTGTGCGGCTGAAGCCGGGGGTTTCGGTTCAGCAGGCGCAAGCCGACATTGACTTGATTGCGAGCCGGATCCGCGAGAAGGACAAGCGCGACGCGACCTTTGGCATGCACGTGGTGGGGCTCGAAGAGCAAGTGGTCGGCGATGTGCGCCGTGCGCTGCTGGTGCTGCTCGGCTCGGTGACCCTGGTACTGCTGATCGCTTGTGCCAATGTTGCGAACCTGCTACTGACACGGGCAGCGCGCCGGGAGAAGGAAGTGGCCATACGGACCGCTTTGGGGGCAGGCTGGCAGAGAATAGCGCGTCAATTGCTCACGGAGAGTATTTTGTTGGCGCTCCTCGGGGGCGCCGCCGGGTTGCTGGTCGCGCGCGCCAGCCTTTACGCGGTGCGCACGATGAATCCGGGCAATATTCCTCGGCTAGAGGATATCGCGCTGAGCGGCACAGTGCTGTGGTTCACTTTCGGCGTTTCCCTCGCAACCGGCATTTTGTTCGGCCTGGCACCCCTGTGGCGCGCCATCAACCTGGACCTGAACAACTCGCTCAAAGCTGGCGGCCGTAGTGGGCAGAGCGACGGCGGCTTGCACCTGAGGCGGCATCGTTTGCGTGGCTTGCTCGTGGTTTCCGAACTGACCCTTTCGCTGATGCTGCTGATCGGGGCGGGGCTGCTGGTGCGCAGCTTTGTTCGTTTGCAAAGCGTTCCCCCGGGGTTCAACACGGCCGGCGTGCTGACAATGCAGGTTGCCGCCAACGACCCGAAGTACAAAGACGATAAAGCCCAGGTGAATCTCTACCGGGAAATCGAAGAACGTGTCGCCCACTTGCCTGGCGTGAGGACGGAAGGTGTGGTTTCGGTGCTACCCCTCACCGGAGCGGTAGGTTGGGGAGGCATCAAAGTGGAGGGCTACACACCGCCACCTGGGCAGGAGTTGCAGGTGGACCTGCGCACCGCTAGCCCGGACTACTTTCGCACCATGGAGATTCCCCTGATCAAGGGCCGCTTTTTCTCGGAGCAGGACACCGCAGAGATGCCGCCGGTAGTAATCATCGACGAAAAATTCGCGCAGCGCTTCTGGCCGAACGGTGACGCCATCGGAAAACACCTGTGGTTCAATCCCAAGAAGCTCTACACCATTGTGGGTGTGGTAGGAGTGGTCAAGCAATACGGCTTGGAGACGGACGGCAAGATCGCAACTTATTTTTCGCATCAGCAAGAACCCGGGAGCAGAATGTTCCTAGTCACCCGCAGCTCATCGGATGCGGGTCCACTAGCGGCTGCCATCACCCGGGAAATTCACGCCGTCGATCCAACCGCCGTAGTTTACGGCATACGCAGCATGCAGGACCGGCTCTACGACTCGCTGGCGCGACCGCGTTTTGCGAGTACGATGCTGAGCGCATTTGCGTCGTTCGCGTTGCTATTGGCGGCTGTGGGCCTCTACGGCGTGATGTCGTATCTCGTGTCCCAGAGCACTCGCGATATCGGCGTGCGAATGGCGCTAGGTGCGCGGCCCGGTGCCATCCTCGGTATGGTCGTCCGGCAGGGGATGGAACTGGCGGCGGTCGGAATTTTGGCCGGGCTCGCCGGGGCGGCCGCAGTTACTCGCGTGATGGGTAGCCTGTTGTTTGAGGTGGGTGCGACCGACGCGACCACGTTCGCAGCGGTGCCTGGAATCCTGGCCGCAGTGGCGTTCGCAGCCACCGCAATTCCGGCGCTGCGCGCCACCAGGGTCGACCCTACGGTTGCCCTGCGCGAGGAATAGCGGTGTGGGTCGCGCTTTGATTCCTTTCGCTGTGTTTCAGCGCGTTTCCAATTGGGAATCGATGAGTGCAGGCAGCGACCAATCGGTGAGCCGCAAAGTGGCGGAGGAAGCACTGGCTCGACTGTCGCCGCACAGGACGCAACGAATCAAACTGGTTTAAGGCTTTGCTCTGTGCGCTTGGATTCGATCGCTGGTACCATCCGGAGCTGGCCGGTTTGGTACTCGAAGAGGGGATCCGCTCCTGCCGCTGGTGTTCTGCGCTTAGATTCCGTGATGACTATCGCTGATCGAGCAGGTCGGCGATTTCCTGCTTGAGATTCGACTCAAACGACAGCCCTCGACGATTGCGGCCCAGTGGAGCAGCATGGGCAGCGGCACACTCACTGACTTCAGGGTTCGACCGCAAGTGGTTAAGGCTTGCGAACCCATCCCCGATCAGCAACGCTGGTAAGCGTAATCGCCGCCATAGAAAGTCTCGTTTCAAAAAGCAAACCCGCTCGACATTCTGTGCTGCCGCGGCTAAGAAACTGTCGCACACGCCCGCTCTTGGCGCCCATGCTTTCTCTCGGCTTCCTTCATGTTGTCTTATTGGCGAGGGAAGGATGCAATGGTCCAGGCATTAGCACTGGTGATGACCGGCCCGAAAGCCAGGAGGTGACCGTCGGGCGAAGGGGCGAGCGAAAAGATATCCCAACTGGGTTGCTTGAACAGCAGTTTTGATTCGCCGGTGAGGCCGGTGCGCACAATGGATGTCCCTCGCGACGAATAACTTGCCAGGAAAAGACTCTTGCCGTCTGCCGCCCAAGCCACCGCGACCAATTCCGTCCATGGCATGACAGACAACTTCTGCGGACCCCCTCCAGTCAGAGGAACAACCTGCAAGTCTCCCGCCTTGTAGTCAAAGACGGCGAGCACAACTCGGCCGCCATCCGGAGAAACATCCCAACTGGTGAGATCCGGATCGCTCTCGACTTTGACTGCCTCCCCTTTTCGCCCCTGTAACGGATCAACCACGGTGAAGCTCAGCTGATTGTTGGCGGCTTCGGCCAGAACGCAGGTGCCGCCGCCGACGAACGGACAGCGAAAACTGGGAT
>DASPVV010000118.1:0-29389 GCA_035622175.1 Terriglobales bacterium | reverse complement strand
CGCGCTCTTGAATCGTGGGAAGCCGAAACCAGAACGAAAGAAATTCTGGAAACTTTTGTCCAACGTATGGAGTACGGATTGCAGCACCTGCGAATAAACCTTGCCATAGACAGGGAACGCTTGCTTTAACGCCGTGAGTTCCTTGTCCTGCTGAAACCTGGTGGTTCGATGCCACTTCCTTTGCTGCAGAGCATCATTATAGAGTTCTCTGCAAACATCGAGAGTACGGGCAAGAGCATAACGCTGGGCTTTCTTGGGCATGAGTTTGTAGCGATACGCTTTCCGCATTGGCTGGGCTCCCGATTTTCAAAGTATACTTGCAACAACCAAGAACTGTCTCACGGTAGGCACTGTGTCCTCGCAATGCACGTTAATTTGGTCTTTATCACCAAATATCGCTACCGCGTGTTCGATGCTGCCGCCATCCAGACGCTAAGAGAGATCTTCAACAAGCTCTGTACCGACTTTGCATCAACCTTAGTGGAAATGCACGGAGAAGATAACCACGTCCATCTTCTCCTGCAATATCCACCTAAGGTTAGTGTGTCCTCCTTAGTCAATTCCTTAAAAGGCGTTTCCAGCCGAATGCTGCGCCAACAACGAACCGATCTTAGGAAACGCTACTGGAAAGGTGTCCTATGGTCTCCCTCCTACTTTGCGGCATCATGTGGTGGAGCACCCCTTGACATTCTCAAGCGATACATAGAACAACAAAGAACGCCAACCTGAGGTCGCTTTCATCCCCGCCCTAAAAGGACCGGGGCTTTTCGCTCCCTTCGGTAATTGCGGCGGGGCTGTGCGGAACACTGTTGCCCTGGTTCCTGTCATAATCAGCCCAATGTCATCGCAAGACATCCGCTTCGCCGCCCGCCAGTTCCGTCGCCGTCCGGGCTTCACCCTGACCTCCCTGCTGACACTCGCGCTGGGCATCGGCGCGACAACGGCAATTTTCAGCCTGGTCGACGGGATTCTCCTGCGGCCGCTTCGCTTTCCCCATCCTGACCGGCTGGTCGCCATTCATACTCTCGAATTCTCTGCCGGTACCCCGGCGCCTAACCCTGCCGCCGCCAATTCTCTGGGGGTCTCTTATCCAGACTTTCTGGAGTGGCGGCAACGCAATCGCACACTCGACGGGGTGGCTTCCTGCGACGAGGTGCCGCGGCTCTTCAGCAAACCGAACGGCGAGGGTTCACGGGTTTTGTCGGCGGCACGCGTCTCGGCGGATTTGTTTTCGACCCTCGGCGTCTCGCCGACGATCGGCCGCAGCTTCGACCCAGAAGATGAACAGCCCGGCCATCGCGTGGTCATTCTCAGTCACGGGCTCTGGATGACGGACTTCGCCGGTTCGCCCAATGTGCTGGGTCAAAGCGTCAGAATCAGCGACGAAGTGCACACCATCATCGGTGTCATGCCCGCAGGCTTTCACTTCCCGGTGGCCAACCCTTCTCATTTCTGGACCACCTTCGCCGTCGATGCCGAAGGACCTTTTCCCAGGATTTCCCGCCGCGACGACGACCGCCTGTATGTGGTGGGACGGCTGCGACCCGGTATCACGATAGAGCAGTCTGTGGCCGATCTTACGGCTTTAGAGCGTCGTATGGCGGAGCAGTTCCCCGAGGAGCGGACCAAGCTTTCGGTATCGATGACGCCTTTGCTGGAGGATGCAGTGGCTGAGGTGCGGCCGGCGCTGTCAATCCTGCTGGCCGCGGTGGCGGTGGTGCTGCTCATCGGTTGTGCCAACGTAGCTGGCCTGTTGTTAGCCCGCGCCAACAGCCGACGTCCGGAACTGGCAGTGCGGACCGCGCTCGGGGCGAGCCGGTGGCAGGTGTTATGTCAACTTCTGCGGGAAGCCCTGGTGTTGTCGCTCATGGGCGGTGCAGCCGGAGTCGCACTTGCTTGGGCCCTGCTCCGCGTTGGGCTTCGCCTCGTGCCTAGTGATTTGCCTCGACTTCGAGAAGTCGGGCTCGATGTCCGCGTGCTCGCCTTCGCCATCGTGCTCTCCGCGGCAACCGCGCTCATCTTCGGGCTGGTGCCGGCATGGCACATGTCGCGCGTCGATCCGGCTCATGCTCTGCGCGAGGGCGCGCCGGGCGTCACGGGCGGCCGTCGTCGCCATCATCTTCATGGCCTGCTTGTGGTCAGCGAGACAGCCCTCGGGTTCGTTCTTCTGATGGGTTCCGGGTTGCTGATTCGCAGCATGATCAACGTACTGCGCATCGAGCCGGGTTTCGACTCCGAGCACACTCTAGCCTTCGACATCGCCCTAACCAACCAACGCTTTCCCGATCCCGCCAAGGTGCCGTTCTTTACCCGACTCCTGCCGCAGCTGGCAGCGCTCCCCGGAGTTGAGAAAGCCGGCGCTGGTCATCCCGTGCCGCTGCGTTGGCCGTGGGACTCCTGGACCGAGCTGGCTATTCCCGGCTCCCCAGCCTCGCCTGAGAATTTGCCCGGCGCGGTTTCGGCGGTGGCTGAGCCCGGCTATTTCGAGGCCCTCTCGATCCCGCTGCTCCGCGGACGCACCTTTGCCGAGCGCGATAACGATGCGAAGGCCCCTTTGGTCGCCGTGGTCAGCCGCAGTTTCGTCCGCCGATATTTTCCCGCCCTCGATCCCATCGGACAGCATTTTGTGCCGAAGCTCGGTCATCCTGGGGAAGCGGAGCGAGCCCGAGAGATTATCGGCGTCGTCGGGGACGTCCGCAGCGAGGATCTGGACAACCTCTATCCTCCGGAATTTTATCTGCCCTATGCTCAGGACCCGGACCACCAGCGCCCGCAGGTGGTCCTGAAGATCGCGGGCGATCCCTTGAGCTACGAGAGCGAGGTGCGGAAAATCGTCGCCGAAATTGACCGGGACACTCCGGTGTTTGACTACCGTAGCTTTACCCAGGATCTTGCGTGGCAGGCGGCGCAACCGCGTTTCGAAGCGCTGCTGGTTTCCGGATTCGCAGGGATCGCCTTGTTGCTGGCGGCGGTGGGGCTGTACGGGTTGCTCTCTTTCGTAGTTGCCGATCGCACTCATGAACTGGGATTGAGGATGGCTTTGGGTGCCGATCGGACAGACATTTTGCGCCTTGTTCTCGAACACGGCTTGCTGCTGGCTTCGGCCGGAATCGGCCTCGGCATACTGGCTTCGATTCTGGCTACCCAACTCATCGGCGATTTGCTGTTCAACGTGGCGCGTCTGAGTGGGGCGGTCTTCGCGACAGTCACGCTCACGCTCTTCTCGGTTTCCATGGTCGCCGCCCTCGTGCCCGCAATGCGGGCGGCCCATCTCGATCCCATGCGAACTCTGCGCGACTTGTGAAAACAACCACTGTTTCCTTCTACGCTCCGAGGCTTTGTCCCACCCCGACCTTAATTAGTTGCGACCGTCGGTCGACACCATGTATAGTTATCTGTATATGGATGAGTCGACCTACTGCGAATTGATGAAAAGAGCGCGTAACGATCTCGCGCAAGCCGTGGAAAAGCGTCGTGTGCTGCTGGCAGGGCTCGAAGCAACAGAAAAAGAGATCGCGCAACTGAAGCGTCTGATTGGCGGGATCTATGCCTATGCCGACCAGACAGAAGAGCATGAGAACCTGCTGTGCGCTGGTGAGGGATTGAAAGAAGCAATCTGCACCGCTCTGCGGGCCACAAGTCAAGATGTGACCATTTCGGAGATTCTCGGAATTCTCAGGGAGCTACAGTTTCCCATCGAACACCACCAGAATCCTCTCGGTTCCGTGTACACGACCGTGACGAGGTTGATGGCGGAGGGAGAAGTTGTCGCCGGTGAGCCTAAGGAGGCCAAAAAAACGTATCGTTGGGCACGAACTCAGCTGACGTTTCCTACGTTAAGAGACATTTTGCCAGCGATTGGTCAAGTCGTGGCGTTCAGGGATCGCAAGAAGCGCTCGCGCTAGGGGGGACGCGCGGCAGGGCAAACAGACGGCGCCCAGATGCGATAGCGGCTCTGACGACAAAATTGACATTGACTTCCGACTTAGCCAAACCGCCTTGCCAAAAGGGCGATGACCACTAACCCCTCGCCAACAATTACGTCAAAGAAATCCTCCTCCGCCGTTTACTACAGATATCCTCCGAGTCAAGACCGATCTGCGGTATTCTTCTCGTCCGCTGATGGTCCATACATTCCTGGCACGACCGCATCGAGCAGACGCAGATATACACTGAGCTGCCCACGATGATGGATCATATGGCTCAACACTTCGATTCGGAGAATCTCCGCACGCGGCAGAGAGAGTTCAGGCGTAACCGCCACCGCGGCGAGCAGATGTTCGTCACTCACCTCGGCAAGTGCGTCGCGCCCCGCGGCAACATTAGCATCGAGCAGAGCTAGCAGTTCGGCTTTCGATTTCGCCTCAGCCGGCCGCTTTCCCTTCCCATGGACGATGATCGCGGCAAACCTCGGCAGGAGGGCGAGATGATTGGCCAGTTCTCCAAGCGTGGATGACTTGGCATGCGGCGACCAGTCAAGTTTTCCTTCTGGTACGCGGTCCAGCATTCTGCGAGTATTTGCCATCTCTCGGTCGAATTCGGGGAGCAAAGACCGTCCGATTGTCATCTTAGCCCTCGTTACGCTCATGCAACCATGATGAGTGAAACCACGCTATCACCAACTACACTTATGGTATCGTCACCCTCATCGCTGCCGCAAACGCGGATCAGCGTTCCTTGCTTTGTTTCGCCGCACGGTGCCCCAGGATCGTGCTAGAATGACGCGGTGCGCGGGGCGCATCCGGTCCGCGGAGAGGACAGAAGTCCACCCGACTCAGAACATCTTTCGTACGAACTAACTTTCTGCCCGCAAAAATGCGGACCTCGGGCGCAAGAAAGGAAGTTCGTTATGCCCGTAAGACCCCTCCCACCCCATCCCAATCTCGATCATCTCAAACATCAAGCCAAAGACCTGTTGCGAGAACACGCTCGCCGCAGCCCGGATGCCGCCCAGCGGATCAGGGAGTTTCACCCGCGCTTCAGCCAAGCCGGTGACCATGACATCTTTGCCGCGCCCTTCCGGGTCGCCGACGCGCAGCTCACCATTGCACGCGAACGTGGGTTCCCGAGTTGGCGGAGACTGAAAGCTCGAATTGAAAGACCGACAGCCTCCGATCGCTTGGACGTGCCTCACCAAGAGCGAATTGCGGACGCGACATTCCGGCGGGCGGTCGACCTTCTCGACGCCGGAGATGTCGAGGGGTTGCGCGCCCACCTGCGTCACCATCCCGGTTTGGTTCGGAGTCGGGTTACCTTCGAAGGTGGCAACTACTTTCGCAATCCAACGCTGCTCGAGTTTATCGCGGAAAACCCATCTCGCCGCGGCCGTCTCCCCCCTAACATTGTTGCCGTAGCCAAGGTCATCCTCGAGGCTGGGTTCACCCAGTCCGCACTCGATCAGGCGCTGGAGCTGGTCGCCAGCAGCAACATAGCCGGCCAAGGTGGTGTCCAGGTCCCATTGATCGATCTTCTTTGCGACTACGGAGCCGACCCCGGCAGCGCGACACGAACAGCGGCAATGTACCGAGAGTTCAATGCAGTGAAGGCACTCCTCGGGCGTGGTGCCCGTGTCGATTTGATCGTGGCGGCTGCCCTGGGACGGATGGAGGAGATACGCCGGCTCTTTCCATCGAGCAGCGGCGAGGACCGTCACTGGGCGCTTGCCCTCGCGTCCCAGTTCGGCCATGTCGAAATCGTGCGCCTCTTGCTCGACGCGGGCGAGGAACCGAACCGGTACAACCCCGTGGGCGGCCACTCGCATTCGACACCGCTGCACCAGGCCGCCGCTTCGGGAAATTTCGCCTTGGTTCGGTTACTCGTCGAACGCGGGGCAAACTTGGATTGGAAGGATACGATGTGGCAAGCTACCCCTGCTGAATGGGCAAGGCATGAGGGAAAGATAGAGATCGAAGCCTATCTGCGGGCGCATGGCCACGCGAGCCATAAGTAGAACTAGGCGCCGCTCCTACCCCTGAGGCTGGGCAAACCGGAAGTGGTGGGCGAGCGAGCGTGTCCTCGAACCAGGGATTGCCGGCCAAGAACTAAAGACCACGATCCCGGCATACGAAGATTTTCGTTGACACTACGAACACCTTCGTAGTATGGTGCTGGCGATGAAATCGTCTCCGCAGAAACCGACGTCGGCCGAGCTCGAAATTCTGCGCGTGCTCTGGACCCGTGGGGCGTCAACCGTGCGTGAAGTTCACGAAGCCTTGAGCGAGAAGAAATCTCTGGGCTACACCAGCGTGCTCAAACTGCTTCAGATTATGACCGCCAAAGGCACGGTGCGCCGAAACGAAACCCAGCGTGCGCACGTCTATGAAGCATGTCTGCCCGCGGAGCAAACCAAGCGGCAGATTGCCGGCGATGTGCTCCAGCGGGTCTTCGAAGGTTCAGCGAGCCAGCTGATGATGCATGCTCTGGCAGGTCGCAAGGCTTCTGCGGAAGAAATTCACGAGTTGCGCCGCCTACTGGATCGGTATGAAAAGGGCGGGTACGAAAGGAGTCGCCGATGACTTTACCGGTGATCACCACCGCAATCACGAAGCTGCTGGCGCCGAGCGCCATGTTCGCCTTGGGTTGGGCTCTGCTGCATTTTCTCTGGCAAGGAGCGGCGCTGGCAGCTCTGGCGGCGGCCCTGATGTCTCTATCCCGCCGCGCCCCGGTTCGATACTTCGTTGGCGTGGGCGCGCTGGCGCTCATGTTGGCGGCTCCGGCGGCAACCGCCTTCTTCTATGCACAGTCGTATGGCGGGGAAGCGCCCATGGTGAAGCAGGCCGCGGCATTGTTCGCCGAGGCGCGGCTCGGGAAGTTGGAGGCGTTCGCAGCAGCTGTGCCTGTGGCCGGCCGCAACATTGCTGCCCCTTCTGCTGCTCAGGGTTCTCGATGGCGGCCAACCGCATTGCCATGGGTGGTAGAAGCCTGGCTCGCCGGCGTGATCCTGTTCAGTTTGCGATCGGCCGGAGGATTCCTGCTGCTCGAGCGTAGGCGCCGCAGGCGATCGAGGGTTGTAGGCGCTCGCGTGCTCGAGATTTGCCGCGGCCTCGAACACCGTCTCGGTCTCGATCGCGCCATCGCCTACTGCGAGTGCCAGTGGCTGCAGGCACCGGCGGTGATGGGATGGTTCCGTCCCGTCGTCTTCCTGCCCTTGACGATTCTCAGCGGGTTTTCCGAGGAGCAATTGCAATCGATCATCGCGCACGAACTGGCGCACGTTCGCCGTTTGGATGCGTTCGTCAATGCCTTCCAGGTTTCGGTTGAGACTCTGCTCTTCTACCACCCCGCCGTCTGGTGGCTGAACCAACGTATCCGCGCCGAACGAGAGCACTGCTGCGACGAGATCGCTGTGGCGGTCTGCGGCAACGCCGTCGCCTACGCACGCGCTCTCACTCGGCTGGAAGAACTGCGCCGCGCGCCCGGGTTCGCCATGGCTGCGAACGGCGGGCCACTTACCGAGCGCATCGTGCGCGTGCTCGGCCTTAAGACCTTCGGCGACGGCATGCGCGCCCTCGGGCTCACCGCCAGCCTTTTGTGCCTGGTGGCAGCGCTCTCGGCGGGAAACGTGCTGCTCGCGGTCGCCCATGCCTCCACTCGAGCCGCCCTCTTGGCGCAAGCGGAAGCGGCAAGCGGGAGTCAGGCAGCTGCGCCGGCTGCGAAAGCGACGCCAGCCGCCAAGCCATCACCCGCGCAGGCGCAGAGTCGAGAACAGCCGTCAGCTGCTTCGTCCTACATCGACGGCCTGAGAGCTGCGGGACTCGGCGATTTGACCGCCGACCAGCTCATTGCTCTCAAGATTCAGGAGGTCACGCCGGAATACGTTCGCCAGGTTCAAGCTGAAGGTTTGCACCCCGACGCCGACCAACTCATCGCCATGCGGGTGCAGGATATTTCGCCCGAATACATTCGCGAACTGCGCGCCGAAGGCCTCAATCCCGATCTCGACCAGCTGATCGCCCTCAAGATTCAGGGCGTGGACGCAAGTTACGATCGCGGGATCAAAGACGCAGGCCTTAAACCTGACGTCGACAACCTGATTGCCATGAAAATCCAGGGAGTGACGCCGGACTATGTGCGTGCCCTCAAGGCCGCCGGCCTCGCTGTGTCCATCGATCAAGTGATCGCGTTCAAAATCCAGGACATCAGCCCGGAGTATTTGAAGGGATTCGAGCAGCTGGGGCTCACCCCTGACGCCAACGATGCCATCGCCATGCGCATCCAGGGCGTGACTGCCGACTATGTGCGCGAGATCCGCGCGCTCGGCCTGAACCCTACGGTAGACGAGTTGATCGCCATGCGCGTTCAGGATGTGACGCCCGCCTACGTCAAGGCTCTGCAGGCAGCGGGATTCAAGGTCGATATCCGCGACATCATCAGCGCCAAGGTGCAAGACGTGACGCCCCAGTTTATCGAGCAGGCGATCAGGCACGGCTTTAAAGATCTGACGATTGAAAAACTCATTGAGCTGCGGCGCTTGGAAATTCTGGAACCGAAGGCCGATATTTGAGCCGATGTGCGGTCTGAGGATGCTTGCGGCGAGGAGATTGTATGAGAAGGTGTCGAACCTCGGTCTACTTGGTTTTAGCGTCATGTGTTCTTCTCGGCGTGGTCAAGGACCGCGCTGCCGAGCTGCGCAGCGGCAACTGGACGATCAGCAAGTCCGAGAATCCCGGCCAAGTTGAGTTTTCCCTTACCGAGCATCATCACGGGGGAAACTCGAGCTACTCGTCCTCCTGGCCCGTCACTTCGTTCCCGGGAGTAGACTTCGCCAAGCCCGGCCACGAGGACGTGCATTTCACCATCGCACGCGACGCCGGCAAGATCGACGGTGAGGGCTTCCTGAACGATGGCGAGGGCGCAGGCGTCTTTCATTTTGAGCCCAACCCGAACTATGCCGGTGCGATGAGTTCCCTCGGCTTCTCCGTGGACGAGGAACGGCAGTTCGACATGGCGGTCGAGGACGTCAGCCTCGACTTCGCGCGCGAAATGAAAGACCAGAACCTCGACAACCTCGATGCCGACAAACTCGTCAGTTTCCGGATTTTCCGCGTGAACGCGGCGTTCATTCACGAGCTTCGGGCCGAAGGGCTTCCGGCTCGGGACAGCGAAAAGCTGGTCGCCTTCCGCATCCACGGCGTGACGACGCAGATGGTCCATCGCCTGCGGCAGGAGGGATATTCACCGGACGAAGAGACGCTCGTCGCCATGAGGATCCACGGCGTCACGCCGGAGTGGATGGATCAGCTCAAGCAGCGCGGTTACGAGCACGTCGATCTCGAAAAGCTGATCGCCTTCCGCATCCACGGCGTCACGCCAGAGTTCATTCGGAAGCTGCAGGACCTGGGCTACGCCCGTCCCGATCCCGACCAGCTGGTTGCCATGCGCATCCACAACGTGACCCCGGAATACATCGCTGACATGCGTGCCCGGGGCTTGCGCGACTTGACCATCGACCAGCTGGTCAACATGAGGATCCACGGGATCGAGTGAGCGTGGGCGGATTTTGTACCGGGCTGGAGGCACGACCCTGGGCGATAGCTTGCGCAGTCATTTCGTAGGTTCCCAGCCCTCGGGCAGCATATCGAATGCCAGGGTGTCGCGGTAGGCGTATTGATTGCCTTCGAGCACAGCCACCGGGGTTAACATGTGCCAGATGCGATCATCGTCGAAGACGTAACATTCACCCGATTCGCGCATGGTAAAGCGATCGATTTCGTGTTTGTCATTGTTGGTGATGATGACTTCGCCACCCTGAACACCGCAGCGGCTAAGGAGATGCGTGGCGATATACTTTTCTCCGTCTTTATGAAGTCCGGGTGGGCTGGTGTCACAGGGCCGACCCGGCGTAGCTGTGAATCTGATCAGGTGCAGGTTGACCAAATATCTTGTACCGACCGCCGAGAGCGGCAGGTATCGCAGGTGGTAGGCGACCATCTTGCGAACGCCGATGGCGCCTGCGATAGCCTGGGCCAGTGGAGCGTACTCTCGCGGCTGGCCGCCTAGTGCCGGGTTGTATTTTTCCAGCTGCACGTAGGGCGTGCTCTCATCCGTCGGCCAAACTTTTACGCCCCCCTCGACAACCTCCGCCCGGAGACGATTTAAAGAACGATACCGGTCGCCCCCCTCATAGTACGTGTCCCTAGGAATGGACCAAGCGGCATGGGCTAAGGCTTCCAGTGTGCGCGCCACGTCTAGGTCAATTCTGAGCGGCTGACGACTAAACCCGCGCTCGACCAGGTCGTTGCGCGCACTGGCATTCATAGGAACCGGGATAAAGCTATCTTGACTCAAGATTCCTCCCGACCAGGGCTCGAGGATCGCATGATGACAGCGGGGCGAGTCGACACAAATCCAGCCTCCGCGCCACGGATCCGTAGACTACACCGTACGGGTGTCGCCAGCCATTATGGCAGGATTGCCAACTTCCCAAAATATGAGAGTGGTCCGGGGTACCAGGTTGGGCGTGAAGTGTGGGCGCAGGAAGTGAATTTCTATTTGAGCCCATGCACGAGATAAAGCTCGGAAAGCAGGCGGGTATAGCTGTAGACGTAGGCCTGGCCATCCCAGCTGAAATGCATATGAGAGATGTCGCTTAATCCTGCGACATCGGGGGGCGTCACTTCTCGAAAGAAGCGCCTTTGTCCGGTTAGGACGTTCAGGCGATACACTCGGACCGGCAATCGTTTCCCCTGGTAGACGTACAGGACGTGCGGATCGGAGCTCCACTCAAAAAGTTCGCCCGGTAGCAACCCCGGGATGGGGCGTGGCCCTCCGCCATGGATGGCGTACAACCAGGCTTTCCCATCGAGATGATAGGCCGCAATCAACGTTGCATCAGGGGAGACCTGGCAGAGTAAAACTCCTTCCGGAGTCACGGGCTGCGGCTTGCCGCCATCTACACTCTGGGTAAAACACTGAACATCATGCCCGGGCAGATTGGCGGAGAAAATAATTTGCTTGCCATCGGGCCTCCAGGAGGCTCCATGCCAGTACCGTTGCAGGTCGCCCTTTTCCACTTCCTTCGCTGTTCCCGCTCCCGTTGGCAACAGCAGCAGGCGGGCATTGGCAACAATCGTCGTTGCCCATTTTCCGTCGGGAGAAAGATTGCCGGCCATGCCTTCGCCGAGGGGGATCGGGGGCGACCCGCGGGTGTCCCGCACGGCCACGGCGTAGCTTGGCCCCGCCTCCACTCCCTGCTCATCGAACAGCACCGTGGTGCCATCCTTGGAAATGTCCGTGGCCACAGACCAGTCCTCCCACGAGAGTTCCCGCTCCTTGTTTGTTTCGGTGGTGGTTGCGGGCGGCAAAGCCATCATGCCAACGCGTTGGTCATCGCGGGTCAGAAGGACTCCTCGGTCGGCGGCAATGTCCTGGAGCGTGACACCGCCCGGCGCGCGAAAAACCAGTCGTTGACGGCGGGAAAGATCCACAGCATAAATGCCGCGTTCGAGTCCTGCCCGGGCGGCGGAAAACCAAATCTCGATTCCGTCGGCGGTCCATGCCAACCCTTCGACGCTCTCCCATCCGCTCGAGAGAACTTTCTTGTGTCCCGCCAAATCTACGATCGAAACCTCTCCTCGGTCGTCAGGATAGGTTGGGTGATCGAGGAATGCGATTTGGTCACCCAGGGGTGAAACCCGGGGATGGCTGATCCAGCCGGACGTCTCGTATAGAACTTGGCCGAGAGGAAATTCGAGACGTTGCTTGCCGCCCAGATCGCGGACGGCGGCTAACCTCGTCCCCTCTGGAGCCCAATCGGCCCACTCGACATCTTCAGCCAGCTGGCGGGGAGAGCCGCCCGTCAGGGGGAGTTGGCCAAGAGTTCCCCGGAAGGTCATCAAAAACCGATGATCGACTGACTGCAACACCGCCATCTGCCCGGAGGAAGAGATCGCAAGCAGCTGAGTTGCCGGTAATCCCAGGCTTCGCGCCCCAGACAACTTCGGGTCGGTCGAGAATAGTTCGATGGGCGCGCCGTCCCAAGAGGCGGCATAGAGGACGTTGTGACTGTCCGGGGCAAACCTGGCGGAATAGACCGTGCCACGACGTACCGTCAGCCGCTGAAAGTCTGGGGGCTGAGATCGAGCGGTGTGTCGCTCGAGGATTCCGCCCAAGCCAACCAGGATTCCGGCGACGATGACGATGGCAAGAAACGCCAGGAGCGTAGGCTGGCGGACATGCTCGCCGATGACCGGCGAGGGATGCGCGTTAACCGAGGTCTGGTCGAGGAGGGTCTCATCCGACGTTGTTCTATCGAGTTTGGCTACGAAGCGGTAACCACGGCGCGGCACCGTCTGAATGAAGGATGGGTTTTCAGCGGAGTCGCCGAGAGCAGCTCGGAGTTTGCCGACGGCGACGTTGACCGCGTGGTCGAAGTCTCCAAAGCTCTCCTCCGGCCAGATGCGGGACTGCAATTCCTCGCGAGTGACCAGATCTCCAGGGCGCTCCAACAGAATCTGCAGCACCTTAAAGGGTTGGTCCTGCAGCTTGATGCGGCTTCCCGACTTACGGATCTCTCCGCACCGCAGATCAGCCTCAAAGGGCCCAAAACGAATCGTTTGATTTCCGTTAAGCAACCGCGACTCCGCGATCTTAGGAAAGTCTAACATCGTGGCCTCTGCCTTCTTCTATCGACGAGACAAACACCTATTGGTTTCCCCAGTTTGTTGGAGACCATGATCTCCTCGAGATCTCCAGCCTGTCTCCTGACGCGGATAGGAACTGTCGACCCCAAGACTAGCTTCGGTGAATTGAGATGGTTGGCCTCCTCACGGAACATACTCCCCAACCTGAGCCGAAGGTTGTGCGCGGTCACGATCGTGGTTTGCCTCGGGGTTGTTTGCTGGAGATCGATTTTGAGAGGCGAAACCCAATGAGCCCGATGCGGTGCGTTGCAGCTTATATTCTGGCCTGGGGACTGGTCTGTATGGGGCTTCTGACGGCGGTGCCCCGAGCCGCCCCGCTCGCATCCCAGCCGCCGGCCAGCCAGGAAGGGGATGGACAACACGATTTCGACTTCAACTTGGGCACATGGAAAGCCCGGATCAAGCGACTGCAACACCCGCTCACGGGCTCCAGTACATGGGTTGAGCTCACCGGAACGGTAGTGGTGAGAAGGGTTTGGGGTGGACGGGCCCAACTGGAGGAAATTGAGGCGAACGGTTCAGCTGGGCGCTTCGAAGGCCTGACCTTGTTTCTCTACCATCCGCAAGCCCATCAGTGGACGCAAAATTTTGCCAACAGCCGCTCGGGAATGCTTGGCGTGCCCATGATCGGCGAGTTTAAAGATGGGCGTGGCGAGTTCTATGACCAAGAGGAATTCGCCGGGCGAGTCATCCTGGTGCGAGGCATCTGGTCCGACATCACTGCAAACTCGCATCGCTTTGAACAGTCCTTCTCTGAGGACGGGGGCAAGAGTTGGGAGCCAAATTGGATCGCCACGCTGACGCGGGAGTCCTCCGGACAGGTACCGGCGCAGCCCCTTTCCGACGAGGAGGTGCGCCATGATTTCGACTTCAACTCCGGTATCTGGAAAACTCACGTATCCCGCCTCGCGCATCCCCTAACGGGATCTACTACGTGGGTCGATTACGACGGAACCGCCGTGGTCAGCAAGCTCTGGAATGGCCGCGCCAGTTTGCTCGAACTCGAAGTCGATGGCCCGGCAGGTCACATTGAAGGTGTCGGCCTGCGCCTCTACAATTCGCAATCCCGCCAGTGGAGTCTCAATTGGGCGAACAGTCGAGATGGCACCATGACGCAGCCCATGATCGGCGAGTTTAAAGATGGGCGAGGGGAGTTCTTCGACCGCGAGTTCTTTGCCGGCCGAGCCATCTTTGTGCGCAATGGCTTTTCCAACATTACTCCGGATTCATCGCGCTTCGAACAGGCATTTTCGGATGACGGAGGCAGAACCTGGGAAACCAACTGGGTCATGAATTTCACGCGGGCGAACCATGCAACCGACGATGCGAACTGAAGTCCGGCTGCCCATCACGCAGACGGGGAAGTTACGACTGGAGCATGGCGAAACATGGATGGAAATGTTGGTAGAGGGAAGGGCGAGAGGGTTGGTTGCAGCGCTAGTTCTGGTCACACTTGGCAGTTCGGCGCCAGGGCAGAGCAATCCTGCCTTCGACGGCAATGCAATCGGAACGGTAGCTCATTTGAAGGATTTTCAGGTGATCGAGCTCCGCCGCTACACGATCAAAGAAGGCGAACGGGAACATTTTGCTCAATACTTTGATACCTATTTTCCCGAGGCCTTGGAACAGGTCGGGACACTCGTCTTGGGTGCATTCTTCGAGCGCAAAAATTCCTCGGGGTTTACTTGGATCAGGGGCTACCACAGCATGGACGATCGGGCCATTGCGAACGCCACGTTTTACTTCGGGCCGGTGTGGAAAGAGTACAAGGCAACCATGATCAGTCTGCTGCAAGACAGCGACAACGTACTGTTGCTTCATCCCTTGACTCCTGAACGGGGCGTAACCGTTCTGCCCATGGTCGATCCTGTCACGGAAGCAAGCGGTGCTCAAGGCGTGATCGTCGCGCAGATCTTTGCCGTCAAAGCGAACGGCATCAATGTCTTTGCGCGACAGGCAGAGGCCGCGTTCGCAGCGTATCGCGGCGCAGGCGTACGCGAGGCTGGCCTTCTCGCCTCTCTCGATGTACCCAATACCTTTCCCCAGCTTTCCTTCCGCACGGATGGACCATTTTTGGTTTGGCTGGGCATTGTCGAAGATGATGAGGCGCTCGCGACACGATTCCATCCGGCGATGGAAAAGGGCATGCCATCGCTGGCTGCCACCGGTTTGCTGCGAAGTGATCCGGAAACCGTAATCCTGGATCCTACACGCCGATCCCGTTTACGTTGGCTCTCCACCGCCGAGTCCCAACCGTCAACTGCGAACGACGGACAAGGGATGAAGAGGTGGTGAATCCGCGAGAACCCCGTCCCCCAACCGGGAAGAGGGGGAGAGTAGGGGACTCAGTCAGCAGAAATGTCGTTGGCTAACAAGATCGGCGATTCTTGGGAAGGGGGTGCATTTCGAATGCCTGAATCCGCGCTGAGAGGTTTTCTACTCTGCTTGTCCATGGCCGCCATGTCGGGCGTAAGCCCGGCGCAATCGTTCCTACTCGACCTGCCCAGCCAGAGCCAAGGAGCACAGATAGCACAGCGGGTCGGGATTACCGACATCACGATCACCTATCACCGGCCGCTGGTCAAGGGTCGAAAGATCTTTGGCGGCCTGGTTCCTTACGGCACGGTTTGGCGTGCGGGCGCGAACGAAAACACTACCATCACCTTCAGCGATCCGGTTCTGATCGAAGGTAAATCTCTCGCCAAGGGAAGCTACGGGTTGCACATGATTCCAAACCCCGACGAATGGACGATGATTTTTTCGACCAACTCGACCTCCTGGGGATCCTTCACCTATGACCAGGCAGAAGACGCGTTGCGCGTGATGGTGAAGCCCAAGATTGCGGAGGTGCATGAAGCGCTGAGCTACGAGTTCGACCAACTGCAGCCGGATTCGGTGGTGATCGAACTGGAATGGGAAACCATCGCGGTGCCGTTCAAGGTCACGGTGAACGTCCACGATATCGTGGAAGCCAGCCTCAAAAAACAACTGCGCAATATTTCCCAGTTTACCTGGGAAGGCTGGAATGATGCAGCCAGTTACCTCGTTACAGAAAAAATCGACCTCGTCGACGCGCTGAAATATGCCGACCGATCGATTGAGAATGAAGATAGATACGAGAACGAGTTGACCAAATCGGAAATTCTGGCGGCGCTCGATCGCAAGGACGAGGCTGCGATCGCTCAGAGAAAGGCACTGGAGCTGGCAAACCCACTGCAGATGCACCTGTTCGGGCGCCAGCTGCAGGCCGAGAAACGGAACGAGGAAGCGTTCGCAGTCTTCCACGAAAACGCGAAGAAACATCCTGATCAGTGGTTCGTGCACACGGGGTTGGCGCGCATCTATTCGGCGCAGGGCAAGTTTGATGATGCTGCACAAGAAATGAAGCTCGCGCTGGCAGCGGCTCCGGAAAGCCAAAAGACCTATCTGGACGGGTTGGTGAAGCAACTGGAGGCCAGGCAGGACATCAATCAATAGCTTGTGGCGGCGAAACCACAGAATCTTTGGCCTTAGGAGATCAAGCATGCGATCCCATGGATATCGAAGGATGCTGGTGGCTGGGGTCGTATCAGTGCTGGCACTGGTGCTTCTGTTCGCCGCGGTCGGCGGGGCAAGGCCCGATTCCGGACCCACCGCCGAAAGCGCGATGGCCGCCGAACAGGAAATAGCACGGGCGCTGCGAGACAATGACGGCGACGCCATTGCACGCTTCCTGACGGATGACTGGGCCGTGATTGCCGGAAATGGCGGCATAGGCGAGGGGAAGTCGATCTTTCCCGATGGAATCAAGTCGGGGTACCTGACGCGAAAAACCTTTGAGATTTCCGAACCCAGAGTGCGCCTCTACGGGAATGTCGCGTTGGTGACCACGAAAGTCAAAACCTCGGGCATGTTCGCGGGGAAGCCCTTCGACGTGGCAGAGCGCCAAACCGACGTGCTCATCTGGAAGGACGGAGGTTGGAAGTCAGTTCTGACCCACGAGACGAAAATCGGGGACTGAATATGCCCAGGAAGCCATCAATCTTTTGCGCCGGACCCGATGGACCCACGTTCCCAGCCTCAATATCCGTCCCGTCTCCATCAACTCGTAGCTCAAGCGCCAGTCCAGCGCCAACCAGGTGCTGACTGCGCCCGCTCGCCATTCGGCGGGTGGAGCTGAAATCAGGTGCGAGTCGAGCCCAGGCTTGCCCAGATTGTTTCCGGAGTTTGGAACGGCACCTGGTCGTCATGCCGCCAGGTTTTATTGGCTGCGCCGTAGACCTCAGTGACGGAGAATGAGACGATGATTTCTGAAATCGATCACCACGAACGTGAATTCCTTTAGCAAATCCTCTCCCATAAGCCCGTCTACCTTTTCTTTCATGCTCTTCGAGATCTGTGAAAAGCCATCCATCACCAGGACCCTTCGATCAGGCCACCTCGCCGTTCCTATCTCGATCGTCGCTCCCGTCCAGCCCGCAACACCCCTCAACGCAGATCCCTTAACGGGTGCACTTGCCGGCTGTAAGAGCCCCGGGCTGACTCCCAGGAGCTCTGCGCTCAGCACGGTATGACTCGACCCGGTATCGACCAGCAGCTGTGCGGGTCGATGGTTCACCTGCACCCGGATCAAGATTGAGCCGAACTGGCCGTTGACTTCGAAGGGAATTGTCAAATCATCCTTGGTTGGCGCAGGCACACTCTGCGTCCGACTCACTCCCGTGGCTGCCAGGAAAGTCAGAACGAAGACTGTGACGCGATACTTCATAAGGACCGGCGCCTTGTCCCACTTCTCTCGATTCGCCGCTAGAGAGACAGAAGGCCTGAATCTCACCAGCAAATCTAATTTCTACGGTGAGGTTATCTAACTTGTCAAGCAATTTTTGAAGGTTATAAAGAGAGAACTTCGCGATACCTTCCAGCAAATTCGATCAGGATTTCCCGAACGACGATGCCTGTCTTGAGCAGAGCAGAGAACAGCGATTTCCGCAAGGCATAACCCCCTCGCCAAGTGCCAAAAGTCACATAAGCACGAGCGAGTCAAAGGCTCGACCGCCTGCGCCCGCGCAGGTTCCGGCAAATCCCGCAAGCGGATGACAGAAGAGAGAAGGCTGGGCGGCCCAGAGAGCGGCAGAGCGGGAGTATAGTTCCAACCCAAAGGCACAATCCAACCAATTCTGCCCGCGATGAAGGAGTCCGGGCATAGTTGTTCTCCAGGGGGTCATCGCCGATGTTGGGGTTAGATCCCCATGGTTAGGCGTGAGAAGGGATGCTAGTAGTTCTCCCGGCGATTGGCAGCCGTCTTTTGGTCACTCCGGTAAGCTTTCCAGGACTGGTCAATTACATAGGCATGAATTGCCTCGGCATCTTGTTTGGTCATTCGCAGGTGAGGAAACGCGAACTTAGGAGGGTCGGCAAAGCCCGGCATGCCTTGCTCCCAATGGCTGCCGCCCAAGACGATGCTGTACCACTGCTGATGAACTTCCGCGGGCATGTAGCGCAGGTCGGGAACTGCGCCGTCGAGCACCCAAGCTCCACTGCCGTCGGTTCCGGGAGAGTGGCAGCCGTCGCAGACGAAGGTTTGGTAAAGCACCGATCCTTGGTGAATGGTTTTCTGGCTGGCGGTCTGCAGTGGGGGTTTTGGCACGGGTGGAACCAGGTCAGGAGGTGTAGGAAAGCGCGTGGTTGCGCCCAGCTTGAACGCCAGCAGCCGGGTCGGTCCCCGCTTAGACTTGGGAGTCGCCATCGTCCAAGCGGGAGCGAATAATCTTGATCCTGAGCCCCACCCCACGGCGGTGAATACGTACTGCTCTCGCTCGACGCTGAAGGTGACTGGAGTTGACTCAATCGCCGATCCGGTTTCGATCGACCATACTTTCTTGCCGCTGTCCGCCGCATAGGCGGCAAATTCTCCGGTGCCTTGACCTTGAAAGACCAAGTTGCCGGCCGTAGAGAGCACGCCGCCATTGGTGGCGATCGGTTCTTCCACCGACCAGCGCGCCGCCTGAGCGATCGGGTCCCAGGCAATCAGCCTGCCTTCGGTTCCTTGCATCCACTCCCCGGTCTCGACGGCCGTGTTCGCTTCCGACTTTCGGTCGGTGATAGGGACGTAGACCAGCCCGGTGAGGGGACTGTAGCTCATCGGCCACCAGTTGTGGACGGTCCACTGCTTGCCGCCACCTTGGGATCGAGGCACCTCGTTGGCGCGGCCGGTCTCCAAGTTGTAGGAGTTTGCCCAGGCCAGCCTTACCAGTGGATTCGCAGCAAGAAGTTTCCCGGTCTTGGCATCGAGTGTGTAAAAAAAGCCGTTCTTTGGCACCGTCATCACGACATGCCGTTTCTCGCCATTGATGGGCAGGTCGGCGATCATGATGTGATTGTTTTCGGTCTGCAAACCGGGCGAGCTGGTCTGAAAATGCCAGACATAATCACCGGTGTCCGCATTGACGGCAATGATGCATCCTGCGAAAAGCTTATCGCCGCTCACTTCGATGGACGACAACTCGCCATAATCCACTCCCGCCCCGGCGGTGCCGAAAATGAGCAGGCCGGTTATGGGATCGTAGGTGATCGCATTCCAGGCATCGCCTCCGCCAATTTTCCACGCGTCTGTGCCGATCCAGGTCTTCGCGGCCAAGGCGAGAGCTTTACTTTCAAAGGGCTTTCGGGGATCTCCCGGGACGGTCCAGAACCGCCATACCTCCCGGCCGGTCTCTGCGTCATAGGCCGCCATCGATCCCCGAACGCCATCGTCCGAGCCGTTGTAGCCCATGAAAACCTTCCCCCGGGCTACGTGCGGCGCGCCGGTAATCCCCGTCTGGGTGGCTTCGCAGACAGCTGCCTCCCACACCTGCTTTCCCGAAGCCGCGTCGATGGCCACCAGGCGGCAATCTCCAGTGCCCACATAGAGCTTGCCGTTCCACACCGCCACCCCACCATTGGTCCGCGCCGAGTAGGATCCATTGATCGCCATGTTCAGACGCACCTTGGGATCAAACATCCACAACAGCCTTCCTGATGCCGCATCCACCGCGTACACCTTCGACAGGGGAGCGCTCACGTAGATCACTCCATCGACGACGATAGGCTCAGCCACAACGCCCATGGCGCTATCGATATCCAAGTACCATGCCAGACCCAAGGCCCCGGCATTCTGATCCGTGATCTGCTTGAGGGGACTGAAATGCTGCTCCTCAAAAGTTCGCCCGTTCAGCAGCCAGTCGCTTCCATCGGCGGCCTCCGCCATCACGCGCGCCTCGTTCACGTCGGCAAGTTTGCCCGGCGCGCCGGCCGAGGAGTAAAGCGCAATGACGATAATGACGAGACACAGCGATGTCCAACTCCCAATTCGAACTAGCTTCATGTCACCGTCTCTTGCGCGAGAGCGCCGGCGGGCGCCGAACATTATACAAGCTTGTTATTCTCAGCGCGAGGTAATGGATGGCAGCCTAATTTCGTAAGCCCGCGGCGTAATTCGATCTCGCCGGGAATACTGCCCGCGCTATTCCTGACGCAGCGCTTGCATGGGATCAATTTTCGCCGCCCGGCGGGCCGGCAGATAACAGGCGACCAGCGCCACCCCCGCCAGCAGCAACGGCGCGCCGATGAGCAGGCGAGGATCGTGCGTACCCACCTTCAACGCCTCGCCAAACAGGTTCACCAGTGCCGATGTGATCTTGGCCAGCCCGATCGCGCCCAAAAATCCGAGAACCGTTCCCCCGCCAACCAGAGCCGTGCCTTCCCGCATCACCAGGCTAAGCACCTGCGCCCTGCTTGCGCCTAGGGCGGTGCGAATGGCGATCTCGTTGCGCCTGTGCGCAACCGCGTAGGCCGTAACCCCGGCCAGCCCGATTGCGGCCAACACCAAGCCGAATACCCCGATTCCGCCGTAGGTTTGAATGGAGAACCGCAAGGCGGCCCGGCTGCGATCCAAGTAAGTGGCAAGGGTTTGCACGTTGAAAACGTTGAGACTGGGATCCATCAATGCGATTTCGCTCTCGATCGCCCTCAGCGCATCCGTTCCCCCATCCGCTCGCACCAGGACGGTCAGGCCACCCGCTGGCGGCCGCGCGAAATCACGCGCGGTGAGGGGCAAATAAAGGATGGATTCGCTGAATCCCATGACATCTTTCAGGTCGGCGACCAAGCCGATCACCTCAAAGGACTGCTTGTCGTCTCGAAGCCGCTTCCCGATCGCATTTCCACTTCCGAAAAATCTGCGGGCGGCACTCTCGTTCAGCACCGCGGGCAAACTCTGGGACCCATCGGGGTGGCTTCTCTGATCCCCTTCCACGAACTCCCGGCCCGCGAGCATCGGCTCGCTGAAAGCGGCAAAATAGCCTGCACCCACAGTTTCTTCGAGTACGGGCTGGAGCAGGGGTGAGGAACCGGGCGCATCTTCCGCAGACAGCGGCGTGGGTTCGACCTCGCTGGAAAAGGGCGGCTGCGCCGCCAGGGCGACCTGGCGCACGCCCGGTACGGTTTTGAGCTGTTCGGGGAGTCTCTCAAAAAGGGCTTGCGCTTTCTCGGGTGCATAGCCGTCGCGCACCGGATCCAGGGACAACAGATCCATGCTGTTCGCAGCGAACTTGGTCTCGAGGCTGCTCGACTTGCTAATTCCTATGACCAGGAACCCGGTCATCAGCAGCAGCATGAGCGATGCCGCAACCTGGGCGAGCATCAGCAAATTACGCAGGCCAAGGCGCCGGTAACCCGGCAACGGAAGCGCCCTGCCCTCTTTGAGCGCTGGGGTCAGATCGGCTTTCGTCGCTTGCCAGGCGGGCACCAGCGTGAAACCGACGCCGCACACAATCGCCAGGCCGAAGGCGAAGGCGGCGGCGTGCCAGTCCAGATACAAATCGGATTCGAGCGGCAGCGTCGTCGGCGGGGTGAAGTGCGCGTTCAACACCCCGAGACCCCAGGCCAGCGCGAAACCCGCGACGCCGCCCAGCTGCGACAGCACCATGCCTTCGCTCATCATCTGTCGGACCAGCCGGAAACGGCTGGCGCCAACCGACAAGCGAATGGCCAACTCCTTACGCCGATTCGCTCCTCGCGCGAGCAACATGTTGACCAAATTCATGCACGCCAGCGTGACGATCAGGCTCATGAGCGCGACAAAGAATCCGATCAGCGCGGGTTTTACTTTGCGCGGGATCGGGATGCTTGTGCCGGCTGGCAGTAAGGTGACGCGCCTGCCTTTGTCCGTGCGCAATCGCAAGGCAGGATCCTGCTCGTCGAGGCGGCGGGTGATTGTGTCGAGAACCGCTTCTGCGGATTCCATCGTGACGCCTGGCGCCAGGCAGATCAAGGGCAGGAAATCCCTGGCCTTCCGTTGATGCAAGACATCGTTCGCGAGCTCCGGAGCAAGCGAGGCCGGGGCGGTAATCGGAACAAAAAGCTCAGAGGGATTGACGGCGAGAGCGCCATGGAAACCCCGGGGAGTGATTCCCACGATGGTCGCGATTTGCCCGTTCAGGCGAAGAGCCTGGCCCACGGCGTCGGGAGAGGAATTGAGGCGGCGGCGCCAGAAGCCATCGCTGATCACAACCACCGGGGCATCGCCGGCTTGGTCATGTTCGGCGCTGAATAACCTCCCAATTTGGGGTTGTACCCCGAGCACAGAAAAATAATCGGGCGAAACCAGCTGTCCGAAGATGCGCTCGGGTTTCGCCTTTAGATCGCCCTGGAACGTGACATTGAACGGGATGCCGGTCTCGAATGCCGCGACGCCCGTGAACAGGTTCTTTTGCTCGCGAAACTGCTCGATGTAATAGTACGACTGCGGACTGAGATCGCCATCTGCCGACGCCTGAAGCATGACCAAGTGCTTGGCATTCGCGGCTGCCGGGAGGTCACGAAACAGCAGCGCCCATTTCGAGCTGTACACGTTGGTGGTCAGCCCAATTCCCAGTCCCAGCGAAATGATGCCCACCAGCGCGAACCCGGGCGATTTCAGTAGACCTCGCACGGCGTAGCCCATGTCGCCGCGCATCTCGCTGAGATACTCGAGCGGTACGCGAATGGCGATGTCCGCGATTAACCGGATCAGCCCGACGGCACCGCGTCTCTGGGCGATGTCTTTGACGGCATCCTCGCCGACTCGCATCACTTCGATGCCATACGCCAGTTTGAATTCGTGCGGAAACGCTTGCGCCAGCCGCCGGTACATGCGCCATGCAAACTTCATTCCGTCACCATGCCTTGCTTCCCTCGGATGGTACGAACCAATTCCTGCAGGCGTTCACATTCGGCGTCGAGCACACGCCTGCCGAGGGCCGTCAGCCGATAATAGCGGCGTCGCGCGTCGTCCAATTCCGGCGCCGGGCGCTCGGCGGACTCCTCGATCAGGTCCGCTTCGATCAGCCGCTTGATCGATCCATATAAGGTTGCCGGCCACAAGCGGACCTTCCCAGTGGTCCGATTCAACACCTCCTGCATGATTCCGTAACCGTGCTGCTCTCCGCCGGCAAGCGAAAGCATGATGTGGAACCACTGGGACTTGAGTGGAACGAACTTTTGAACATCAACCTCGCTCATGCTGTATATCTATATCTTCTAATATCTATATTTGTCAATAGCATCATGCTTGGTGGTTGCGCGAGTTCGGTTCGGATCTAGTGGCACCAGGCAATGGGTTGCCGAGTCACTTCTGAAAATCACGGCTCACGGATCGTTATGCCGGCTTGCCACTGTCATCGGGGCGAAGCGGCGCGCCAGAGGATAGAAGCTGGCGATCGCGCGTTGGCGCTGTCCGCGGACTACCGTCGGGAGGCGGTGTTGCGGTCGAGATCTGCTACACTGCCATGAATTTAAAGTCTCTTTGGAGTAGCTCATGCGCCGACCGTGGCTGGTGTTGATTGCGCTTGCGTTAACAGCTCTTGCCTTCTCGCGCTCCTCTGCCTCTTCATCTCGCGCGGGCACACCGCTGGCCGAGTTGGAGGGAGCTGTCCGGCAGCCCGAGAGGAACGGGTGGACGCTCGTCCATCTGCAGGGCACACCGCACCAAATTGGCTTTCAGAACGGCTATTTGCTGGCGCCGGAGATCGAGGACACGCTCAAGGTCACGATCCTCGAACAGACGCATGACAGCAAAAAAGACTGGCAGTTCTTCCGGGATGCCGCGCAAAACATGATGTGGCCGCACATTGAGCCGGAGTACCGCGAGGAGCTGCAAGGAATCACCGATGGGGTCCTTGCCCGCGGCGTGAAGGTCGACCTATGGGATGTGGTGGCTTTGAATGCGGCTGAGGAATGGAGCTATTACGTCAAGGAATACGACGGGGAACACGGGATCAAGACGGCTTCGCGGGCGGTTCCCGAGCATTGCAGCGCGTTTGTTGCCACCGGTAGCTACACGAAAGATGGCAGGGTTGTGATCGCACACAACAACTGGACGAATTACCTCGATGGCGAGCGCTGGACCATCATTTTCGATATTGTTCCGGCCAACGGCAACCGCATGCTCATGGATGGCCTGCCAGGTGTCATTCACAGCGCCGACGATTTTGTGATGAATTCGCAAGGAATCATCATTACCGAAACCACGATTGGCCACTTCCATGGATACGACCCGGCTGGGATTCCGGAATTTGTGAGGGCGCGCAAGGCGGCGCAGTATTCGGCTTCGATTGATGATGTCACGCGCATCATGAAGGAGGGCAATAACGGCGGCTACGCGAACACCTGGCTTATCGCCGATATCGGGAAGAATGAAATCGGCCGCCTCGAGTTAGGGTTGAAGAACGTTACCCTCGAACGGAAGAATGACGGATATTTTGTGGGCTCCAACTTTCCCATCAGCGAGAAGCTGATCCGCGAAGAGACTGACTTCGACCCCCACGATATGAGCGAGAGCTCCAACGCCCGCCACCTGCGATGGGAGCAGCTCATGGCGGAAAACAAGGGCAAGATCGACTTAGCGGCGGCCGAGCGCTTTCTGGCCGATCACTACGACACGTTCGAGAACAAACCGGACCCGGACGAACGTACGCTGGACGGACACATCGATCTTTCGCCGCGAGGAGATCGAGATTGGCAGCCACCTTTCGGAATGGCGGGGGCCGTTCAGAACAAGGCCACCGACGCGAGCCTGGCGGCACAAATGAGTTTGGTCGCCGCCGCAGGTCATGCCTGCGGTGCTGACTTCAGGGCGGCCGATCATGTGCGCGCACACCCGGAGTTCTCTTGGCAGAAGGATCTCCAGCGGGATATGAACGCGTACCCCTGGACGACCTTCAGCGTGGCGAAATAACCGCGGTCCCGCGGAAGTGGTGCGCAGAAAAGCTAGCTGGCTGCACCCACAAGTACGTTCTCTCCTAGACAGCTTGGCCCTACGTCCTGCCCGGATCACCCTTGTCCCTCAAAGCGGGAGCTGAGCCGCGATGGTTACCATAATTGCTATCGTCCCACCTACGCTTTCCGTTGACAATCACCTCGACAACGGGTCAGTCCATGCAACCGTGGATCCAGCAGGTGATCGGCCTTCGGAAATACCAAAACATGGTAAGTAGGGCTAGGGCCCTGGCAGAATCATTTGACCGCGATTGCCAGACCTCGCAAGATAACGCCATTTGCCCGCCACAGCATGATCCAGTCGGCGGCGAATGTCGGGCAATCCACGACCACAAGACAGCGCGGTTTCTCGAAGTCTTCCCCGCCAGCGCGGCTCTTGCTCCCTTGAAGCTCGAGCCGGCGCCTGCTTCCGATGTTCCTCTGATTCGGGCCCACATGCCCGAACTGGACTCACTACGAGGCATCGCCATTCTGTTGGTTGTGCTTTTTCATGGAATGGCTCCACCAGTACATACGGAACTCCAACCCTCGGGGCGATGGCTGTTGACCCTAAGTCAATACGGTTGGGTGGGAGTAAATCTATTCTTTGTGCTGTCCGGGTTTCTCATTACGGGAATCCTGCTCGCGAGCCGTCAAGGCGCGGATTACTTTCGTCGCTTCTACTTTCGTCGAGCGCTACGAATCCTGCCGGCATTGTATGGGACTTTGCTGGTTTTGCTGATCGGCGGCTGGATCTCGTTCCGTTTCATGGCCATCAGCGTCCTGTTTCTGGCCAACTTCGCATGGGTCATGGGGGTTCGAGGAGGGTACCCGATACTATGGTCGCTGGCGGTCGAAGAGCATTTCTACCTGCTTTGGCCTCTGGCGGTGCGCCGTTGCTCCCTGCGAAAACTGATGATTCTAGCGGCGGCCGTCTGCCTGGGCAGTCCGCTTCTACGAATTCTAACTTTGCTCGGCCGCACCACTCCGCCGCACATCGTGTCCCTCTGCACTTGGTTCAGTCTGGATGGCCTTTGTCTGGGTGCTCTTCTGAGAATCTGGCTCGGCATGCCGTCCTTTCGTCGCCATCAACTGGCGCGGATCGCCCCGCCGGTTACGGTTGTGAGCGGGGCTGCTTTCCTTTTCTTGACAGGTCATCGATGGGCAGATGCAACGGTCGTGAAGAGCGCCTGCAATCTGGCCTCTGCCGGTCTGTTGTCTTGCATGCTGCTCCTCGGAACCAGCTCCTGGAGGTTTCTGGTCGATCGACCGATCCTCAAATTCTATGGCTTCATCAGCTACGGCTTGTACTTGGTTCACATATTTGCGTTTTATGTCAGCGACATGGTTTTCTCCAATCACCTGTCCATCCTCATCGACAACGGGAAGCCCATGCTTGCCACCCTTTTACGTTTTGCCAGCGGGCTTCTGTTGGGCACCGCCATCGCCTACCTCTCCCGACGCTCCCTGGAGGAGAGATTCTTGCGGATTGGTTGCAGTTTGGGGCGCGCGCCTGTCCCTTCGGTGTTTTCCGCCAGGGGAGGGGCATCTGTCGATTCGCCTATTGCCACCAACTCTTAAACCCGATCGCAGTCGAGGGAGGTCGGTGGAATCCTGAACCGGGCCGCTAGGGGGGTCAAAGGAGCCTACTTCACAGATTTCGGTGCCTTGCCTTGTGACCAGGGATCGTAGGTTGCGATGAAATGGGCAACTCGCAAAGCAGCTCTAACCGACCGTACCGAACGTCCTCGGCGCGCTATCGTCGGCTCGCCATCCTGCACTACGGTACGTTCTTTGCCGTCGATCGAGGCAGAGCACCGGCGATGAGCTCGTCGGCCAAAGTTGTGGCGTCGTAGATGTGGCGCAACGCCTCCTGAATGCCGCGGACGTCAACGCTTACGTTGCGTCCAACTTTGTCCTCGTAAAAGAAGTTTCGCGGCAAGGCCTCGAGGTTTCGGTCGAAATTAACCCCCACAATTTCGCCCGATTGATTCACCAGCGGGCTCCCGGAATTTCCGCCGATGGTGTCCGCCGTGGCTACGAAATTCACTGGCGTATCGAGATTCAGCTTGGATTTCGCCGCCATCCAACGTGCCGGCAAGCGGTAGGGTGGCTGATCACCGTGCTCGGCCGCGTGCTGGTACACCCCTCCGAGGGTGGTGAAATAGGGGATTTGCCGGCCCTTCTCCGGGTAGCCTCTCACCACTCCATAGGCGAGCCGCAGCGTGAACGTAGCATCGGGAGGCTCGTTAAAGCCGGCCATAGAAAAGCGCGCCTTGGCGATCTTTGCGCCTTCCTGGCGCTCGACCGCTTCCACCTGGTCATCGTAAAGTTTGCGAACCGCGCGGGCATCGGGTTCAATCGTGCGGGCGAGGACAATCAGGGGGTCGGAAGAGGCTTCGATGGCGGGGACGCCGCCCGAGTACAGTTGCTTGCGCACGGCCACATCGTCCAGTTTCGTGCCCCCTATCAGTCCTTGGGCAACTTCCTCGGGGCTCTTTCCGCCGAGTACTCTTTCGACCGTCGGATGGGTGTCGCCCAAGGCTTGTTGCATATCCGCCAGGGAGTCCGCCAGCTTCACCGTCTCCAACAGCTTGTAAATAGGGGCGGGGGAAAAAAGCTGTTGTTCGAGCGAGGGCAGTCCGGCATCGGCATACTCTCGCAGCCGCTCCCCATCTGGCTTGGCTCTTTCCTCGGTCACACGCACCAGAGTGCGCGCGATTCCTGCCAATTCAGAGTTGAATCCGTACATGCGCTCAAAATAGGCGAAGGGTAGGTAGTTTTGCCTATTCACAACCATCGCCTGTCGGATGGCGCTCCAGGGGTCGCCAACGTCGGCCTTCAGCGGGGGACGCAATGCTACGAACGAGCGCAATTTCTGTTCCGTGAGAGTCTTGGCCGCCATCAAATCCTCGTCCTCCAAACCCCGCGCGGAACCGCCGATCGCCTTGTAGCTGTTCTGGTATGCGAATAAGTTCTCTGTGGCAATACGCTTGTCTTCGTCCGACCTGGCGCTGAAATCTTGTAGCAACCGAATGCGGCGGGCCAACATGGCAAGGAACCGAGGGTAAGCGACGTCGCGCAAGAACTCCAATTCGGATACGGTCTTGAGCCGGTCTGTCGAGCCCGGATGTCCGGACACAAAAATCAGATCGCCTTCCTTCACACCCATGCCCGCCCAATGAAGATAGTTGTCAAGGTGGGCCGGTTTGTCGTTCTCGTAGACGCGAAAGAATGCCACATCCAAGTCGTAACGCGGATAATTGAAGTTATCCGGATCCCCTCCGAAAAAGGCTGCGTCGAACTCCGGGGCAAACACCAGTCGAACATCCGTGTATTTTCTGTATTCGTAGAGGTTGTAAGCCCCTCCGGCATACAACGTCACCACGTCGCAGCGCAGACCCGTCGCGCGAGTACAGTTCTTCTCGATCGCCGACATTGCCTCTCGCCGGGCTTGGCCTGCTGCTGCCACAGACATCGCCGGCTGGATGGCCGCGTTCACCTGGGCGGTTACGTCTTCAATGGTGAGCAGTTGGTTCAGCTCCAGGTCGGGGCATTTGGCTTCGTCCGCGAGGGAGCGCGCATAGAAGCCAGTTTTCATGTAGTCTCGGCCGCCGGTAGAGAGCTGTTGAATGCATTTCGCTCCGACGTGATGATTGGTTAGGGTGAGGCCGTCGGCCGAGACAAACGATCCAGATGCGCCATTGTTGAAGCGAACCGAAGAAAGGCGGACGTGGTCAAGCCACGGCTGGGTCGGTTCAAAACCATACCTGGCCCTGACGCTCTCCTTGGGGAAGGAGTTGTAGAGCCACATGCCCTCGTCGGCGAGGGCTGCGGAGCGGGCTAGAAACAGCAAGCCGAGAAATAGGAAAGCGCGATGGACGCTGGTTGCTCGCGGGCGCATACGGCGACAATCGAGTGCGGACTGCCTGGGACAAAAAAACTTATGCTCCGGACGGCTTGCCCGTTCGACCGGAGGTTGGCTGCACTCCCATGCTGGCAGATCGTACGCTACCTCGGTCCTCCACGCAACGCGGGCCCCCGCAGCGTGTTTCGCATCGCGGGTGACGAGAGCAAAAAAAAGAAGACCCGCGGCAGCCGGTAGGATACTCGTACCGGGCCGTCGCGGGGACTGCGTCTTCTTGCAAGCGGTTAGGCTGCCACGGCAGTCTCCCTGCCGTGATGTTCAGCGTGGATCTGAGCCGCTTGTGCGGCATGATGGCTCGCGTGATGAAGGTGACCTTCAGCCACGTGAGCGTGATGCCCAGCCCTCTCGTGATTTCCCTGTTCGTGATGCTTGGCCGCTTCCTTATGGTGGTGCGCGGCTTTCTCGTGGTGATCTGCCGCCCGGCGGTGATGTTCGGCCGCTTCTTTAGACATGTTGGGTTTCTCCTTGAAGAGAATTGACGACGGGGTCCGATTCGACCCAGGAAGATGCTACCTCGGTCATGTTACGGGCAGGTTAACAACCCAAGGAAAGCCAGTTGTCTCACCCA
>DASPVV010000117.1:0-9523 GCA_035622175.1 Terriglobales bacterium | reverse complement strand
CCGACATAGGGCATATCCGCCAGCTCCAATAATCCCTGAATCGTTCCATCCTCGCCGAAGGTGCCATGGAGAACGGGAAAGATGATGTCGACGTTGATAGCGCGGTCGGCCGCCCGGCGGGAGAGGGTGGATGAGGCGGCGGTCTGCAGCGGGTTGAGCGGACCTCCCTGCGATTGCGGTTCAGGGGGAACGATGACCGCCTCGCCGTTCGCCAACACGGCGGCCGCTGGCGTCGCCTCTGGATCCCCAGCCCGGAGGTGCGCCTGGGTGGAGCGAAGGCCTTCCCCGGCCAACAGCCGCTGGGCATCCGACGCGGTGACCCAGTGTCCTTCTTTGGTGATGCCGATCGGAACGACTTCATACTTGTTCTTGTCGATGGCGCTAAACACCGAAGCGGCCGAAAGCAGAGATACCTCGTGCTCTCCGCTACGCCCGCCAAATAGAATGCCGACACGAAGCTTTTTCATTACGTTTCAGTGTGGACGGAGGAATCGGAGGCGTCAATCGCAGGATTGATTCCCAAGCAGTTTGCGCGCGCCGGAGATACGGCCTGCCGGCAACAAAATCAAGCCCAGCGGAGCGAGGAAACTCGCTGCTGGTCCGACCACAGCCGAGGTGGCGACAGCCAGGAAGACCGTGCGCTAGAGTTCGAACCGCACTGGGGCAGTATTTCGCCAGGTTCGCTAGGAGCGTTGTCCTCGCAAGGGGAGCATCGGGCCAACCCTGGTCGGCATCGAAAACTTGGTGGGCAAGGAGAATGGAAATGGAAGCAACGATTTCTACGAAAGACCTGAAAGCCAAGCTTGATGGCAAGCAAAACGTCACTGTGGTTGAGACGCTCGCGCCTGAACGCTACCGCGAAGCGCACATCCCCAAAGCCTTGAATCTACCGCCAGAGCGGATCCAGGAACTCGCACCGCGGTTGTTGCCCAACAAACAAGCCGAGATCATCACCTACTGCACGAATAATCAATGCCACGCCAGCAGATACGCTGCCCGCGAACTGGCGGCGATGGGATACACGAACGTGGCGCATTATCCCGAGGGCAAGCAAGGCTGGATGGAGGCGGGGTTTCCCGTGGAGAAAAGTGCCTAATCGCTACGACGACTGGATGGGGAAGGCATCAGAGCAGAAGGTTTCGTCTTGGTGATCTCGAGGGGCAGATAACCTATAATTCCTGGAGCCCGCCTCCCCCCTTTCCCAGGGTCAGCGCGATGACAGAGTATCGTGCCAACGAACGATTCGCTGGGTCTTTCTTCCACCGTCTGCCGCAGGATGTGAAATCTGCGGTGCGACAGTTTCATCAATGTTCGGGATTCGCGCTTACTGTCGTCGCAACTCTCGCGCTGGGCCTGGCGGCTGCTTGCGCCATGTTCACGGTTATCAGTCGGGTAATGCTGCGCCCGCTTCCCTATGAAAAACCGGATGAGCTAGTGGAAATCAAGGAAGCCGGTAGCCGGGGAGCGCACGACTATGGTGCTCCCTTTGTCGATCTCGAGGAATGGCGTCAACGGAACCACACGTTGAACGACATTGCGTTCTATTCGGCCAATAATCACGTTGGTTTTCTCGAAGGCAAGAACGCATCTTTGGCAGTCATCGCTCCCCGGATCAGTGGCAATCTTTTTGCAACCTTGGGTGTCGAGCCAAGCCTCGGCCGTGGATTTCGCCTGCGCGCCGCCACCGGCTCCGTCGACGATCAGGACGCCAACACGATCATTCTGAGCGATATCGTGTGGCGGGAACTTTACGCTCACGAGGATACGATTCTCAACCGAGTGGTCACCCTCAATGGGCGATCCTACACGGTGATAGGCGTGATGCCCTCCGGCTTCACCTTTCCTTTCGGCAACCTCAACCCCGTCGTGTGGACACCGGTCGTCCTGGGAAACTCCGATGCCGTGCGTAGCAAACATGAGGCTCCCACCTACTCAGCCATTGCACGATTGAAAGCCGGCGTGAAGCTAGCGGCGGTTGACGCGGAATTGAAGAGCATTCAGTCTCAGGTGTCGCAGTTCTATACCGATCCCTATGAACGAATGGAAGTCGCTTCCATCCAGGTGCAGCGCTACCGAGATTCGTTGGTCGCGGCCAACATCAGCAAGGCGTTGCTGGTGTTGTTCGGCGCTGCCGCTGTTCTCTGGCTCATTGCCTGCGTCAACGCTACCAGCCTACTCCTGGCACATTCGACGGTGCGTCATCGCGAGGTTGCCGTTCGTCGGGCGTTGGGAGCCACTCGGCAACAGATCGCGCAGCAGTTTCTGATCGAAGGCCTGATGCTCAGTGCCGTCGCTTCGCTTGTCGGACTGGGTTTGGCGGTCCTGATCCTGAGGCTCTTTGCCTACGTCCTGGCCACTCAGTTCAACCTTCATGCGCCGCTTACGCCCAACGCTTCCGTGGTGTTGGTGCTGCTCGCATTCACCCTGGTCACTGCGCTTGCATCCTCGATCTGGCCGGCCGTATCGGCTTCACGAGCCTCGGTTGAATCGGGGCTTCGCGCCGGCAGCGCCGGGACTGGCACAGCCAGAGCGCAGCTTCGCACTCGCTCCCTCCTTGCCGTGGCCGAGGTTGCTCTGTCGCTGACTCTTTTAATCGGATGTGGTCTGCTGTTGCGTACCATCTATGCCCTGCGGCATGTGCCACTCGGATTCCGCACCGATCATGTGATCGTCGCCAATATGACGATTCCCGCCTACAAGTTCACCGGGCGGGATATTCGAACCCAACTTTACCAGCCCCTGCTCGAGCGGGTCGAGCGCCTGCCCGGCGTCGAAAGCGCCTCTTTGATGACCCAAGTGCCCTTGGGCAAGACGTTTCAGCTGGAGGTCACGTTCGCAGCCGAGGGCAACACCGAGGCCGACGTACGGCAGCGGGACCTGCGGGCTCAGTTTCGTGCCGTCAGTCCCGAGATCGAGCGGGTATTCGGTTTCCGCATGCTGGAGGGGAGATTTTTTGATGAGCACGATACCTCTAGTTCGCAGCCCGCCGTGGTGGTGAATCGTGCCTTCGTAAAGGCTTTTCTGGGAGACGATTCCAAGCTGGGCAAGTTCCTGGGCCAGCCGCTGCTCAGTTATGGCGAGCATCGGCAGGCGATGGTGATTGGCGTTCTCGATGACGAGCGGCAGGTGTCGGTCGCCGAACAATCGCAACCCGAAATCGAAGTTTGTATCCCGCAGATCACCCCGGACAGTGCGTTTTACAAGACGGCCGAGGGGCTGGCGATGGATTTGGCCCTACGCACCGACCGCAGCCCCTCCTCCATCTTCCCCGAACTTAGACGTTTGCTGCGTGAGGCAAGCCCGGAACTTGCCGCCAGCAAATTATCAACCATGGATCAGATCGTTGCCGATTCCTATGGCAGCCAGCACTTGGCGGCTAGGCTCCTCGAGATCTTCAGCGGTTGTGCGCTGCTGCTTTCTCTAGCAGGAATCTACGGATTGCTCGCTTATTTGGTTGCGCAACGAAGCAGGGAACTAGCTCTCCGCTTCGCGCTGGGTGCGCAGCGGCGTGATGTGATGTGGATCATCCTGCGCCAGGCTGGGTGGATGCTTGGCTCGGGCTCGGTCCTGGGATTGACCTTGGCCTCTCTCTCGAGCAAACTGCTGAGAACTTTCCTCTACGGCGTCACCCCGCACGACCCCTGGACCATGGCAGCCGTCAGCCTGCTGCTCGTTTTGAGCGGGCTCGCCTCTGCCTGTTCTCCGGCGCGTAGAGCCGCGGCGATTGATCCTATGCAAGCCCTCCGCCGAGAGTAAGATCTGGTACCTCCTGCGCAACCACTCCATTTCTGGGCGGGGTTTTCGCCCACGGCATTGCCGAGCGGATGTCGCAACCTTCTTCTCGCCCTTCGCCAGGCGCTTGGCAGCCATGTTGTCCGGAAGAATTCTTCGTCCCCCCGGTCGATCTGAATTTGCCTCCACGGGCCGTCGAAAGGCTGAAGCCTGGCCCATCCTGAGAACCCTGGCATGGGACGCAATCCCATGCATGATCACGGCCTAAAGGCCAGCTCCAGGAGTCCTTCAAGCCCAGCGGCACGGTTGAGCCAGGGGGCGAATGAGTGTCGCGGGAATAATCGAGCCGCGATACTCATAAGATCTTTTTGCCAAAGGCGGAGAGGGTCAACTCCACCGCCAAGTCCGCGGTTCGATTGTGCTCGTCGATGACCGGATTGACCTCGACAATTTCTAAACTCAGCATGCGGCCGTGATCCGCGATGATTTCCATGGCGAGGTGAGCCTCGCGATAGGTGGCACCGCCGCGGACCGGAGTCCCAACGCCCGGCGCATCCTCCGGGTCCACCCAGTCCATATCGAGCGAGACGTGGTATCCGGCGGTGCCGCGCCCCGCCATCCGCGAGGCTTCTTCCATGACGGCGCGCATGCCACGTTCGTCGATGTCGCGCATGGTAAAAACTTTGAGGCCGGCGCGGCGCACGTTGTGCTTCTCGATGGCGTCGATGTCGCGTACGCCCACGAGCACGCAGTTGTCCGCCTCCACTTTCGGCGAGAAATTGAAGATGTCGGCCAGTTCCGGAGGGCCGAGGCCGAGGATCGCCGCCAGCGGCATGCCATGCACGTTGCCGCTCGGAGAACTCTCCGGAGTATTAATGTCCGCATGTGCGTCGATCCAAATCAGGCCGATTCTCTGGCTTTGCCGGCGGTAACACTCCGCCACGCCGGCCACGGTGCCGGCCGCCATGGAGTGATCCCCGCCCAAAGCCAGCGGCACCTGACCGGACTCCATCGTTTTCAACACCAGCTCGGCATGCTTGGTGCAGGTGGCCGTGATTTCTTTCAGGTATTTGGCGTTGGCTTGGCCTTCCTTCTTTTGCTCGGGGATCGCCACCGCCACATTGCCGCCATCTTCGACGATGTGTCCGAGCGCTTCCAGCCGGGCTTCGAGTCCGGCGACGCGCACGGCCGAAGGGCCCATATCCACGCCACGGCGCGATTGTCCCAAGTCGAGAGGCACCCCAATGACGCGGATCTTCCTGGGGGTAATGTTCGAAGGCGATGGGGTTGTAATTGTCATCGAGCAGCCAGCATAAACCACACGGCGAAGGTCGAAACTCACAACCCAAGGCCGGGGCTCCGGACACCCCCCCTGGCTTGCTGCCGTCCTCTGCGCGTCTAGGGGTAAAGCCGATGCAACATTCTCGGGAACGGGATGGTTTCGCGTACGTGTTCCAAGCCGCAAATCCAAGCCACGGCCCGCTCGATTCCCATGCCAAAACCCGCGTGCGGCACGCTGCCGTACTTGCGTAAGTCCAGATACCACTGAAACGCCGCTTCGGGCAGGCCATGCTCCTGAATCCGCTGCCGTAACAGATCGTAGGAGGCAATGCGCTGGGAACCACCAATGATCTCGCCGTATCCTTCCGGAGCCAGCACATCCACGCAGAGCGCCAGGTCTGGACGATTCGGGTCCGGCTGCATGTAGAATGCCTTCACCTTTGCGGGATAGCGATGCACCAGGATCGGCCGGTCGAACTGCGATGAGAGAAAGGTCTCATCCGGGGAGCCGAGATCTCCGCCCCAGGCAAACTCATTTTCCAAAGCGCCTTTCGCATGCGCTTCCTGCAGCATCCTTACCGCCTCGTCGTAGCTGAGCCGGGGAAATGGCGGTAGAACCTTTTCCAGCTTGGAGAGATCCCGGCCTATGACCTTTAGATCAGCCCGCCGGCGTTGGAGACATCGCTCCAGCAGGAAGCTGATCAGCCCCTCCGCCAAGTCCATGATGTCCTCAAGGGTTGCGTAGGCCACCTCCGGTTCGATCATCCAAAACTCCGTCAGATGTCGCCGGGTCTTTGATTTTTCCGCCCGAAAGGTGGGCCCGAAGGAATACACCCGACTTAAAGCCATGGCAGTCGCTTCGATGTAGAGCTGACCGGACTGGGTTAGAAAAGCTTGCTCGTCAAAGTAATCGACGGGGAACAGGGTGGTGGTCCCCTCGCAGGCCGCGGGGGTGAGGATCGGGGGATCGGTGAGGGTGAATCCTCGGTTATCGAAAAAGTCGCGGGCGGCTTTGATGATTTCCGCGCGCACCCGCAAGATGGCCGCCTGTCGGGGGCTGCGCACCCAAAGGTGGCGATGCTCCATGAGGAAATCGACGCCGTGTTCCTTGAGGGAGATGGGATAGGGGTCACTTTCGGAAACGCGTGCCACTACCTGCACCTGGGAGATATCGAGCTCATATCCCCCGGGAGCCCGTTGATCGGCCCGGACCTTGCCTTCGACGATCACGCTCGATTCCTGGGTCAGTCCCTTGACCGAGGCAAAAACCTCCGGGGTCACCGCATTCTTGGCCACCACACCCTGGATAATGCCGGTTCCGTCGCGAAAGATGGGGAACAGTAACTTACCGCTTTCGCGCAGATTGTAGAGCCATCCTTGGATGGTGACACTTTGACCTTCATGCTGGCCCACACCGGCAATGGAGCTGACGGGCGTTGGCATATTCGAACCCAAACCCTCGCTGGAGCGAAGTCGATCGCCCGCGAACTCCGACCTGGCCCGGAGCCTGGCTCAGCTCCTGGCCTGGCCCACGGCGAAACCGATGGCAGGAGCGGTCCCACCCTGCTCGGTCGCAGCCGGGAAACTCCTAGGCCTGCTCCAGCTTCCGAAACGTTTCGACAATCTTCTCTTCTGGTTTGATCTTCTGGTCTTCCTCGATCTCCAGGAGCAACGGGGGCGTGTGCGGAGCCGACCGCAGCAGTTTCATGGTCTGCTTCCAATCGATCGAGCCATGGCCCGGCCACAGGTGCGAATCGCGGTCCTTGCTGTTGTCGTGGACATGGGTGGATTGGATGTAACCTTTGAGTATGGCAAACGATTGCTCCACTCCGCTCATCAAGTGCGCATGGCCGAGATCGAAACACACTCCCAGATCCGTGAAGCGAGTGGCCTGAATAAACTCGACCAGCCTCTCCGGAGTCGACAGTTCATTGGGAATGTTCTCGAGCAGGATCCGCACTCCCAAGGGCTTGGCAAAGGCGCGCAAGTGCTCGACCGAGGTCATCGCCGCTTCCAATTTGCGCTCATCGAAGGACTCGTTGACGGTCCCCAAGTGCTGGATGAGGAAGCGGAAAGGAATGCTTTCCGCGATTTCCAGGGCGCGCTTGATCTCATCCATGGCTTCGATCCGGTGCGCACGATCGCTGGCGCTGACGTTCACCGGAGGCGCTCCCGACCGTCCCCATTCGTAGTCCCCATAGAGCGGGGCGTGGACGGAATGGAGGGCCGCACCGCTGGTCCGAAACCAGTCGGCGATTTCACGCACATGCTGCTTGCGGTTGGCGTAGTCCAAATGCTGGCGGGCGGCGAAGATTTCAAAGGCTTGCGCCCCGCCTCGTGCCAGGCCGTCGAGCAACCCCGGGTGCAGCCGCTCTTTGACGTAGATGTAGGTGGAGATAGCGTTCAACATTCAGTAGCCGATGGCCTTTCCGTTGTGCCTGCCGTCGCTCGCGCCTAAGCGTTCTCCCGACTGCGCATCGATGGCGATGCATTCGGCGTCGCTCCAGTAGGGATCCCAGTTCGCTCCCTGACCCTCGCCGATTTTGATCTTGTAACCCATTTGCTCGAGCAAGGCCAAGGTGTCAGGAGAAAACCAGTTCTCGACGCTCAAAACGTCAGGCAGCCACTGCTGGTGAAAGCGCGGCGCATTCACCGCTTCCTGAAGGTTCATACCATAATCGACCACCCCGATCAGCACGTTGGCCACCGTGGTGATGATGCGCGAGCTGCCGGGCGAGCCCAGCACCAGGAACGGCTCGCCATGGCGGAGAACAATCGTCGGTGTCATCGAAGAAAGCGGCCGCTTGCCCGGACCAATCGCATTGGCAGGAGCTTGTATCAATTGGTCTAGATTGCCCACACCCGGCTTGGCGGTGAAATCGTCCATCTCGTCATTGAGCAGAAACCCTAATCCCGGCGCGGTCACCCGCGATCCAAAATAGTCATTCAAGGTGGTGGTGACCGCCACCACGTCTCCCCCGGCATCGACCACCGAATAATGAGTGGTATGGGGCGACTCCTCGCGGCTGGGGGGGTGGGGGTGTTCAGCGGCATATTGTTCCAGGGAACCAAAGATCGAGGGACGCCGCAACGCCTTACTCTCGCTGGCGTGCTGAGCCTCAATCGACTCCCGCCAGGCTGCTGCGTACCGCTTGTCAATCAGCTGCGCCACCGGAATCCGGGCAAAGTCCGGGTCGCCCATGAATTCCGCACGGTCATAGAATGCACGCCGGAAGGCCTCCGCGATCAGGTGAACGGATTCGGCGGACCGATTTCCCCTCTTCGCCAGATCGTAGCCTTCGAGGATGTTGAGGATCTCGATGAGGGCTGTTCCGCCCGAGGATGGCGGCGGCGCACTGAGAATGTCATAGCCCCGATATGTGCCCTGCACCGGCGTGCGCTCCTTGACTTCATAGCTGGCCAAATCATCGGCCGTGATGAGGCCGCCACCTTTCTGGATCGATGCGGCCAGCTCCCGCGCCATCGCGCCCCGATAAAAATCGTCGGGATCGCTCGCAATACGCTGCAGAGTCCGCGCCAGCTCGGGTTGCTGGAAGGTTTCGCCCGGCTTGTAGTAATTTCCGTCGCGCTGGAATATGCGGCGCGATTCCGGAACCTCCCCTAAATGTTTATCCTTCTCGAGCGCTTGCGTCTCTTCCCAGCTGAGCGCATAGCCGTCCTGGGCGAGCTTGATCGCGGGAGCCATCACTTGCGCCAGCCGCAACTTGCCAAAGCGCTTTTGCGCGTAGACCAGACCGGCGACCGAGCCCGGCACGGCGATCGCCTTATAGCCGATCACACTGGCGCCCTCGATCACATTTCCTTGCGGATCCAAATACATATTGGGGGTGGCGGCGGCGGGGGCTTTTTCCCGGAAGTCAACAAAGCGGACCTCGCCATCGGCCATGCGAATCAGCATAAACCCGCCGCCACCGAGATTTCCGGCAACCGGATGCACTACGGCAAGGGCAAACCCGGTGGCAACCGCCGCGTCCACCGCATTTCCCCCCGCGCGCATGATTTCCACCCCCGCTCCGGAGCCCAGCTCGTGCACACTGACCACCATGGCGTGGGCGGCACGAACCGGATGCGTGGCCGGCCGGACTGGAATCGAGACCGCGACTGCCAGGAGCAAAAGGACCACTAGATTGCGGGTGCTGCGCATCGAGTTTCGGGCGGACTTTTGAGGCTAGCGTAGTCGTTGCGGGTAGTCAATGATCTGCTCCTTCTTTGTCAAAACTTATTAGAAGTGTCCCCCTCGATAACTTTTTAGAAATGGCCCTCTTTTGTTGATGTCGTTGGCATGCGCACTGAAGCGAAGCCCTGTAGTTTAGGGCGAAGCGGAAGTGCGTATGCCAACGGGCGGCGCGGCGAGGTTCCCCACTGGCGGGTTCCTTTTCGCATAGCCTTGGCGCCAGGGATGATCCTTCTTCGCCTTCCTCACCACGATCGCCCGGGCAGCGGGCGGACGCGGCTCCGCGGGCTTGCGTAATGGTTCCATCAGCGGGGT
>DASPVV010000116.1:0-8390 GCA_035622175.1 Terriglobales bacterium | reverse complement strand
AACCGCGAAGGCTGCCGGATTAAACCAGTAATTCGGCGAGCCGTCGATCGTGTACGTCCTGGGGTTGCCAATGGCCAACGGTAGAGAGGTGCGGTTCGCGCGGTCCGGACACTGGAAGAAGGTAACGATGATATCGCAGGTAAGTGAGGCTGCGCCGCCAAAGTCATAAACTGCAACCGGGAGTCCATGCTGCAGGGTATAGATCCCGAGTATGTTCCAATTATCCGTGAGCCGTTTCCAGCGGTGGGACACTTTATAAAAAGGAAGCGTGTAGGTGTAACTGACGACGAAACGCTGCGGAGCGTCGTTCGCCGAAGGAGCATACATGCTTCTAAAGTCGAAGGGGTTCAATCCCGGAGCGTTGGCAGCGGTGTTTTCAAAATTGGATGTCAAGTCGAAGTATCGCGACCAGGTGTAAGCCGCCAGAACTTGCAGCCCGCTGCTGAAATGGCGATTCAACTCGACTTCGAGGGCGTTGTAATTGGAATTGAACTCGGTCGCTTCAATGCCGGTAAAACCATAGACGGGAAGGTTGAATGGGGTTCCGCCTGGAACTTGGGCCACGCCCAAAGGAGTCTGCGGGCACAGGGCGGTGGTCAGTAGGAAATCACTGGTGCAAGTGGGAACCTTTGCCCCGGGCGCGATGTAGGTCGCGGCAACTGGATTGACACCCGGTCGAACCCCGGCGTAGTTGAGATTATAGGCCCCCTCTTCATGCCGTCCGACATTGCCAACATATCCTACCGACAGGATGGTCGATCGCGAAAGCTGCCGCTCGACGGTTAGGTTATAGTTCGTGGTTCTCGGGGCAGTGAGTCTCGGATCTTCCGTGGTGGTGCTGAGCCCGATCGGCTCCATAGCTGCGAGCAGCAGGGGGTTAATTCTGGTGCCGGCTGCCGGTGGCGTATATGGGTACGGGTTTAATGCCGTTCCGGATGGGATGGTCACACCGCTGGACAAGACGGGCGCAGGATTCACCGAGGCAAACGGGTTGATAAAACCTGGGGTGGTGCCGAGTGCTCCAGCTCCTACCGAAGTCACAGCGAACGGCGGATTGTCCAGAGACTGAAGCGCCAGTTCCTCGGCCGTGCGGTTGTAATAGAGGCCGATGCCACCGCGGATGCTCCAATTGCCGGAGTTTCCGGGGCTCCAGGCAAAGCCGGCTCGCGGGGCGAAGGTATCGTAATGGATGCTTTGCCCACCATACTTGTTGATTCCGTTATCCCCCGGAAAGACGAAGCCCGTCGGCATGTTGGGAAATACGGTGGACTGCTGACCGGGCCGGAAGGCCGACATAATCTCACCGTTGGCGTATAGATTCTGCCAAGGCGTTTCAATGTCCCATCCCAAGCCGTAGGTGAGGGTCAGCCGACTCCTTACCTGCCATTGGTCCTGAGCATAGGAATAGTATTCGCGCCCCCGGCCGCGCACGATCGAACCGCTGGCTTGTTCATAACTGTCAGGAATTCCCAGGAGGAAGTCCGCTCCGGGATTGCCGGTAGAAAATGCCCCGCCGCCAGCGAAACTAAAATTTCCGTTCATGTTGGGATAGAAGGGATTGTTAATCTCCATCCGATCCATGTTGAATCCGGTTTTAAAATTATGCCGGCCCCATACCTTACTGAAATTGTCCGTCAGCTGGTACGTATTCTGCACGCGCGGTTGCGGGCCGTCCTGACTGAAACCGAGGGTAAAGAAGCCGCTGATCCCCATCACCGGCAAAGAAGACACCGCCGGATTCTGCGGCGTGATGCCGGCAAATCCATAATTCGTGGGATTCATGGGAGTGACCGGATTCACGGTATCGAAGTTGAAGCGCAAATAGGCCAAGCGAGCTTCATTCAACGAGGTAGGGGAAAGGACGTGATTCCAAGCCAGGGTGTACTCCTGAGTGTGCGCTTGCTGGTCTGCCGGCAGGCCGGGCAAATCCGTGCCAGTGAAGGGCAGCGTCGTGCTTTCCGGGTTGGTCTCATACAACCCATAAAACCAGAGGGCATCCTGCTGCCGCAGCTTCTCATCCAGGCGATAGACAAACTGGTCGTCCGAGTTGGTGATCGTGGGATTAAACAGATAGGTGTTGCCCGGGCCATTGGGCAGCGGGACGAACTGATTCATGAGCTTGAGCGATAGGGGATTCAAATCAACCGATGGAATAACACCCGTCGGGAAAATCGTGCTGTAGGCGGTACCCGCCGGATAGGTTACTCCGTCCGTTCCCACCAAGGGAAAAGGTGAGGCATTTGCGGACTTGGGCAAGCCGACGGCAGAAAAGTCTCCCGCACGTTCGGCCGCACTAAATACCGTCGGCGCGGTGAACTGCTCCGGTTGGGCTGCTCGCAGCCCCTGATAGGAAAGGAAGAAAAATGCATGGTCCTTGACGATCGGGCCGCCCAGCGTTCCGCCAAACTGGTTCTGATGGAAAGGGGATGCTTCGAGCTCAAACCAGCTCTTGGCATCGAGGAAGGTGTCGCGATAGAACTCAAAGAGATCGCCGTGGAACTGATTGGTTCCATTCTTGATGGTGGCGTTGATGATCGTACCCGAGTTGCGGCCGTACTCAGGATTCAAGGTGTTGGTGATCATGCGGAATTCGCCGATCGCGTCTGGACTGGGGACCACCAAAGCAACATTCAGTTCAGAATCGTTCGAATCCGTTCCGTTGATTAAGAATGAGTTCTGCTGGCTTTCGCTCCCATTGCCGGAATACCCGCCCAGGCCTATGCCGAAACGATCGGAAGCGCCAATGACCCCAGGCTGCAGTTCCTGAAGGTCCGTCCAGTTTCGCCCGTTCAGCGGGAGATCCACGATTTGTTTTCCACTGACCGTGGTGCCCAGTTGCATATCGGTCGTTTCCACCTGCACCGGATTGGACTCGACCACCAGTTCCTCGCTCACCGTCCCCACTTCGAGCTTAAGGTTGAGAGCATAGACTTGATTGAGGTCGAGATGAATTCCCGTGCTCTCGAATCGCTTGAATCCCTGCGCTTCGCCTTGCACCGTGTAATCGCCGACCGGGAGCTGCAGGAAGGAGAAAACACCTTCCTTGTTCGTGGTCGCGGTGTACACAATTCCGGTGGCGACGTTGGTGGCGCTCAGTGTGACATCGGGCATTACCGCTCCCGACGGATCGGTCACCGTGCCTCGAATGCTGGCATACAAATTGTCGGCATGGACGGGCGCACTCCCCACAATAGCCAATGCCAGGGCACATGCCAGGAACAAGCCGGTCAGGGTACTTGGGTTCGGTTTCATGAAATCCCCCTAAAGCAATTGGGCAAATATCTGAGCAAATGATAATGGGACCCTATCGGACGAGGACTGACAAAAAGGGGCAGGTCGCACGGTGGTTACGTAACGAAAGTACTATGGACCAAAGCAGCGAGCCATGCAGCGGCCAAGGGGGCTTCTTAAGTTACCTCGGGCATGCGGCTAAGACCTTGGACCCTTCCCGCTAGGGTCTCTCCCCTCGCGCGTGAGAATTCAGATTTGGGATTCGATTCTCGAAAGGTGAATCGCTCGCGCCAAAAGAAAATCGCGGTTGGGCCGCGGGCACTTAGAAGGTGGATTTCGTGGTGTAGTAGCCCGTGCGGTGACGCGCGGAATAATTGGACGCAGACACGCCTTTGAGTTTTACCTGGATGCGACGGAAATCGGAGTCCGCCAGCCGTTGCGATGGGTAATAGGCCAGGAGGTATTGGGTTCGTAACTCATCGCTGATTTTGCGGAAGGCATCATCGAGTTGCGGCACGGTGGTGGCATAGAAGTACTTCCCGCCCGTGTCCTCCGAGAGTTGAACCAGGGCGTGTTCTCCACCGATGTCACGGCCGGCACTGGCTTCGATGGGAACAACAATAATGCTATAAACGATGGCTTCGGCTTCCTGGGCCGCGCGCAGCGCCTCTTTGTAATCCATTCGGCTCACCGTATCGCCGCCATCGGTGATCACCACCGTAACCTTTCTACCTTGGCGCGATTCGAGCGATTGCGAACCCAAGTATACGGCGTCGTAAAGCGCAGTCGCCGCTCCCAGCCGGGGATGATCAATGGCGTGGTCGATGAGCTTGAGATCGGAGGTGAACCGCACCATTTCACTGACCACTTCGCTGAACTCATAGACGGACATGGCATCGACCGGGCGCAAGATGGCGTGGGCGAAACGGCGGGCGGAATTCAGCTCGAGCGGCAAATCTTTGCGCGTGCTCAGACTGGTGTCAATGTCCATGACAATCGAAAGAGGGAGCGCGGATTCTTTGTCGAACACGGCGATTGCTTGAGGCTGGCCGTCTTCCTGGAGTTCGAAGTTGTCCTTGCTGAGCCCGGCAATGGGCGCACCGTGCTCGTCGGTCACCGTGACGAACACGTTCACCAGTTTTACATTGACTTTGATGGTGGACCCTGGCTCTTGTGCCGGGTTCGCGGAGGCGGGAGTATTGTTCGCCGGGGCCGAGACCCCCGAGGCCCAAGGGGGCTTGGGCACTTGTGCGCTCGATAGCACAGCGGACGCCGCCAGGATACGCGCCAGAGTTCTCATCCCAGCATGGGAATTGCTCTTAGCGCTCATCGCGAATTTCGTTCCCACTTCTGGCGGTTTCACTGTCTTTGAAAGAACGCTTTGCACGAACCCAACCCGGGCCGCAAAGAAGGAAAAGCCTGGTCGGTTAGATGCGGATTTCTACCCATGGCTGCTTTCGCGCTTGGCCAGTTCAGGCGGAAACGGCTCACCGTCCGCCCACACTGCACCATCCTCAAAGTACTCTTTTTTCCAAATCGGCACCGTCCGCTTCAGCGTGTCTATGAGCCAGCGCCCGGCATCGAAGGCGGCCGCGCGGTGGGGGGAGGCAACCACGATCACCACGCTGGCCTCGCCAATTTCCAGGCGGCCAACCCGATGCACCATCAAAACCGCTCGGATGGGAAACCTCGACAACGCTTGTTCGACCAAGCCATGCATCTGCTTGAGAGCCATCTCTTCGTAAGCCTCGTAGTCGAGAAACAACGTACGGCGGCCGCGACTGTTGTCCCGTACTACGCCTTCGAAGATGACCCTGGCACCATCGGCAGGACATTGGATTCTTTGCAAAAGCGCAGAAGTATCGATCTTCTGGTGGAGGATTTCGACGCAAGGCGCATGTCCGGCTCTTTCCTCGAGCGCGGTCTTCCCGCCCCCCCCGCTCACCGGCGGGAGCAGTGCCACCTCGTCCTCCGGCTGCAATTTCGATTCAGGCGCAGCGTATTGCTGGTTGATGGACATGGCGATCGAGGAGCTCAGCCTTCTGAGCCCCGGGATCCGCGCCTCGTAGTGATCGAGCACGTCGCGCAGTGTGGCCGGCTCCGGCAAGCTGAGCGAATCCGCCGCCTGCCCCGCCAGATCCTTCAGAATCCCGAAGAAAAGGACGCGAACCTGCATCGCACGTTCCAGTGTACCGCGAGAAAATTGGGCGCACCCTCTGGCTCAGCAGGGAAACGCCGGCTCTGCGCCGGGAGGAGAGCCGGTAGGCACCTTATTTTCTCAGCCCAACTACTTGTGGGGCTTCTCCTCATGGGGGGCCGGTTGCGAAGCCCGAGGCTGGGATTTTGGGGGCGCTGCCGGCGCCGATGGCGGACGCTGCTGCTGCCAGGTCTGGAATTTCTGCGCCTCGCTTTGTTGCCGTTGCGGATTCTCCTGGACTGGCGGCGCGGGCCGCACATAGGGGTGGCCCCCGTTCGAGCCATCCGGGGGACGGGGCACAGAGCGCGAAGCCGGCGCCGCCGCCTGCTGGGCCGGCGCCTGAGGCCGCGCGGCTGGCGACGGCTGCGGACGAGACGAGCTCTCCGGTAGGCCCGCCGGTTGCGGTCTGCCGGGCGGTTCCGTGCGCACACTCGCCGCCTGGCGTTCCTCCAGCGACGGGCGCGGTGCGGTTGGAGTCCTGGTGGCTACAACCTGCCGGTGTTCGACCGCCGCGGGCGGCCTGGCGGTTGCGGGACGACCTGCTCCCAACACGCTCTGCTTGACCGGCTGCACCGGGACATTGTGGACCACGGCAGCCTGAGCAATCTGCCGCTGGTCAACCTTGACCAAATTGCCGCTGACCGGACGCGCATTGGCAAAGGTGTCGCGGGAGACCGCCGTCACGGCATTCGGCAGGCTCTGGTTCACGTAGGTGATACGGTTCACCGTCGTCGTGTTGCGGTTGATGATGGTTGTGTTGTAAACATTCGTCACCTGCGTCACCGTGACGCGAGTGTTGGTGACGTTGATGTTGGTGACGTAGCCGGGGCTGGTTCGATACCAAGGTACGAAGACTTCGCGGGGAGCCAAGGGAAACCAGGCCACTGCCGGTCCTACCGCGACCCCGGGCGCCCCGACAAAGGCTACGAATGCGGGCGCGTAGACCGGCCGCTCGGCAATCGGCCCCGGCGCCCAGCACCAGGCACCCCCTACAAAGGCCCAGCGGCCGTAATGGAAGGGAGCAAAACCCCAAGGCTCGTCTTCAACCCAAGTCCAGCCCCAGGGGTCGATAAAGACCCAGTGGCCAAAGCGGTACGGAGCCCATCCCGGCGCGATGCCGATCGGGGTCCAAACCGGACCATAATCCGCCACATAATTCCAGTGGCCGTAGGCATCGAGATCCTCGTAACCGGTCATCTCGGTCGAGATGTAATTGGAGGATTCGGCTTGGTCTTCGAGCTGATCGCGATTGAAGGCGAACTCATCAAAATCATCGTTGGCAGGAACCTGTTCGATCTCGTGATCCAGCTGGTCGCTGCCGTTAAAACGGGCTCGCTGTCCGGCGAGCACGACATACGACGCTCCACCGCCGGTCACATCTCCGCGACCACGCCACACCGTGACGTCGGTCTCGTCTCCGGTACTGTTCACGTCCACTCGATATTCCCCCGTACGCTGCACGACGAAAGCCGAATTCGGTGTATCAATTTCGAAGTTGTCTCCATCATCCAAGTGCCGCACGCGGAAGACCAGGGAACCTTGCGACAGACGTACTTGCGTCGTGGTGTCGTCCAATTCGAGAAAGGTGATGCTGGTCTCGGAGTCAATGCGGAGCGAGGTTGAGCCGACTTGCAATTCGGCGCGCGAGTCTTTGTCCGCCCAAAGATTGTCCCCAGTGGTCAAGGGACGATTATCGACCGCTTGCACCCAATCGCCTTCTCCCCCGGGTTGGAAGGACACCGAGCCTAGCGAATAACTCAAACGCGCTACCCGGCTGGGGGGATCCTGCGCAGGTGCCTGCTGATCGGGTGGGCCTTGCGCATTGACCTTGGTGGCTTCGAGGCTAAGCAAGATTCCCATGGCAACGACTGCAACGGCTAGGGTTCTGGGTGTCCTCATAGTTGATCCCTCGCTGCGGCTCGACCACACCGCTCCTCAGCTGAAAACAATGTCCAAGCTTTTAAACCCGGTTCTCGCCGACAAGTTCCTCATCGAATATCACGCCTCGGCCAGGCTCAAGCCAACAAAAAAATACCAACACTCCTTTGGAGTATTGGTGCGGTTACCATCTCGATCCCACCTCGGTTTTTAACCAACCGCCTGCTCCGTCAGGACCTTTTCCCGTTCCTCGGCATCCTGTCTCTCCTCGCTCGGAGTGGACGGCAAAGCTATCTCCAGAACCTCATTGATGGTCTTCACGTAATGAATATGAATATTCTCCAGCTGTTCCGCGGTCAAATCCTCTTCCACATTCGTCTTGTTCTCGGCCGGCAGGATCACATCATGCACCCCGGTTCGTTTCGCGGCCAAGACTTTCTCCTTGACTCCGCCGATGGGCAATACATTCCCGCTCAGCGTGATCTCCCCCGTCATCGCGGTCAGGGGCCGCACAGCACGATTGGTGAGCAACGAAACCAGGGCGGTTGCCATGGTGACGCCGGCCGAGGGCCCATCCTTCGGAATCGCTCCCGCGGGGACGTGAATATGGATGTCATGCTCGGCGAAGAAATTCTCCGAAATCCCGAGCTGCAGGGCATTCGAACGCACCCAGGTCAGCGCCGCTTGCATGGACTCTTGCATCACTTGCCCGATCTGGCCGGTCATGGTGAAGCCGCCTTTGCCTTTCATCACGTTGGCCTCGACGAACAGGATGTCCCCGCCAGAGGGTGTCCAAGCCAACCCTACGACGACGCCGGCGCGCTTGGTGCGCTCCGCGATCTCGCCTTCGGCACGAATCTTGATTCCTCCCAGAAATTCCAAAATCACTTCCGGCGTGACCACGAGCCTCCCCGATTTCCCTTCCGCCAGGCGCCGCGCCTGTTTGCGACAAATGGTGCCGATGTTGCGCTCGAGATTTCGCACCCCGGCTTCGCGCGTGTAGTGGGCGATGATCGTGCTCACCGATTTTTCCGGAAACTCGATCTGCTCCGGGGTGATCCCGTTCTCTTCGATCTGCCTTGGA
>DASPVV010000115.1:0-35453 GCA_035622175.1 Terriglobales bacterium | reverse complement strand
TCGGCCCGAACTACAAACCCTGACCAGTTCCGACAGCGGACGCAAGATTCTCTCCGGTTGGATGCTGAGCAGCGTCATGGAATTCTCTTCCGGTCGTCCGTACGCGAGTTTGCTGAGCCCCGCCTGCACCAGTTCGACGCTGTCCTTCAGCAATTGCAATGGCGCCGATGACAACCTGAACGACACCGCCTTCAACCAGACCACCGCGGCCACCGCAGGGGGCATTAATGGTGCTGGCCCCACGCCGGGCATCGGCCTGAATTCTTTTTACGGCCCATGGCTTGAGAGGATCGACGTTGGGCTGGCGCGGAGTTTTGCCATCCGTGAAGGCAAGGAACTGGAGTTGCAAGCCCAAGCCTTCAATCTGTTTAACCACGCCAACTGGTATGTGCAAAACGGCAACGGAATCAACCAACTGCAATACAATCCTATTGGCACCAACTGCGGTGACGGCGAAAGTTTCAACCAGACCTGCTATCTGGTGCCCAATTCGGGCCCGGGCAATTTTGGCACGTTTCAGGAAGTTAGTCCGAACGGGCTTCCCCGGGCGTTGCAGTTCTCGGCGCGATTCAACTTCTAAGCGACGGAGCGGGAGGCCCGGCAGAACCGTTCGTCGTCGGAATGGTTGCGTCGCTTCGTCTCTAGGCGGCGACGGACCCTGATTGCCGTCCGAAGAGCGTATCGGCAACTGCCTCGGGTTCTGGTGTGTCCCTGAAGCTAGAGAGCTGTCCACCGGTCCGTGAGCCATCTCGTAAAATTGAAGCCGTCCATGATCATTTTTTCTAATAATAATGGTACATGGCGCGAACTATGCCGTCGAAGACGATCGCCTGCTTTCTGGTCTGTTTCATTGGCACCAGCCCGGTCGGCTGGGCCCAGTCTCCCACCTACCGCTTCGAACAGAGCGACGACCCTGTACAAGATCGAAATGCCTATCTTCTCACGCTTCTCAGCGTCGACCCTCGCGCGCGGGAGGCGATTGCGCACAACCGCGTGCTGCAGGACCTGGGGGGGCGGCTGACGAAGAGCCGCGAAGCGGTTTACGCTGCGTGCAAGGAGACGAAAGCTTGCCCGGTTGACCAAATGGTGCTGAACCCGATGGAGATTGAAAAGGTCGGGGACGAACTCGCCACACTCGCCAGGGTGGGAGGTCCCCTGAGCAAACTCGTCCACGATGAAATGAGGGCCTCGGGAAGATTCCAAAAATATGCGGGATCGGAAGACTCAGCCTTCATGCGCGCCAGCTGGTCCGAAACCGCTCAAGGCGTGAACCGTCTTTATCGGGTATACGCCCTGGGAGAGAATCTGCCCTCGGCAAAAATCGATGGCCCGCTCTACGAAGCGGGGAGCGACAGTCTACGGCACGACCTCGAGTCAGCTCTGGGGGCGGAGATCGACGGCGCTTCCACCGATGTTTTCTTCTCCGCATGGGCGCACTTGGGATTTGACTTGCTCGTCATTCAGCAGCGCACCGAAGCTGGCCGATACGAACCGCTGGAGGAGGGAGAAAACGCGGCGGCCTTCGCAAGAGCGCGCACCACAGATTGGAAGGCCCAGCGCTACACTGCCATCCTTGTCCCGGGAATCGGCCTCTCGGAAGGCGAGAGCGGTGTTTCTCCCATGGGCAGCTTCCGTATTCGCATGGCCTCGCGGCGCTGGCGAGAAGGTCTTGCGCCGTTCATTATCGTGTCTGGAGGGCACGTGCATCCCAATCGGACACCATATTCGGAAGCGGTGGAGATGAAGCGTGCATTGATTGCGCAATATCACATTCCTGAAGCAGCGGTGGTCGTCGACCCCTACGCTCGACACACGACGACAAATTTGCGCAATGCAACCCGGCTGCTTTTCCGAATGGGTGCGCCCTTCGAAAAGGCAATGGTCATAACGTCTTCAGAAGATGGAAGCCAATACATACAGTCGCGCGAATTTGCCGACCGGTGCGCGAGAGAGCTCGGATACCAACCGGTCGATCTGCTCGATCGTCTTTCACCGTTCGATCTTGCCGCCCATCCCAACCTAATCTCTCTTCACGCTGATCTTCAAGATCCCCTGGACCCGTAGTCTGGGAGTATCGAGATGCGAGTGATGAAGCGAATTGGCCATCGCCCGCCTTCGCGCCGCTGACACAAGCGACAGAGAACAGATACAATCGCAGCCTCTGGGAAATCGCCATCGACCAATGGGAGAGCACGATGGAACATAACTTGCCGCAGACCATATCGCTTCTCACTCGCACTCCTGCCGTTCTCAATGCGCTCTTGCGTGATCTGCCGGAAGCGTGGACCTTCCAAAATGAAGGGGAAAACACCTGGAGCGCGTTCGATATTGTCGGACACCTCATTCACTGCGACCGCACAGACTGGATGCCACGGCTGAGGATCGTTTTCGAATTCGGCGAGACGCGAACGTTTGAGTCCTTTGATCGTTGGGGACACGTACGAGAGGTCCAGGGTAAGTCGCTCGGGCAGTTATTGGATGAATTTGCTGGTTTGCGGTCAGAAAACCTAAGCGAACTGCGGGCATTGAATTTGCGGCAAGAGGACCTGGCGCGGCGTGGACAACATCCTGCGCTTGGACTCGTTACCCTGTCAGAGCTACTGGCGACTTGGGCGGTGCATGACTTGACTCATCTGCACCAACTCTCAAGGGTTATGGCCCACCAGTACCGAAAGTCCGTTGGTCCATGGAACCGGTATCTTGGCGTGTTGCAATGCACCGGCCACAGCTCTCCTTCATGAACTCTACAGATTTTGGGGAGTTGCTTTCTCGAGGACCGGTTCCTTTTCTTCTTTATTACATCGGTAACTAGCCTTCGCCTGTACCTTTCCCGATACTGAACCCATGGCAACCGCAAACAAGCAGGGAAAAGCATCACCCGCACCCAGTTTTCCGCCGATCAATCTTGTCAACGAGTTTACCCGTCACGTGCTCTACGGTCTTCCCGTAGGTCCGGAGCTCCGCGCGATCCTCGGTGATCCGGAACGATACAAACAGTTCTGCGAAGGGACGTCTCTCGATCCCGAGATCCAGGAGAAATATGAGCGAGTGAAATGATGGAGAAGTGCCAGGTTTTGGTTTCTAGATAGACTCGTCCGGGATCCAGAAATTCGCCGCTCCCTTAGCGACGGACCTCTTCATCAAGGGTGTCAACCTAAGAAGCGCTTTTGGGCCTCGACTCCAAGGAGTTCGCATTCCAGCATTCGTGATGAGCGACTTCCCGCCACGTCTTACCCCCGCACAACCCGCCGCCGGTGTACAGGCGTAACCTACTCTGTGCGTTCATGCTCCAGCATAATGACCTGGGAGCAAATCTCTCGCCTTCTCGTCATGCCGGATTCCAAACCCTACTGTGAATATTTGGGTGACGCCCTCGATGCAGCGGCGTGCGACAACCCCGTCACCAAGATGATCCATTTGCGGATCGGCGGTCAAGATGAGGTCTTCTTCTGTTGTTCCGCTCATGCCGGTGCCTTTATTGAAGAAGAGGCGGAGAGGTATGAGCGGATGGAAGATTATCGTCCTGACCCCTCCGATCAGAGCTGCGAAGACAGCTTGCGGGTGCGTTTAGATTTGAGCTCTCCTTTGGTCGGAAAGCTGTTGCGGAATGCGCAAACGCGAGTCAAATACAAGGCTGCAGATGTGATCAGAAAAAAGGCGATACCTAAAAAAACTCTGGATAACTAACCTGGCTCGATCTGTGGTCTTTTCCACTGCGGAGGTCCCCGCGAGCGGCACCTAGGCAGCCGGCTGGTCTTGACCGTACGCTTCCTTCAATTTGGCAATATCAAACTTCTTCATTTTGAGAAAGGCTTCGGTCACGCGCGCCACTCTCCCCGCATCTTGGTCGCGCAGCATCTCTTCGATAACCGTGGGAACGATCTGCCAGGAGAGCCCGTAGCGGTCTTTCAACCAGCCACACTGTTCCGCGTTGCGGTCCGCCGATAGCTTCGCCCAGTAGTAGTCGATTTCTTCCTGCGTCGCGCAGTGCACAATGAAGGAAATGGCTTCGTTGAAGGTGAAGTTATGGGCTCGTGCACTGTCCATGACCGCAAAGCTCTCGCCGGCAAGCGCAAAGGCGGCATGCTTGATGGTCCCCTCTTGGTCGGGCGCTTCGTTTTTGCCATAGCGCAGGAGATGGCGAACGCCGGCATGGGGGAAAATCGAAGTGTAAAAATTGATTGCCTCACTGGCTTTTCCGCATTGATCGCCAACAAACATTAGGGTTGGCGTAATTCTCTGTTGGGTTTCACGCTCCCCCACAAACATCACCTGCCAGGAAAGCCCGTAGCGGTCCTCGGTCCATCCATATCTCTCGCTGAAGGGATATTCGCCGAGCGCGATCAATACTGAACCCCTTTTTGAGAGTTCGCTCCACAATCGATCGACTTCCTCTTTTGTGTTGCAGGCGACAAGAAACGATATCGCCGGGGTGAACTTGAAGAGCGGACCTGCGCTTAGCAACGTGAATTCCAGCCCTGGAAGCTCAATGGTCACAAGTTCGACAGTACCGGACGGAGTGTTGTGAAGGGTGGCTGTGTTCTTGATCTCTGCATCTTTGAAAACGGATGTATAGAATTCGGCCGCCTCTCTAGCTTCTTTGTCAAACCATAGGTGGGGCGTGATTTTTCGCAACGGGCGTCTTCCTCCTCTCTTTTCCGAGCAAAGGGAAACCGTGCCAGGATCCACGTGGAATAGCTAAGCTTCCTTTCCAGGCCGGAATCTCTGTTCCACCGGCTTCTGTGCCCCGGCGCAGATCGTTCCCCATCTTCTCACGTATCCTAAGCTGATTCCTCCCGGGTCGGGCTCAGGCCTTTAGCCTCGGCCGATGGCACAGGACCAGACGACACGAGCGGGGCAGTCCCCTTGGGCAGGCAGCAGCTTGCCTCGGGGCTAGACACTCCCTTGGTCAGAACTCGAATCGCAATCCAAATTGGAAATACCGGGGGAGGTATCCCGCTGCATCCGAGGTGATCGATCCGAAGCCCTCCTCCAAAAATTCGTTGTTCGGCATTGCGAAGCGCGGATGATTGAAGAGGTTAAATATCTCAGCTCGGAGCTCCAGCCGGGTGCCCTCTTTGGGCACAAAGGATTTCGAAAGATTCGTATCGATGTTGTGGATACCGTCGACGCGCAACCCGGGAAAGTAGCGTGGCGCGTTGCCGGGGATTTGGTCGCCCGGATCGGCAAAGCAGTTGCCGTTGAAGTATGAAAGCGGCGTCTGAGATTGCCAGGTTAAGGCTACCTGTTTCATGCTGTAACCGGACTTGAGTTGCGAGCAGACAACATTCGGACGCTGGCTGCCATTGGCGAGCCGCCCGAAGGAATCAGCGATCGCGATGGGTTGCCCCGACTGCTGTGTGACCAGGGCGTTGATCGACCAGCCTCCGACGAAAGCGTCGAGCACGCGGTTCATGTCTCCGCCAATGAGTTCGTTGCGACCGATGGGCAGGTCGACGACGACAGCCGCCGCCAGCCGCTGCGGCGTATCGTTGGCGCTGATGGCATGCTCCAAATAGAGACGGTCGAGTTGCTGCGGGAGGCCGTTCCCCAGCGAGCCCACCCAATTGTTCCTGCCCGCCGAGGAGTCGTCGGTCGACTTTGCCACCGTATAGCTACCCTCGAAACTGATGTGGTGCGTCGTGCGCTTCTGGAAGCGGATCTGCATCGCGTTATACCAGGAACTGGCTTCTTCGATCATCAAACCTTCGAAGTCTCCGGCGAATTGGGGGTAGGAATCGAGAAGATATCCCAAGGGGAGTTGCGGGGTGCTGTAGAGCGAATCTGGCTGGTTGAAGCAGGGAGCGGGGGGTTGGGGGGTACAAGGGACGCTGAATAAGGGGTAGAACGGATTGTTCACCGTGTTCGAAAGCAAGCTGCTGACGCAACTGTTGCTATCGCACTGGCCAACGCCGTTTCCTTGCGTGATGTCGTAATAATGATGCTCTGCTGCGGAAACCTTTGCCAGCAACGTCGACGACATAAAATCCCGGTTGTTCGTGCCCGACCAGGGTAGATGGGTACTGCGGTTGGCAACGTAGTCGATGCCAAGGACGATTTGGCTGGGCAACTCCCGCTGCAGGCCAAGGTTCCACTGATAAATGTCGGCGTCTCGGGCCGCCGTCGTGCCTAAGTCATTCGCGTTGGTGTACCCCCAATTGGCGAAGGCACCGTATTGTGTGCCCTGCGGACCAGTAAAGCCGGCGGGAAAGGGATTGTCCAGGCTGGCGTATTGGCTGACAAAATTATTTTGGGTAAAGAACATGGTTGCGGTCTTGCTGAAAGCGGTTCCAGGATATTGGAAGTTGGTGGCCGGGCTCATCCCGAAATAGATGCCGGCTCCGCCGCGCACGACCGTCTTTGCATCGAGCCCGTAAGCAAAGCCTAGCCTCGGCCCAATGTCGTTGCGGTACACCGGCACGTTTCTCATGGAGGGAGTGGGGAACAAGGTCGTGCCGAGTAACGCCTCTGAGGACGGAAAACTCACCCCGATCCCTGCGAGCGCCGCTTGGGCAGCAGTTTGATTCAGAGTAAAGCCGCTTTGGCCGGTGAAATCGCTGAATTGGATATGGTTGTTCCGCTCGTTGTACGGGGTGCTCCACTCGTAGCGCAAGCCGAGGTTTAAAGTAAGTTTGCTGTTCACTTTCCAATCGTCCTGCACATAGAAGCCCGTCTCTTTGGACTTGTTGGCCACCGAGGGAAGCACGATCAGCCCCGTCGGTGCAGGAGTAGGGTTGACGTTGTCGGCGTATCCAAAAAGTAAGCTGGCAAAAGGATTGCCTGTGATCGTAGTACCGTTGGCAGCCGTTTCGCTGTTGGGAGTGGGCGACGTCACATAGTCGGTAAAGTTGAAGGTGCCGGTGGGTCCGGTGGGCTGGAAGAAGTTGTTGAAGAAAAGTCTCTGCTCCCCGCCGAACTTGATCAAGTGCGGGCCTCTTGAAACCACCAACTGCGACGAGTAACTGTACAACGTGTGCGCAAAAGTGGTGTTGATGCAGCACTGATCAAACAGATCGGCGGTCGTCGATGCGTACGAAGCAAGGGCCGCTCCCGACATGTAGAACTGGGGCATTCGGTCGATTCCATTGGCTTCCTCGAACACCGGCGGTAATTGGGGAAGGCCGGCCGCCGCCTGTTTCGCATTGAAACTGGCAATCGTCGGAATGTTGGATGTCTCGAGGGAGTACACACGGTCGACGGAGAAGTGGTTGGTCCAGATCAGTCGCGGGTTAATCGTCCAGGTGTGCTCAAGCGACCCGTTTTGTGCGGTGGTGGGAGTGTTTGCGATCCCGTCTCCCGTTCCGTTGTTGTCGAAGGCGTCTCCCAGAATCTCGGGAGTGTAGTAATTCGAGTACGATCGGCTGTAGCGGGCGCTTATGCGATGGCTGTCGTTGATCTGATGATCCACTTTGATATCGAATTGGTAGTCGGGCGCCTCGGCCACACCGCTGAATAGGAAGTTATTAAACTCTCCCGTTAAATTGGGTTGCGGGTAGAGGTTGAGAATCGCCCGCCCGATGGGGTTGACTTCGCCGGCAGGGATGATGTTATTGGGGACCGGCGGCCGCTGGCAATTTGCCGGACAACCGATCATAGGCTTCGTGGGGTCGTAAATAAGGGTCGCCGTCCCCGAGAAATCGGGGTTGAGCGCTCGCTCCGCCATGGTCGGCACGGTGGCGACGTTGTTGAACCCCAGGGAAGTGGCGACCTTTTCAAAGTCCACGAAGAAAAACGTCCGGTTCTTCACGATCGGCCCGCCGAGAGAGAACCCCCCTTGGTCGCGCCGGCTATCGGGCTTGGGATTTGGTTCGGGGTTGAAGAAATCGCGCGCATCCATCTGCGGGCGCTGCAGAAAATACCAGCCGCTGCCGTGGAATGAGTTGGTCCCGCTCTTCAGCACCATGTTGACCACGGTGCCGCCGTTGTTGCCGAACTCCGCCGAGAACAGGCTGTTCTGAACCTTGAATTCCTGCACGCCCTCAATCAGCGGCTCGTAGTAGACGTTGGTGTTTCCTCCCTCGCCCTGTTCCGGCGCGGTGATCAGGGCACCATCGATACGAATCTCGGCGGTTGCATTGCGCTGTCCATTGGAGACGAAGTTGGTTCCGGTTGGATAGTTGTCCTGGATTCCCGATCCCGCGGTCTCGGTCACACCTCCGGCCAGAAAGGTCAGGCCGAAGAAGTCGCGGTTCAGCAGAGGCAGTTCCTTCACATACTGGCCGGTGATGTCGGTGCCGAGCGTCGCGCTTTCGGTATCAAGCAAGGGCGCGGTGGTCGTAACTTGGACCGTGGTGGATACGCCTGCCGTCGCTAGAGTGAAATTCAGGGATGACTGTTGGTCAACCGCTAGAACCACATTGGTGCGCTCCGCCGGACGAAAGCCCGGGGCCTCGGCTTTCACCGTATACGTGGATGGGCGCAGGCCAGTGAAATAGTACTCGCCTTTCTCGTCGCTGTTCACGGAGCTGGAGATGTTCGTGCCCACGTCGGTGATGGTCACTCTCGCGTGCACGACAACCGCTCCGCTCGCGTCCGTAACCACACCCCGCAATTGCGCCCGGTAGCTGCCTTGGGCGACGGCGAAGGTCGCTAAACCGAACCACAGCAAACCCATCGCGATCGAAGAAGAAATCTGCCGACTCACCCTCATGCGGCCCTCCTCCTACACCTGCCGGCGCAGTTGCATTCCGCCCACGATTCCTCTTGTTTCCGAATTGTTACGATTTATTACGAATGCAATCTTTTGCCATTTCGCGAAACTTTGTCAAGCGAAATCTCTTGCTCATGGCCGATACCAGAAAACCCCTCCCTTGGCGACGGGGGGCAGAGTGAAAGTAATTCTGCCATCTTGGGGGGTACCTTCCAATTTCTGTACCTCCCCAAGGAAAGGCAAGAAATAGCCGGAACCGCCGGAATTGGTCGGCAGACTGATTTTGATATCTGTCTGCACAGACTGCACCGGGTTCCTGCCGCCCACCAGGCCGGCGAAGTTTGCAAGGAACACCTGGTCGACGCCTTCGACCTGAGCTACGGAGGTGGCAACCGACGGCGACGCCGAAATCGCAAGGCCTTGGTTTGGGCTCAGGCTGTCGAGGAACGGCTGCTCGATCCGCGGAGTGGTGTGTTCGAAATCCGTCTCGAGCGAGGTGCTGTAAGCCTTCCCGGGACAGGTGGGGAAGCGCACCAGGTTGGCCTGCGGGTTGAATGGCAGAGGGCTTTCGCCGGTAAGGATCAACCTCGTATCCCGCCGCAGGTATTGTTCGAGCCAGCTTCGTTCGTGCTCGCTCACGACACGCACATCCGGGAGAACGAGAGTTCTGCCGTGAAATTCCTCGAGGGTGCGGGGGGTGACGATCTGGAATTCTCGGTGGGACTGCATCAACAGAATGAGAATCCCGCGGTAGGAGCGAATGAACTCCTGGGCATAAAAGTTGCGGGTTTGGGGGGAAAAGTACACTCCCACCGGGTCAATCGGCAGGCGCGGGAGGTAGAAGGTTTTCTCGTTCTGCTTGATCCAGGAAAAGATTTTCCTGCGTGTGGCACGATCGTTGGACCCAGCCATCGAATGCCCTGGCGCATCCCAGAAATTTGCTCCCGCCATCACTTCCGACATGGCTAGATTCATCATGGCTTCCCGCCGGTCCACGTTTTGGTCTCCATCCCAGGAGTAGTTCAGAATCCAGGTTGCCTTGCCCTGGGCAAAGGCGCGGAAGGAATGCATGCCGACCTGGTAGGCGAACCAGGCGAAGGGCGTGCGCGAAGACGCCATATGATTACCGCCGCCGAATTCATATTCGTGCGCGATGACATCGACCACCGGATACAGGCTATAAACATCCGCGCCCACGCGCACGGATTCTTCCTCAATGCCCGGATAAATTTCGGGAATGGTCTTGATGGCAGGATTGACGGATTTGGCGTTCTGATCAATCTCGTGCAAAAAGTCGGTGAAGGTCTGAATTCTAAACTCAACCCACTTTCGAAAGTTGGCGTCGGAGAAGTCTCCCAGTCGCAGATCGTGTTTGGCATCCAGCCCTGTTTGTTGCTTGAACGCCGCAACCGTGTAGTTATCGAAGCTCGCCCAGGTGTCTTCCCAGCCTTCAAAGTGCGTCATCCAATAGGGAATGTCGACATAGATTCCATCAATCCCCGTGCCCGCGATCTGCCGCACCCGTTCCATGTAGGTCCGGCGCCATTCGGGTGCATACGGGCTTACCCAAACGTCTTCGTCGCCCTTCTTGATCCAGAAGGCCGTGCCCCCACCGAAAATCGCCGGCTCTCCCGAGATCTTCCGCTGCAGCCAGTCGGGATGATCCTTGGCTAGGGTATGTGGGGTCTCGGCGGCGTTCGCCGTAATGCACTCCGTGCCAGCGATGTACACAAATGCGTGGTTGCCCACGCGATGGGCTTCCTCGGCAACCTGCCGGATCGCGGCAAGCTTTTCTTCCGGATGAAGAAAACTTTCGTAGCGACCAGGAATATCGTTGTCCACTTCGATCCCGAACACGCCGTCTTCCTGGGCGTCGGCCACAATTTTCTCCGCACGGTTGGGTGCAAGCCCGTAGGCGCCGATGCGAGCATAGTTGCTCCAGTCTTGTTCGACAGAAGTCTGGGCAGCGGTCGTGCCCAGGAACAAGAGAAGGAAAGGAACCACCGCAATCCTAAGCCGGTGCATACGAGCTCCAATCGTATTGCGCGTAGAAAACAAGAACCTGAACTTTGTCGAGCCCCGACTCGATCAGCCCGACTCTCCAGGGCGAGTGCTGATGATCCCTTGCCTGCGGTACGGACCTAAGGCGCTACAACGTGCCGACCGCTGATTCTCCCGTAGTCCCCGCGATTTCGATGGCAAGTCCTCGCTCGCAACCTCAATTCTTCAATGGGCGGGCGCTTGTCGCACGGCGATGAGCGATACCTGCTCCAGCCCAGGGTAGTGATCTTCTTTGTCGGCTTTGCGTTCCGTGGGTGCTCTTTGCTGAATGGTTGTTCGCGCTGGCAGCACATCGCCGAAGTACTGAGCGTACACCTCGTCAAAAACCTCAAGGTCAGACAGATCATCCAGGTAGACGTTGGTGGCCACGATCTGGCCGAAATTCATCTCGGCTTCCTCGAGGTTATCGAGCTGATTACGCATGGTCTGCCGGAGTTGATGGGGTGTGGTCGAGGCATAAATGCCGCCATGCGGCCCTGGAATAAAGCCGTCCTTGGCGGAACAATACAAAGTGTCGCCGGCGAAAACACAGGGGCTTGCGGTCGGGCTGGGCGGCATGTTCTTGGGGCGCACGGCTTTCCTTTGCTGGAGGTCTCGCACGGCCACACCCGTGTACTCGATGTGGGCGCCACCGGGCAAGCCCGACACTTCGATGGTGGCGCGGGCCGGGGTGTTACCGAACTCAAAGCGGCGTGCGTAACGCTCGTTCATAACCCGCATCGGAATTTCTGAAGTCAGATACGGGTTGACGAAAACCATATGGCTGAGCTCGAGGCCGGCGGCTTTCACGACCGCCTGCAAGCGATCGAGGGCTAGATCGACTTGCGCTGCCGCATCCTCCGGAACCTTTCCCGCGACAGGACCGCTGCCGAGCATTCCGGATATGAACAGGCGGTCATGGGTAAGAACGCCGGGTGACTGGCCGGGCGGGTAGTTTGGCAGAGAGACGATCTGCCGGTCGGCCAAACTGCGCACCGCGACAGCGCTAATCTGCAGGGGTGGTTCCGGAGTCCGGGCCACGCCCAGCACGGCGCGAGCCGGCGGAGCCTTGGGAAAATAGGCGGCGAAAACCGCATTCAATTCGTCATACTTGGTGACGTCCTCGAGATAGACCTGGGTGTAAACAACATGCTCCATGGTTAAACCGGCCGCCTCGACGATCGCCTTGATGTTGTCGAGGGCCTGACCGACCTGCGCCCCAAAGCTTGCGGGCGAACTGCCATCCGGCCGAAGCGGGCCCTGGCCAGAGATGTAGACGTAGTCTCCCGCGTCCACAGCCGGCGAGCAGAAGCGGTTGGCGTGCATGGAAGCCGCGGCGCCGACCGCTCGCACTTGCCCATGGGCCGCGAGAGCCGACGAAAGCAGAAATGCAATGGATAGCAGTCGCATGGGAACCTCCCTTGGGTTCTTACAACCCGAGGTCGCGCCGCTCGCCTAGGCAGCGGACTTTTTCTGGGCGGCACGCAGAACACCCCGCAACCTTTGTCCCACAATGAGCTCCTCTCCGGGCTTGATGGTCATCGACACCAACTCGATGCGGTCGGGTTCCTTGCGTTCTTTCCGATTTGGGTTACCCTCGCGAACCGCCTTCACCAGGCTGGGGTTATCCGGCCCGAGCACCTCGATGACCGGGTTGCCCGCACGCAGCTCCTTGACGCAATCGGAGACGGGAAAGCCCCAGGCCTCGGTATCCCACGACACCCGAAGGGTTGGATAGCGGTTCCCATCGTTGGGAATGTAGATGTCTGTCTTTACGCCGGGAACCGTCTCCACCAGCTTGCGGATACGGTCGACGCGGGCATTCCATTGCGCATATAGTTTTTTTTCGTCCAGCTTCAGCCAGGTCTCAAGCGCCGTGACGCAACCGATGATTTCCTCTTTGCCGACCTTCATGGGACGGCACACAGCTCCCTCCCGCGGATTGCAATTCATCAGGGCCGACTCGATGAGGTCTTTTCGTCCCAGAAGCAACCCACTGCACTGCGGACCACACAGTCCCTTCCCGCCGGAGAAGCAGTAAAGGTCGATGCCCATTTTGGCGTAGAGCCTGGCGTTATCGGCGGGGGGGATCCCTGCGGCGTCGTCCAACAAGAGGGGCACTTTGGAGTCTTTCGCGACCGCTAATTCTCGTTGTAACTTCTCACCGAGATCTGTGGTGTAGATCATCGCGGTGTTTTCGTTGAGGGCGGCGGCCAGTTCTTCCGCGGAATAGACCAGCACCAGTTTGGCGCCAACCAAACGGATGGCGCTGTCGAAGGCGCTCCGACCTCCGACCATGACAACCTCGTGCTTCAGGCCGGTCGTATCCGGGAGTTGCCAGATGGATTTGTCATCGCTGCCGGCGATGCAGGCGGCGGTGGCCGCGGACATCGCACCCGCCGCTCCCGAAGTGACAAGGCCGGACTCGGCGCCGGTCAACTCCGCCAAGCGCCGACCCGCCGCGCGTTGTAGTTCGAACAGGTTGACGAAATAATCGGCCGCTTCCATCTGCGCTTGACGGACCTCTGGAAACTCAAGCGATCCGCTCAGATAAGTCCAGGTGCCCCGGCAATTGATGACCGTGTTGACCCCAAGCCGGGTGTAAACATTCTGTCGCGGATCCTTGCCCATGGCAGTGGCGGCCTGGGCATACAACTCGCGGGCTGCCACCTGGCTGAGCAACGGGGCCGCCGCCAACAGTTTCATGAAGGATCGCCGGCTGGCATTCTGCACACGCATGAAGACGCCTCCTCAATCGCAGTTTCCGCCCAACCTAACAGACCTCCCCACTAACCTTTGCGACCACAAACTCGAACCACGGCTGCCTTCCTAATCTGCGTCCCGGGAAAGTGGAATCTGCGATCGCACCGCCAGAATATATGCCTTGGCTCCCGGCTGGTTCTGGTTATAGAACCCCACCGTGCAGTTCGGCCGGAAGTAGTATGCATCTCCTGCCTTGGCCGCATACCGGCCTGCGATGCCGTCCATTCCGCTCCCTGCGACCATCTCGCCCTGTCCTTCGAGCACGAGATAGATTTCTTCCGCGGTTTCATGATGATGGGGGAAATTCGTGCCTCCCGGGGCAAAGTTCATCCAGAAGAAGCTGGTGACGACGGACGCCTCATCGATGGCATCGCGCTTGCCCGTGCGCGGACCGAGCAAGAGCTTGTACACCACGGACGTGGGATGCCCTTCGACGGTTTGCTCTTTAACTTCGTCGAGATTCACAAGCTTGGGACGAGGCGAGGGCGCGCTGAGGGAGATCGTGGGTGGGATCTTGAATCCCATGACCAGGACCCGCAACGGCTGTTCTGTATTGTTTCTGATCGAGTGCGCCATGCCAGGAGGCAGGTAGGTGAAATCATTCGAGCGCATGGCATCGGTCTGCGGACCATAGCGAAGCTCCCCTTGGCCTGCCAGGACGAAATAAATTTCCTCTTCGCGATCGTAGAGCGTGCTCTGGCAATCACCGTGCGCATCGACGGTGACTTCCGCAAAACGGACCACGCTCCGCAAGATTCGCTTCTCCGTGTCACCGTCGCCGAAAATCGGCTTGTAGTGGCAAGTCGCGGAGGTCAGATTGGCTCGCGTCTCACTCAGATCTGGCACATAGCGGTGCAGCCACGTGGCGTCTACCTTCCAATCCTGAGCGAGCAGACGGGAGGAGAGCAGCAGTAGTGGCAGCAGGATCTTCAACTTCGTTCCCGGGCCGATGTCATTCCATGGACTGGCCCACTCCGTATACCACAGAATTCGCTTGACGCAAATCGAAATCTTTCGTTTTATTGGGTTTCATTGCGTTCTTCTCCGGCAGGGTGGTGTAGAAGCGGTCATTGAAGCAAGACAGAGGACCGCGGTATGCTGCCCTCGACCGGCGGGGCTTTCGAGAAAGGCGTAGGCATGGCATTGCACTCTGCGGTGGCGCATAGGAAGCGACGATTGGCTTTGCTTTGTTTTCTGGGCGCGAGTGGGTTGTGGCTGAGGGCTGCGCCGAGGCCGAGGCAAGCCAATGTGCCCGCCACGGCAGAGTGCCACGTCGAGGCCGTAGATTACGAGGGCTGGCACGCGGAGCAACTTGCCAATCGATGGGTGCAGCTGGTTGTGGTGCCGCAGAACGGCGGCCGGGTCATGCAGGTGAGTTTCGCGGGGCATCCCTACCTCTTCGTCAACCCCAAGTTGGCCGGCAAGTACTTGCCACCCACCCCCGGTCAATGGTTCAACTACGGAGGCGACAAGCTTTGGCTCCTGCCTGAGGGAAACAGCGACGAACAACATTGGGCGGGTGATTCTGACTTGTTGGACGATGGGCCTTTCTCCTTTCGAAAGGTTTCGGAGGGAAAACAGTGCGAGATCGAACTTACGGGGCCGGCCGATCCCCAGACGGGAATCCAGTTTCGGCGAACGATTCGCTTGGACGCCGACTCTCCGCGGATCCGCTTTCACGCCTCCATGAAGAACGTGACCGGCCACCCAGTCGAATGGTCGATGCAGTCGGTTTCCCAATACGATACCGCCGACCGATCCTCGGCCACTGGCTTCAACCAAGATTTCTGGACCTTCACCCCGACCAACCCGTTCAGCAGCTACCTCAACCGCTATCATGTGCGCTTCGGACCGGCGGAGAACTCTGCGGTGTCGGTGAGGAACGATGGGCTGTTTACCGTGCATTACGTGCACATGGCTGCCGAGCTGTGGCTGGACTCGACCGAAGGCTGGCTGGCAGTCGTCGATGGTGGCAGCCGCTACGCCATGGTGGAGCGTTTCCCGTTCCAAGGGAACAAGCCCTATCCGGGCAAGGCTTCGGTCATTTTCTGGACCAACGGCCCAGAACTCAGGCTGCGGGGCGATGGCATCCCTTCTCTGAGCGCTGATCCAGACGCAAGCCCTTACTACCTTGAGGCTGAGATCAACAGTCCGCTGTGCCGACTGCTTCCGGAGGAGACTTGTGACCTCGATACGGAATGGCTTCCTACCCGAGCTGGCAGCGAATTCCAAGGCGTCACCGACGCCGGGGTGGTGACTCGTCGCCTCGAGAGCCTTCGTCTCGACAACGGCAAAATCAAGCTTTCCGGCTCCTTTGGCGTGTTCTCTCCCGGGCGCCTGGTGGTGCACTTCTACAGCGAGCACGGTTCCAGTCTCGGGACCATGCGCCTCGTCGATGTCAGTCCCACCCAGCCGGTGTCGTTTGAAACCGAAGTTGTCCCTGCCGGAAAAGCCGCACGGGTCTCGCTTCACGTGGAAGACGAGAATGGCGTCGACCGAGGTGCCCTGCAGGAGGTAAAAGTAGGCATCGGCGACAATCGCTGACATGAGATCGCGGGCTGAACTACGAATCCCCCTCTTGCTGGCCATCTTCCTGGGAGTACCGATGGCGGGGCAACAAGGGCAATCTCCGGTCACTGCCGCGGTGGAGTTGAGCGCGGAAGATTTGCTGGCGCGCCCGGTGGGGGCCAATTGGCCTTCCTATAATGGCGATTACACCGGACAGCGCTACAGTACTCTGCGAGAGATCAACGTCGCCAACGTCCGTCAACTGCGCGCCGCATGGGTTTTTCACCCCGGCAACTCGCAGAATCTCGAAGCCACGCCCGTGGTGCTCAACGGCGTCATGTACGTAACGTCGGCCAATGACGTATTCGCCCTGGATGCGCGAACCGGACGGACGGTTTGGCATCACCAACGACCGCCGAGCTCAGGGCTGCTCGACGACGCCGCGGCGCACAAGAACCGCGGGGTGGCCGTGTGGCAGCACTCTGTTTACGTGGAGACCGACGATGCCCACTTGCTCTCGCTCGACGCTCGCTCGGGCGGCTTGCGATGGGATGTTCAATACGCCGACAAAGCCAAGCACTACGGTGCGACCAGCGCTCCCCTGGTGGTGAAAGGGACGGTGATTGTGGGTACGTCCGGGGGTGACTCCGGAGTGCGCGGATTCCTCGCCGCCTACGATGCGGGGACGGGAGTGCGAAAGTGGCGATTCTGGACCATTCCCGGGCCGGGAGAATTCGGATCCTCCAGTTGGCCCGGTAATGCGTATCTCCATGGAGGCGGCACAACCTGGATGCCCGGTTCGTATGATCCGGAACTCAACACTCTGTATTGGGCAACCAGCAACCCCGCCCCCGATTTTGTGGGGGACTCGCGCCCGGGCGACGACCTTTATACGGATTGCGTCTTGGCCCTCGATCCAGACACTGGCGAGTTGCGCTGGTACTTCCAGTTCACTCCCCACGACCTTTATGACTACGACGCCAACGAGACCCCGGTGCTGGCGAATGTAGAGGAGAACGGCACGATGCGTCGCCTCCTCGTGCAGGCGAACCGCAACGGCTTTTTTTATGTTCTCGACCGGACGAATGGCAAATTCCTGCGTGCCACTCCCTTCGTGGAGAAGTTGAATTGGGCTAAAGGCGTGGACCCCTCCGGTCGCCCCCTCGTCTCGGGGCGAATCCCCACGGCGGAAGGCACGCTTCTCTGTCCCGGCATCAATGGTGCGACGAATTGGTTCTCGCCCTCCTACAATCCCGATACCGGGCTCTTCTACGTGATGGCTCTCGAAAGCTGTAATCTGTTTTTCGCAAACCCGCAACCGTTTACACGAGGAAAAACCTACTACAATACGGGCACGAAACTTCCGCCGGATGAGCACGCGGGGAAGATTCTGTTGGCGCTTTCCGTGGCAGATGGAAAGCCGGCCTGGCGTTACCCTCAGGTGGGCCAGGGCCGATCCTGGGGTGGGACCCTCGCCACCGCCGGAGGATTAGTCTTCTTCGGGGACGATGCCGGATCTTTTGAGGCGGTTGAGGCGGGGACCGGCCGCGCCCTCTGGCACTTCAACGCCGGGCAGGGAGTGCGGGCTTCGCCGATGAGTTACGCGGTGGATGGAATGCAATACGTGGCAGTCTCCGCCGGGAGTGACGTGTTCAGCTTTGCACTTGCACCTTGATCCTCGTTCTTCTCGCGAGTTCCTAAGACGGTTCTTACACCCGAGGCAGCACTTCTTTCGCGAGGCGCTCCATCTGGTTCTCTTCGTCGAACACGGGATTAAGCAGGACATAGTCGAGGCCAGCCTCCTTGAGACGTCTGACTTCGTCTGCAATGCGCTGTGGTGATCCCCAGACCGCCACCTGATCCGCCATTTCGGGCTTGTGATAAAACGCCCCAAACCATTCTCGCAATCTCGGCAAACCATCTCCCAAGGCTAGATAGAGGCGCTTGGCTTTCGGGAAATCCGGCGGCAAGTTCTTGATATCTTCCAGAAATTCCTGGACCGGAGTCGAACCGGCGCCGATGTAACCGTGCCCCAACTCTACGGCACGACGCAAGGCGGCTTCCGCGTGTCCGCCAAACCAGATCGGAGGATGGGGTTTTTGCACGGGTTTTGGCTCCATCGGAATGTTGTCGAGCTGGGAGAATCGCCCGTTCAGCGTGACCCTGTCTTCGGTCCACAGCCGTTTCATGATCTCAAGGTTTTCGCGGAAGCGGGCCACCCGACCCTCCGGCACCAGTCCATAGGCGGGATAGTGGCGCGTGCTTGCGCCAAGTCCGACACCAACCATCAGCCTGCCGTTCGAAAGCACATCGAGGGAAGACAGAGACTTTGCCAGGCTGATGGGGTTGCGCTGAGTGATCAGCAAAACGGCAATTCCAAGACGCAAACGTTTCGTAATTCCGGCCGCATACGCCAGCGTGGTTACCGATTCCAACACCGGAGCCGTGCCAATAACTTGTTCAATCGACCATGCCGCAACGAAGGGCAACTCCTCGGCTCGCCGCAAGAAGCGTTCTATACCTGCCAAGTCGGGATGGGTCTGGGGGATGGCGATTGCGAAATCCATCTGGCGTTTTCCGCCTTTCTGCGCGCAGTCCTACCCTCGCCGGATTCTAGGCGGCGCAGATCTAGAGCATCGGGCTTTAGCTCCGGGTGAGTTCTGCCTCGGGTGACGGTACGTCAACCAGTTTCCAGACTCCCGGTTGCACCAAGCGCTCAACTTCTCACGCGGCTGATGACAAATCGACCCATCCCCCACGCCGGATTGGCCCGCCGCTGAACCAGGGAAAGCTTTACCCAGCAAATCCGCGAGTTGCTCCCGGCCGCTCCAGGGTTTCGGTTTGGTTCTTTCGTCCGAGGTTGTTTCTCAGAGCGTCAGGGCACGCCCAACCACGGAATGCCGCCTGACAAAGCACCCTGAAATTGACGAGCAACGAAACTCCTTCTTAGGCCACGGCTTGGTCCTGGCGCGCCGGGGTTTTTTCCTCGGCCAGCTCTTTCCCAAGGAAATTGACCAATGCCGAGTTCACTTCCTCGGCGTGCGTCCACACCACGGCGTGCGGTCCGTCCTTGACGACAACCAAATGGGCCCCCTTAATCAGCTGGGCGGTCCGCTGTCCGGCTGCGGCAATGGGCACAATTCGATCCGCTTCTCCGTGAATGACCAGCGCGGGAATATCGATTCGAGCCACATCCTTGCGGAAATCCTCATGCCACGTTGGTACGCATAGCAGACTCGCCGTAGCCGAAGCGCTGGCGGCGACGTTCCAGCTCGCCTGGACTGCCTGTTCGCTGACGCGCTTTCCCAGTAGCCCATCGGTGTTGTAGAAGTTCTTGAAGAACTCGGTAAAGAATGCGTAGCGGTCCGCTGCCACCGCCTTCTCGATCCCCTCGAAGATGCTGCCGTCCACGCCTTCCGGATTGTCCGTCGTCTTCAAGAGAAATGGCGGCACGCCGCTTATAATCACCACTTTGCTCACGCCTTTCGATCCGAACTTTCCGATGTAACGCGCCACTTCCCCTCCCCCCATCGAGAAGCCGGCCAGGGCAAAGTTGCGCAGTTTGAGATGAGTCACCAGTTTGTGCAGGTCTTCGGCGAATGTGTCGTAGTTGTACCCGGTTGTCGGCTGGCTCGACTTGCCAAAGCCTCTCCGGTCATATGTGATGACGCGGCGACCAGAGGCGAGGAGCACGGGAAGTTGCTTCTCCCAAGAGGCACCGCTGAGCGGGTATCCATGGATAAGAATTACGGGATCGCCGGAACCGTGATCTTCGTAGTACAGCTCGATGTTAGTTGCGTTTTCCTTTCCAACCTTCACGTAAGGCATTGCGATTCTCCTTTCACCTCGGTTGTCGTTGGATTCCGCTTGTCTAGGCTCCGTTCGGGCGGCTTGTCGAGAGAATTCGTTTGCGGCTGAACCCGGTGCCGGACGGACCTCGTGATCGCTTGTCGTCTCATCGTAACGCTGGGACAGTTGGTAGATTTCCGCCAGCCCAGGATCGGTTCACGAGTTTTTTCCACAGCCCTTCCGCGATCGATCGTTGCCGGGCCATATACACTGAAGGGCGGCCCTCCTCTTAGGAACTGTTCAACGTCCCACGTTTTGGAACAGACGCCGAACGCCGTCGTACCGCCTCACGAATGAGCGCAGTTTGGGCCGCGCTGCAAAAGGTGGGATAGCTTCAGCTATTGCGTGAAACATTGCCAAAGTGATAGGCTTCTTTGCGGCGAATAAAAAGCGAATATATCGATTGGCCCGGTGCCCGTCGAGCCCCCAAGAGGTCAGAACCCGGGCGGAGACGCAGGCGCCCATTGTTCGATGACGTAGACCGCGTAGAATCAGGCACCCGCTGCAAGCCCAGGATCGCACCCAGAACGGCGCATCAAGTGGATGAAGGAAGAAAACGCGTGTTGGGGATCATCGCGGGGATTCTGGTAGCGCGTCATCTTAGCGACGAGCTATTCGACAGTCGTCCCAGCCCACGGACAGACTCGCTGGTAGCTTCGGCCGTGCAGTGGGCGGAACGAATCATGCGAAGAATCGATGGAATGTTCGCATCTTCGGCCAATCACAGACAAGGGCCGCGGCCCTAGAAAGACTGGCAAGCCACGTTAGCAAAGAAATTGGAAGGGAAGTTCGTAGAGTCAATTTGCGGTAGGTGAGGTGACTATGAGGAAGGGTTCGGAGATCGAAGGCGCCCCTCAAGGGGCCTGGGTTCTCAATGCTGTTCCGCTGCAAAATGCTGTCTTGTGCGCCGAATGCGATGTCGTCAGCGACAGCCCACACGACACCTGCCTAGTCTGCGGCAGCCATTCGCTATTCAATATCGCTCACGTCTTCGGTGGCAAGCTTCCCAAAGAGCGGGCAAGCTTGCTTGTGCGGGACGTAATCGAAGTATCGGCACGCGAGATCGTGTGGTTTCCCAAATCTCACAGGTTGCAAGCAAGGGCAACGGCCGGGTCACGACAACTGCCAGTCGTGGCGCTCGACAGGAATCAAACCGATGAAGCTGGGTGTGGAATGTTACTCGGGCCGGAAGGCCGATGAAAGCCGTTCCTTAAACCATGCCATTTCATGCCGTGGACGTGTCTCGAACAGTGCTGGACACGATTGGCGTGCTGGCGTTGCACCAGCAATCTTCAGGTGGCACACTCGGCTGGGAACTCAAAGCGGGAGGTGTGCTGCGCCCGATTCCTCTCGGGTAGAAGCAAGGTGAAGTCGCTACCTCGAGCCTATCCGGCAGGAGGTCGCCCTTGAACTCGGAACTGTACTACCAGCTTTTGCCCCTGGCCGAGGTGGCTGCTTCCACCTACTCCGCCCCGAAAGGCAGCAAGCGGTCGCGGTGCTCAACCACCATGGTTTGCACCTTGAAATTAGCCAGCAGTCTTTTCCATTGCGGACGCTGCCCATTCAGGCCGGAACCAATCTCGCACACCGCTTCTACCATCGTCCAAGTCTTGCTCTCCGCCCATGCTACAAGGCGGCCCCATGGGGCTTCCACATCCCCTCTAGAATGTACTTCAGCTAAGGTTCGGACGCGCTGCTGCGATAGCTGGTTCCAGACGCTCAGGACGGGGTTGGTATTTAGAGGGTCAAGGTGCGGAAAATCATTCACGTAGACATGGACGCGTTTTACGCCTCGATTGAGCAGCGCGACCATCCGCGATTGCGCGGGAAGCCCGTGATCGTTGCCTGGCGGGGCAACCGTTCGGTTGTCTGCGCCGCTTCCTACGAGGCCAGGGCCTTTGGTGTGCGTGCAGCGATGCCGGCTGTGCGGGCGGAGCGCCTGTGCCCGGCAGCCATCTTTCTCGCTCCTGATTTCATCCGCTATCGGGCAGTCTCGCGGGATGTACGGGAGATCTGCAAGCGTTATACGGGTCAGATCGAGCCCCTGTCGCTCGATGAAGCCTACCTGGATGTCAGCGAGAATCGGCGCGACTTAGCGACGGCCACCCTTGCAGCGCGTGCCATTCGGGAGCAAATCCGCCAGGAGTTGCGGCTCACGGCTTCCGCGGGAGTGGCGCCCAACAAGTTCTTAGCCAAGCTCGCGTCTGACTGGCGAAAACCTGATGGACTGTTTGTCCTAGAGCCGGAAGAGGTAGACGCGTTCTTGCTTGGTCTGCCGGTTGCGCGCCTGCCAGGAGTCGGAAAAATCAACGAAGAGAAACTAGCGAAACTCCGAATCCACACCGTTGGCGAATTGCGAAGCGTGGACTTAACCGTGCTCGAAGATGAATTTGGGCGCTACGGTGGGCGCCTGTATGAACTTGCCCGCGGTATCGATGATAGCGAGGTCGTTCCCAACCGGCCTACACGCTCGATCTCGGTCGAGGACACCTTTGAGGAGGACGTCCTCTTGTTCGAAACCGAACCCATGATCCGCCGGCTGGCGGAAAAGCTTTGGTCGGCGTCGCGCACGGAATCGCGCATCGCACGTACGATCGTTCTCAAGCTGAAGACTAGCGAGTTCAAGATTCTCACCCGCAGCTGGACGCCAGGCTCACCGCCATCTTCCCAGGAAGAATTGACAAAAATCGCCCTCCAGCTGCGAGAACGTGTAGGCCTTAACCTACAACAACGTTATCGGCTGATCGGAGTCGGTCTCAGCAATTTTCACGAAACGGAAGAGGCGGCAGCCCAAGCAGCTCTCTTCGAGTGAAGACGCCTCTAGGCCGCGGTGGCTTCACTTGGCGGTTCTTGCCGCATCATCTCCAGCATCTTCTCCTTCATCTCTTTAGCCGTAGGTTCAGCCTTGTGCGTGCCCACCATCCACGTATAACCATCCGGGTCCACGATGGTGCCGCAGCGGTCGCCCCAGAACATGTCGATCACCGGCCCTTGGCTGGTGGCGCCGACCTTGGTCGCTTTCTCGACTACCTTATCCACGTTTTCTACGTAGATAAACAGACTGGCTGGAGATGCACCAGCGTTCTTCGCACTCCTTTTCCCCATCGCCGCGTTCTCCGGCCCAAGCATCAGCGTTGTGCCGCGCAGGGTCAGTTCAGCGTGGATCGGCTTTCCGTCAGGGCCGTTCATGACAGCACGTTTAGAGAAACCCAAGGCTTTTTGGTAAAAGCTCACAGCCGCCGGAATATCGCTGACGGTGAGCATCGCAGACACCGCGCCGTATTGCTTCTTGTTGAGGGGATCAATCTTCTTCTTTGCCATAGTGCTCCTTTCGTGCGCAACACATTCTAGCGGAAGAAGCCAGGAAGGTGCATCCAACCTCGATGCGTAGTTCTAAACACCAGAGCTCGAGGACCATGCTCTCAAGCGGCACCGGCTACGGCGTAGATGCGCTCCAAGCCTTTGGCTCTGTCACAATTCTCGCCCCCGCGCGGGCTTATCCGGGGACAGGCGATGCCCACCAGCTGGTACAACTTGGTCAGAGCCGAGCGGGACGGCTGTCGGAGCCGATCGGGACGGCTGTCGGAGCCGATTGCTACGAGCCGCGCTCCTGGGACCGATTCACGGGTGCCCAAGTCGTTGGATTCAAAGGTTGCTCATGCCATCGATCTTCGCTGCCGACGGTGAAAGGGGGAACTCGTCGGATGGCAGAAACCGACAGCCTTGGCGATTCTCTCTAAACAGGAATTCAGGGGATTGCCACTCCTGATCTGGGGGTGCGAAGCCGCTCGTTTCTTCGTTCTCGATCCTCATAGTCGTCATCGCCCGACGGATCTAAGACGCGTGCGCCGAGAAGAAATGGAAACCCCACGCCCCGAGTTCTGCATACAGACCGGGCGACAGCATCTCATCCCCATGCCGTTCGTAAATCGCCCCCGACATCACATCCTTTAGCTGCCACCTTTGACCGCCTGTGTCATTCCAGCCCACCTGAATCCGGGCTTGCGCCGGCCACGGGCTAAGATTGACCACGATCAGATAGCGCTCCTCGTCCTTGAGCCAGGTCCAGGCCACCACATTCTGAAAACTTCCGTTGTCTGGCCATCCCGTCCGCTGGCATAGGCTCCATCGGCCCTGGCGAAATACCGGCCGATCGATGGCTTCGAGAAGTTTGCCATAGAATGCTCGCAAATCCACATCCACTGGCTCATCCGGGCGCCGGCCCAGGAACACCGGCAGTCTTACCTTGCATCCCTCAAACTGCCCTTCATGGAAAAGTCTCATTCCTGGCAGGGTGGCTGCGGTTAGCGCAACCGCCCTCTGCTGCTCCGCGGAAAAGGTTGCCCCGGCCCTGGGCTCGTCATGGTTCTCAATAAAGCGAAGCAGTTTATTTTGGTAGGCAAGATCGGCACTGAGATGAAGCCGGACGTCGTTGGCATGACTATGGACCAGGCGGTCGTAGAGCTTCTTGTCGTAACAGAAGTCGAAACCCTTCTGCTGGAGTTCCCACTCCAGATCCCAATACACTTCGGCAAGAAACAGGAAATCTGGATACCTATTCTTGATGGCAGGGATGATGTCAAGCCAATATTCCGTGGGCGGCTGTGACCCGGCCCGAGCTCCCCAGGTGCGTTCGAAGATCGGGTTCAGCATCAGCATTGCCATGTCACAGCGAATCCCATCGCATTGTTGGGCAATGCTCGATATCGTCTGCATCGCCGTCAGCCGAAGACCTGGATTGAAGGCATTCAATTGCAGGACATCCGGCCAGGCGGGAAAGAACGGATCTCGTCCACAGGCGTATACCGTTCCCCGTACCTCGAGGAAAGAGGAAGGTTCATTCTTGAGGTCGTTGGCATTGCCTCGAATGAAATACTCAGGATGCTCAGCAACCCATGGATGATCCGGAGCCACATGGTTGGGGACGAAGTCCAGGATCAGGTTCAGGCCGCGCGTCGAGAGCTCACCGCGAGCGACGGCTAGACCCTGGGGACCTCCCAGATGCGTGTCGACTCGGTAATTGCGTACGCAATACGGCGAGCCTACGTTATCCTCGGGACGAAGGTCTGGAAGCGCACGGCGGAAATCCTCGAGAAGGGATTGGTTGCGATTGGTGATCGCAATGCCCGCAGGACTCCGCTCCCAAACTCCCATCAGCCAGACCGAATCGAACCTGTGAGCCGCAAGGGCATCCCATTCGGCTGTCGGCACTGTAGATAAGGTAAGCTTTCTGCCATACTTCCGGCTTAGGCCGGCAAGCCACGTCCAGGTATTGATCTCGAAAACGGTGGGATAGGGGCCCGAAACCGATGCGCCAATCGGCGCTCTGGGTCTTTCACCCAGGGTCGCGCTCACCACGATTCTCCGCTCCTCATGTTCGCCGGAATTCTCGCGCCGCTTTCAAACCGGTCTGGTTTCGGCAAATCCGCCTAGTTTTCCGCGGCATTGCGCTGTCAGACATGACAGTTTCATGGAATGCGAGCATTCGTCAATCTGCTACCGGAGGACTATCATTGTCGGCAGGTCTGTCGGCGTCCTTTTGAGTGACAGCGTGGTAATTACACGATGGGGCTGCACCGCAACCAAAAGACTCAGTCGTCTCAGGGTTTGCGGCCCGTCCCGCAGCACTGCAATTCCGGCGTCATGAACTGCATTGTCACGCAAAACCACCGCGATGTCCGGCTATAATCTGGACGACACCTAGGAAGGCTGAAACTGAAACCGATTTCCTCCGGGCGTTGACTGTAGTTGCATTAATGGCGGTGCACTCGAATCCGAGATTCCACAGAGCGAGGTAGACAGCATGAAAAAGATCAATCGAGTATTCGGCGTGACTCTGGCGGCGATGATAGCTCTAACCGGCCTTTTGTTCGGCCAAAGTTCCTCCCCGCAGGACTCGCCTTCAATTCAGACTTCGATGGACCAGAATATCGACTTGATGCGTAAGGATATTCGGTCCCAGAAAAAACAGATCATTGCCGCAAACTTGCAGTTAACCGATAAAGAGGCAGAAAAATTCTGGCCGCTCTACGATCAGTACACCGCCGAACTCGTCAAGATCAACGACACGAAATACGGGGCGATCAAAGACTACGCCGCAAACTACACTACGCTGACGGACGATCAGGCTCTGGACCTGATCCGCAAGCCGCTCCAAGTGGACGAAGCAGTTGCCCAGTTGCGTCTTCGATACATTCCTGTTTTCGGAAAAGTGTTGTCGGGGAAGAAGACCGCCCTGTTTTTCCAACTGGACCGTCGGTTATTGATGTTGATCGACACGCAATTGGCTGCGCAAATTCCTCTGATTCAGCCGTAGGCGGTCGCCAGACCTGTTGAACGTCCTGAATTGGATTGAACTTAGGATTGTAGCTCGTACGATCCAGGCCTTTGCCGGGCGGTGATGGTTTCATCCGAGGGTTCCGATTACATTCATATAAGATTTAGAGAGGAGGCGTCCATGAAGAAAGGATGGATCGTAACCGGGTTGCTCTTCGCGGTCACGCTGTCCGCCACAGCGCAGAAAAAGGAGGAGGAGCGGGTCGAAAACGCGGGCAAGGTAATGCAGGAGATCTTAAACGCTCCGGACAGCATCCCGCAAAGTGTGCTGGACAAGGCAGATTGCGTCGTGGTTCTGCCGTCGGTCATGAAATTTGCATTTGGATTTGGCGGCAGCTATGGACGAGGTATCATGACTTGCCGGGGCGGAGCGGATTTCAAGGGAAAGTGGGGTGCGCCAACCATGATGGCGCTCGAAGGCGGCAGTTTCGGCTTGCAATTGGGAGGAGAAGCCACCGATTTCGTGCTTTTGCTCATGAACTCTCGGTCGGCGACGAGTATCTTGAACAGCAAGGTAAAACTTGGCGGGGATGCCTCGGCAGCTGCCGGACCGGTTGGACGCACGGCGGAGGCCGACACCGATGTGACCATGAGGGCGGAGATCCTGACCTATTCGCGTGCCCGCGGAGTCTTCGCCGGTGTCTCCCTGGAAGGTTCTACACTTCGGCCAGACAACGACGCCAACAAACGACTTTACGGGAAGGAAATACCCGCAAAAGACATCGTGATCGGCGGCGCGGCGCCTGCGCCACCGAGCGCAGAGTCGCTCCTCACGACGCTCGACAAGGCGTCCCCCGTCAATAAATCAAAGAACTAGCGCTGCTCTCCTAATCAGGGACACACCGAGTGCCTGGTTGAGCTCCTGAAGCCTTAGTTTGGCTGGATGCTCTTGATGACACATGTCCACCGGCCTCGATCATGCCGTGGGTAAGGAAAGCGATGCAGTCTATATAAGCTTGTTGGAGCCGTGAGGCGTTCTTGAATAACTTGCCGTTTCTTCTGGAGAACAACAGGGCTGCCCAAGGGATGTCAGGCTTGACGTACAAACTGAACCCGGTGATTTCCTGCGGCTTGCTTTTGTTTCTTTGGGGCGCGTCAAGCCCCAGAAGCATGTCGGCTCAGTCGGTGATTCCTCCAGCACCACAGGCGGTCCAGTTGAACAAACGAGGCGAGGAACTTCTCGCCAAGAAGGCTTACTCGGCTGCTGCGGATCAGTTTCGTAAAGCCCTTGCCATCCAACCTGACTACGAAGAGGCAGTTCGCAATCTCGGTCTCGCGCTGGACGCTGCTGGGAAAGACGAGGAAGCTGTGGCCGATTTGCAGAAGGCCATCAAGCTGGCGCCAGACGACGCCATCGCCCACAACGATTTGGGCCATGCGCTGTTTCATGAGGGAAAGTATGAAGATTCGCTGGTTTCGTACCGTCAGGCCATCACGGTTCACGACAATTACCCGGAAGCCTATAACGGCATGGGTGCTGCGCTTCTGAAACTGGGTAGAAGCGACGAAGCTATCGCCGCCTTCCAAAAGGCGGCTGCCCTGGACCCCAAAAATGTGGATGCGCTGAACAATGCTGGTGCGGCGCTGATAGAACTTCAACGAGGAGCGGAGGCCATACCCTACCTTGAAAAGGCGCTCGAACTGAAGCCAGAGGCACACGACATCCTAGAGAACTATGGAGACGCCCTGCAGGAAGCTGGGCGCACTGACGAAGCCATCGCGGCGTATCAACGTGCCGCGAAGAGCTACCCGAATGATGCGAGCGCCTGGACCCGCCTGGGCCATTCCTTCTACGCTGCGAAGCGGTACGGTGAGGCCGAAACCAGCTTTCACAAGAGCCTCCACCTGAACGCGAACCAACCTGACGTGCTGTTTGCGTTAGGTGCTGCGTATCACGAACAAGAGAAGATCAAAGAGGCGCTGCAGGCGTACGAAAAAGGGCTTGCACTCAAGCCAGACGATCCCGACGGCCTCTACAATCTGGCCCATGCCTATCAAAGTGAGAACGAGTGTGGGAAAGCGATCACGAGCTATCGGAAGGCACTCGCCGTGAGGCAGAATTTTCCCCAGGCCATGGCCGGGTTGGCAGCCTGTCAGTTAGCTACCAACCGACTGGACGACGCCATCACGACCTATCGGTCGGTGATTGCCTTGCAACCAGAGGATTCTGCCTTGCGGTTTAACCTGGGGACCGCTTTATTCAACAAGGGCGACTTTCGGGGAGCAGCCGACAGCTACCGCGAGGCAATCCGGCTCAACCCTGATCTTGCCCACGCTCACTATAACCTCGCGATGTCACTTCTCAGATTGAACGATCCTAAGTCCGCCCAAGTGGAATTCGATGCAGCGCATCGTCTGGATTCGAGCCTGACTCCTCCCATCGGAACCCCGAAGTAAGGCCGGCGGATTGCCACGTCGTTGGGGCTTTATGCTGCTGGCGAGACGCGCTCGGTAAGGTCGAAGCCGCGGCGGCGAGCTTCGCGGACAAAGGCGTCTCCGGGGACCCCGAGTTCTAGCGGCACGGACCCTAGAGGGGTTCGACCCTGTGCCATCAACGATGCCACAATCGAAAGGTGCCACCCCGTGGTGCGCTGCATCGATGTAAACCCGGTGGCTCGATCGTAGTAATCGATGACTTCGACGATCGCGTTGGTCTTGAGCCCATTCTTGATCCCGATGGCGTGAGCGCGGATGATGCAAATATCGTTGACCACCGCAGCCGACACCTTCGGCTCGTAAAGGGCATGGAAGAGGTGACGGGGGATCACAGGTTTGCCATCCACGTTTATCGGTTCGAGTTCATAGAGGCCGAGATCGCTGAAAGCTTTGAGCTGTGCAAAAGTCCCCGGATAGCGGAGGATCTTCAGCTGGTAGGTTTTCAGCTTGCCGTGGAAAGTCCAGGGAGCAGTCGAAACTCCTCCAGCAACGATGAAGGCTTCAAGCATTCCAATCGGGGGGACGTCAAGCAGTTCCAATTCCGTAAAGCAGGGCACGTGGACCAGCTGGCCGCCGCGCAACAAAGTGATGCCACCGTAGTACTCGTTCGTCAGCCCCTCGATGTTGAAAGAGAGCAGGTAGTTCCACGGCGGCTGGGGGTCGCGTGGGATGCCGCCGTCGAACAGGTATACGTGTTCAGGTTGATCGAGCAGACTCATGGCGTAGACGGCAAGAGTATTTCCCATGCCCGGGCCCATCCCGCAATCCGGAACAATGCGCACACCGGCACGTTTGGCATCGGCGTCGAGGGCATGCTGCTGGCGGACAATATCGGTGTTGCCTCCCAGGTCGCAAAACGACACGCCGGCGGAGATGGCGATTTTGGTCAGCGCCAGGTTGAAGAAATAGGGAACGCCGCTTAGCGCAACATCATAACCGGAAAGTGCCCGACGGACGGCGGGCTCGTCGCGGACATCGAGGGCGAGCGCTTGGGCTACCGGGCGGCCGAGCAATCGGTTGACGCAATCGGCAGCCGACTGGGCGCGGGCGAGATCGGCGTCGGCCAGTGTGATCCTGCAGGCATCCCCAAACATCCCGAGGTCATAAGCAGAGGCGGTGGTTTGCCGTCCGGAACCGAGAACCAGGTAGGAGTAGGGCATGGATTTGCCTCCGTGGAATGTCTCGATGATTGCAACCTTCAGACTTGCCACTGGGACTGATTTCTCCCGAAACCCAACCCGGTTTTGGGCGGGATCAACGGTTTCGGTTGGAGGACCTGGCCGCCGATGGATACAAACCTCGGAGCAGGTTCGCTTACTGCGGATGTATCAATCGGTTGCGCCAACGGCTGTTTGCAGGAGCGCAAATGAGGGATTGGTCATCGAACCTGACGCCAGCGAAGCCCCCCGCGCGAGATCCGTCCACGTTCCGAGTGGAAGCCGTATGGCGTCATCGACCCCGACTAGAAGGACCGGCACAAGCAGCCAGTCCCATCAGTCAAGCTAGCAGTGTCTACGCCGCCTTGGCGGCGACAGCGGGCACCACGCCCAACTGCCGCAGCATGCCCAAGGTATCGTAGACCAAATTGTCCTCCACCATCTTGCCATTGGTGATTCGGGTTATAAGAATGCCCGGGACCGAGGTAACACGCTTTCCGGTCGGGGCGGTGCCAAACAGTTCACCGCGATGTGTTCCGCTTCCGCTCGTCCGTGTCACGACCTTATCTCCCTCGGCGATCTGCTCCTCAATGGTGAGTTTTATGTCGGGGAACGCAGTGCGGTACATCGTAACCAATTCTCGCGCAGCCGCCTTGCCTCGCCGTTCTCCCACAGTAGGCTCTTGATACACGTAGTCGTTTGCGACGATCTCATCCACGGCGTGGAGATTGCCTTTGTTGATTACCTCCTCGATCCAGCGACGCACCAGTGACTTGTTTGCTTCTGACATGCAGGTTCCTCCTCTCTCAGGTTGATCCCCTGAATTCTGAACTCTCTATCCGAGCGCGTCAATGCAACAGCAATTGTGCATGCAAGCTGGATCTGCTCTGGCGGTCGTCTTGCAACGTTCGTTTCTTCTCGTCACTACGAAGGGCACGATCCTCGCTGGCTTTGTGGCGGTACCCGGTGCAGCGTGGGCTCGCGACACTTGACCCTGACTTGCCTCGTCTCTACGCTCCTTCGTCCCGGGCGCCAGCTAGCGCCTCGGTTGTCAGCGGAGCGACACCTCGGGCGCGTAGGTGCCTTTCCACTCCCGATGCCACCACTCTCCGGTGGCTTTGCGCTCCTCCGGCGTGGTGAAGCGGTAGTCATAAACCCGCGCTCTTACGTAGCGCGGCGGCCCATCCGGAAATGGATTGCGGCCAAGCAGTCCGAGCACCGGCGGTGAACCCTCGAGCAAGCGCTCGAGGAAGTGCAGTATCCATGGATCGGTTCGGTAGTTTCCCAGTGCCGCGAACCACATCTGCCAGTCCAGACGTGGCTGGTGCGGCGCAACCCAGGACGGGCGGCGCGTCAGGGTTCCGGGTTTGTACTTAAATTCGTAGGCTTGCCAACTCGCTCCATCCTCCGACCCTTCGATGATGATCTCAGGCCGCGACGTCGTCATCACGGCGAACAGCCCGTAGGTGTTGACGATTCCGAAGGGCGCAATCGCACGGACGACCGCGTCCGCCGGCGCCCAGTGCCGCCCAGAAAGTTCGCCCGCCATCTCGAACCCGCTCGTGATCAGCACGAAGGAAGCCACCGACGCGCAGACCGCCTGCCAGGCAATCGACCGCTGTTTTGCGTGCCATGAGGTAGACAACCGCCCCAGGATGCTGCTTAGCGCCGCGTCGTCCAATGCGAACAAGCACAGCGCAATCGTCAGGAAGTTAAAAAACGCATAGTTTCCGGTAAGCAGAATCAGCACCTGGAGCAGCATGATGGCCAATACCGCGAACAAGCGAATCCGCCGCGGCGCCAGTACCAGCAGCGGAACCACTAGCTCCACAAAGAACAGGAACCCCACCGATACGCGCTGAAACCACGGCGGGAGTTGATAGAAATACCAGGCCAGCGGTGTCGGCAAGGGCTGGGTTTGGTAGTGGACGGGTAGGGCGGTGAAATTGCGCCAGGTGGGATCCCCGCTCAGCAGCTTGACCGTTCCCGAGAGAAACATCAGCCGGCACAGCAGCCAGCGGAAGAGCCGCACGATGACGACTTCCGATCCCAAGAACACTGCCAGAAATCCCGTCTCAAGCAGCAGAGCGTCCCACTGGTAGAACATGAAGACTTGACCCGCCGTGCCCAGCGACAGGTAGAGAACAAACAGTCCGAGCCGGACCACCCTGGCATTGGTCCCAAACCAAAGAAGAAGTGACAGGCAAACGCCCGCCATCCAAATCACCCGCAAGAAAACGTCACTGCTGTTGAGCCAGAGCAATGTCGGGACTTTCCAGTAGGCGGACACGCCTAGGTATTCATGCACGTCGCGGAGAAAGTCGGTCACTGGCAAAATGCCATGCGAACCGACTAAGCCAGCGGCCTGGACGCCAAACGATGCAAACGCCGCGAAGTAGATCGCGCCCAGCAGGCGCAAGAACAGCCAGGTCGTGAGGTTGTAGGTTTCCGGCCGGACCGGAATCCCCCACAGCAGGCGAGTGGCCTGGAAGGCAAACGACCGATGGCGGGAGATTACACCATACACGGCTTCGCTGACCATGCCAGCTCCGGGAATGTGCTGGTACAGCCAGAGCGGCCAACGCTTACCGGGAACCGAAGCCAGGGCGGTGAGCACCGCGTGCGCCCCGCTACGCACACTGCCATCGGGCAGGATCAGTTTGACGGCAGACGCAAACTCCCTGCGTGACAACTGTGGAAACTGCTCCCCCACCTCCTGAAAGGGAGCGTAACGAAACCGTCCGCCCGTCAGGCCTTTCAAGTACACAACCCATGCGCGGCAGAAGCTGCAGTCTCCGTCGAAGATCAGCAGCGGCCGGTCTTCAGCTTGGTTGTGCATGGATTACGGTTTTCAATCTCGGCAAGCTCGACAGGTCGAGAACATTCCCCCCAGTCATTGGCGGAGCATCAAGGCAGGAACGTTTTGCGACCTTCGGTTACGCCCGGACAATGCAAGTGTACGATTTCGAGCGCTCATGCGCCGCGTGTTTCAAAAGAGGTCGCTCGCACCGCAAACGACCCCGGTGGGTCTAACAATCTTCACGGGGCTTGCCACTCGAGCGCGTAAATTTCCTCCGTTCCCACGTCGCGCAATAGCAAGGGAGAATCGTCGGGAGCAAGTCCAGTCCATTCGTAAGTTCCCGCACGTCGGACATTCGTCAGGCTAACAAGCCGATCAAGCTTCCGATCACTCACCCGCACTCGATAGAACGCCGGGCTGTCGTTACCGTCAAAATAGATGTACTTGGAGTCTCGCGACCAACTTGGATAGCCTATGTGAAACTTCGCTAATTCGATCCAGTTCCCAGTTGCAACTTCATAGAGTCGCAAGCTCGCTTGGTCCGCGGTAATGGCAGCAATATAGCGGCCATCGGGCGACCAGCGTGGTGAGTACAGGCCCTCCGAGCCGGGAAGCGTTGATCGTTCGTGCGTTTTCAAGTTCAGCAAATAGATAGCTCGTGGGGCGGAACCGAACTCCCCGAATACAACTTGATCCCCGTTTGGAGACCAGCCGACATCTAACTCGTTGTCTTGATCTTTCGTGACCGGCTCGGGTTGACCTCCCTCTGCCGAGATGAAGTAGATGGTTTCCGGCTTTCCCGGAGTTTCGGCGGCAAAGGCAATCTGTTTCCCATCCGGCGACCACCGGGGCAAGAGGACCTGCATCGGAGGAGATGTAAGTTGCACCTGCTGGCTTCCGTCCAGTTTGCTGCGCCACAAGCTCCCCTCCGGGAAGGTCACGTAGGCTACCCATTCTCCGTCACGCGAGAAATCCAGTCCTTCGAGGGACAAGCCCGAAAGGTAAGGCACGAACTGCTGAGTCTTAGAGTCCAGACGCGAGAGTTCGCCGCGTGGCTGCGAACCAATTACGAAGAGTCCTTTTCCCATCGACACTCGGAACCGGCGCATAGTAGTTCAGGGGGCCTGCGGTCAACTGTGTCGGCCCTTCCGTGACCGCACGGAACAAGCCTGATTTTTCCCGAATGGCAAAAATGTGTGTGCGGTTGTTCTTGGTTGATTGAAATACGTAGTCCAGGTGCCGCAACATTCCGCCGGAGAATCATTGAAACCTGACAGAATAGGGTGCGGATGGGTGCCGTCGACGGCAACCTCCCAGAGTGAGTTAGAGCTGGTCTTCGGATCGATCAAAGTAAAGCGCAGGCGGGTTCCGTCCGGTGACGAGCGAAGCCACCGTGCTCCACCGGGAAGCGTGACAAGTTTGCGAGGTTCACCTCCGCGACTCTGGACTACCAGCAAATCGTTGCCGTTGGCGTAGACAATCTTCTCGCCGTCTGGCGTCCAAGTCGCATCGTGCCCGAGCAACCCACCCACACTGCGAGATGCACCGCCCAGCGGCGGGAAAATCCACAGTAGCATTCCTGCTGGACTGTCAACTCCCACGAGCAATTGAGACCGGTCAGGAGAGATGTCAAACAGGTGCGGGCTTGCAAACGGGCAAGGGAGTCGAACTGTTTCACCGCCACTCGTCGACACCTGCGCCAGCGAAAAGATGCTGTTTTCGGTTTCTGTGAGATAGAGTCTCGGCCCATCCGTAACCAATGGCAGAAGATCCCCCGTATCCCCAGGCGCCGTCGCAAGCTTCGGTTTCCGGTCGTCGGAAATCTGCACGTATCCCAAGACTTTTGGCGGCGGGAGCGGATGTGTCACCCAATAGGCAAGGACGGCAAACCCGAGGATGGCGCTTATAGCAACAGCCATTCTCCAGAAACGTTGCCGCTTGCCAGGCACGGAGGTCGATGCCGCGACAAGTCCGCCGATTCGACCCGAATCGGTGTCCCGCTTCAGCCGCTTGAGGTCGGCGCGAAGCTCGGCAGCCGACTGACAGCGAACGTCGCGGTCTTTCTCCAGCGCTTTGTCGATGATCTCTTCGAGCTTGGGTGGTGTGTCAGGATTCAGCCGGACAGGTGCTACGGGGGCGCGTTCCAGAATGGCATTGAAGATCAACGCGGAGGTATCACCGCGAAATGGCAGTGTTCCGGTACACATCTCGTACAATACAGCTCCGAACGAAAAGATGTCCGTACGAGCATCGAGTAACTTCCCGCGCACCTGCTCCGGCGACATGTAAGCCACCGTGCCCAGTGCACTGCCGGGACTGGTCAGATGAGCCTCGGACTCGATCGTCGCGGCGCTCAGAGCAGCGCTCTCCGGCTTGAGCGTGACCTTTGCCAAGCCAAAGTCCAGAATCTTCCCCTGACCTCGATTCGTGACGAAGATGTTCGCAGGCTTGATATCCCGGTGAATGATCCCCTTGGAGTGTGCTGCGTCCAAGGCATCCGCTATCTGGATACCCAGATCAAGCACGGTTTGGATCTCCATCGGCTTGCCCGCGATCAGGTGCCGCAGGGTCTGTCCCTCCAGCAGTTCCATGGCGATGAAGGTCTTTCCACCGGACTCATCAATCTCGTAAATGGTGCAAATGTTGGCGTGGTTCAGCGCGGATGCGGCTTTGGCTTCCCGTTGGAAGCGGCTGAGAGCCTGTGCGTCATTGGCAAGATCGTCGGGAAGAAACTTCAGGGCGACGTGGCGACCGAGCTTCAGGTCTTCAGCCTCGTAGACGACCCCCATGCCCCCGCCGCCGATCTTGCGGAGGATGCGGTAGTGGGAAACCGTCTGCCCTAGGGGTTGGGAGGGCGTAACCATTTGCGGGAATGTTAGAAGCCTGTTCGGTAAAGGTCAATTGCAGGTCAAAC
>DASPVV010000114.1:0-6237 GCA_035622175.1 Terriglobales bacterium | reverse complement strand
GGCGGAAAGATGAAGTCGCTTTGCGATGCTTCTATCATCGTACCCAGCGACAATATGCAGCAGATTGAGGATTCGCACCTTTGTATCATGCACGCCATTTTTCGAGCTTTTCGCCGCTCGATCGAGGGAGCCGCGTAGCTTAGGGGTGAAACGATGAGGGGAGAGACTTTTCGCTTTCCGGGCGGTGGAGGGCGAGAAGCGCAAATTTTTTTTGTCTGGGTTCGGACCCGAGGTTCCAGGGTCGGCCGCTGGGCTGTCTGATGGAGGAAAACCCGAGCCGGCCGCGGTGGCTCGAGGGTCCAGACGGTCGGACGTGGAGGTTCCGTTGCCGCCCGCGGTTCAACCTGCGGATCACTCGCCGCAAGGGAACTGTTGACAATCCGGGAGAAAATGATTCACTTTAATCTTTAGTTGTCGGCTCCTAACGGTTCAAAACGATTGAGAACGAGATGAATCCTTGAGGAAGCAAAGACTGCAATATTGGATTCTGGCGGGAGACATCGCGTGCGCCCTGCTCGCCCTGCCGTTAGCCTACCTGATGCGCTACGGATTTCACTGGTACGGTCCCACCGGGGATTCATTTCTGACCTTTGTGCCACCGTTGCTGGTTGCCACTGCCCTGTGGGTGGTCATCTTCTCGTGGATGCAATTGGACGGATTTCGTCTCGGTTGGCATCTCTCAGCGGTCCTCTCGCAGTTGTTCGTCGCGCTGTGTTTCTTAATGCTTATTTTGCTGGCCGGCGGATACCTGCTTCAGGTCTTTGTTTCTCGTCTGACCCTGTTTTATTTCGGGATATTGTTGTTTATCGGTTTCTCCTCGACACGTTGCCTGGCTCACGCGGTTCTTGGCTCCCAATACTTTGCCAGGACGGTTCGGCGTGTGCTGATTGTCGGAAATGGCGCGGTGGCACGCGAGATGGCAACCAAGATCGAGCGTCACCCGGAGATGCTGTGCAAAGTGGTGGGGTTTCTTTATCCTGCCGATACCTCGGTTGATCCTCGCATACCCGGCATCACCGAGGAAGCGAGAACCGTACAGACGCTCGGATTGATCGATCTATTGCGGGAGAAGGGGGTGGAGGAGGTGATTATCACCGTCCCCAGCCCGGGAAGTCCAGAAGTGATCAATCTGTCTGCTCGATGTCGCCGCGAGGGAATCGGCGTCAGCATCGTTCCCCATCCCTACGAACTTTATCTCTCCAAGCCTCAACTCCTGGATATTGGCGGGCTGCCCATCCTGCAGCTGCGAGAGCCCAAGGCGACTCTGGCGAATGCGGTCTTGAAGCGCAGCTTTGATGTGGTGGCGAGTCTTTGCCTGCTTGTGCTGTCTGCTCCCATTGTGGCGATGGGAGCGATCGGATTGGTCGGTCGCAAAGGCGGGCCCTTCGTCCGCGAACTGCGCTGCGGACAGTTTGGCAACCGGTTCCGGATGTGTCGCCTGAATTCGGACCGAGACGCCCGCTACGTACCCCGCTTTGAGAGGCTTCTGCAACAACTGAGTGTCACCGAAATGCCGCAGCTCTGGAATGTCATTCGCGGCGAGATGAGTCTGGTCGGGCCACGCCCCGAATCCCCGGAAAGAGTCAAACACTACTCCGAATGGCAGCGCCAGAGACTCAACGTTAAGCCTGGGATGACCGGATTGGCGCAAGTCTTTGGTTTGCGGGAGCAGCATTCGTCGGAGGAGAAGACCCGCTTTGATCTGCAATACATGATGCACGCGTCGTTGTTCTTTGACATCTCCTTGATGCTGCAAACCGGCTGGACTTTAATCGCCAGGCTGTTCCATCTGTACGAATTGCGTTCCCGAGAGATGACGCCGACGAGCGAGGGCGTGATCGACCCCTCCATGGAAAGGATTTTGGTTCGTGCTGATAGCACGCAGTCCAGTGCGGATTAGCTTCGGCGGGGGCGGGACCGACCTTCCGGGCTATTACGAACTGTTTGGCGGCGCGGTGTTGAGTGCCGCCATCAACAAGTACTTTTACAGCATCCTCCGGACGCGCGGCGATGGCCGGGTTCAGGTTATCTCTTCGGACCTAAGAGTTTTCGAGAACTGGCAGGACATCGCCAACTTGCCGGCGCAGAGCAGTGAATTGGAGATACCCCTAGCCGTCCTGAAAGAGCTTAAATCCAAGGTCTCGGTGGATCTGTTTTTGGCATCGGAGATCCCTCCAGGAACAGGCTTAGGATCTTCCGCCAGTGTCTGCGTCAACATCCTGCAGGCGCTCACCACCTATCTGCACCAGCCTCTTTCGAAATACGAACTCGCCGAACGAGCCTTCCATATTGCGCGGAATGTCCTGGGTAGACATGTGGGCAAGCAGGACGAATATGCGGCCGCGTTCGGGGGCCTGAACTACATTTCCTTCCATAGCGACGGCAGCGCCCAGGTGGAACCGCTAGACTTGGATAAGGAGATTCTGCAGGAGTTCCAGTCTAATCTGCTGCTGTTTTTTACCGGCTCGGCGCACCACTCTTGGACGATCTTGCGCGAACAGGAACAGTCGACTCGAGCCCAAATCAGCGCCACCGTCCATGCTCTCCACGACGGAAAGGCCTTGGGGCTTCGCATGCGGGAAGCGTTGCAAACCGCACAGCTGCAGCTTTTTGGCGAGCTTCTGCACGCGGCCTGGGAGGCGAAGAGGCGGGTGTCGGCTAAGATCACAACCCCCAGAATCGACCAACTCTATAGCCTTGCCCGGGAGCAGGGAGCTTTGGGGGGAAAGGTCACGGGTGCTGGGGGCGGCGGTTTTCTCCTGCTGTATTGTGAAAAGCCCTATCGCGATGCCGTCCGGCGAGCACTGGGGAGTGAGGGCGTGCACGAAATGGCCTTTGCCTTTGATATGCAGGGCGCACAGGTGATTGTCAACGACCCCTACGTCGACAGCGATGAAAAGGCTGGTTCTCGGTGGACCTTTGTGCCCGCCAAGGCAGGCGATTGACCGAAAGCAAGCGATGGTCTGGGGTGCGCGGAGCGAGGCTTTCCCTTTGAAGGCCTTTCTCCTGGCTGCAGGTCACGGCACGCGGCTACGGCCTCTCACCGACACGATTCCCAAGTGCTTACTGCCCATCTGCGGCAGACCGCTGCTCGAGATCTGGCTCGAGACCTGCGCTCGTTTTGGCATTGACGAAGTTCTGCTCAATGTTCATGCTCACGCGTCCGTGGTGCACGAATTCTTGCGCACCCATCCCTGCCGCACCAAGGTCCGTGTGGTCGAGGAAAAGGAGCTGCTGGGCAGCGCGGGAACAATACTAGAAAACCGACAATGGATTGATTCGGAGGATTGTTTCTGGGTATTCTATGCCGACGTCTTGCAGCAAGTTAACTTTTCGACCATGCTGCGCCTGCACCAATCGAAACGGCCGGCGGCGACCCTGGGCGCCTACCGCGTTCCCGATCCCAGTCGCTGCGGGATTCTCGAAGTGAGCCAAGATGGCACGGTCGTGGATTTCATCGAGAAGCCTTCACGCCCGCAGAGCAATCTGGCCTTCTCCGGGCTCTTGATCGGAACCCAAATGTTGCTCGACCGGATTCCGCGGAAACGGCCTGCAGATTTGGGTTTTGATGTTTTTCCCCGGCTGGCAGGGAACATGGTGGCATACCCGATTTCCTCGTATTTGCTGGATATCGGCACGATGGAGAACTACGAGCTGGCCCAAAGCACGTGGGCGCGTTTGGGTCACCAGGGGAAGGCTGAATGATCGAAGGAATCATCTTTGATATGGACGGTGTTCTCATCGACAGCCATCCCGTCCATCGCCATGCCTGGCGTAAGTTTCTGGCCACGGTGGGAAAGATCGTGAGTGATGAGGAGCTCGGCTTTATTTTAGAAGGCAGACGCCGGGACGAGATTTTGCGGCACTTTCTGGGTGATCTTCCCGCCTCCAAGATTGTCGAGTACAGTCATCAAAAGGATTTGTTTTTCCAGGAGAACTTCTTTGATGTGAGGGTCATCCCCGGGGTTCGTGAGTTCTTGCAAAAACTGGAGAGCGCGAAATTGAAGACTGCCATCGCGACGTCGGCGAGCGCGGTCCGAACCTCAGGAACCCTGCGCCGTCTGCAGTGGGAAGGGAAGTTCTCGGTGGTAGTCACCGGGGATGATGTCGAGGCCGGTAAACCGGATCCGGCCGTGTATAACCTCACCAGTCAGCGCATGAACCTCCCATCCGACAGGCTGCTGGCATTTGAGGATGCCCCCTGTGGCATCCAAGCTGCCAAATCTGCGGGAATCAGGTGCATCGGCGTCAGTACGAACGGTCGAGCGGAGGTGTTGCGGCGGTGCGGAGCAGAGCTCGTCATCCCCGACTTTTGCAACCGCTCCCTCGAACGGTTGCTCGAACTGTCTTCGGCATAGCATTGCTAACCGCCGGCGTTTTCAGACCGGCGTTTTCAACCTAGGAAAAACAAAAGATGGCGGACCCGACCCTCGCCCTACCGGAAGTAGTCGAAGTCCAACGGCTGGTTTCCTTATCCCCTAAAACCAGGCGGGAGCCTTTGGTTTTGCTGATGAGCATTGCGGCCCTTATGTGCTGCAGCCTGGAACTGGAGCTCATCGAGCAACTGGACGGTCTGAGGTTTTATATGACCTTCCGGGAAATTTTCTGGGATGCCAGTGTGGCGTTGCTCATCCTGCTGGGGATGACCATGATCTGGTGGCTCTGCCTTCTGCTGGTGGTGAGGCTGGCGGAATTGCTTCCCCGGCAAGGCCGACGGTCTACGGCTCTGTTCTGGCGACTGGGGCTGCTGATCCCACTCTTGTACTTCGTCCTTGACTTCTTCGACGCGACCCGCCTGCGCTTCTATCCGCGCTGGCATCCGGGGCCGATCGGCTGGCTGTGGCAGGGGCCTACGCTGGTGTTGCTTTGCGTCGCCATCTTGTGGATGCCGAGACTATCAGCCCTGCAAAGGTTCTGCAAGACTCGGCTGGCCCCGATCGGCTGGTTGCACATGGTTCTCGCCTTCGCGGCGATCATCGGGCTTGGGGCAGGCGGCGTTCGGCTCTTCCGCGATTATGTCCATCCCGGCAGGGGTGTGATCTCGAAGCTGCCGGATATCTACCTGATTACCATGGACGCCCTGCGATCGGAAGACATGTCACTCTATGGCTACAATCGCCCCACCACACCGAATTTGGAGCGCTTTGCGCGGCGTGCCTCTACCTTCGATTTTTTCTTTGCCAACTCGAACTTCACCACCGCCGCGACCGCATCGATCGAAGACGGAAAGCTGCCTTGGACGAATCGCGTATTTCAACTGGGCGGGTTCTTGCGCGGCCAGAACCAGCGGGAGACCCTGGGGGCCGCATTACAGCAACGCGGCTACTACACCTCAGTAATCTCCGCCAATTCTCTCGCGAGTCCGATTCAACACCGGACGCTCGCCAGTTACGACGCCGTCGAATATGTGCCTACGCGGAATGGATTTCGAGGATTCGTTCGCTACTCGAACTTTGTGGGGCTCAATACCCTCTACACTCTGTCGGGCACCCTGTTAAAGGGCTTCGCCGGAGTACGCTTGTATTTGGACGCCGTGATCTGGAATGATCGCTTTGCCAGCCCGGCAGAGCCGGTCTTTGACCAAGTACGAAGTCTGGTCGAACGGGCAGATATTGCCCAGCCGCGCTTCGTGTGGGCTCATGTGCTTCCTCCCCACGATCCCTACTTGGCGCCGCTGCCGTTTCGCGGGAGTTTCCTGCCTTCCGCAAAATTAACTCGTGTCTATGGCTTTCTTGGCCTGCACAACGATCAACTTCCACCCGGCGTGTCGGTGGAGGAGTTACGCGCCCGTTACGATGAGGACATTGCCTACACCGACCACGTAGTCGGGAGTTTCCTGGACTGGCTCGATCAAAGCGGCCGCCTGGACCGCTCCATCGTCATCATCTCCTCCGACCATGGGGAATCCTTTGAGCACGGATGGTTCAAACACACCGGGCCCTATTTATTTAACGGTCTGATCCGTGTTCCCCTGCTGATTCACCTGCCCGGCCAAAAACAAGGTTCGCGAATCGCCCTGCCGGCTGAACAGGTCGATCTTCTGCCCACAATTCTTGACTTGATTGGAAGTCCGGCGCCTTCCTGGAGCGAAGGTGCTTCGCTCGTACCTGGGCTCCAGGGCAAGCCACTTCCCGACCGCCTGCTCTTTAGCATGAATCTCGAAGATAATAGCAGCTTCGAACCGGTGACCCGGGGCACGGTCGCCGTCATCGATGACGACTTCAAATACATCGAGCG
>DASPVV010000113.1:0-4103 GCA_035622175.1 Terriglobales bacterium | reverse complement strand
GCAGCCATTGGCTTATCATCGTCCGGCACGAAATATCCCACGATAATTCCCATCGCTCCATTCCGGAGCACCCTCCCGGTTGGATTAAAGTAGGTTGCGGAAGTTTTCAGCGCATCGCCAGCGGCGAGTTTGTACCCACCTTGATCGAAAAAGGTGACCGTGGGCATGCTCAGCAACTGTCCTTTGCTATCCACTTTGGCATCGAGCGCGGCTACCGTCTGGTTGCGCGAGACATTTTCAAGCACAATGCGCTTCGCATAATCGTGCATGTGTCCGCCGACTCCCAGGAGCACACCCGAATAGTTCACTGCGACCACGCCTTGCTTGATGTTTTCTCCGGGCTTCAAGTCATAGCTTGAATCCCCACAGGACTTCACATCGATCCAGGCGGGATAATAGTTTTTCGGGGCAGGAGGGCCCGGGACATCCGCCTCCTGATAAGGAATGCGAACCTCGAGAAAGACATTCTCATACGAAGTGCCGGTGGGATTGTGCACCATGGTTTCGATGCGGATTTGGTCGCTCTTTTGCACTCGGTAGCCATAGCCCGGGACTTGAATCCAGTTGGTCATCTCGCTCCCGGCGCCGAAGATGTGTTCTTCCTTGTTGGGGCAGAGAAAATCGACCCGGTTTTCGTTCCAGAAAGCGGTGTGGTGGAGGACGGGGCTGGACACTTCCTTGCCGTTCGCGTCGACCAACCTTGGGCTGTACGCCAACAGCCAGGCATTCATGGGTATTGTCCAATGAAGATCTGGCGGTTGAGGCATCTTCATATGGCTAGTGTTCGCGGGAAGGTTGATCGGACCTTCACGCAGAGTGATGGCATGGGTCACGTCATCCACTTTTGTTTCGAGGGTTACACCCTTGGCCACGGCGTAGTGCATGCCGCTCCGCATGAATCCGCCATGCTGATCACCGTGCTCCATGTGCTCCATGTCAGGCGGCGCATCCGCGGGCTTTTCCTGTGCCGAGACTGTAGTCGCAACCAGCAGACAAATTAGCCAAACTTTCATTGCGCACATTGGTGGTTACTCCCTCGCTCGGTTTGTCGCGAACCGCATGTCTACATCATATCCCCATCCTGGAGCGTCGCCCTGCGGCGCGGGAACAGGGCTTCCCGCAGAAAGAGTGTGATTGGGATAGGGTTGGGGGCTGGTCCTGAGAACGGGTTTCGGATTGACCGGAGGATGTATCCCGGGGAGTTTTCAGCGCCGTAAACTCAGCATCCCCGGAAAACCAAAGCACGGAGATGGCTGCCCGGAGCCAGGATGGCTTCATTCGGCGAACCTTCGTGGGAATGTTCGTCGCAGATACTCCGGTGATTTCTGTGTGACTTGCCCAGGGGTGTTCCAGGGAGCCCAGAGGCCAGCCCGCATCTCCCCCAGTGTTCAGAGAAATGGCGGTCGCCCGCTATGAGCGGGCGATTCGACCACGCCCCCGCCTCGACCACCCGCCCGTCTTTTTTGCCGAAACACGGTCATGAAGGTTCATGAACCACGCAGGCTGAAAACCCAGGTTTCTCCCCCAGCCAAGACCTTGTGGAACGTACTCCGGCCTCCATGGCTCTGAAAACCTACGGGCGAACCATTTTCTAGCTCGCGAGCCTCCCGAAGGGTCCACGGCAGGCGAACCGTCAAAGTGGCGTCGGCTGAAGTGTTCGCGTGATTAAACACCAGGATCGTCCGCTGCCGTTCCCCGACCAACTGTCGAACTTCTACCTCGGAAACGCCGGCGCCGGTGACTTCCGCCTCGGGCGATACTCCGGCTGCCTGGGCTAAGGAAAGGAAAAGCTGTTGGGCTGCCCGATCGTTCTGGCGGTGGTAGGCCAGGGCGAGGAAAGACCCGATGAGGATCGCCTTGCCCCTGCCCTCACTTCGTTCGACGATGGCTGGGCTGCCGTCGGCGAAGCGTGCCAGAACTGTGCCTCCGGGCAAAGGTTCGAGTCGCTCCTCAAAGGCCTCCCCCGTGATGGTGGTATTCGGCGGCAGGCCCGGCAGGGCGGGGGAGGCTCCGGTTTGGAACTGCACCTTGTCGGCAGGAAGGATGGCGTTCTCGCGCGCCCCGAATACCTCTGCCAGACCGGCGCCGGGGATCACGTTGCTGGCAAACCCACGGGCATCATTCCAGGCAAGGCGCGCCTCGGCAATGGCGGTTCCCCCGGCTTCGACATAGTGCTTTAGGCCGTCGGCAACGTCTTGGGACAGCATGACAGGGAAGGGAAGAAACAGGATCTTGTACTGTCCTACGCGATTCATCGCCACATCCTCGGAATGAACGAAATCGACGGGGATGTTCTGTTCAAAAAAGGCGCGGTAGAGACCGAGAAGCGAGTCACGCTCGGCATTGCCGAGCTTCGAGAGCGAGGGCTGGGAACCGCCAACCATATAGGAGAGCCGGTTGTAAAGGATCGCGACTTGGGCCTGGGCTGGATTGGACTCTAAGATCTCCGAGCCGTGGCGTGCGATGGCGTTCGCCGTCTGACCAGCTGCCCGAGATCGCTCGGTAAGAGTGCCGTCGAGGTTGATCAGACCGTAGCCGTTTGATTCAAAGCCGGAGCTCATGGGATACCAGGCATACACTGCGATCTCGCGTGCCCCGTGAGCAACCACCTGCCACATCCAGTATTGTTCGTCGTGCCCGTCCACCGGCTCGGCGATGCGCATGCCAGTGGCGCCCTGGCCGGCCTGCAGTTCCCCAATCCAAAAGCCCTTGTCCAGGCTATGCCCCGCCGAGCGGCTGAAGTCGAGACCTGCAGCCAGCATGAGGTAGGTCCACGGTTTCGTGGATTCGGAGTGTTTGGGATAGAGGGAGGTGCCAAAAAAATCGGCGCTGGCGGACATCTTCCAGTCATCCGGCTCGCCGTAGCCGTCGGTGGGAGATGTGAACAACCCCGGCACCGCGGCATGACTGGTGATGGGGTGAGTGTGATCCCCACTGCGAACCGCATCCACGCGAGTCTTCAAATCGCCCGCCAGTTTGTCGTCGATGAAAGCACGCCAATCCAAATAGTCCGTGTAGGAAAGAATCGTCGAAAAACGCGGGGGCTGAACCTGATCCCAGTTTTCGAAGCTGCGATACCAGGCGGCATTGAGCGCATCCAAGCCGTGGTATTTCGCTTTTAACCAGTCGCGGAAGCGGGCCTGAGTGTAGGAGCAAAAGCAGAATTCGGGGTTCTCGAGGTAGGGGAAGTCCGCCCAGTTGATCACGTGCGGTTCGCTCCACACGTCCCAACCGTAGAGTGCCGGGCTGCGGTTGGCATCGCTCGACAGGGCCTGCAAGAACTTGAGGATTTCCGCGCGCACGCCGCGATGATCGATGCAGTAGCCAGGCGCGGCTTGCGAATCGATGACGGCCCCGCTGCGATCGACGAAGCGGCCGTCAGGATAGTGTTGGCCGATCCAGTCAGGAGCGGAATCGAGATAGACCTGGACAATCACGCGCAAGCCGCGCTCCTCGGCCAAGTGGAGCAACAGGTCGAGATTGGAGAAGTTGTACTCTTCGGCGCGCGGCTCCGCGGTCGCCCAGTCTACCCAGGTCTTGACCGTATTGAAGCCGTCCGCCTTAATCTGGTCTAGGTCCTTGCCCCAACGGTCGGCGCTCGTAGGATCAATCCGCTCCATCATGGGAGCGCGGGCCTTGCCGCCTCCATACCACACCGCTACGGGGAAAAAAGATTCGTCCGGCTTGGCCGCATCTCGCGCTGCGGCAGGCTGCGACCTGCCGGTTTGCAATAGCAGCAGAGCCCATAGAACTGCCGCCCGAATCGGCAACCAATTCATCAGCGAACCTCACCCGCCGATTCCGCTGCTGGAGAACCGGACGGGCGGAGGATAGGGAACTCTTCGGCAGGCAACCTAGCTCTCCGCCAGCCCATGTTAGAAGGTAAACCGGCCGGCAAACTGGAACTGTCGCGGCGTATTGAGGTCGCTAGTAATCTGCCCAAAGCCCGACATGTTTGCCGCTGTCGGAGTGGGATTCCAAAAGATGTTCGGATAGCCCAACTGAACATAGTTGGTGACGTTGAAGGCGGACCACTGGAGTTGCAGGTTCATGCGCTCGCCGAGGCGGATGTTCTTAAACAGAGAAACGTCGAGATCCACTCC
>DASPVV010000112.1:0-4408 GCA_035622175.1 Terriglobales bacterium | reverse complement strand
GTGTAGGGACTTGCATCCAGCCTGTCTCCTTCTGGGCGCTCATACCCGTCGCGGTCGCGGGGCGCGCTGGCGCGTTTCTGCTTCGGTCGTCGATTGCGGGTGGAATGACTGGCTACTCGGAGGGTTGCGGAAGCGGACCTAGGACCGACTCATAGGTTCTTGAGCCAAAGCCTTACCTGTTTTTCCCGCGCTGTTCCCGCCACCGTGCCCATGGTGCCTTCCGGGACCCCGCGAACCGCTCCCGCCCATGGCAGATGATCACTGAATCTCGAGCAAAGCGGCCATTGTCTCCACGCCGTCCCATAAATTCTGCAGGCGCAGGTTCTCATTCGCAGCATGCTGATTATCGTCATAGTTCGCGATTGGCACCGTAATCGTATGGGTTTGCGCTGCACGCTCCATCGCGCCCAGGGGGACACTCCCACCCATCGTGGGTAACAATATGACATCTCCACGCGCACTCTCCACTGTGCGAATCACATCTTGTGCGATCGGCAGATCCATCTGCGTGCGCACTGCGTTGTAGCCCGCCTCATCGCGCTTCACGAGGGCGACCTTTGGGTGCTGGGTAAGCATCTCGCGCGTGGGTTCGCTATCCACGACGAAATAGCCGCGTGATCGTATGTAGTCGATCACTCGCTGCTGTTGCTCACGCCAATCGATTCCGACTACGAGTCGGAGATCCAAGTCGGCAGTTGCCATGGGCGGGATTACATTGGTTGCGTGCGCTCCGATTTGGCCGGAAGCAAATCCGTTAATGTTCAACGACGGCTGGTTGATGAGTTCAAGAAGATGCTTGCCGTTGCCATCGACATGTCCGAGCCAGAAAGAGTTCATCAGCATCTGATCATTGACTGGAGCTCGCGCCAACGCAGCCTTCTCCACGGCGGAAAGGGGTATGATTCCATCGTAGAAATGGGGAATTAGGACATCTCCGTTTTCGTCCTTCATCCCGGCCAGCGCTTGCGCCAGCATCATCGCTGGATTCGGGGCCCAATTTCCATAATGACCGCTGTGTAGTCCGTGATGCGGGCCGAAGACAGTTACTTCAAGGTGCGCGTCGCCGCGTGCGCCAAAAACAACCGTCTGTTTTCCGCTCTGGTCCACCGGGCCGTCGCAAATCAACCAAACGTCTCCGGTGATTAATTCCCGGTTGGCGTCCAGGATCTGCTCCAAGTGAGGCGATCCCGCTTCTTCTTCGCCTTCCCACACGAAGCGAACATTTGCGCGTAGAGGAACTTTAGCTTCCGCCAAAGCAGCGAGAGCGGTCAGTTGGGCAAAGATGGCTGCCTTGTCGTCGCCGGCGGATCTGGCATAGATACGCTGCTCCCCGTCAACCTCGCGGATTACCGGTGTGAACGGTGCTCCTTCCCACTCCGAGGGAGTGACTGGCTGCCCGTCGTAATGGGCATAGAATACGATCGTGCGCCTCGCGCCTGGAACAACAATCTGGCCGTAAACAACAGGAGGCGCGCCCGCAATCGACAGTAGCCGAGAATCGGCGCCTCTCGTTCTTAGCATCTCGACCAAGACATCGGCATTTCTCTTGAGATTCGTGGGATCAGCTGCAACATTCGGAACGGACAGGAGCTCTTTGAATCCTTGTATCAGCTGGGCCTGATGAAGGGTGGTGTATCGGCGTGCAGCCTCGACTGGCGTTTGCGCCGCAAGCGTGCCTCCAACCCACACGAAAAGCAAACATGAACGGTGAAGTCTGGATAGCATCGCACCCAATATACAGCTCCTACTTGGTGCAGTGGACATCTCGGCGATTTCCTTCACCGCGGTTGACTGCCTACAGGGCCCGGCGTACTCTCGGCAAATCTAAGAGAGGTCAACTATGAAGGCCCAGCGTCTTTTCCAGTGCACATCCACAGTGTTTCTGGTGCTCGCGATCTTTGGTTCTTCCTTCTCGCAGTTATCGAATTCAAGGCCGCAGTCGCAGTCAGATTCTGTCCTGGCGCTACCAGAAGCGCCAGTCCGACCGGTCCTGGACGATTATTTCGGGACCAAAGTTGTAGATCCATATCGTTACATAGAGAATCTCAAGGATCCGGAAGTCGAAGCCTGGTTCAAGAGCGAGGACGATTACACACGGGCCCTACTGGCGAAGATTCCAGGTCGCCCCCGTCTCCTCGAGCGCATTAAGGAACTCGATCAGTCCGCGCCCTACCAGGTGCAGAATGTTCAAAGATTTCAAGGAGAAAAGTACTTCTACCAGAAAATGTTGGCCACCGACGAGGTCGGCAAGCTTTACGAGCGCGACGGCCCCGGAGGTGCGGAAAAGTTGCTGGTCGATCCCAACACGTTCGCAACGGCGCCGGGCACTCACTACTCCTTGAACTACTACGTTGCGTCCTACGACGGTCGTTACGTTGCATACGGAGTTTCACCCGGAGGCTCGGAAGACGCGGTTATCCACATTCTCGACGTGGCATCGGGTCGCGACACCGGTGAAGCCATCGACCGCAGTTGGTATGGAGGAATTGCGTGGCTTCCGGATAACCGGTCGTTCGTCCACATTCGGTTCCAGAAGCTCGCGCCGGGTGCCGATCCCAAAGAACGGAGGCTCAAGAGCCGCGTCTATCTCCATCGCGTGGGAACAGACGCGGAGGAGGACGCAGCTGTCTTTGGCTACGGAGTGGTTCCGAGAATCGACCTCGATCCTAGTGATGGCAGTGCGGTGTTCACGGATCCCCGCTCCCAATTCGTTCTTGCAACTGTGAACCGGGGCTTTGCCAACGAGTATGCGATCTACATGACCACGATCGATTCGCTTGGCAAACCCGATGTTCAATGGAAGAAGATCTGCGGCGCGGAAGAGGCTGTTACAGGCTTCGACTTTCGTGGCGACGACCTGTTCCTCGTGACTCACAAGAACGCTCCCAGATACAAGGTGATCCGCACCAGTTTTTCGCATCCCGATCTGACACGAGCGACGGTGGTCGTGCCCCAAGGGGAAGCGGTCATTCAGAATGTCCTGGCAGCCCCGGATGCGCTCTATGTGCAGGAACTCGACGGCGGCATCGGAAGATTGCTTCGGGTGCCTTATGATAGCGGCGCCTCTCAGCTCGTTTCCATGCCAGTGGACGGAACCCTGGAGCTGTTCGGCGGAGACCCTCGCCTGCCCGGCTTGCTTTTGGGCATTACCTCGTGGACGAAAGCGTACCGCGTTTATTTTTACGATCCTGATAGCAAGCGTGTGAGCAACACGGGCTTGCAACCTCCCGGCCCATTCGACGACCCAGCCGATATCGAAGCCACCGAGGTCAAAGCGCGCAGCTACGACGGGACCATGGTCCCTCTCTCCATCATTGCCAAGAAGGGCATCAAACTCGACGGCTCCCATCCCGCGCTCCTCTCCGGTTATGGAGCCTACGCCATCAACATGCAGCAGTACTATGACGCGACCGGTCTCGCTTGGCTGGAGCGCGGTGGCGTGCTGGCCGTGGCTCATGTTCGCGGCGGCGGCGAATACGGCGAAGCATGGCACCAGGCCGCGATGAACCAGAACAAGCCCAATACCTGGCGCGACTTCATCGCTTGCGCGGAGTACCTAATACAGCAGGGATACACCTCGTCGGCAAGACTCGCCGGGGAGGGCGGCAGCGCCGGCGGTATCCTGATCGGGCGAGCGTTCACCGAGCGTCCGGACCTGTTCGCCGCAGCCTTGGACGACGTCGGCATCTCTGACATGATTCGGGATATGTTCTCACCCGATGGACTATTGAACGTTCCCGAGTACGGCGACTTGAAGACGCAGGATGGCTTTAAGAACCTGTACGAGGACAGTGCCTACTATCATGTGAAGGACGGCACTCACTATCCCGCGATCATGCTCACCACAGGCATGAACGATCCACGCGTAGTTTCTTGGGAACCCGGCAAGATGGCGGCGCGGCTTCAGGCTGCTACCGCCGCAGGCAAGCCCGTGTTGTTGCGAGTTGATTATCAAGGCGGACATGGAGGGTGGGGTGCAACCAGGTCTCAAATGGACGAACTGAGGGCTGACCAATGGAGTTTCCTGCTGTGGCAATTCGGCGTGCCTGAGTACCAGCCCCCACAGTAATGGTTCGCACGTGACTTCGAAACAATGTCGATTGCCATAACCGATCAGTCCTGCTAAAGAGCCCAAGTGTCGGATCAAGGTCGGTCAGCACCAGCTGACTTTTCGTTGCCCATTGGGCCGCGATTCCGCAACCAAAGCTCCCAGAAGCCGTTTCTGGCCAGTCTCTAGTTTGCCGACAAACTGTGCGGAATTGCGGGATCCCGTTGACTATCCGATGCCACGTCCGTAAGATGAGGACCCGCGAGCTGACGCAACTCTCCGTGATCGACCAGACAATCTCGCACTACCGCATCATCGAGAAGCTCGGTGGTGGGGGGATGGGAGTCGTTTACAAGGCAG
>DASPVV010000111.1:0-55358 GCA_035622175.1 Terriglobales bacterium | reverse complement strand
AATGGCGAAAGAGAAATTTGAACGCACCAAGCCGCACGTGAACGTGGGGACGATCGGGCACATCGACCACGGGAAGACGACGTTGACGGCGGCGATCACGAAGGTGTTACAGAAGCACAATCCGAAGGTAGTGTTCCGCTCGTTTGATTCGATCGACAACGCGCCGGAGGAGAAAGCGCGGGGGATCACGATTGCGACGGCGCACGTGGAGTATGAGACGGAGAAGCGGCATTACGCGCACGTGGATTGTCCGGGGCATGCGGACTACATCAAGAACATGATCACCGGGGCGGCGCAGATGGACGGGGCGATATTGGTGGTGGCGGCGACGGACGGGCCGATGCCGCAGACGCGGGAGCACGTTTTGTTGGCGCGGCAGGTGGGGGTGCCGTACATCGTGGTGGCGCTGAACAAGTGCGATGCGGTGGAGGATGCGGAGTTGCTGGATTTGGTGGAGTTGGAAGTGCGGGAGTTATTGAAGAGCTATCAATTTCCCGGGGACAAGGTGCCGGTGGTGCGGCTGTCGGCGTTAGGGGCGTTGAACGGGGAGGCGAAGTGGGAGAAGCAGATTGATGAGCTGATGAAGGCGGTGGATGAGTATGTGCCGTTGCCGCAGCGGGAGATCGAGAAGCCGTTTCTGATGCCGATCGAGGATATCTTTTCGATTTCGGGACGGGGGACGGTGGTGACGGGGCGGATTGAGCGGGGGAAGGTCAAGGTAGGGGAAGAGGTGGAGATCGTAGGGTTTCGGGAGACGCGCAAGACGGTGGTGACCGGGGTGGAGATGTTCAAGAAGTCGTTGGATGAAGGGATGGCTGGGGACAACGCGGGGCTGTTGTTGCGGGGGACGGGGAAGGAAGAGGTGGAGCGGGGGATGGTGCTGGCCAAGCCGGGGTCGATCACGCCGCACACCAAGTTCAAGGCGGAAGTGTACATTTTGACCAAGGAAGAGGGGGGGCGGCACACGCCGTTTTTCAAGGGGTACCGGCCGCAGTTTTATCTGCGGACGACGGACGTGACGGGGGTGGCGGAGTTGCCGGCGGGGACGGAGATGGTGATGCCGGGGGACAATGTGGCGCTGATCATCGAGCTGATCACGCCGGTGGCGATGGAGAAGGGGTTGCGGTTTGCCATTCGCGAAGGCGGCCACACGGTCGGAGCCGGCACCATTAGCGAGATCCTGCAATGAAGGAATGGTTCCCCTGCGGCTTGGCCCGCGTCCTGCCCTCCCTTCATCGTTCAGAATCGCCAGCGGAGGAGTTAAAGGCCTAACGTGATTGGAAAAGAGAGAATTCGCATTCGGCTGAAAGCCTACGACTATCGCATCCTGGATCAGTCGACGGGTGAGATCGTCGAGACCGCCAAGCGCACCGGGGCGCAGATCGCAGGCCCGATTCCCTTGCCCACCATGAAGAACAAATACTGTGTGCTGCGTTCGCCGCACGTGGACAAGAAATCACGCGAGCAGTTCGAGATCCGCACCCACAAGCGCCTGCTCGATATTCTCGAGCCGACCCAGCAGACGGTCGATGCCTTGATGAAACTGGATCTTCCTGCCGGGGTGGACGTCGAGATCAAAGCCTTTGGCAAGGAGCACAAATAGCCTGCCGGAGGTTCGCGGGGAGTACGGAATGGCAAAGATAGCAGGAATTCTGGGGAAAAAAGTCGGGATGACCCAGCTCTTTGACGCCAAAGGCGACGTGCACCCTGCGACCGTGTTGCAGGTCGGACCGTGTGTCATCACCCAGCATAAGACCTCTGCGAAGGATGGTTACGAGGCGGTGCAAGTCGGACTGGTCGAGTTCGTCAAACTGTCGCGCTTGTCGAAGCCCCGGCAAGGCCATTTGGCCAAACACAATCTGCCGCCCGTCCGGTTCGTTCGTGAAGTTCCTCTCGAGGTTGACGACAAGCCGCCGAGCGATGGGGGAGAAATCAAGGCCGGCAATCGCGTTTTAGTCGATATCTTTGACGGCGAGAAGTTTGTCGATGTGACGGGAGTGAGTAAGGGGCGAGGTTTCCAGGGGGTGGTCAAGCGCCACCATTTCCGGGGCGGCCCGAAATCGCACGGTTCGATGTTTCAGATTCCGGGATCGATCGGCTCCTCGGCCTTTCCCTCCCGCGTGTTTAAGGGCATGCGGATGTCGGGGCACATGGGGCATGAGCGCGTTACCGTGCGCAATCTCCGCGTCCTCGGCATGGACAAGGACGACAACCTGTTGGTGGTCGAAGGCAGCGTGCCGGGGCCGAACGGCGGATACCTGGTCGTCATCAAAGCCAAGAAGCCGCCGCGGGAACGTCGCGGATTTGCCGGCACCACCACGGTGGATCCGTTGAAGGCGGCCAAGCGCGCCGCCAAGAAGGCCTGAGGGGAAGCAAGAGGAGCTACGACAAGCGCCATGGCAACGATTGACGTTCACAACCTGAATGGAGAGAAGGTCGGAACTCTCGAGTTGGCCGATGAGGTCTTCAGTCGAGTCAATGAGGATTTGCTTTGGGAAGCGGTGAAGCACTACCGGGCGGCGCAACGCGCGGGGACGCACGCTACCAAGAACCGCTGGCGGGTCTCGGGTTCGGGCAAGAAGCTGTGGCGACAGAAGGGCACTGGGCGAGCCCGCATCGGCTCGATTCGCTCTCCCTTGTGGCGGCATGGCGGCACGGTCCACGGACCGCAGCCTCGCTCCTATCAATATGCTTTCCCGCGCAAGAAACTCTTGGGTGCGCTGCGCTCGGCGCTGGCCGCCAAGCTTGCCGACGGCAAGCTGATGGTGGTCAACGCCTTCGAGGTCAAGGAGATCAAGACCCAATGGTTCCGCGAAGCTTTGGACAAGTTGAAGGTGGAGGGAACCGCTTTGCTGGTCGAAGTACCGCGGCACGGCAATCGCAACCTGGAGCTGAGTTCGCGCAACTTGGAAGGCATCGAACTGGTGGCGGGAAACCAGGTGCATCCCTATCACCTCTTGCGCTACGACCGGGCGATCTTCACCCAGCCTGCCATCGAGAAGCTGGAGCTCACGCTCAAGAATTCTTTGCCGCAAAAGCAGCGCCCCAGTCCCAAGGCAGAAGACGGGCCGAAGAAGGCGTCTCGCGCTCCCCGTCGTCGCACCCGGGATGAGAAAGCGGCGGAGGTGGCTTGATGAGATCGGCCTACCAGATTCTTCACCGCCCGGTGATTACCGAGAAGGGCTTGGCGATCAAGGAAAACCAGAACACGTTGGTATTCCAGGTGGCCCCCCAGGCGACGAAGACGGAAATCAAGCAAGCCGTGGAAATCATCTTCAAAGTCAAGGTGGATTCGGTGCGCACGGCTCGGTATCCGGGCAAGGAACGGAGGCGGGGAAAGTTTGCCGGCTATCGCCCGGATTGGAAGAAGGCGTACGTGCGCTTGCGGGCGGGCGAGAAGATGCCGGAATACGCGCAGAATCTTTAACTCGGGTCGTTGGTCGAGGCGGCGAGCCGAGGCGAGCGGACCCAGGCGACGCGTGTGAAGCGAGTCGCGAAGGCTGATTTATGGCAATCAAAACTTATCGACCGACCACCCAGACCTTGCGCTTCCGAACCACGCTGGTCAATGATGACCTCACCAGCAGCAAACCCTACAAGCCCTTGGTGGCGGGGAAGCAGCGCACCGGCGGGCGTCGCAATGCAGGCGACATTACCAGCTGGTTCCGCGGCGGGGGACACAAACGCAAACTTCGCATCATCGACTTCAAGCGTGACAAGACCGGTATTCCCGCCACCGTGGCTTCGATCGAGTATGATCCGAACCGCTCGGCGCGCATTGCTTTGCTGACCTACGCCGACGGGGAGAAGCGTTACATCCTTCAACCCAACGGCTTGAAGCTTGGGCAGAAAGTCGTGAGTGGCCCGGAAGCGGACATCCTGGTGGGCAACGCGCTGCCGCTGCGCAATATCCCGCCCGGCACCACCATTCACAACATCGAATTGAAACCCGGCAAGGGTGCGCAGATGGTGCGCTCCGCCGGCGGCGCCGCGCAGTTGGTTGCCAAAGAGGGCGAGTATGCCCTGGTCAAGCTGCCTTCGGGGGAGACGCGCAAGATCTCCCACAATTGTTTGGCGACCATCGGACAAGTGGGCAACCTCGACCACGAGAACGTCACCGTGGGCAAAGCCGGTCGCAGTCGTTGGCTGGGCAAGCGGCCCCACAACCGCGGCGTTTCCATGAATCCGGTCGATCATCCCCACGGCGGGGGAGAGGGCAAGACTTCGGGAGGGCGCCATCCCGTAACCCCTTGGGGACAGCCGACCCGCGGTTACAAGACGCGGAATAATAAGCGCACTGACAGTTTTATTGTCAGCCGGCGGAGCAAGTAGAGGGAAGAGCGATTCTATGGCACGTTCAACCAAGAAAGGCCCATTCGTGGATCCTTACCTCGAGGCCCGGATCGGAGCCATGAACTCACGGAACGAGAAGAAGGTCGTGCGCACCTGGTCGCGCCGCTCGACCATCATTCCGGAATTCGTGGGACAGACCATTGCCGTGCACAACGGGAAGAAGTTCATTCCCGTCTACATCACGGAGAACATGGTGGGACATAAACTCGGCGAGTTCAGCTTTACCCGCCAGTTTAAAGGGCACTCCATGAAGGCCGCGACGGAAGCAGCCGTCCGGCCGGCAGGCGTGCCAGGCGGTCCCGGAGCCCCGGTTCCGGCGGCCGCAGCGCCGGCGGCTCCGGCTGCTCCCGCGGCGCCCAAGACCTAAGCGCAGGAGGGATGGGAAGACACCATGGAATTTCGCGCGGAGGCACGGTTTATGCGGGTTTCGCCGCAGAAGGCCCGCTTGGTGCTCGATCTGATCAGGGGGCGGCGGGTGGAGGATGCACTGAATACTTTGGCGTTCACTAAGAAACGAGTGGCGCCCACCATTGAGAAGTTGCTCCGTTCCGCCATCGAGAATGCCAACTACCTCGGGGCGGAAAAGGGCATCGATGTGGATGTGGACAACCTGTACGTGAAGAAGGCGGTGGCCAATGACGGCCCGCGCATGAAGCGGATCCGCCCCGCGCCCATGGGGCGCGCCTATCGCTACGTGCGCAGGATCGCTCATATCGAGATCGCCCTCGCCGAGCGTATAAAAAAGGAAGCGCCAGCCAAACGGTAGGTGCCGAAGGCCGGTGCGAGAGAGAGCAAGCGGGAGGAGAGAATGGGACAGAAGGTTCATCCCTACGGATTTAGACTTGGCTATACCAAGCCCTGGAAATCGCGTTGGTTTGTGGAGCGCGATTACGACAAGCTGCTGCTCGAAGATGTCAAGTTGAAGAACGAGCTCAAAGACAAGCTGCGCTCCGCGGGTGTCAGCTCGATTGAGGTGGAGCGGCCGGGCAACAAGTTGCGGGTCATCATCAAGACTGCCCGTCCGGGAATCATCATCGGGCGGAAGGGAGCCGAGATCGACAAGCTCAAGCAGGAGCTGCAGAAGCGCACGGCGCGCGAGGTCTACATCGATATCCAGGAAGTCCACAAGCCGGAGCTCGATGCGCAGCTGGTGTCGGAATCGATTGCCCTGCAGCTGGAGAAGCGGGTTGGCTTCCGCCGGGCGATGCGCAAGGCGGTGGATTCCGCCCTGCGCTTTGGCTGCAAAGGAATTAAAGTTCGGGTCAGCGGGCGTCTGAACGGCAATGAAATCGCGCGCTCGGAGTGGTATCTGCAGGGCCGGTTGCCCCTGCACACGCTGCGCGCCGATATTGAGTACGGTTTTTCGGAAGCCAAGACGACCTACGGTGTGATCGGCGTCAAAGCTTGGATCTATCGCGGAGAGATTCTCAGCCAGAAGAAACGCGAATCGCAGGAGGCGCAGCAGCCGGCAGGAGTTTTTTAGTCGGCATCCGGTTCGGCGCGGCCTGTCCGCCCGAGTACCAGAGGCTCAGGGGAAGATCCTATGTTGATGCCCAAGAAAGTCAAGTACCGCAAGCAACAACGCGGACGCACGGCGGGCAAGGCCTGGCGGGGGAGCGAGCTGGCGTTCGGCGATTACGGCCTGAAGGTACTCGAGCCGGGTTGGATTACCGACCGGCAGATCGAGGCGGCCCGCGTCGCCATGACCCGCTTCATCAAGCGCGGCGGCAAGATTCAGATTCGCCTGTTCCCGGACAAGCCGGTCACCAAGAAGCCGGCCGAGACTCGCATGGGAAAGGGAAAGGGTGCGCCGGATCACTGGGTCGCGGTGGTGCGTCCGGGCAAGATTCTGTTCGAAATGGAAGGCGTTACCCACGGGGACGCCTTCGAGGCGATGCGCCTGGCGTCCCATAAGCTGCCCTTGCGCACCACCTTCGTCGAACGTGGATCGGCGGCCCGTTGAGCACGAGCAACGAGAATGGAGACCATGAGGCCGGAAAAGGTACGCAATCTCACCGACGAGGAGCTTCGCCAGCAGGAGCGCGATCTGAACGATCAGCTCTTCAAGCTGAAGTTCCAGCTCAACATGGGGCAGACGGAGAGCCTGAAAAAGATTCGCGGTCTGCGCCGCGACATCGCGCGGGTGAAGACGATTGTGCGCGAGCGTGAGCTTGCCGGCAAGACGGAGAAGAGGCCATGAGCGCAACTGGTGTTTCGCCGCAGCCCGGGGTGCAAGGTCGCCGCAAAGAAGTGGTGGGCATGGTGATCTCGAACCGCATGCAGAAAACCATCGTGGTCGAAGCGGTGCGGCAAAAGACCCATTCCTTCTACGGACGGGTGGTCGCCAAGGCCAAGAAGTTTTATGCCCACGACGAGAACGGGGAAGCCCGGGTCGGCGATTTTGTGCGGCTGGAGGAAACGCGCCCGCTTTCGAAGCTCAAACGCTGGCGGTTGAAGCAGGTCATTCGCAGGGCGACGCTGGCGGCGGAAACCACGGAGGCGGAAGCGGCTTCCTAGGGAAGCCTGCTGCCAAGGAGAGGGCACGATGGCAGTGATGATGAGAAGCATGCTCGAGGTCGCCGACAATTCCGGCGCGCGCAAGCTGCAGATGATCCTGCCGCTCGGTGGCGCCACCGGATTGAACGCCGGGTTGGGCGACGTGGTCACGGCCAGCGTCAAGGAAGCCTCCCCGGATGGACAGGTGCAGAAGGGGAAAGTGGTGAAAGCGGTGATTGTGCGCACCCGCAAGGAGCACCGTCGCCGGGACGGTACCTACATCCGTTTCGACCAGAATGCCGCGGTCCTGATCAACGAAGCGGGCGAGCCGGTTGGAACCCGCGTGTTTGGTCCGGTCGCGCGCGAGCTGCGCGAGAGGAAGTTTTTGAAAATTGTCTCCTTGGCACCGGAGGTCTTATGACCGGCGGTGGGGGCAGAGCCGGCAGAGCCAGCCTGCGGGCAAGCGGAGGATGGTAGCAGCATGGCAACTTTAGAAAATGGTCACCGGCGCGTCGACATTCACCGCAATGACACGGTGAAGGTCATCGCGGGTCGGGACAAGGGAAAGCAGGGACGTGTCCTGCGGGTGTTTCCCGACGATCAAAAGCTGCTGGTCGAACACGTCATGATGGTGAAGAAGCACGTGCGGCCGAACGCCCAACGGAATGTCAAGGGTGGGATTGCGGAGCAGGAGAGCCGGATTTCGATCGCCAATGTGCAATTGCTGTGCTCGACCTGCGGACCGGTGCGCCTCGGTCATGAGGTGCGGGGGGACCGCAAGGTGCGCGTGTGCAAGAAGTGCGGTACCACCCTGGACAAGTAGTTGGACGGCCCTGAGCCGGGGGCTGCGGGGTACGAGAAGGAACCTGCAATGGCGAAGGACAAGAAGGAAACGAAGACGGCCAAGGCGGAAGAGTCGCGGGCTCGCGAAGCGGCTCAGCACAGCGCCAAAGAAACTCCCCGGCTGAAACAGCGCTTTCAGCAGGAGATTGCCGCCGCGCTGCGGAAGGAGTTGGAGCTCGAAAACCCCATGGCGGTGCCGCGCCTGGACAAAATCGTGGTCAACCTGGGAGTGGGGGAGGCGACGCAGAATGCCAAGGTGCTCGATCCGGCGGCCCAGGAACTGGCCCAGATTACCGGGCAGAAGCCAATCATCACCCGGGCCAAGAAATCGATTGCCGCCTTCAAAGTACGCGCCGGTCAGCCCATCGGTGCCATGGTGACCTTGCGCGGCGATCGCATGTATGAGTTCTTCGATCGCTTGGTCAACGTCGTGCTGCCTCGGGTGCGCGATTTTCGGGGGGTCTCGACCAAGTCGTTCGATGGCCGGGGCAATTACACGCTGGGTCTTCACGATCAGCTGATCTTTCCCGAGATCGACTATGCCAAGGTGGACAAAATGAAAGGCATGAACGTCACCATCGTGACCACGGCGCAAAGCGATGATCAGGCACGGTCGTTGCTGCGACATTTGGGGATGCCGTTCCGGGCCTAGGGAGAGTTTTTCAGTCTCAGTCTACGGTGGAAGGATTGGGGAAGACTGAGAGCAAGGAGCGAGAGCGCATTGGCAACCACTGCAAAACGAGTCAAGGACCGAAGAAAGCCGAAGTTTTCCTCGCGCCGGCACAATCGCTGCCAGATTTGCGGGCGGCCGCGCGCCTACATCCGCAAGTTCGGCATCTGCCGATTGTGCTTTCGCGGGCTCGCGCTGCGAGGCGAGATTCCCGGGGTTTCGAAGTCGTCCTGGTGAGGGGATGAAAGGTTCGGAAGGCACCAGCCCGCGTAAGTCGCCGCCGGTTCTTGGGCAGCGCCGAAGGGAATGGGCGGCTGAGGAGAAACAAACATCATGAGGTTTACCGATCCGGTCGCAGACATGCTGGCGCGGATTCGCAATGCGATTCAGGCGCGGCATCAGAAGGTAGATATCCCTGCCTCTAAGCTGAAAACGGAGATCGCCCGCATCCTCAAAGAGGAGGGCTATATTGCCAACTTCAAGGCGGTCGAAGAGGAAGGCCATCGTACCTTGCGCATCTACCTGAAGTACGGGAACAACAATGAGGCGGCGATCTCGAATGTGGAGCGTGTTTCCCGCCCGGGTTGCCGCGTCTATGTACGACGCAGCGAAATTCCGCGGGTGCTGGGAGGGTTGGGGATCAACATTCTGACCACTCCGCGTGGCGTGATGACCGGTCGTCAGGCGCGCAAGCAAGGTTTGGGGGGCGAGGTTCTGTGCCAAGTTTGGTAGTGGGAAGCAGCAAAAACCTGAGGGCCCAAGGCTAAGCCTATGTCACGAATCGGGAAGAAGCCGATCCCGCTCCCCCAGGGAGTGAAGGTCAAAATCGAAGGCAATACGGTCAGCGTCGAGGGACCGAAAGGCAAGTTGGACACCAAGCTTCCGCCCGGCATTCGCGTGGAACAGCAGGACGGGCACCTGGTGGCCATCCGCGAGAAGGAGGAGCAGGCTGCTCTGCACGGCTTGGCGCGCGCTCTGGTCAACAATGCGGTCGAAGGCGTCACCAAAGGATGGACGCGCGAACTGGAAATTGTGGGCATCGGCTACCGGGCCGAAATGAAAGGCAAGGGGACGGTGGTTTTTAACTTGGGTTATTCCCATGCCATTGAATATCCGCTGCCCTCAGGGATTGCGGTGACCGTCGATCCGAAGCAGACGAAGTTGACCATTAGCGGCATCGATCGGCAGAAGGTTGGGCAAGTGGCCGCCGAGATACGTAGCTTACGTCCGCCGGATCCCTACAAGAACAAGGGCGTGCGCTATCTGGGCGAGCGCTTGAAGAAGAAGGTGGGCAAGACCGGAGCCAAGTAGGACTTCCGGGATGGCCTGTCTTGCCAGGCAGACCGGAGGAGGAAACCATGATTGGAAGGAATTCCAAGAACGCAAACCGCCGCCTGGTTCATCGTCGCATCCGGAAGAAGATTCTGGGCACGGGCGAGCGGCCGCGCCTGAATGTGTACCGCTCGTTGAACCACATCTACGCCCAGGTCATCGACGATCTCCAGGGCGTCACCCTAGTCTCGGCCAATTCGGTCGAAGCCCGTCAGGGCGTGCAGCGTGCCGGGGGGAATCTGGCGTCGGCCAAAACCGTGGGCAAGACCCTCGCGGAGCGGGCCCACGCCAAAGGAATTGCCAAGGTTGTCTTTGATCGTGGCGGCTACATCTATCATGGCCGGGTCAAGGCCTTGGCCGAAGCCGCCCGCGAGGCGGGATTAAAGTTTTAGCCCTTGCACGGGTGCGGAGAACTGCTCCGCCGCCCGGCAAGGCAACCAGAAGAAGAGAAGAAAATTGATGGCGACAGTAGCTAAAAAGCTGGATGCCGGCGCGTACCAATTGAAGGATCAGGTGGTCGCGATCAACCGGGTCACGAAAGTGGTCAAGGGCGGCAAGAATCTCTCGTTCGCAGCTCTGGTCGTGGTCGGCGATCCCAGTGCGGCGATCGTCGGATATGGATCGGGAAAGGCCAAAGAAGTGCCGCAGGCGATTCGCAAGGGGATTGAGTCGGCCAAGAAGAATCTGGTGAGAATCAACCTGACCCAGACCAGCATTCCCCATACCGTGCTCGGACGTTTCGGCTCGGGCATGGTTCTGTTGAAGCCTGCCCCCGAGGGCACGGGCGTGATCGCTGGCGGAGCCGTACGCGCGGTGATGACCTCGGCCGGCATTCAAAACGTCTTTACCAAGTCCATCGGAACGACCAATCCGCACAATGTGATTAAGGCCACCTTCGATGCCCTGCGGAAGCTCAAGAACAGGCAAGATGTCGCGGCCCTGCGGGGAAAAGCGGAAGAGGAATTGTGAAATCGCGCGCGCCGCGCAGGACGTAGGTCACCCCTTTGACCGAGGGGAAAGAAGAGAGGAATTTCGAGCCTAATGACGAAGACCAAAAAGTCAGATGCGGGCCAAGGCAAGCTGCAGCTAAAATGGGTGCGTTCGGCGATCTGTGCCCCAACCAAACATAAGCAAGTGGTGCAGGGGCTGGGGTTCACCCGCTTATATCAGGTCGTGGAGAGGCCGGATACTCCCGCCATCCGGGGAATGGTAGCCAAAGTCCCCCATTTGGTGGAGATTGTGTCCGAACCCCCGTCTTAGGCCGAGCGGCGGAGGCAGGAAGAGAACGTATGAATTTGTCGCAGATTCGACGACCGAAAAAGGCGTCAGAAAAACGCAAACGAGTCGGGCGGGGCATGGGCTCGGGCATGGGCAAGACGTCGACCCGCGGACACAAGGGCCAGCGGTCGCGGAGCGGATCACGAATGATTCGCGGGTTTGAGGGGGGACAGATGCCTCTGCATCGCCGCCTCCCCAAACGGGGCTTTACCAATATCTTCCGCAAGCGGTTCAACATCGTGAACCTGGAGACGCTGAACCGACTCGGGGAAACCACCATCACCCTGGAACTGTTACAGCGGACGGGAGTCGTCCGCAGCCGGCATCCGGTGAAGATCCTAGGAGACGGAGAGCTCCTGAAGGCGGTAACCGTTCAGGCTCACAAGTTCTCAAAATCGGCCGAGGAGAAAATCACCCGTGCCGGCGGCAAGTGCGAGGTTGTCGAGTAATGCTCGAAAAGCTGGCCAACATCTTTCGTATTCCTGACCTGCGCAAGCGCATTCTGTTCACCCTCGGATTGTTGGCAGTCTATCGCCTGGGAGGCCACATCCCGACCCCGGGAGTGAATGCCGATCGACTGCAGCAGTTCTTCGAGCAAAACCGGGGCACCTTCCTAGGTTTTGTTGATCTGTTCTCCGGGGGCCAGCTGCGGCGTCTGACCATCTTTGCCCTGGGCATCATGCCCTATATCACCGCATCGATCATCCTGCAGCTGCTGACCGTGGTCTACGAACCCTTGGCCAAGCTGCAGAAGGAAGGCGAACTGGGGCGCAAGAAGATCACCCAGTGGACGCGATATCTTACGGTGGTGCTGAGCGCGGTGCAGTCTCTCGGCATCGCCTTCAGCTTGGAAAGGTCCGGGGACTTCGTGGTCAACCCCGGCCCCGGCTTTTTGCTGATGACCGTGCTGACCCTGACCACCGGCAGTGCCTTCATTATGTGGCTGGGCGAGCAGATCACCGAACGGGGTGTGGGCAATGGAATGTCGCTGCTGATCTTTGCCGGGATCGTGGTCGGCCTGCCGCGAGGCGTCGCCGACTTGCTCGACAAGGTTCGCACCGATGCCTGGGGCGCCTTCACAGCGCCGGCTGTGATTCTGCTCGTCGGCCTGATGATTCTGGTGGTGGCCTTCATTGTCTACGTCGAGCGCAGCGAACGGCGCATCCCCGTGCAATACGCCAAGCGCGTGGTCGGACGCAAGGTCATGGGCGGACAGTCGACGCACTTGCCCTTGCGGGTGAATGCCGGGGGAGTGATGCCCGTCATCTTTGCCTCCTCCATTTTGACCATGCCACAGACCGTCGGGTACGGCTTGCGCAACAACCGGTATTTTGGCGATTTGATCCGCTGGCTGGGCTGGGGAGAGCCGCTCTACACCTTCCTCTATGCCGTGGGCATCATCTTCTTCGCCTATTTCTACGTCTCGATCGTGTTCAACCCCAACGAAGTGGCCGATAACATGCGAAAGTACGGCGGGTTCATCCCGGGGATCCGGCCCGGTCGGCGCACTGCCGATCACATCAACGAGATTCTGACCAGAATAACCCTGGTTGGCGCCCTCTATCTCATCATCATCTCCTTCATTCCGGAATGGATGATCGCGGGCATCCATCTCAACCATCTGTGGGGCCCGGTGGGAGCTTTCTTTGAGCGCTTGCCGACCTGGATGACCAACGGGCTGGGTGTGACCTTCTATTTTGGTGGCACCTCCCTGCTCATTGTCGTGGGGGTAGCTATGGATACGGTGACCCAGATCGAGGCGCAGTTGATCATGCGGCACTACGACGGGTTTACTCCCCGCAGCGGGCGGATTCGGGGTCGTCGTACCTGGGCCTGACGCCTGGGGGAACGAGCCAGACGGCGGTCGGCCGCGCCGGCTCAGCCGGGGCGGGACCTGCCGCTCGCACCGGGTGAAATGGGGGTGGGGAAACGACGGGGCCATCTTGATGGCGGAGGATAGCGCGCGCGGCACTGGACCGATCGTATTGATGGGACCGCCTGGGGCGGGCAAGGGCACCCAGGCGAAGCGCATTGTAGAGGATTGCGGGGTTCCTCAGATCTCAACCGGCGATTTGCTTCGCAGCCATGTGAAGAACGAAACCGGGCTGGGTCGGCTGGCCAAGGAATTCATGGGGCGCGGGGAGCTGGTGCCCGATCAGTTGCTCTATGACATGGTGGCCGAGCGCTTGCGTGCGCCCGACTGCGAGCGCGGTTTCATTCTGGATGGGTTCCCGCGAACGGCGGCCCAGGCGGGATGGCTGGATGCCTTCCTGGAGCACGAGTTCTTTGACAGCGCGCGACCACGAAAATGCTTGCCATTTGTGATCCGCATCGATGTCGACTATAATGAGTTGTGGCTTCGGCTCACCGGGCGCAGAACGTGTCCCCTCTGTGGTCGCATTTACAACGTCCATCTCCAGCCGCCGCGCGTCGATGAACTGTGTGACATCGACGGTTCTCAGCTGGTTACCCGCAACGATGATCGCGAAGAAGTGATTCGCGAGCGTCTGCTTGCCTACGAGCAGCAGACCAGGCCGGTGGCGGAATATTACCAGGAGAAAGGGCGGCTGGTCTCAGTCGACGGCGGCTTGCCGATCGATCAGGTGGCGGAACAGATCGTTCACGCCATCGAGACGCACGGTCGCGACCGGTGCTAGGGATGGCCATCGTTTGTAAGTCGAGCGCGGAGATCGAAAAAATGCGGCGCAGCGGCCGCATCGTGAGGCAAGTGCTCGACTACGTGGCCGCGCTCATCGCTCCCGGCGTCACCACCATGGGGCTGGAGCGCGCGGCCGAACGCAAGATCCAGGATTTGGGGGCGAAACCGGCATTCAAGGGGTATTACGATTATCCCTGCGTACTGTGCACTTCGGTGAACGAAGAGATCGTACACGGAATTCCCTCCGAAAAGCGGGTGCTCAAGGCGGGTGACATTGTTTCCGTTGATTGCGGCGTGGTCCTCGACGGCTATTACGGCGACGCTGCCGTTACCTTTCCGGTGGGCGATTGTGTGACCGAGGAGGTTCAGAAACTACTCGAGGTCACCAAGGCCTCCCTCTACAAGGCCATTCAGCAGGTACGGATCGGAAACGCAGTCGGGGATGTGAGCGCGGCCGTGCAGGAACATGTGGAAGCCAACGGTTTCAGTGTGGTCCGCGAATTTGTCGGCCACGGGATTGGGACCAAGCTTCACGAGGAGCCGCAAGTCCCGAATTTTGGGGTGCGAGGCCACGGCGCGCGCTTGCGCGAGGGCATGGTGCTTGCCATTGAGCCCATGGTCAACTCCGGCCAACCGGGGACGCGAGTGCTCGAGGATAAGTGGACTGCGGTGACGGCAGATGGAAGCGCAAGCGCTCACTTCGAGCATTGCGTGGCGGTGACCAAGGAAGGTCCCATGATTCTGACCGAGTAGCGACTCGGTCGGGGAGCGGCGGATGTCAGGGACCCGGGACGGAGTGCGCTGGCCGCGCCACCGGAGCGGCCCAAGGCAAGCCAGCGCCGGAGAAGTAAGGAGTCGATGAGCAAAGAGGACGCGATTGAGGTCATGGCAACGGTGCTCGAACCGCTGCCCAATGCCATGTTTCGAGTCGAACTGGAGTCGAACAAGCACCAGGTTCTGGCGCATGTCTCCGGCAAAATGCGGAAGAACTTCATTCGTATTCTTCCCGGCGACAAGGTGGCGGTAGAGCTTTCGCCCTACGACCTGAGCCGTGGAAGGATCGTCTACCGGTACAAGTGAGGGGAAAGACCAGCCGTAGGGAGGCCAGGGGAAGAGTATGAAAGTGCGGGCGTCGGTCAAGAAAATTTGCGACAAATGTAAGATCATCCACCGCAAGGGTGTGGTGCGGGTGATCTGCGAGAACTCCAAGCACAAGCAACGGCAAGGCTGAGCAGAGTCGGCAGCCTGGGACAGGGTTTCGAGGAGCACTATGGCACGCATTGCAGGGGTCGATCTTCCGCGAAATAAACACGTGCATATCGCGCTGACCTACATTTATGGCATCGGAAATCCGCGCTCGGCGCATATCCTCGACCAAGCCAAGGTGGATCCCATGAAGAAGGTCCAGGACCTTGGCGAGGATGAGGTGAATCGCATTCGTCAGGTGATCGAGTCCGAGGGCATGGTCGAAGGCGACCTGCGCAAAGACATTCAGATGAATATCAAGCGTCTGATCGAAATCGGCGCGTATCGCGGATATCGCCATCGCCGCAACTTGCCGGTGCGGGGGCAGCGTACCCACACCAACGCGCGTACCCGCAAGGGACCACGCCGAGGGACGGTGGCGATCAAGAAGAAGTCAATGGCAAAGACCTGAGCCTCGGCCGGCCCGGTCGAGTCAAGGACTGAAGTTGCCCTTGCCGACCACCGAAGCTGGCCGCGTGGCCATCAGGCACAAAAGAGCAAACTATGGCAAAACCAGCAGCCGCCGGCGGCGCCGCCGCACCGGAAAAGAAGGGCAAGAAGAAGACGTTCAAGAAGAAGGAGCGCAAGCACGTCGCCCATGGCGTGGCTCATATCCAGGCTTCGTTCAACAACACCATCGTGACCATCACCGATTCGGCCGGAAACGTGTTGTCTTGGAAGAGTTCCGGTTCGCTCGGCTTTCGCGGCTCGCGCAAAGGCACGCCGTTTGCCGCCCAGCAGGCAGCCATGGGCGCAGCCAACATGGCGCGCGACCATGGGGTGCGCAGCCTGGATGTATGCGTCAGCGGGCCGGGCTCGGGGCGCGAATCGGCGATTCGAGCCTTGGCGGCGGCCGGCATCGAAGTGCGCACGATCAAAGACGTGACACCGATTCCCCACAACGGATGCCGACCGCCCAAGCGAAGAAGGGTATAAGCTGGGGTTCGGAAGCGCCCGGCGCGGATTACGGATTTCGTGGGGAACTAGGCCCGGGCTGGCCGTGGGCTTGCCGGGATTGAAGCCGGTCGATCAAAGTCGGTGAACCGGTCATCGAAGAAGGAGAGCGAAATTGGCCCGATACACTGGTCCTGTATGTCGTCTCTGTCGCCGCGAGGGTATGAAGCTGTTCCTCAAGGGCCCAAAGTGCTTTAGCGACAAGTGTCCTGTGGAGAAGCGAAATTTTGCTCCTGGCCAGCACGGCAAGGACCGCAAAGCCAAGGTTGTCGGCTACGGTTTACAGCTGCGCGAGAAGCAGAAGACCAAGCGCATTTACTTTACCCAGGAAGCGCAATTCCGAAACTATTTCGAGAAGGCGGCGCAAACCAGGGGAGTCACCGGCGCAATGCTTTTGCAACAGCTCGAGCGTCGCCTGGATAACGTCGTCTATCGCCTGGGCTTTGGGATTTCCCGCCGTCAGGCGCGGCAGCTCGTCCGCCACGGGCACGTCGCGGTGGACGGCCGCAAAGTGAACATTCCCTCCTACCAAGTGTCGGTGGGTGAGGAGATCGCGATTCGCGAAGGCAGCCGCAAGCTCGGGATGGTCGAGCAGGCCAAGGAGTTTGCCAGCCACCAGAACGCTCCGACTTGGATCGAAATCGACCGCGACAATTACAAAGGACGCGTGCTGGCGCTGCCCAAGCGGGAGGATATTCAGTTGCCGGTCAACGAGCAGTTGATTGTGGAGCTGTACAGCAAGTGAGCTGTTTGCCACCCTCCTTCTTCGCCCATGAGGGGAAGCGGGGGTTGGGAGGTTTAGGGTCCATTTCGTGCCAGATCAGCCTGCCTGGATGCTTGTACCGGAAGTCGGACCCTTCCGGGATGTCCGGGCTGAGCCACATGGCCGAAGGAGAAGAGCGATGCTTTGGAAGGGTTTTCAAAAACCGAAACGTCTTGCGGTGGATACCGCAAGCTTGACCGATAAGTACGGGATCTTTTGGGCGCAACCGTTTGAGCGCGGCTTCGGCACGACCATTGGGAATGCGCTGCGCCGCGTCTTGTTGTCCTCGATTGAAGGGGCGGCGGTGACCGCGGTCAAGATCGAAGGCGTGCTGCATGAGTTCCAGTCCATCCCCGGGGTCGTCGAGGACGCCACCGACATCATCCTCAACCTGAAGCAAATTCCCTTCAAGCTGAGCGGCGACGCGCCCAAAGCCATCTATCTGCGCGCCGAGCAACCCGGGGTCGTGACCTCGGGCATGATTGAAGCCGATGCCGATGTCGAGGTCCTCGACCGGGACGTCTACATCGCAACCATCAGCGAAGGCGGCAAGCTGGACATGGAGATGCGGCTCAAACGGGGGCGTGGGTATGTGGCCGCGGATAAGAACTTTGATGAAGACCTGGGCATCGGCTTCATCCCCATTGATTCCGTGCACTCTCCGGTTCGCAAGTGCAACTACACGGTGGAAGCCGCGCGCCTCGGTCAGATCACCGACTATGACAAGCTGACGCTCGAAGTATGGACCAACGGTTCGATCACGCCGGCAGACTCCGTCGGATTGGCGGCCAAGCTGCTCAAGGACCACATGAACATCTTCATCAATTTTGAGGAAGATATCGAGACCGCAACCTCCGCCGAGGAGCGCAAACCGGAGATTCGCAACGAAAACCTGAATCGTTCGGTCGAGGAGTTGGAGCTTTCTGTGCGCAGTTACAACTGTTTGAAAAATGCCAACATTCAAACCATCGGAGAACTGGTGCAGAAGTCCGAAGCGGAGATGCTCAAGACCAAGAATTTCGGCCGCAAGTCGCTGAATGAGATCAAAGAAATTCTTGGCACCATGGGCCTGAGCCTGGGAATGAAGATCGACGAGCATGGCAATGCCGTGCCGGGGCCAACTTCGAGCCAGATCCTGCCCGCGTCGGCCTATGGCGACAGCGATCTGTAGAAGTTGAGCCTTGGGGAGGGAAGCGGGGTTTCTATGCGTCATAAAGTAGCCGGCTGGAAACTGGGACGGAGTAGCGCGCACCGCCGCTCCCTGCTGCGCAACCTGGTCACGTCGCTGATTCTCGAAGAGCGCATCGAAACCACGGTGCCGAAGGCCAAAGCCATGCGGCCGCGGGTCGAAAAACTGATCAGCCTGGGGAAACGAGGGAACCTGGCGGCCCGGCGGCAGGCCTTAGGGTACCTGATGAGTCACGCCGCGGTCGACAAGCTCTTCGATACCATTGGGCCGCGCTTTGGCGACCGTAATGGCGGTTACCTGCGAATCGTGCGTACCGCCTGGCAGAAGGGAGACGGTGCCGATAAGGCGTTGATCGAGCTGCTCGGCAGTGAGAAGGTGCTCGACGAGAAGCGGCAAAAGCGCGCCGTAGCCCGCGCCAAGCGTGCGGAGGAGATCAAGCGGTCGATGGAAGAAGCCGAACCCGGCGCCGCCGCCGGCGGAGGCCCCGAAGGCGAAGAAAAGAAAGCCTAATCCCCCCTCGGGTACATGTCCCCTGGCCGGTCACCTCGGTAACCTGGCAACCCGCTGGTCTCGCGCTAAACTCTTTGCAAAATGGAGTTTTCCCGCGCCCAAATCGGTATTGCGATCGCCGTTGCCTCGCTCCTGTTGCTGGGCTTTTTTTCCTACCTGATCTGGCTGGACCATCAGGGACCGGTGCTCGGGAAATCTGACGAGCACGATCCCCTCTCGCAGGTGCCGGATTCGATTTCCCTCAATCCTCTCCGGGACCGCACCTCCGAGCGGGTGGCGGCTGCCTATCTCAATGCCATCCGCAGCGGACACTGCCAGGAACAGCTTGCCAACTGGGCCCGAGATTACCGCAGGAAATACGCCCAGTTCATTTGCGACTCCGAAGCCAACCACCCGTTAGTTTCCTGGAAGTTGGTCGACTGGGAAGATGACCCGCCCCTTCGCCTGCTGCGCTACCGCGGCAAACGCCGCGACAGTCCCGCCGGGGCGGGAACCTACAAGGAGCTGTTCTCGCTCACCCTGGAGAACAAGGACGGCACTTGGGAGGTCACGAAGTACGAAGCCATGTATTGAAATAGGAGGGCTGCGCCGAGCGTGGTCGCGGTCAACCGCGACGGCTGGCAGAGATGGACGCTTCCTGCGGTTGGGTCCGCGCCCTCGACCGCAGCAGGACCAAGATCACGATCTGTGCGGTCAAGGCCGCGCTGCTGTCGAGAATTACATCGCTCACGGTTCCGGTCCGGGAAGGCAGATACGTCTGGTGCCACTCATCTAAGCTGGCGACCAAGGCGGACATCAGGAATCCAAGTGACGCCCAGCGCATCGCCCACGCGGACGACAGCCGAAGGGTGACTCGCCAGGAGCGAAACAGCAGCAGACTCAAAATAAAATAACCTACAAAATGGCCGGTCTTGCGCAGGTAGTGATGCAAGACACTGAAACGCGCGTAGTCGATTCCAAACAAAAAGTGCAGGATGGGATAGAGAAAGCGACTGGTGTTGGCGCTCGACATATAGCTGGTCGATTCGATTGCGATCAGCAGGATCCACAAGCTGGCAGCGATCCAACACTTGAGGAGTTCTTTCTGCTGGAGAGTCAAGCCAAACTTCCGTCGCTAGGTTGAAAAAGCATCTGTTCTCTCATCGGCAGAACTATTCGACCGCGTAGTTGGGCGCTTCCCGAGTAATCACGACATCGTGCACGTGGCTCTCGCGCAATCCCGCCAGCGTGATGCGCACGAAGCGAGCCTTCTGCTGCAAGTCAGGAATGCTGGCGCAGCCGCAGTATCCCATGCCGGATTTCACTCCTCCCACCATCTGATGCACGATCATGGCCACCGCGCCGCGATAAGGGACCCTGCCTTCAATGCCTTCCGGAACCAGCTTTGCCAGGCGGTTCGCATCCTCTTCGGCCACCGGCATGGCGGTCGAGGAATCGCCGTCGCTTTGGAAGTAGCGCTCGCTTGCGCCGGTGCCGGCCGCCATCGCGCCGAGCGAGCCCATGCCGCGGTAAGATTTGAATGAGCGTCCCTGGTACAGGATCAACTCCCCGGGGCTTTCGTCCGTACCGGCAAACAGCGATCCGATCATGACCGCGCTCGCCCCGGCCGCTAACGCCTTGGTAAGGTCGCCGGAATACTTGATCCCGCCATCGGCGACGACCGGCACGCCCGCATCCTTGGTGGCGCGGAAGGCTTCGGCAATCGCGGTAATCTGGGGCACGCCGGCGCCGGTCACCACCCGAGTCGTGCAGATCGAGCCGGGGCCGATCCCGACTTTGACGGCATCCACTCCGGCGCGGGCCAGTTCGCACGCCCCGTCGAAGGTTGCGACATTGCCGGCGATCAGCTCGAGCTGCGGAAGCGTGCTCTTGATCGAGCGAATTGCGTCCAGCACTCGGGTGGAATGCCCGTGCGCGCTGTCGAGGGCCAGCAGGTCCGCCTTGGCTTTTGCCAGTTCCTGCGCGCGCTCCAAAAAGTCGCCCGTCGCTCCGATGGCCGCTCCTACCCGCAGCCTGCCGTGGGAGTCTTTGGCGGCGTTCGGATACTTCAGCTTTTTCTGGATGTCTTTGACGGTGATCAGGCCCTTCAAATTGTACTGATCGTCAACCACCAGCAGTTTCTCGACACGATGCTTGTGCAGGATGATCTCGGCATCCCCGAGGGTCGTGCCGACCGGCACGGTGATCAGGTTATCCTTCGTCATGACCTGGCTGATGGGTATGTCGAAGCGGGTCTCGAAACGCAGATCGCGGTTGGTCAGAATGCCCACCAGCTTGCCGTTTTTCGTGATCGGCACACCGGAGATCTTGTATTTGCGCATGACTCCAAGTGCATCCGCCACCCGCGCGTCCGGGGACATGGTGACCGGATCGACGATCATGCCACTTTCCGAGCGCTTCACCTTATCGACCTCGTTGGCTTGCTGCGCAATCGAAAGATTGCGATGAATGATGCCGATTCCGCCCAGCTGGGCCAGGGCAATCGCCATGTGAGATTCGGTCACCGTGTCCATGGCGGCGCTGACAATGGGGATATTCAGCCGGATGTGGCGGGTCAGTTGCGTCTGGGTGCTGGCGTGCGCAGGGACGACGTCGGAACGGGCCGGCAGCAGCAACACGTCATCGAACGTGAGTGCTTCGGGAACTGGAAAATGAATCATACGTTTCTCACCCGCGAAGGTTAATTTCTTATTCTAGAGACGCGCGCGAGATCAGGCAAATCTCGATGGGCAGGGTACGAGCGACGGCAAAATGCTCCTGCCCCCTCGGGAACGGGAAGCGCTGCCGAAAATGCTGTCGGGGCGGCGCAGGCCGACAATTTCAACCCGTGCCGAACCAGGCGGGCTTCGGATCGACCGTCGCGCGCACTGTGCCAGACGCTGCCACCATCTCGACCGCCGGTTGTCGTTTGCCTAGACATAGACCCGCGATTGACTTGCCCTACCCCCTGGGCCTAAGATTTCACTCCCGTGATGAGGGCTGCACATGAGCAGTACGCATTGGGCCGTTCCCCCAAAGAGTATGCCCGTCTGGCGCGCCAAGCAGAGATCATGAAACCCATGACCTTGCGCTTGTTTTCGGAGGCGGGAATTCGGCTCGGCATGAAGGTGCTCGACCTGGGGTCTGGCGCCGGGGACGTAGCCATGCTGCTGGCGGAAATGATTGGTCCAAGCGGAAGCGTGATTGGCCTGGATCTCGACCAAGACGCAACCCTGCACGCGCGAGGGCGGAGCATCGCTGCGCAATTCCACAACATTACTTTTATACATTCCGACTTCGAGCACTACCGCCCCGATGCGCCACTGGATGCAATCGTTGGACGTCTGGTGCTCATGTACCAAGCAGACCCGGCAGCGGCCTTGGCACCACTCATCCGACATCTGGTTCCGGGTGGCGTGGTCGCCTTCATTGAACCCTGGTTCCAACCACCGGCTGGCCCTGACAGCACTGTAAAAACGTTAGTGACCTGTGTGGTCGAAACCTTGCGGCGTTCAGGCGCACACGTTGATCTGGGACCGAGACTGCATCGCGTATTTCAAGCCGCTGGGTTGCCAATGCCGAGTATGAGGTTTGAGGCAGTCATGGACCCGCGCGATGATTCGCCGCTCCATCAGTATATGGCTGACACGTTCGCGAGCCTCCTGCCAAAGGCTCTCCAATATGGAATCCCCGGCGCCGCCGAACTGGACATTGCGTCCATTCCTGAGCGGATACGAACGGATTTGAATGTGGTCGGCTATGCCGCACTTGTCGCACCTGTGGTTTGTGCATGGTGCAAGAAGCCCGCAGCAAAAGAATCCTGATCCGGGTCGGGAACGGACGAGGGCGGGTCGCTCGCCGGGAAGGTATCGGCGATGGTCTTATCCAGCATCTTGTCTTTCTTGGCCAAGCGATCCGTCTCGTCAATGAGGCGGTCTTCTGGATCGCGTAAATCGTCGGGATGCACGAGTGCCTTCCTTCCATTCTGATGCCGCTATCCTTATATGGGTGCCTGACGCAGGCAACGGCGGTTCTGGGCGCCGTCGCCGAGGTTTCCGCGTGCGGTTCCAAAGTCGAATCTTCCCGCGAGTGCATTTTGCCAACGCCGCTGTTCCCGATCTCACTCGAGCCCGTTTGTTTTTTGGTGGAGGGCGGCGTATACTCTGTACTTTAGAAACTGTTGTGTAATACCCGATTTGGCGAGGCACACCAGTGGGCGCAAGCCCACTTTTTAGTTTCGGGTGTTCTCTGTATCGCCAACAGTCAGCTAAGTGACTGGTTGCATGGCATTTGAGCTCGGTCCGGTACGCGAGGTCGTGGCGCGGGTAGCAGCCTCCAGCGGGCTGGAAGTGGTCGAAGTCGAAATGCGCGGCACAGGCAGCAATCGCAGGCTGCGCATCTTCATTGACAAGCCCGGGGGCGTAACCCACGAAGATTGTGCACAGCTGAGCCGCGAAGTCGGAACCATCCTTGACGTCGAGGACCTGGTTCCGGGCGGCTCCTATGTGCTAGAGGTTTCCTCGCCCGGGCTCGATCGAAAGTTGAGCCGGCCTGCCGATTATCAGCGCTTCGTTGGCAGTCGCGTGAAGCTGACCACGCGAAATCCGGTGAACGGGCAGCGACACTTTGTGGGCCGGCTGGAAAGTTTTCAGGACGGACGGATCACGCTCGATCTCGGTGTGCGCCAGAAAGCGGAGAACCCAGAAGCCGGCAGGCTCGAAGTCGAGCTGGCCAACGTGGAGAAGGCAAATCTCGTACCGGAGATTTGAGGGCGGGGTTTCCCTGGAGCCGAGACCGGAGAAGGATAACCGAGCAACGGAATCTGTATGGCGAGCGAGCTTTATAACACGATCGATGCTTTGAGCCGGGAGAAGGGAATCGATCCCCGGATTGTCGTCAGTGCGGTCGAGGACGCCATCGTGGTGGCCACCCGCAAGTATTACAAGACGCAGGAGAATCTGCGTGCGGAACTGGATAAAGATACCGGCAAGATCCGGGCCTTTGCCGTCAAGACGGTGGTCGAGCGCCCGGAGCAAGTCGAAGACCCGCTTCTGCAAGTTACCATCGACGACGCCCGCAAGCTCGATCCGAACGCCACCGTTGGCGGCGAATTGCAAATCCCCAAGGCGACGGAAGGGATTCTCGGGCGCATTGCCGCCCAGCTCGCCAAACAGGTGATTTTCCAGAAGGTCCGCGAGGCGGAACGCGACACGGTTTATAACGAGTACATCGGACGCGTCGGCGAGATCGTCAACGCCACGGTGAAGCGGCTCGAAGGCCCCGAGATCATTTTTGACATCGGCAAAGCAGAAGCGCGCATGCCCCGCAAGGAGCAGTCGCGACTGGAATCCTTCGCCGTGGGCGAGCGCGTGCGCGTGGTGATTGCCAGAGTGGAGAAGGCCTCGAAAGGACCCGCGGTCGTGATCTCTCGCGCGGCCCCTGAGCTGGTGCAGCACTTGTTTCAAACCGAAGTTCCGGAGATCTATGATGGAACGGTCGTCATTCGTGCCATCGCTCGGGAAGCCGGCGAGCGTACGAAGATCGCCGTTCTGTCCAAGGACAAGGACGTGGATGCGGTTGGTGCCTGCGTCGGCATGAAAGGGATGCGAGTGCAATCGATCATCCGTGAGCTGCGAGGAGAAAAGATCGATATTATCGAATACCACGAAGATCCGGTCACCTTCGCGGAGAAGGCGCTGCAGCCGGCCAAAGTGAGCCGGGTCACGGTCCTCGATCCCAGCGAGAAGCATCTCGAAGTCGTGGTGGACGATAGTCAGCTTTCTCTCGCCATCGGCAAAAAGGGACAGAATGTCCGCTTGGCCGCCAAGCTGCTCGGCTGGAAGATTGATATCAAGAGCGAAGAAGAGAAGCGCCAGGAAGTGGAGCAGCAGATGTCGCAACTGGTGGCACCCTCGGCCACGCCGTTAGAGGAGGTGCCGGGACTGGGTGAAGGTCTGATCGAAAAACTGAAGGCCGCCGGGGTCACTACGGTGGAAGCGCTGGCGGACATGACTCCTGAGCAACTGGAGGCGATCGAGGGAATCGGTCCGAAAACAGTCGAGAGGATCAGTTTGGCGGTCAGCGACTACTTCTCCAATCTGGAGGCTGCAGCCGCCTCGGCCGGGGCAGAAGAGCCGGCGCCCACAGGACCTGAAGCGGAGCCGACTCGGGCGGCAACTGGCGCCGAGCCCGAGGTGGCCGCAGGGGAAGCCGTGGAAACTGCCGGGGAAACGGAGACGACCGATTCCTTGCCTGGTGCCGAGGCAAGCGAAGCGCACGCCGCCGAGGAGCATGCCTCCTCCGAGGCCGAGGAAAAGTGAATCGAGCCGGGAATGTTTCATTGCGGTAAAAAAAAACCGTGAGGTTGACATGTAGACTTAGCGGAACAGGGCGGAGGAACCGAGAGCAGAATGAGCAAGATTCGAATCAATGATCTGGCCAGGGAGCTGGAGGTCAAGAGCAAGGCAATTCTTGATGTGCTTCCTGTGGTGGGCGTCAGCGAGAAGAAAACCCACTCCAGCTCGCTCGAAGACCATGAAGCCGAGAAGGTGCGGGTACACTTCCAGGCGGCCGCGGGTGAAGCTCCAACCGCAAGCAAGACAGCTCGCCTCAGCCGAACCGCGAGCGATGAGATCAAAACGAAAATCGATCTCTCGCATATTTCGCGGCCGGGTGATGTTCTGAGTGCCATCCGCAAGCAACAGGCTCCTGCGGTTCCGCCGGTCCGTCCTCCCGCCGCCCAGCCTGCGGTCGAGGCGGCTCCCGCTCCCCCCGCAGTCAAGGCTCCGGTCCTAGCGCCCCTACCACCTCGGCCGGCGATGCCGACTCCAGTTTCCAGACCAACCGTGGCTCCCACATCACCGACCACGCCCACCGCAGCTCCTCCGACGCCTCCCGCTCCTCCGGCGCGTCCGCCCACGGCTCCACCTCCGCAGGCGGCCGCTCCGGTTTCGGCCTCCCCGTTAGCGGAGCCTATACCGTCTGTGGCTCCGCCAGCTTCCCGGCCGCCAACTCCGCCTGCGCCGCCGCCGCGGCCGCTGGCGCCCTCTCCGCGCATGATCGTGCCCCAGACGGGGCCTCGTCCGGTTTACCAAGCGCCGGTTCGACCCCCTTCTGCTCCCCACGCAGCCGGCCCGCCCGCGCGACCGGCCCCCGGCCGCCCGGTGCCTGGCCAACCGATCTTTCAACGCCCGCGCCCAGCCGCCGCAACCCCAGCCCGAATCCCCCTGCGTCCTGGGGAGCGCCGGCCCATGCATCCCACCCGCCAATCCCCCAGCGGGGTCCGCCCCCTCGGCGTAGGTCCGGGACTTCCGCCGCCTGGTCCGACCCGCCCGGGTGGGCGTCCAGGTGCACCGGCGCGCAGGCCGGGCCAGCGGTACATTCCCCGAGGCGTCAAAGAAGGCCCGATGAAGGGCTTTGTTCCGCCTCCCCGACTCACGCTCTCAAACGAGCCGCAGCCGATCACCCGCAGCATCACCATTACCGAGGGAATCAGCGTGAAGGACCTGGCCGAGAAGCTGGAGGTTCGCGCCAAGGATCTGATTACCCGCTTGCTCGCGCGGGGCGTGTTTGCCACCATCAACCAGACCCTGGACGCGGAATTGGCCAGCGAGATGGCGCGCTTTTTCGGAGCGGAAACCAACGTGATCAGCTTTGAAGAACAGGCCGCCAAAGACAGCACGGAAACCGGCGTGGGAGTGGAAGGTCCGGGCACCGAAGCCGGGCCACGACCTCCCGTGGTCACGATTATGGGGCACGTGGACCACGGCAAAACCACGCTGCTCGACTCGATTCGCTCGACCGACGTGGCGGCGGGGGAAGCGGGCGGGATCACCCAGCACATCGGCGCCTACAAGGTTACCATCCAGGACCAACAATCGCCCGCCTTTGGGCGTCAAATCGTGTTCCTCGATACGCCCGGGCACGAAGCTTTTACGCGTATGCGATCGCGCGGCGCCAAGGCAACCGACATCGTCGTGCTGGTCGTGGCCGCCGATGATGGGGTGATGCCGCAGACGCTCGAAGCGATCGATCACGCGCACGCCGCGGAAGTGCCCATCATCGTCGCCGTCAATAAGATTGACAAGCCGGACGCTCTGCCCGAACGGGTCAAGAAGCAACTGGCGGATCGTGGTCTGGTGCCGGAAGACTGGGGCGGGAGCACGGTTTTCGTCGATGTCTCGGCCAAGCAGAAGACCAATCTCAACCTGTTGATGGAGATGATTTGTTTAGTCGCTGATCTGCAGGAACTCAAGGCCAATGCGGATCGGCCCGCCACGGGCGTGGTGCTCGAAGCCAAACTCGACCGCGGACGCGGTCCGGTGGCCACCGTGCTGGTGCAAAACGGTACCTTGCGGAACGGCGATAACTTCGTGGTGGGCAATGTGTACGGCAAAGTGCGCGCCATGTTGGATGATCGGGGAAACCCGCTGCAGGAAGCTCCCCCCTCGACCCCGGTGGAGATTTTGGGCATGGAAGGACTGCCGCAGGCGGGCGATCAATTTGTCGTGGTCGCCGATCGAGACAAGGCGCGGGGCATCTCCGATTATCGTGAGCAGAAGGCTCGGGAAGCTGCTCTGGCTAAGAGTTCCCGCGTGTCACTCGAGGGTTTGGCCGAGCAGATGAAGACGGCCGGCACCAAGGAGCTTAACATTATTCTCAAGGGTGATGTGCAAGGCTCGGTCGAGGTTTTGAGCGACCTACTGGGGAAACTCTCCACCGAAAAGGTCCGCCTCAAGGTGCTGCGCACCGGCGTGGGCGCGATTACCGAGAGCGACGTTCTGCTGGCCTCCGCCTCGAACGCCATCATCATCGGCTTTAGTGTTCGTCCGGAGCGCAAGGCCCAGGAGTTAGCCGAGCAGGAGAAGGTCGACATCCGCCTGCACTCCATCATTTACGAGCTGCAGGATGAGATCAAGCGCGCGATGAGCGGTCTGCTCGAGCCCACGGTCAAGGAGACCTATCAGGGGCGCGCCGAAGTGCTGGAGACGTTCCGCATTCCCAAAGTGGGCACGGTCGCAGGCTGCAGGGTGGTCGATGGCCTCATTAAACGCGACTCCGAGGTGCGGCTGCTGCGCGACAATGTCGTCATCTTCAAGGGCAGAGTCGGCTCCTTGCGCCGCTTCAAGGAGGATGCCAGCGAGGTTCGCAATGGGATGGAGTGCGGCATCGCGATTTCCAACTACGGGGACATCAAGGTCGGCGACATGATCGAAGCCTTCGTAACCGAGCGGATCGCGGCCGAAGTCATTGCTTGAACGCAGGGGTGCCTCCTGGCTGGCCAGGAGCCAAGGAACCACTGCTGAACCACCAGCGGGTGGGCCATGATCGCCTTCCTTACTCTCGAGCTCGCCATCGAAGCCGCGCACTCGCTCAAAGACAAACGGCGAATCGTACGCAGCGTGAAAGACCGCTTGCGGTCTCACTTTAATGTCTCGGTGGCGGAACTCGACGCCAATGGTTTGTGGAACCGTGCGACCATCGGAGTGGTGAGCGTTTCCGATTCGCGCGACTATCTGGATGGGTTGATGAAGAACGTGGAGCGGCAGGCCGTGCGCATCGCCAACAATGGCGGCGCAGAAATTGCCAGCTCGTTTCTTGATTTTCTTTAGAAAGCCCCGCCCGGTCGAGTTCCTCTCCCAGGCGAGAGGCCCTCTGGCAAACGCCGCTCGCACCGGCCGTGTCGCTCGCTGCCTGGCGGTGCAAGGCTCAGAACCCAAGATCCGATCTTGCCTGAGCTTGGCGGGGTGCGCCCCGCCGCGCGGGCATGACCGTCGTAAGGTTACCTTCCTCGATTGCAGCCGACCTCCGCCGCGAAAGCGATACCTGCGAATGGGCACGGAAGTACCCGGGTGCCATCACTCGCGCACAGACCGCAGGCGGATTTTCTGATATTCTCTTGGGTTTTACTCCGAGGCGAAGCACAGTGGAACGGCGCGGCCAGAAGTACCATCGGGAACGGCTCGGTGAGGCCTTGCGCGAGGAAGTCGAGACCATCCTCGAAGGCGAGCTGAAGGATCCCCGGATTGGCCTGGTGAATGTCAGCCGGGTGCAATTGGCGGAGGATGCCCGCTCCGCGCGGATTTTCGTCGTGCCTGGAGGCAGCGAAGAAGAGGTGGAGCGAACCCTCGAGGGGTTGGCCGCCGCCGTAGGTTTCATCCGGCACGCAATCGCCGACCGCTTGCATTTGCGCCGCGCCCCGGAGCTATTTTTTCAGTTGGATCGTTCGCCCGCGCACGAAGCCCGCATCAATGAGCTCCTGAATCGGGTGAAGAAACACAGCCCGTAAATGGGTTCGGAGGCAGTTCGCCAGAGATGTTGAAAGAGGTCCTAAAGCGGGTCGAGCAGCGGCAGCGGTTTCTGTTGACCTCCCATGCTCGGCCGGATGGCGATGCCATCGGCAGTGCGCTGGCGTGTCGCCAGATCCTGCGCCTGATGGGCAAGCAGGCCCAGGTGGTGCTGTCGGACCGTGTGCCGCGAATCTATCAGCCCTTGCCGTTTGCCGACTCGATTGTGCGGGCGGAACGAGTGGCCGAGGACTACGAAGCCGCCATTCTCTTGGAGTGTGACAGCATTCATCGCACGCGCCTGGAGGGTTTGGAGAATCAGTTCCTGATCAGTATCGACCATCACCTGACGGGACGTCCGTTCGCGCACGTGAACTGGATCGATCCCAAGGCAGTGGCCACCGCGGAGATGATTTATAAGCTGGCGCGCGAAGCGGGAGTAAGAATCTCTCCGGAAATTGCGACCTGCCTCTACACCGCGGTTCTTACCGATACGGGCTCCTTTATGTTTGAAGGCACGGATCAGCACACCTTCGCGTTGGCGCGCGAATTGGTGCTCGCAGGCGCCGATCCCGCGCGTTGTGCTCGCAACGTGTATTTCGGACACTCCACGGCGAAAATGCGCTTGCTCGGGGCGGCTCTGTCCAATCTGCAGCGCGAAGGCCGGCTGGCTTGGATTTGGGTCACCTGCGAACAGATGGAGCGGGTGAGGGCCAGGGAAGAAGATTGCGAAGGCCTGGTGAACTACGCTCTTTCGATTCAGGATGTCGAGGTCGCCGCGTGTTTCCGTGAACAGCCGGACGGGCGCTTTCGAGTGAGTCTGCGCAGCAAGGGTCAGCTCAACGTATCCGCCGTCGCCGAACAATTGGGGGGAGGCGGTCACAAATGCGCCAGCGGCTGCGCCGTGGATGGCCCCTTGTCGTTCGCCGTGGCCCGCGTGATCGCCCTGCTGCGTGCGCATCCTTCCATTCAATAGCGCTAAAGAGCCCGGCAGAAAAGGCACGCAAGCTTCTCTTGGGAACGTGCTCGTTCACCGCGGGCGGTTTTCTCCTCGCCCCTGCAGTTTGCTGGCCGCAGGTCACCCTCGCGATTCGACCAGTTCCCTCCCGGCCTTTACAATCGTGCCAGGATCCTCCGCGTGAATCATAGATCGCGCATCGATTGGCTGCTGCTGGTTGGCTTCTCGAGCTTTCTGTTCTTTTTCGGGCTCTCCTACTTCGGGCTGGTGGGCGCGGACGAACCCCGCTATGCCGAAGTTGCCCGTGAAATGCTGGCGCGGCGCGATTGGATCACGCCGGTGCTCGGCGACAAGCCTTGGCTCGAAAAACCCCCGTTGTACTACTGGCAGGCGATGGTCGCCTACCGGGTTTTTGGGGTGAGCGACTGGACGTCACGATTGCCCTCGGCCGTAGATGCCACGCTGATGGTCATCACCGTCTTCTGGTTCCTGCGCAAATTCCGTCCCGGCCTTGCGCTCGACGGTGCCCTGGTGACTGCTTCGGCGGCGGGAGTGATCGGCTTTGCCCGGGCCGCCGCGACCGATATGCCCCTGGCCGCACCCTTCACCATCGCGCTGCTCGCATGGTACGGCTGGTATCAAAGCGGCTGGCAACGCTATTTGGCCGGCGGTTATCTCGCTTTAGCCCTCGCCATGCTCGCCAAAGGACCGGTGGCCCCCTTGCTGGCGGGAGTCATCCTTGCCGTCTTCGCCTGGCTCAGGCGGGACTACCGCGTGATTCAACGAACTCTGTGGATTCCTGGCATGCTGCTGTTTTGCCTGATTGCATTGCCTTGGTATGTCGCGGTCGAGATCAAGAATCCGGAGTTCTTCCGCGTATTCATGGTGGAGCACAATCTGTCACGCTTCGCCACCAATCTTTACCATCACCAGCAACCCTTCTGGTATTTCCTTCCGGTTACGCTGTTAGGACTTGTACCTTGGACGGTATTCGCAGGCGCGGCGCTGGTTGAAAGCATCCGGCAACCCCGGTGGTGGGTGCGAAGCTGCGAAATGCTTCCCGCCGCGGAAGCGCTCAGCCCATTTCTGGCCGTCTGGCTGATTGTCCCGGTGGTCTTTTTCTCCCTCTCGCAATCGAAATTGCCGGGCTATATTCTTCCGGCTTTGCCGGCGGGCGCGTTGCTGGTCACCGAATACGTCGAACGCTGCCTGGCCGTCGGTCACCGTCCCGGGTTGGGGCTGATTCTTCTGCACGCGGTTCTGGCCAGCGCGACCGTGGTTCTGGGGGTTGTATACCTGGTCTTCGAGCATCGTCTCGGACGGGGGCTCGGGACCGCGATCGCATTGCTGTGGGCTGCCTTGCTTACCCTGGGAATCACCGTGACCCTGCGCTCACGAGTCGGGCTCAGGGGGTTGCGCTTTGTGACCCTGGTCCCGGTGGTACTCGCCCTGGCCACGGTGCTTCGTTTGGATGCCCCCATTCTCGACGCCAAGCTGTCGGCGCGTCCGCTCGCGACCGAGATCAGCCGGATGGAGACCAGGCGCTTGCCGCTGGCCGTGTTGGGGGTTTCGCGAGAAGTGGAATACGGATTGGGGTTCTATTACGGGGAGCCCATTGAACGGTACGAGTCGGGAAAGATCCCGGCCGCCGAGCATCTTCTGGTGGCCGGGGAAGGAAGCGAGCCTGAAATCGCGAAACGGGTGCCCGGCCGGAGGGTTTCCTACCTGGGAACCTTCGTTCCGCAAAGGCTGGCATACTACTGGGTCGCCGGGGAACAGGGGAAGTAAGAGCCCTTGGGGCCGCAGCGGGCTTTCCTAGGCCGGTGCAAGTGAAGGCGGGCGGCGGCTCCCGGGCGGAATATCCTTTGCCAAGGGCCCGGTGGTTGTCTTTGGCAGCGGAACATTTGCCTCTTACCGCGGAAGCATCTACACTCGGCTTCGCGGCGGAATGGAGCGGATGCCATGGCGACTGTAGCCCACCAGGAGCTCCGAGTGGAGATTCTTGACCTCAGACATTTCTCCTCTGCGGACCTTCGTCCGGTACTCGAGGAGGAGGTCCGAATCTGGTCTCGCCTGCTGTCTTGGGATTACACCGGGTCGGCAGACATGATCCTGCGCTATGTCGATGCCAAGATTCTGCCCGGCTACGCGGCCATCGAGCGAGGTCGGGTTTTCGGCTACGCGTTTTTCGTGTACGAGGGGAGCAAAGGTGTCATTGGGGACCTCTTCGTCGCCAATGGCAACCGTCTGCCCCAGCCTCAGGCAGTGGAATCGCGGCTGATCACGCATGTCATCGAGACTCTGCAGCAGTCCCCCGGAATTCACCGCATCGAGGCACAGTTGCTGGCACACGACGCCGGAGCGGTGGCGCGCCCTTTTGTGGAACAAGGTTTCTCCCGCCATGCCCGGCTGTTCATGGTGCTGGCTCTCGAGGACGGGAGGGTGCCGGCAACGCCACTTCTGGGGGAGGTTGAAATTCGACGTTGGTCAGAGCAGGATTATCAGTTGGCCGCCGCCATCATCACCACCGCGTATCGCGGCCACGTCGATTCCAATATCAACGATCAATATCGCAGTCTCAGCGGTTCCCTGCGATTTCTGAACAATATCGTGCGCTTTCCCGGGTGCGGGGCCTTCGATCCGGAGTCGTCATTCGTGGCTATCGAGAAGAGCTCGCGCAGCCTCATCGGGCTGATTCTATGTTCGCGGGTGCGCCGCGACGTCGGCCACGTCACCCAGGTATGCGTGCTCCCCGACTATCGTTCGCGCGGGATTGGAGAAGCATTGCTGGCGGCGACCACCGAGAATCTGCGTCGGCGCGGTTTTTCCCTTCTGTCCTTAACCGTAACCGAAGCCAACCAACGTGCGGTCGAACTCTATCTTCGCCTGGGTTTCGATACCCAGCGGGTTTTCGATGCGTTCGTGTGGGAAGGCTAGCCGGGCCCTGCTGGACGACCCGCGGAGGGTACCGCGGGAACCGCTATCTCCGCAGCAACCACATCAGCCAACCGGCCACGAATACCCCACCCATGAACATGGCGAAGCAGTACAAACCATAGAGGATCTGCTCCCGCGAGGTGTTGCGCTGGGTGATGCCAAATACGACCGAAGCAAACACCGAGAACAGCAGGGCAGCGGAGAAATGAGAGAGGGCAAGGGTCAAGGCTTTTTTCCAATCGCAATATGGTAGGCATCGGCCGCGCTGATGAAATTCAGCAGGCCGGCTACGATCAGGTACTTGGTCCCGTAGTCGGCCGTGGCGTGCGAGATGGCGCTTTGTCCCCAACCGGCCGCCTGGCTCAGTATGTACAAGCCGCCTGCACCGACGTCCCCGATGAAGCCCAAGATGTCGAGAATGTCTCCCCCGTTCGGCTGGTAGACATGTCCTTGCATGAGCAGTCCGAGAACAAACATGACGGCGATCGAAGCCATCAGCAAGAGCCCGCGAATCCAGCGCCGCTGAATCAGATGTCCGGCCCCGGGAACCAGCCAACCGAGGGCGGGAGCCAGCACCGACATGCTGGTCATGGGTTGATCCGGCGACTTGCTCGGGGTGGCTACAACTTCATTCTTGCTGGTAGGATTTGCCATTCAGATGATTACAATCTCTCTTTGAATTTTACCGGTGACTTCGGCTCCCTGGCTCCGCACCAGCACATTGACTTCGCTGCGGACGCCAAATTCCGGCAGATAGATGCCCGGCTCGATGGAAAAACAGGAGTTTGGCAGGATGCGACGCTCATCGTGAATTTCCAGATCGTCCATGTTGGCTCCGTTGGCATGAACCTCGATACCGATCGAGTGGCCGGTGCGGTGGATAAAATAATTTCCCCAGCCTGATTTTTTGATGTGATCTCGTACCACGCGATCGACTTCCCACCCCGCGATCGCTGTCCCCGTTCCCGTGGCCTGCTGCACCTTCTTGATGCCGGCATCGCGGGCGTCCCGAATCACCGTGAAAACCTCGTGCATACGATCCGACGGGTTCTTCCCCACGAATCCTGTCCAGGTGATGTCGTAATAGACGGCCTCCGGCTTATTCTGTTTGCCCCAGATATCCAGCAAGACAAAATCTCCCTCTCGGATGGGGGTAGGGCAGTCCGCACTCGGGGCATAGTGCGGGTTCCCGCTATGAGCGTTCACGCCGACCACCGGTGGATCGTCGGTAACCAGGTTCTCGCGCCGGAACGCTTCGAGCAGCCATTGCTGCATCGCGTACTCGCTCGTGCCCCCATGGCGCACGCGACGACCCATCTCGGCAAAGGCTTGCCCCGTGATCGAATCAATCGCGTCGCGCGCGGCAAAATGGGACCGGATCTGCTCTTCCGTCCAGGTGGCCTCGAACTCCGCCACCAGATCGGCGGCACTGACCACGTTCTTCCCCAGGCCGCGGATCAGTTCCACGGTGCCGGCGTCCACCATGGAGACGGTGAACACCAGGTTATTGGGGGAGTACTGCATCGCGATGTCGCGGTAGGGGGCAAGCAGAGCCTTGCTCTGATCGAACAGCTCCTGCCAGCCTGCGTACTCCAGTTTCTTGCCGGGCAAACTATCCAGATGCCCGCTTTCAATCTTGTGAACCAGCTTGACCGGTTCGCCCTGCGCCGGAATGAGGTAATACCAGCGCCTGGTCACCATCAAGGCTTGCGGCAAGCCCAGTACCCGGTAGGCGATGGGATCCCGATGATGGTGATCATAGAAAAGCCAGGCGTCGATATTACGCGTCCGGAGCGAGGATTGAATGGCCGGCAGATTCATGGCGACCCACCATTTTAAACAACCGTGGCGATTTGAGCGAATCGCGAAACTCCTTCCCCCTGGAAACCACGGCCCGCCGTTCCGCGGCGGCCAGGAAAGGAGGGCCGAAGGGAAGCAACTCAGAGCAGCAATCCGGCGATCGAGGCGGAAATCAGATTTGCCATGGTCCCGGCAAACATGGCGCGAAATCCGAGACGAGCCAGCTCGCCCCGCTTATTGGGCGCAAGCGCTCCAATCCCGCCAATCTGAATGCCGATCGAGCTTAGGTTGGCAAAGCCGCAAAGCGCAAACGTGGCAATGGTAAACGAGCGCGGGTCGAGCGCGGCTCTTTGCGGGCCGAGCATCGAGAAGGCCACCAATTCGTTCAGTGCCAAGCGGGTGCCCAACAGGTTGCCGATGGCCGGGCAGTCACGCCAGGGGATGCCAATCACCCAAGCGACCGGTGCGAAGAGGGTTCCAAAGATCCTCTCCAGACTGGCGGGGAAGGCGGAGAAGCCGAGGTGCGCCAACAGGGAATGAACTCCGCCCAAAATGCCGTTGGTCAAGGCGATCAACGCCAGAAAGGAGATCAGCATCGCGGCAATGTTGAGGGCGAGATGCAACCCGTCGGTGGTGCCGCGGGCGATCGCGCCGAGCAGGTTTTCTTGCTGCTCGGCCTCGATCTCCTTCTCGCTCATGACCACCCGTCCGGCGGTGCGGGGTTGTTCGGTTTCGGGCACGAGCATCTTGGCGATCACGATAGTGCCGGGAGCGGTCATGATGACGGCGCTCAGGAGATGTTTGGGCTCGATGCCGAAGGCGATGTAGGCCGCCATGATTCCCCCGGAAACGTGTGCCATGCCGCTGGTCATCACGGTCATGAGTTCCGAACGGGTCATGTCGGGCAGAAAGGGGCGAATGGTCAGCGGAGCTTCGGTTTGACCCATGAAGATGCTGGCGGCAACGTTGAGCGATTCGGCTCCGCTCGCGCCCAGGAACCGAGTCATGACCCGGGCCGCCAGGCGCACCACCCACTGCATGATTCCGTAGTGATAGAGCACGGCAAAAAACGCCGCGATAAAAATTACCGTGGGCAGCACCTGAAAGGCGAAGTAGAAGCCGAGAGGGGAGCCCTGCTTGCCTAAGTCGCCAAACACGAAAGAGGATCCGGCAAACGCATAGCTGAGCAGGCGGTTGACCGCGTCGCCCGCCTTCTGAAACAGAAGACGCCCGAACTCTGCCTTGAGCACAAACACGGCAAAGGCAAATTGCAAACCTAACCCCCACAACACCGTCCGAACGCGGATGGCACGGCGGTCGGTGGAGAACAAAAATGCCAGACTCAGCATGCTGAGAATGCCGAGAATGCCGGTCAATCGGCCCATTCAGTTTCCTCCTGCTGCTTGGATGACGCGATGCACCAGGGGTCGGGGTTCCGCCGGAGGCGCATCCGAGATGCGGTAGGCCTCCGCGATCAACTGCCGGGCGCGGGAGGCGCGCGACTCCACATTGTAGTGAACCGTGGAGAGTGGCTCGTTGCAGCGAACCGCATCTCCAACCTTTTTGTGGAGCACGATCCCGACCGACGGGTCCACGGAATCCTCTTTCCGTTCGCGACCGCCGCCTAAGACCACACAAGCCGTACCGATGGCTTCGCATTGGATCGCCGTCACGTATCCCTCCCGGGGGCTCGAAACATCGAAGCGGCAGCGCGCCCGCGGCAGCTCCGTAGGATGATCGATGACCGAAAGGTCTCCACCTTGCAGTTCAACCATCTGACGGAATTTCTCGAGGGCGCCCCCGGAATCGAGCAGTCGTTCGGCGACCTTCCTGCCATCGCTTAAGCAGTCGGAGGTGCCGCCCAGCTGAAACATCCAAGCGGCCAGCTCGAGGCACAGCCGGCGCAGATCGGGCGGGCCGCCTGCGCTCAACACCTCGACTGCTTCGGCGACTTCGAGCGCATTGCCAACCTTGTGCCCGAGGGGCTGATCCATGTCCGTGATCAAGGCCACCACCCTTTTGCCCATGCGCTCCCCGGTTGCCACCATCAGCTCGGCCAGAAATGCCGCCTGTTCTTCGCCCTTCATGAAGGCGCCAGAGCCGGTTTTCACGTCGAGCAGCAAGGCATCGATCCCCTCCGCCAGTTTCTTGCTCATGATGGAGGCGCAGATGAGAAAGGGGCTTTCAACGGTTCCAGTCACGTCGCGCAGGGCGTATAGCTTGCGATCGGCGGGCGCGATTTCCTCGGTTTGCCCGATCATCGAACAACCGCAGAGACGGAGAACGCGACGGAACTCCGCGACCGACAGGTTTACGTTGAACCCGGGAATCGATTCCAGCTTGTCGAGCGTTCCCCCCGTGTGGCCCAGCCCGCGGCCGCTGATCATCGGCACCAGCAAGCCCCCGGCGGCCACCAGAGGCGCGAGCACGAGGGAAGTCTTGTCACCCACGCCGCCGGTCGAGTGCTTGTCCACCTTTCGGGGCGAGAATGCAGACAGGTCCAACACCTCACCCGAGCCGAGCATCACCTCGGTGAGGTCGGTGGTCTCCTGGCGGGTGAACCCGCGCAGGACCCCAGCCATGAGCCACGCGGCAACCTGATAATCAGGGATGCTCCCCCGGGTGTAGCCCTCGACCAAAAGCTCAATTTCCGCCCGCGACAGTTCTCGCCCGTCCCGCTTCTTGCGAATGACGTCGACGGCCCGGATCGGTACCGTGGGGGCAGGGACGTTATTCACGGAGGCGGAATCCTTGGGGAAGAAGTTGACGAATGGAAGCTTCTCTCCAGCCGCTCTCGGTCGGGAAAAGAACGACGGCTTGCGGGCCAAACTCGTAGATGACTTGGCGGCACGCCCCACACGGGGAACAGGGAAGGCCTTGATCATTCACGACCGCAATGGCGCGGATCTCGATGCGGCCGGAATGCGCAATCGCAGCGAAGATCGCCGTGCGCTCGGCACAATTGGTGATCCCGTACGACGCATTCTCGACGTTGCATCCAACGAACAGCTCCCCCGCGCGCGTCACCAGAGCCGCACCCACCCGGAAGTGGGAATAGGGCGCGTAGGCGTGATCGATCACCCGGCGGGCGGCCGCGAGCAGCTGGTTGCGTTCCTTGGGCGACAGCAGGTTCTTCGGCATGCGTGCGCGCGCCTGATTGTAAACCCTCCCTGCCCATTTCACTAAGCTGCCCTCTCAACCCATCCCCCGGAAGTCGCAGCGGCATGGCAGCCCACTCTTCCAGGCCACAGCCCCGCAACTCTCTAGAATTGGGAAACGAGCGCCGCCAGTTTCTGCTCATCGAGCTTTCCCTGGGTGCGTACTCCGGTGCAGATATCCAAGGCAAACGGGGCGACTTCCTCGATGGCCCGGCGCGCGTTCCCGGCATGGATGCCACCGGCTAAAAAGATCGGAACCTCAACCTGTTCGCGAATCTTTCGACTCAGGCTCCAATCGTGCTGGCGCCCCGTGCCGCCCAGCTGCTTGACCGCGAGAGAGGGATTCCCCGAGTCCAGGAGAATCGCATCGACCGAAGGGGCCGCGGCAAGGGCCTGGTCGAGCGACTCGGGACCAACCACATGAATGACCTGCACGATCGAGATTCCCGGCAAGTCCCGCTTCAAATCGAGGTAAGAACCCCGGGTGAGTCGATCGCAGATCTGCAGAGTATTGGTGCGACAGCGACGTTGCTGCCCCACGATCGTCGCAGCGTTCTGCTCTGAAGTTAGGAGGAAGGTTGCAATCGGGGGCGGCACCTTGGCTGCGATCTCGGCGATCACCGCTTCGGAAATGATGCCCGGGCCGCTGGGCATACGAGATACGAGCCCCAAGGCGGAGGCGCCGTAACTGATGGCCATGCGTGCTTCCTCAAGATCGGTGATACAACAGATTTTGATTCGAGGCTTGGATACCGGGTGCATCGCTTTCAAAGTATCCGAGGAAGCAGAGATCGAGCAACCGCGCCGAGTCGGGTCCCGGTTTGGGCCGGCTTAGCCGATGAGGCGTGCAGGAGTGACTGACTCTCGAAACGCTGCTCGCCCGTTGACTCGGCCTGCCCTGGCCGCGCGGGCAATCCCGCTTGCGGGTTCCTACGTTCCGGTCGCTCGCGAGCAGCTGCGCGAGAGTTTAGAACGCCACACTTCTCTCGCTGGGCATAAGTTGCTGAAGCAGGTGCCAGTCGCTGATCACGTCGCTGCCCGAGGCCTTCGGTTCTCCGCCCCGCCGTAATTCCATGGCAAGGCGAGCCGCCACCAGGTTTTCCGCCAGGTTGGCGGGATCCGGGCTGCTAAGGATGTTCTCCCGGGAGATGCCTACCTCCACGAACCTCTCACCCACACGAACCCGCAGCATGGGCCTGCCCTCTGGGTCGAACTGCGGTTCGGCCCCATTTTCGAGATCACCCCACATTTTGTGCTTGTGGCCGTCGGCCAGCAACGAATGCAACTCATTTTGATAGTTGCGACGCTCCGTCGAAGGCAGGGGCGGCTCAAACTCGCGTCCCGGTTCGAGGATCATGGCGTTTCGGGCGGGATCAAACCTTCCGTCGCCAATGTACGCCACCGCCAAAATCCCGGTGATCACGGGATGCAAAACCGCGACCGGCAACACGTATTTCTTGGATTTCAACACCGACTCGATGACTCCGCGGACGGGCGTGCTACGCGGGATCGTGCCCGGCACCTGGGGGATGGCGAAGTTCGCGGACGGGAGTTCGGGGTGGCGATTGCCGTACTTCACCAGCAATTTGGAAATCTGCTTGGGAGTCGTAATCCCTGCATCAACAATGAAGTTCCGATGCAAGGTCTTGGGGTAGTAGAAGTTAATTACCCCGGCGGCAAAATCCGCGCAGTTGTGGGTGAAAAGATTGAAGTGGGACGTGTTGGGGCGGGCGTTATATACCCGAATGAACTGCTCGTCCTGCGCCGCGTTGGTTTCGATGCTGAAGCCATAGATGGTGCGGTCGTAGGCAGCCCCGACGAGTTGGGTCCAATTTCCTAGCGGCGGCTCCCCGTTGGCGCTGTCCGGTGCGATGGCCTCGAGATGATTTCTGCGGTATTGGTTTCTCAGGAAGGCGACAATCTTCGGATTCGCAAATAGGGGGATTTCGTCGGGTTCTTCGACGGCATACAAGTAGGGGATCAGTGGAACGGCCAGCCAATCGTATCCCCCGACTAGCCTGTAGCGGCTGAGCACCACGCCGGTTTCCCCCGTCCGACAGGGGCGCAATACGGTCGGTGACTCGGCGCAGACGCGCGACAGATAAACCGCCGAATGTCCGGTCGCGGTAAAGTCACCCAAGTGTCCGTAGGGCTCTTCGAGAAGTAGGGTGGCATCCGCTGCGGCGCGTGAGGCGCAGCTCACCAGCACCAGAAAAGCGGCAAAACAGCAAATTCTCGACCTGGTATCGCGCCGGGGCATGCTGCTCATTCGAACCCCATAACCTCAAATTAGTTGCATAAACCCATTTGTTTCATCGTCCTAAGATAGCTGGTATCGGAAATTGAAAGAAAGTAACCAAAGTCATTCCGCCCAGGTTTTGGATGCACGACAACCGTTTTGAGGCGGGAAGACCGAACCCGGGTATCGCATGCAACCCTCTTGCCCGCCTTTACCTCTAAAGCTGGGGGTTGAGCGCCTGAAACCGTGCGCCTGGCGCTGAGGACGCGCGCGCTGGCAAGATTTCCAGGTGGAAAAGTGCGCAGGGTCGCGCATGAGGGTCGATTGTGCGGTTCGTGGTTTGCTGCCGCAGATGTCCAGAGGTGGGCATGGCAACCCCCGGAAGTCGCCCCAAGCGGGGCGGGGCGAGTGCGGATGGGACGGTTAGGAGGAGTGGGTATTGCCAGAGATTTGGTGCACGATGCCATTGACAAAGGACTTGGCATCGCCAAACAGCATCAATGTCTTGTCCATGTAATAGAGGGGGTTGTCGATGCCGGCAAATCCAGGACTCATGCTGCGCTTGATCACCATCACGGTGCGGGCCTTGTCGACATCGAGAATAGGCATGCCGTAGATAGGACTGGATTGATCGCTGCGAGCGGAGGGATTGGTGACGTCATTGGCGCCGATGACCAAGGCCACATCGGTTTGGGGAAAATCGCCGTTGATGTCGTCCATTTCGATCAGCCGGTCGTAGGGTATGTCGGCTTCCGCCAGGAGCACATTCATATGCCCAGGCATGCGGCCGGCGACCGGATGAATGGCAAAGCGAACCTCGATGCCACGCCTGCTCAGGGAATCATAAAGTTCGCGGACCTTGTGCTGGGCCTGGGCCACCGCCATCCCGTACCCCGGTACGATCACGACGCGATTCGCCGCCGCCAGAATCCCGGCAGCTTCCTCCGCGGTGGCGCTGCGAACGGTTTTCTCTTCTCCCTGGCCTCCCGCCTCCGCGGCTTGCACCTGCCCGAAGGCTCCAAACAGAACATTGGTGAACGAGCGGTTCATCGCCTTTGACATAATCACCGAGAGGATAAAGCCGGAGGATCCATCGAGCGCTCCGGCAATGATCAGCAGCTTGCTCTCGAGCACGAAGCCCATCGCCGCCGCCGAGAGTCCGGCATAGGAGTTCAGCAGGGAGATCACCGTGGGCATATCCGCGCCGCCGATGGGCACGATCATGAGCACCCCAAAGATGAGGGGAAGCGCAATGATCGCGGGAAACAGTTGGCGGGCGCCGGGATGCAGGACCAGGTACACCGCCACGGCAATAGCCACGGCTAAAAGAGACAGATTGACAAGGTTCTGGCCTTTGTAAGTGAGGGGCCGCTGCGGCAAGATTTCTTGCAGTTTGCCCGCCGCCATCAAACTGCCGGTAAAGGTTAACGAGCCGAGGATGACCTCCATCGAAAGCACCGCCATCACGAAGCGCGGGACCTCGGGAGTGCGCAGGTAGAATTCCGCTGTGCCTACCAGGGTGACGCACAGTGCGCCGAAAGCGTGACTGAGCGCGGTCCGCTGCGGGACCGCGGTCATGTGCACCAGTCCGAGCGGAATACCGATTCCCGAACCGATCACCAGGGCGATCGCGATCCAGCGGTAGTCCACAATCCCGTGGTGCAACAAGGTTCCGGCGATCGCCGCCACCATGCCGATCTCGCCCGCCCACACTCCCTGGCGGGCAGTGTGCGGAGCGCTCATCCACTTTAGAGAAAGAATGAATAGAGCGCTGGCGATCAGGTAAAGAAACTCGATCGCAGTTTGGTTGCCTGCAAGCCCGGTATTCATGGTTTCGTCGGGCGGCTCGTTTTGAACATCTTGAGCATGCGATCCGTGATCAGGAATCCGCCGACAAAATTGCTGGTCGCCGCTATTACGGCCACAACCCCCAGGCCCAAGGCGAACTTGCTCTTCTGTTCCCCAACCAAAACAATGGCCCCGACGACGGCAATGGCATCGAGGGCATTGGTGAGAGACATCAGTGGAGTGTGCAGCAAGGGAGAGACTCGCCGGATCACCTCAAATCCGACAAAGCCAGCCAGCATGAATACGAACAAGCCATCGATCAATCCCGAATTCATCGTGCCTCCTGCCTTTCTTACCCCGCTATCCCACTCCCCCCGAGGCAACCCCGGCGGGTAGAGGCCAAGATCGCGGCCTGCCGGGACACCACCCCTGCTCCGTGGGGATCCTTACCGGGGTTCTTGTTCTGCCATCGACTCGGACAGACCAAAGAATTGCCGGACCCTGGCATTCACGATTTCGCCCTGGTGAGTCAGCAGGGTCTCACGAATAATTTCATCGTCGTTGGTGCGCAGTGTGCCATCCTTCGCCAGATGCAGCACAAAAGCGGTGAGGTTGCGGGCATACATCTGACTGGCATGATAGGGGACCTCGCTCGCCAGGTTGATATGCCCGATGATGGTGACAGCGTGCTCGATCACGGTTTCGCCGGCCTGCGTCAATTCGCAATTTCCCCCGCGTTCGGCAGCCAGATCGACAATGACCGAGCCCGGCGCCATCTTGGCGACCATATCGGAAGTGATCAGTACGGGAGCCTGCTTGCCGGGCACCACGGCAGTCGTAATCACGATGTCGTTCTCCGCCACCGCGAGAGCCAAGAGCTCACGTTGGCGCGCATAGAAGCCTTCGTCTTGGGCCGTGCCGTACCCCCTGGCGTCCTCGGCATGCTTCGCCTCAATCGGGAGTTCGACGAATCGCCCCCCCAGGCTCTTGACCTGCTCTTTTGCCGCGGGACGCATATCATAGGCGGAAACTACGGCGCCCAGACGTCGCGCCGTGGCGATGGCCTGCAATCCGGCCACGCCGGCGCCGATGACGAACACTTTCGCGGGCGTAATCGTGCCCGCTGCGGTCGTTAGCATGGGAAAAATCTTGGGCAGGGTCACGGCCGCCAGCAGCACTGCTTTGTAGCCGCAGAGCGTACCCATCGAAGACAGCGCATCCATGCTCTGGGCGCGAGTCGTGCGCGGCATCAATTCCACCGAGAACGAACTGACTCCGGTTTGTGCAATCTCCTCGATGACCTCGAGCGACCCGAGCGGCCGCAGGAACCCTACCAGCCCCTGGCCGCGACGCATCAGGGAGAGATCGGCTTTTCCGGTGACATCGTTCGAACCGTAACAGAGAACCTGAACGATCAGATCGGCTTGGGCGAAGACTGCGGCCCGCTCGGGCAGAATCTTGGTTCCCTTTTCGACATAAAGCGCATCGGGATAGCCGGCTTCCGCGCCCGCCCCTTGCTCGAGGACGATCTCGAATCCGGCCTTGGTGAGGGAGGGGATGGCGAGCGGCACGAGGGCGACACGCCGTTCCCCGGGATAGCTCTCCTTGGGTACACCAATGGTCAGGTTGCGCATGAACACTTGGTCCAGGAGTTACGATATCATTTCTTGCCCTCGGTTGGCCCTGCCCTCGGTCACCCTCGATCCGTGCCCGCACGCCGGCAGACAGCTCGACGAATCAGGCGGTCTTCGATGAAAGATAGGGTCGCTCTGGGGTTACGACAACGGACCCTGGTTCGGCTTGCCTTCCTTTTTGCGATTGAGGGGAGAAACGAGCGGGCGACGAACCGGGATAATGGCCTCGCGCGGGCTCTCGCCAGCCGTGCCAGCGCGCATGAGCACCTCTTCCTGAATATATTGCACGAAATCCTGAATCTGGCGCTGCATCTCTTCCATGCGTTCGCGCATTTGCAGAATGATGGCAATTCCGCTGATGTTCACGCGAAGATCGCGGGCCAGGGAAAGAATAAATTCCAGCCTCTGGAGATCCTCGTCCGTATACATGCGGGTGTTCCCCTCGGTGCGAGAAGGCTTCAGCAATCCCTCCCGTTCGTAAAGGCGCAGGGTTTGAGGATGAATGCCGTACATCTCGGCGACGGCCGAGATCATGTAGGCCCCTTTGGATCTCCGTTTGGTCATCCAGAGGTATTAGATCATAAGCCGTGGATCACACACATCGGCGGCTGCGATCGCGAGTCCGTCGCCCGGGGTTCTAGACGGTAGCGGGGGGATTCTCTCGTCGAGGTGCCCAGCCCTGTGGCTTAAGCCGGTGTTTCAAGAAATACACCACGACTCCGCTTGCCATCAGCAACATCCCCAGGTCAAAGGAGGTCATGCCGAGCACCTGCTCCGTCTCACTCCGAACCACCGAGAAGGCGAGCAGAAGCGTGGGAGTGATCCCGACCGCGATCGCGCCGAACCTGCCTCCAGGGACCCGGAATATGCGAGGCAGAGCGGGCTCGCGAAAGCGCAACACCACCAGAGCCACAAATTCGAGCAGCAAGCTGGTGCCGTAGAGGAGGATGTCAATGGTGACCAAGCGTTCGAACCCCAGGCCCAGACACAAAGCCCAGCCGACCGCGCAGACGGCAATCGCTACCCAGGGGGCGCGGCGGCGATTCAGCTTGGCAAAGACACGCGGCAGCATGCCATCGAGCGCCATTGCCAGAGGCAAGCGGGAGTAGCTCATGACCAGAGCATTGAACATCCCGAAGGCGCTGACCATCCCGCCGATCACCAACGCCAGCCGCAGCGGAGCTCCGCCGAGCAACCCGGCGATGTCCGCCCAGGAGCCGGTTTCCCAGGCACCGGCGGGGAGTTCCGTCACCCACACTGCGGCTACGGGCAAGATGTAACTGAGGGTAACGATCCCGACCGCTGCCAGCATGGCCCGCGGGTACGTACGTTGCGGCCGCTCTACTTCGGTGGCGATGGTCGAAGCATTGTCCCAACCCATGTAGTTCCACATCGCGATCAGCAACCCGCCAACCAGGTCCACTTTGGAGGTCGTCGGGGTGGTGACGGCGTGGAGCAGAGCTCCGTATTTGAAGGGAGCCAGCACAACGATCAGGGCAAATGGGGCGGATAGCGCAAAGAACAGCCAGAGCGAAGTGGTGGATACGACCCGCACTCCGAGGATGTTCAAGAGCGTGCAAACGCCGACCACCGCCAATCCCACCCAAACCCCACGATAGCCTTGAGAGAACCACGGGAACATGCGGGTGAGGTAGGCCACAAACAAGGTGGGATAGATCGCCATATCAAAGATCGAGGCGACGAGGGAAAGCCAGGCCTCCTGAAATCCCCAAAAGTTTCCCATGGCGCGCCGCACCCAGGCATAATAGCCGCCTTCCTGCGGCAGAGCGCTGGACAGTTCCCCGATCATAAAAGCGGTGGGCAGACTCCACAGAATGGGGGTCAGGAGCAGAATCAGAATCGCGCGCCCATAGCCCGCATGCACGATGTCCTCGGTGCCGTAAGTCCCCCCCGACACCATGAAGAAGGTGGCCGCAACGAGTGGCCACAAGGTGAGGCGGACAGACTGTTTTCGCACGGGGAGCGTATCGAGTGAGATGAAGGGACGTACAGTGCTAGCGGTACCCAATTTCTATGGCTTCCTCCTCGGTGCGATTTCCTCTCAGCTCCGCTCGCAGCAAGCTTTCCGAAAGCCCTTCCGGAAATCACGGCGAAGTCGGTTCGCAGGTATGAGATTACGGGAAATTTCAATAGATGCAAGAAAATTCGTGAAGATCTCCGTCGAAAGTTTGGGAAGGAAAATTCCAGCCAAGCGAACCGCGAACCGCAATCCGGCTGGACGGTGCATGCGTGCTCCGGTTGGCTCGCAGGAGCCTAGGCGCCCTCCTGAACCGGCCTAGAGGTTTTTCCAGAGCTCCGTCCTGGGATCTTCGGGGTTCAACCTAGCCAGCTCGCGCAGCAGTTCCTTGGTTTTTTCGTCCCGCGGCATTGGCGTGGTGATTTTGATTTCGACGATCTCATCGCCGCGGGCTCCGTCCTTGGTCGATGACGGAACCCCTTTTTGGCGAAGCCGGAGCTTCTGCCCGGACTGGGTTCCGGGCGGAATCTTTAGGATCGTCCGTCCATCGACGGTGGGAACCTCGATCTTAGCGCCCAGCGCTGCTTCCGTCGCGGTTACGGGTACGGTGAGAAAGATGTCGTCACCCTCGCGACGGAAGATGGGATGGCTGCCGGTGCGAATGATCACGTAAAGGTCGCCGCTCGGGGCACCATGGGATCCGGCGTTGCCCTTCCCGGCAATGCGGATCCGTTGGCCGTCGCGAGTACCCGGCTTAATTCGAACTTCGAGTGGTTCGGTGCGTTCGATCGTGCCCTCACCGTGACAGGCCGGACAAGGGGAGCGGTTTTTGCCCGTGCCACGGCAGCGCGGGCAGGTGAGATTGAACTTCATCCGCCCCCCGACTTGGGTGACCTGACCGCTGCCGTTGCATTCCGGACATTTCCCCGCGGACTCCGTGTAGCCCTGGCCATGGCAACTGTCGCAGGTTTCGCGCCGAGTGACGTTCAGCCGCATTACCCCGCCCCGGATCGCTGTCCAAAACGGAACGTTGACCTGGTATTCGAGGTCGGTCCCCGCCTCTGGGGCTTCCTGGGCGGCTGACCCCGCCCCGCGCCCTCCGAAGATGCCGGAGAAGATATCCCGGAAGCCGCCTCCCTGCTCACCCGCGGTTTTGCGGGTTCGGCTGCCTTCAAATAAGTCAGAAAAGTCAAAGCCGCCGAAATCAAAGTGAACCCCTTGACCGGCTCCCGGCTGCCCACCCTCGGAGCCAGCTGCGGGGAAGCCCCCGGTAGCACTGCCCTGCGCATAAGCTTCGGCTGCCGCTGGGTCGATGTTGTCGGAATAAAAACCGAGCTGGTCGTAAATCTTGCGCTTCTTGGGGTCGCTCAGGACCTCGTTGGCTTCCGAGAGGGACTTGAATTTCTCCTCGGCAGTTTTGTCGCCCGGATTGACGTCGGGATGGTATTTGCGCGCTAGTTTGCGGAAGGCCCTTCGAATCTCCTCTTCCGAGGCGGATTTCTTGACCCCGAGAATCTCGTAATAGTCCTTTTTGGTGGGAGTAGCCATCGCCAGGGGGCCCTTCCTTCAGCTAGTGCATGACTCAACCGACGGTTCTCGATGCCTGCTGGCTATTCGAGTCCGCCACCCTTGTCTTCATACCTGGCGGAATCGACGTAGACCGGGATGCGGTCGATTCCCTGGGCCGTCGGTGCGAAGACGTAGAATCGGTTTTCCCCCGCCAGAGCCAGCCAATATTCCCGTCCTTTGACCTCAAACCTCAGTCGAACTCCTCCTTTGGTTGCCGCCGGCAAAGCATCTGCCTGCACCGATCTCGCGGAGCGCCTGGATAAGCCCGCTCGCGTCCGTGGCTCAAGTTCTTCGGGCCGGGCTCGGAAGCGAGGCGCCCGTTCCTCTCGGCTTACTTTTTGTCCTCGACGTCCACGTATTCCGCGTCGATCACACCTTCCTGCTTTTGCGCCTGACCGTCGCCGCCCGCTCGCGGACCAGGCCCGGCGGAGGCACCGGTACCAGCTTCCGGCGTGGTTTGCGCCTGCGCCGCTTTATACATCTGTTCCGCCAGCTTGTGAGACGCTTTGGTAAGGTTCTCACGAGCCCGGTCCATACCAGCCTTGTCGCCGCTCTCGAGCGCCTTCTTGGCGTCGGCCACAGCGTTTTCGACATCCCCCCGCTCCGTGCCGGAGATCTTGTCGCCATGCTCGCGCAGCATCTTTTCCACGCTGTAAACCATGGAATCGAGCTGGTTTCGGGACTCGATCTCTTCGCGTTTGGTCTTGTCCTCAGCCGAGTGGGACTCGGCCTCCTTGGCCATGCTGTCGACTTCTTCCTTGCTCAGGCCGGACGACGAGGTGATCGTGATCTTCTGGTCTTTACCCGTGGCCATGTCCTTGGCGGTCACGTTGAGAATGCCGTTGGCGTCGATGTCGAAGGTCACCTCGATCTGCGGCACGCCTCGGGGAGCCGGAGGAATTCCAGTGAGGTGGAACTTGCCGAGGGTGCGGTTTTGCCCCGCCATCGGACGCTCCCCCTGGAGCACGTGTACCTCGACCGAGGTCTGATTGTCGGCCGCGGTGGAGAACATTTCCATCTTGCGCGTCGGAATGGTCGTGTTCCGCGGGATCATGGGAGTGGCCACGCCCCCGAGCGTTTCAATTGCCAGGGTCAAGGGAGTCACATCCAGCAAAAGCAGGTCTTTGACTTCGCCTTTCAGCACACCGCCTTGAATGGCGGCACCAACCGCCACCACTTCGTCCGGGTTCACACCTTTGTGGCCCTCGCGTCCGAACAGCTCTCTCACCAGTTGCTGGATGCGAGGCATACGAGTCTGTCCGCCAACCAGAACAACCTCATTGATCTTGCTCGATTCGAGTCCGGCGTCCTTCATGCATTGCTTGCAGGGACCCACCGAGCGCTGAATGATGTCCTCGACCATCGACTCGAGCTTGCCCCGGGTGAGCTTTTTCACCAGATGCTTGGGCCCGCTGGCATCGGCTGTGACAAAGGGCAAGTTGATCTCGGTTTCCATGGTGGTCGACAGTTCGATCTTGGCGCGTTCGGCGGCGTCGCGCAGACGCTGCAAAGCCATTTCATTCCCCTTGCCGCGCAGGTCGAGACCCTCGTCCTTCTTAAACTCATCGACCAGCCAATCCACCAGACGCTGATCGATGTTGTCACCGCCCAGGTGGGTGTCTCCGTTGGTCGCCTTCACTTCGATTACACCTTCCCCGACCTCAAGAATCGAAATATCGAAGGTGCCTCCACCAAAGTCGTAGACGGCGATGGTTTCATCCTTACCTTTGTCCAAGCCATATGCCAGGGCGGCGGCGGTCGGCTCGTTGATAATGCGCTTCACATCGAGGCCCGCGATTCGGCCGGCATCTTTGGTCGCCTGGCGCTGGGCGTCGTTGAAGTAGGCGGGGACGGTGATGACAGCTTCGGTAACCTTCTCCCCCAGATAGTCCTCCGCCGCCTTTTTCAGTTTTTGCAAAATCATGGCGGAAATCTCCGGCGGAGTGTATTCCTTGCCCTGGGCCACTACGGCCACACGATCCCCCTGGCGCACGACCCGATAGGGAACCATCTTCATTTCTTCCGTGACTTCGTCGTAGCGCCGTCCCATGAAGCGTTTGATCGAAAAAATCGTGTTCTCCGGGTTGGTAATGGCTTGCCGCTTGGCAACCTGTCCTACCAGCCTCTCCCCAGTCTTGGTGAATCCCACCACCGAAGGGGTGGTGCGACCCCCTTCTTCGTTGGCGATGACCTTGGGCTCGCCACCCTCCATGACAGCCACAACCGAGTTTGTCGTACCCAGGTCAATTCCGATAATCTTTGCCATACGTCCCCCTTCAGGCTTCTAAGTAATTAAAAATGAGATACTTGATCAAAGTATCTGCAATTGCGCTGTGGCCCATGATAAGAATTGAGTGGATCATTGTCAACCATTAGATGCCACCGCAGTCGACTGCGATGCGCGGGATCTCGGAAATGAAGGGTGATGCTTGGAACTGCTGGCTACTCGACCGTGACCGACTTAGCTAGGTTGCGCGGTTGGTCGACGTCGCAACCGCGGCGGACGGCGATGTGGTACGCCAGCAGTTGCAAGGGGACGATCTCGAGAATCGGCAGCAGCTCGTCGGGCGCTGGCGGAATATAGAGGACGTGATCCGCCTCGTGCTTGATTTCCTGGTCACCTTCGGTCGCCAAGGCGATGACCTGTCCGGAGCGGGCCTTGACTTCCTTCAAATTGGAGATGGTCTTCTCGTAGCGCAGCTTGGAGAGCTCATCGTGCTCGTCACGAGCGGCCAAAATCACGACGGGAAGATTCTCATCGATAAGCGCGTTGGGGCCGTGCTTCATTTCCCCTGCCGGATAGCCTTCGGCGTGAATGTAGGAGATCTCCTTGAGCTTGAGCGCCCCTTCGAGCGCGATCGGATAGTGAATACCGCGGCCGAGGAACAGGAAATCCTGGGATCGGACGTATTGTTTTGCCAGTTCTTCGACTTGCTCGTCGCGAGTCAATAAAGTCTCAATTTTCCCGGGAAGGCGAGTGAGCTCATGGACAGCCTGCCGCGCCTGCGCTTCGCTGATGGTGCCTCGCAACTCTGCCAGGTAAAGGGCGAACAGATAAAGAGCCGTAAGCTGCGCGGTAAACGCCTTGGTGGAGGCGACTCCGATTTCAGGACCGGCATGGGTATAGATGGTCCCGGCAGCTTCGCGCGTGATCATGGAACCGACCACATTGCAGATGGCCAACGTCGTTGATCCTTTGGCTTTGGCCTCCCGTTGGGCGGCGATGGTATCGGCGGTCTCCCCCGACTGGGAGATCAGCATGGTCAAGGTATGGGGCGCGATGATGGGATCACGGTAGCGCCATTCGCTGGCGTAATCGACTTCGACCGGAACCCGCGCCAGACGTTCAATCATGAATTTACCCGCCTGGGCGGCGTGCCAGCTGGTTCCGCAAGCCGCGATGTTCAGCTTTTGGGTGGCTTTGAACTCAGCCTCGGTGACGTCCATTTCATCGAGAAAAACCTTACCCGTCTCCTGGGAAATGCGGCCGAGCGTGGTATCGCGCACGGAGCGGGGTTGCTCATAGATCTCTTTCAGCATGAAATGCTTGAACCCGCCCTTTTCGGCCATGATCGGGTCCCAGGTCACGTGTTGCACCATGCGCTCGACCGGTCGCCCCTCGAAGTCGCTGAGATGAACGCCACCGGGAGTAATCACTGCCAGATCGCCGTCAGCCAGAAAGAACAGGTCCCGGGTGTGGTAAAGAATGGCGGGCACGTCGGAGGCGACGAAGTATTCATCCTTTCCCAACCCGATGACCGCCGGCGGGCCGTTTCGTGCGGCAACAATCTTATTCGGCTCGTCGACGGCAATCACGGCCAGGGCAAAGACGCCGCTTAACTCCCGAACTGTTCGGCGGACTGCCTCTTCGAGCGCAGGTCGACCATTGCTCGCCTTGAAAAGGTACTGCTCGACTAAGTGAGCGATGATTTCCGTGTCCGTCTCAGTCGTGAAGCGGTGGCCAGTTTGGCTGAGATCTTTCTTGAGCGAGAGGTAGTTTTCGATGATGCCGTTGTGGACCACGACTACCCGTCCCGTGCAATCGCGATGCGGATGTGCGTTTTCTTCCGTGGGACGACCGTGTGTGGCCCAGCGGGTATGCCCGATGCCGTAAGATCCATCGAGCGGTTTGAGCCGGATGGCCTCTTCGAGGTTACGCAGCTTGCCTTCCGCGCGGCGAATCTGCAAGCCTTCGCCATTGCCGCAAACCGCAATGCCGGCCGAATCGTAGCCGCGATATTCGAGCCGCCGCAGCCCCTCCAGGATGACCGGCACCACGGCCTTTTTCCCAACATAGCCAACAATCCCGCACATAACCGACTCCTATGCCACTTGCATTGCCTTGGGGGAATAGCGATCTATGGCCCCCCGACTATGAGGTCCCTCGAGACCGGTCCGCAAAGCTTTGCGGCAGTCATCCGCGACGAAGGGCTTGGCCAGGGGAGTCCTGCTCTTGAAGGGCCAACCTAATCTTCGAGCCTGTAATGGAAATCTTCCATGACAGGGTTGGTGAGAACCTCCCGCGCAATCCGCGCGACTTCTGTTTCCGCTTCCGCGCGGCTTAAGCCACCATGGAGCGTAATATCGAAGTACTTACCCTGCCGAACCTCCTCTAGACCCTGATAGCCCATCTTTTTAAGGGCACCGTGAATCGTCTTGCCCTGAGGGTCGAGAACGCTCCGCTTCAGAGAAACGTAAACGTAGGCTTTCATGGCGGCCACGGCCATTATACGTCAGGGAACCAAGCGGAGAGCACGTACGGAAGTCACTTGCCGGGGTTGGGACCAAAGATCTCAATCCTCGGAGAAGCACCGCAAGGTCACGGACGGCTGAGCGCGAAGGGCTCGCCTGGCCTCTGCTTGCCGCCCTTATCGAAACCGGCCACTTCCATCAGAATCAGCAGCTTGCCGCGCTTGTCGCACCCCAGGCCCGGCCCAGGAAAGCAGCGCATGACTGGAGCGGAACGACCTGGCCTCGAGCAGCTGCAGAGGTTTCTAAGATCTGGGGGCGCGGTCGTCACCCTTCCGCGCCTGCTAAAGGCCGAATAATTCCCTGAGACGTTTGGTTTGAGCGCGGCTGACGGGAATCTCGGTTTGCTTCTTGTCGTCCATCCTTAACTGATAAGAGCTGTTGAACCACGGGACAACTTCTTTGATACGGTTGATGTTAACCAGGTAGGAGCGATGGGCGCGCCAAAACAGATCGCCGTCGAGGCCGTCCAGCAACTCCTCGAGCGTGCGGCAGTTGGACTGCCCCTCCATCCCATTCGGACCCGTGGTCACCACCGTGATGATGCCATCCTCAATCGAGGCAAAGCAGATGTCTCTTTGATTGACGAGGAACAATCGCCCGCCTGCCTTGAGTAAGACCTTCAAAGCCTGCGACTTTTGTGACTGGAGCATTCGCACCAGGGTTTCAATCTTCTCGGCAGAAGGACGGTTGCCTTCAAATTTGGCGCGAGCCTTCTCGACCGATTGCGCCACCCTTTTCTTGTCGAAGGGCTTGAGCAGATAGTCCACGGCATTTACCTCAAATGCTTTCACCGCATATTGGTCGAAGGCAGTGGCGAAGACAATTTTCGGCAGAGGAACTTTGCGATGGAGCAGCTTTTGGATTACGCCGAAGCCGTCGAGACCTGGCATCTGTACATCGAGGAAAACAAGGTCCGGGTTGTGTTCGCGGATCAGATCAATGGCTTCGACGCCGTTCTTTCCTTGCGCCACAATGTCGACGTCGCCCACGTCTTCGAGCAAGAAGGCGAGTTCATCGCGGGCGAGCTGCTCGTCGTCCACGATCACAGCCGATAAGGACATTCTTTCTCCTTAAGCCAGTGAGAAGTATAACCATCCGGTTTCAGGAGCGTCAACGCGATGGCGGGGGCCGCCGGCGCTGGCAGGTGCCAACCCTAGGGTTCGTCATGGCTCGACCAAGGCCCCGCCACCCTAACCTTGCCTTGGCGTAGATCTCATCTCCGCTGACTCGGATAGCAGTTTCGTGGCCCTTGGAGTATCTTGAGCGTCTCGAGGGGACATTCGCATGATGCATCGTTCGCCGCTTTCTCGGCGTGAAATTCTCGGCAGGTGCCTGGGCTCGCTGACAATCCTTTGCTCGACCTCGGCCTTGCGAGTGGCCAAGGCCGTCGCCCTGCCGCAAGCACAACATCGGAAGCCGACGCCGGCCAACGAAATCGGCTCCTTTTATAAGAAGCGCGCACCCAAAGCCGCCATGCTGCGAGCGCCGGGTGACCCCGGCATGCCCTTGACGGTGCGGGGGCAGGTGTTCAACACGCGCGGTGATGCACCGGCGAATGCCGGGATTGAGGTTTGGCAGGCCGATCACCTCGGCCGCTACGACCTCGACGGATACCGCTACCGGGCCCAGCTGCCCGTAGACCCCGCGGGCGTATACGAGTTCGAGTCTGTCATACCAGGCCACCATCCAGACCGTGTATGCCAGCACATCCATTACCTGGTTCTCGCACCTGGCCATAAACCCCTGGTTACGCAGCTCTACTTTGCCACCGATCCGGTCTTTGAAGGCGACCCAGACCACAACTTCGGGCGCGACCCGCTCATTCATAGCCGAGAGCTGGTGCGACCGGTGGTGCTGGGGGGTGATCCGCGTGAAATGCAGGCGCTCGTTCACTTCGACCTGGTGCTGGAGCTCCTCTGATGACGTGGATCCGAATCTGCTGCGCTCTGGTTTTGGTCCCACCAGCTCTCGGCGCAAGTCTGAAGCTCGAAAAGACCATTACGGTCCCGCCGGAGGCGGTGGTTCGATTCACCGCGGTTTCGCCCAAAGGAGACTGGGTGGCGGGCGCTTGCCAGGATGGTCGGGTGCGTTTGTGGAGTTTCCCTGCCGGCGAACTGCGGCAGGTATTCGACCTCGAGGATCAGCGTGTGTCTCGCCTCCGCTTCTCGGGCGACGGGGCCTTGCTCGCCGTCGGTGGCGATCGCGGCGGAATCCGCATTTGGAACATCCCTTCGGGAAAGTTGAAACTGCAGTTTAAAGTTGGAGAACCCGTCGTCGCCTTCGCCATCTCGCCGGACCGAACCTTGCTGGCGGTTGCGCGGAAAGACGAACCCGCGCAGTTATGGGATCTTACAACGGAGAGCCGGATTACCGATCTTCCCGCCAGATTTGCCGGCTCGCTCTCGCTCGATTTCTCGCCCGACGGCCAGTGGCTGGCCTTGGCCGATGCCGACACCGAAATCCGCATTTACGAATCCCGCACCGGCGCCTTGCGCGCCACTTCGGACGATCTCTTACTCGAAACCTTCGCCATCGCGTTCTCCCAGGACAGCCGATTTGTTTATGCTGGCGGGGCAGACAAAACTGTTTCGCTGATTGCCGTGGCCGGCGGCAAACTGCTGCGCACGTTTCCTCGGCAAACGCACGCGGTTTCTGAATTGAAGCTCTCTCCCGATGGCAAGATTCTCCTGGCCATTTACTTTGACGAGAAAGGCTTGGCAAATCCTGCGCCAGTCGTGGTCTGGAATGTGGCTGCCGGGTCGGTCGAAGCTCAGGTTTTCGAGCCAGAAGTCACGCCCAATGGAGGCGGTTTTTTAGGCAGCGGCCGGGTGATCGTTACCAGCAGCGCTGGGCCCAAGTTGCAGGTATGGTCTGTGCGTTAGGCCATCAGGGCAGAACCGGCGTAGAAAACGGGCAAATATCCATGCCGCCATGCCGATTTCTCCGAAAACGCCTGCGCGGAATCTAGTGAACCATGCGTTTCGAAGCGAGGCGGTAGCGCCCGCCTAGCGGTTCCGATCTGACCACGTGTGCGTTTATCGCACGGAAGAGTCGCCAAAATGCTCTGATCATTACATTCAGCTCTTGTCAGAAGGTTAGTTCCTGATATGATGCTTTGCTCGTTGCCCTATCGCTGAGGCAACGAGTTTGATGAGTTGGGGTTGATGTTTTGATTGCAGTGCCAACTTGTGCGTCACAACGGGCTCTCAAGCTCTGCGCCGGGTTTTGGGCGGTGCGGAACTGATGGGCCTTTCTTGTGGAGCCCGGTTGTTAAGTCCATGCGTTCCACGTTCGGCGTGAGTGGGCGGCTGGCAGGGACGTGGAACTCTAATCTCAGCAGAGGCGAAAGGAGTTTTTTTGTGAGAGAGAAGGGCACAGTAAAGTGGTTCAATGGGGCCAAGGGATACGGTTTTATCCAACGCTCCACCGGGGAGGACGTTTTTGTTCATTTTTCGGCGATCCAGGAAAATGGCTATCGTACGCTGAACGAAGGCGAAACTGTCGAATTCGATCTATTGAAAGGGCCTAAAGGGTTTCAGGCGGCCAATGTAGTCCGCGCATAAAACTCCGCCATACTTGCCAGCCCTCTTGGCATGGGCCAGGAGGGTTTCTTCTGTGTGCTCAGGTTAGAGCATGATGCCTGGTTGCAGAGCTGAGCGCAGCGGGCACCTGAGCGACCTGGTGCGCCGCGATTACCCGGCACAGGTAGATCGAGTCTGAACAAAGCGAAGGCTCCCGGGCGGCGACCGCAATCTCCTCTGAGCGCCGTGCGTCGGGTTGTTATAATCGATCAGATTCGGTGGGAGTAGCTCAACTGGCAGAGCACCGGACTGTGGCTCCGGACGTTGTGGGTTCGATTCCCATCTCCCACCCCAGTTCTAAAGGACTTAGCTGGTAGAAACGGTCAGTATACTGACTGTTTAGTGCTGAGCGCCCGCTGTGCGACTTTCGAGGTCGCATCTCTCAAAGCATCAGTCACGGGATCGCC
>DASPVV010000110.1:0-30774 GCA_035622175.1 Terriglobales bacterium | reverse complement strand
AAGCTACGCGGCTCCCTCGATCGAGCGGCGAAAAGCTCGAAAAATGGCGTGCATGATACAAAGGTGCGAATCCTCAATCTGCTGCATATTGTCGCTGGGTACGATGATAGAAGCATCGCAAAGCGACTTCATCTTTCCGCCACGAAATCCACTCAGTCCGACGTTGCACGCGCCCATCTCCCGGGCGACCTGCAACCCGCCAAGCACGTTGGGGGAATTCCCGCTGGCGCTGATGGCGAAGGCGATGTCTCTTTCCCTGATGAAAGGCCGGAGCTGCGCGGCAAAAACGTTATCAAAGCTGGTGTCGTTGGCCCAGGCCGTGAGCAGGGAGACGTTATCCGTTAACGACACCACACGGAAGGGGCGTCTTCCTGATTTGGTGGTGCCCTTGCCTAGGTCGCAAGCGGCGTGGGAAGCCAGGGCGGCGCTTCCCCCGTTGCCGAACAGGTACAGGGCGGAATCCTGCTCGTACGCTTGGAACAGTCGATCGACCACATCGTCGATCGCCGAGACTGGAAGTCGTTCGAGAACATCAATGACGCCGCGAACGTACTCTTCCGGGGTCAGCTCGAGATCGGGCCGTTCGGCAATTGGAAGCACCGCCCGGGATCTTCCCATTCCATTTCCCAAAGTTAAAATCCCCCAGATCTGGCGCGGGAGGATCTACTTACCCGAGCCATGTACCACCGCGGCCACGGTCTTGAGCAGGATTCTGACATCCAGCCAAAGCGAAAAAGTACGTATGTATTCCAAATCCAGACGAACCCAATCATCATAATCGCTAATTCGATTTCTTCCGTTAACTTGCCAGACACACGTGAGGCCGGGCTTCACCCGCATTTTCTGCTTCTGGCGCTCGGTAAAGATTTCATATTCATTCACCAGCGGCGGACGAGGCCCGACCAAGCTCATATCGCCCTTTAAAACGCTGTACAGTTGCGGCAGTTCGTCCAAACTGTATTTTCGAATCCACCGGCCCAAGGGAGTGATTCTGGGATCGCCGGTGATTTTGAATGCCGGCCCCCGCATTTCGTTCAGGTGGGCCAATTGGGCCTTGACTTCGTCCGCATTGGCGTACATGGAGCGAAACTTATAGCTCATGAAGGGACGCCCGCCTTCCCCGGCCACATACCAGCGATAAAAAACTGGCCCGGGGGACGACCGTTTCACCAACCAGGCTAGAACCAAAAACAGGGGAGAGAGCAGGACCAAGAGAAGACTCGACGCGACCACATCCATCGTTCGCTTGATTGCCCGCTGAACAGGACTGCTCCAAGCGGGCGAAAAAACGAGCGTTTCAGAATTCTGATCGTCGGAGCCAAGGTTGCAGGGAAGGAGGCTGGTAGAATTCATGGTCTGGGTGTCTGCGTTCAAAATCTGCTGCGAGCGTTGCGACGGTTGTACCCGGTTCACAATGAAGTTAACTCTCGGCATTCGCTGGAATGACCGAATTCGGCTGCTTTCAGTCGCGGTTGTTCCTCGGCGCGATGAAAGACATTCTGCCAGTCGATCAGCGGGGCCAGGCAAGACGACTCGACGTGGGTGGCAAGGGCCGGCAGAGGAGCCCATAGCCGGTAACGCCTGCCCAGCAAGATCCGCCTCGCGCCCCATAGCCACGTCTTCGCCCATACTTTCACCCGCACCCGATTGTGCCAATGGATGCGAGGATCCGCCAGACTCAGTTTTTGCGTGAGCGCCAGCCAGAGAGAACAATCCGAATTTCCCGAGCTGTAACTCCGGAAGATGGAGGCAGTACGTGACAAACCTTCCCTGGAGGTGAGAAAGGTTAGACAGGTGGAACTTGCGGTACGCCAATAGCACTCGCCGTAGGGCCTGACGAGATGGCGTTCAAGACGGGAGGAGGTAGAGTAACTATCGGGATGGTCGTAAGGGGTTACAAAATCGACGTCCCGGTTCTCTCGTATGAAAGCGAGCATCTTCACCAGCGCATCGGGAAGATAAAAATAATCGTCTTCGGCGAAGTATACATAGGCTGCTTCGGTCTGCCGCGTCAGCAGGTCGATCTGCAAGGAGAAGGTGCGACGATTGCCAACCCCGCTCAAGCTGACGATTTCGAGTTCATGATCGCTAAAGAGGTTGCGGAAGAGTAGTTCGTATTCCGGCGGACAGCCGTCCAAAAGCACCCACATTTTGATACGAAGTTGACCCAAAGCCCGCTTGAAGGAACGCAGGCATGTCTCCGACAAACTGAGCTTATCGTTGGCAAACAAGGCCGGAGCCTTCGAAACGCCGGGATAAATGCGGTATGCGATGGCCAAATCAAGCATTTCAGGCTCCTGCCGCGCCATCGAAGACCAAATCACGCTCCGCTCGATCCGGCATCCTGGCCCTCGACCTAGCCATGGTGCTTTCACAGAACTCGCGAAACTCCCGGCAGAATCGTTCTGCCGAGAATCGCACCACGTTCCTCCGGCAGGCCTCGGGATCAAACCGTTTGCGTTCTCGTTCAAAAAGCCCAACCGCCTCAACGATCGACTGAGGGGTTTGCTCCTTAAAAAACAGCCCGGTTGGCTCCGCGGCGGAAAGATCGCGGACAATCTCGAGCGCGCCGCCTTTGCCAAAGGCTATCACGGGCGTGCCACAGGCCTGGGCTTCCGCAACGCAAATGCCAAAGTCCTCTTCGGCGGCAAAAACGAAGCCCTGCGCACGCTGCAAATACTGGCGCAGGACATCGGAGCCTTGAAAACCTAGCATGGTTACGTTGTGATTCGCAATCGCTTTTGTGCTCAACCAATTGGCTCCATCCCCAATCACAACCAGCTTCTTGTCAGGCATTCGATTAAAGGCCTCAACAATAACACTGATCCTTTTATACGGAACCAGCCGGGAAGCGGTTACATAAAAATCCGCCTTCTCCCTGCCCAGTTGGAAGGACTCGATGTCCACGGGGGGATAGATCACCTGGGCTTTCCGCCGGTAGACCTTGCGAATGCGGCGGGAAACAAAATGGGAAATGGCGATGAATTCATCGACACCATTGGCAGTGCGGAGGTCCCAAAGTCTCATCTTGTGCAGCAGCCACTTGGTCAGCCACCCGCTCGGTCCCTTGTCCAGGGCCGACTCCTTTAGATATTGATTTTGCAAATCCCAGGCATACCGCATGGGTGTTAGACAGTAACAGATATGCAGCTGGTCGGGACCGGTCAACACCCCTTTTGCCATCGAGTGACTGTTGGAAATGACCAAGTCATAGGCTGAAAGGTCGAGTTGTTCCACCGCTAAAGGCATAAGGGCAAAGTACTTGCGAAACGACCTGCGGGCAAAGGGGAGAGCTTGCAGAAAGGAGGTTCGGACCGGTTTGTGGAGAATGAATCCCCGCAAATCCGCGGGCAGAAAATCCACCAGACTGAACAGATCGGCCTCAGGATAGCAGGCAAGAATCTGCTCAAGCACACGATCAGCCCCCGCATAGGTTACCAACCAATCGTGGACAACGGCTGTTTTCACAGAATTGCCAGTCCTCGAAACCCTGGGTTGTGCCCCTGGCCATGCGAAAAGCGCTCACGGAAAGCAAAGCCGGAGCCTAGGCTGCGGCCTTGGCTTCGAAACTGCCTACCCTCGGCCCGGGGTGAGGATCGCCTCCCGCTAGCCTTAGAGATCTCATGTACACTGTTGGCCACGCTTACGCAAATGGGTCGCTTGCGGCCGTGCTCCGCGAGGGAGAAGAGCGTGCTGTCTGGGATCGCGGGGTGGCGCAGATCATATGGTTCTCTCGCTTACGACTGGCCTTCTGCTGACAACGAGATCTTACACTTCCCCTTCCCGGTCGGGGACCAGGCAGCCCAGCCAAAGCCTCCAAAACCACCTTTGATGTCGGCAACACAAACCATCTACGAGGGCGTGAACGACGTCGTGCTCTCCTTGGTCCCTCCATCGGCGACCCGGATCCTCGATGTTGGCTGCGGAGCCGGAAGCTTCGGGGAATGCCTGCGCAAGCAGCGAGAGCGATACGTTGTCGGGATCACGTACTCTGAGCGCGAGGCCGAGATGGCCTCCCCTAGGTTGTCCAAGGTGCATTGTGCCGACCTGAACCAGTTCGACTTCAACCCGCTGGGAAGATTTGACTGCATTGTTCTCAGTCACGTTCTCGAGCACTTGTTTTTTCCAGATCAGATACTGGAGCGGCTCAAGCATGCTCTCGAGCCGGAAGGGGTAATCATCGTCGCTCTGCCCAACGTAGTTTGGTGGAAGCAACGCTTGCAGTTTTTGATCGGGAGGTGGAAGTATCAGGACTGGGGTATTCTCGATCGCACCCATCTCCGTTTCTTCGACCGGCAATCATCGGCCGCACTATTAGAAGATGCCGGATACGAGATCATGCGGCGCACAACTCACGGACCCTTTCCCTTACTCAAACCCGTCAGGAAATACATGGGTCCTTGGGCCGGGAAAATCGACCGCTGGATGAGTGCCGCCCTGCCCGGGCTTCTGGCCATGCAATTCGTTTATCTCGCCAGGCTGAAGCAACCGACAGTTCCGCCGCCTCCGTAATCGACCGTGTCAAGCCGCAGCCGCTTGAAGAACCTGCCACGTCTTTTGTGCGGTTTCGTTCCAGGAAAATCTTTTTACGCGCGACAAGCCCCTCTGCCGTAACTCTTCCCTCAGAACCCCATCACTAACGACCGCGTAAATTCCCGCGGCAATTTCTTCGTCGCTGCCAGGATCGACCAGGGTTCCTGCATCACACACCAGCTCGGGTATGGACGTGCGATTTCCGGCCACCACGGGAACCCCGCTGGCCATGGCTTCCAAGATGGGCAAGCCAAACCCCTCGTAGAGGGAGACGTAGATGAAGGCGAGAGCGCCGGCGTACAAGGGGGGCAAAACGTCTTCCTCAACCCGGCCGGCGAGAAAGACCCGATGCGGCAAGGTTTCGAGCTTCGTAGTGGCAAAGACTCGTTCACTGCCGGCACTCCCTGCAACCACCAGCCACACGTCTCGAGGGATCCGTTCCTGAACGCGCGCCCAAGCCTGCAGCAAGCCTTTCAGATTCTTGCGCGGCTCAAGAGAACCCACGGTGAGCACGTACCTAGAACATGGAAGACCTAAGCGAGTTCGGGCGGCATCCAGGCCGGAAACTGCCTGCGAAGAAAACCGGGAAGCGACCCCGTTGGGTATGACCGTCACTTTGTTGCCGCTGACCCCGGTGCAGGTAACGATGCGTTGCTTGGTGAACTCCGACACAGCAATAATATGCTTCACTCGTCGTACCAGCCTGGGCAGCAAGAATTGGTACCACTTGACAAAGCGAGGGCTAAAACCTTCGGGGCAGTCACAGATTGCCATGTCGTGGATCGTGACCACCTGATCTTCGACCCAGAGCGGCCCGGTGTTCGAGGGCGAGAACAGGAGCCGGTTGCGAGTTTTTGTCGGAAGAATGAGCTGCTCCCATGCGTGCCCAGAAAGACCGCGCGCTCCGTTTTCCGGGGCAATCGTATCCGCACCCTGGTCCCAGCATGCCAGCAGCTCCCGGGTGTAGCGTTGGGTGCCGGTCACCGGAGCATCCAAGATGCGCGTGTTGACTAGAATGCCTCGCATCCCCACAGGGCCATGCGAAATCGACCCGAACATCCGCTAACTCGCCGGCGCGACGCCAGGTGCGTCGAGCCCCGAACGGATGGGCCGGCTCCTAGCTTCTCGGGCCGACTCGCGGGAAGGATGCGAAACGAAGCCCACGCTTAACTGGGTTAGGACCACCAGAAACATGGTCCACAATATAGGACGATTGAGATCGGGGACGGCAACCGACTCAGCGATGGTGAGGGTCACGAGCGCCCAAAAAGTCACCTGCATCGACCGCGAAACCGGGCCGCTCAGAAACGCTTTGACGGTGCGGTAATAAAAGGCTGCAAGGAGTCCTGTTCCCACAATACCCACCGTACTCAACATGGTCGCGATCAAACCCGAAGACCGATTGCTACCCAGGCCTACGCCCAGACCATAGGTGCTCACAAATATCTCGAGCGAATGAAGTTCGTCAGCTACCCTCACCCAAAAAGAGTAGCTCTCTCCTTTTTCGAGGGTCATTGCCGTGATCGCCAGGAGAAGATCGGGCGTGAAGAGAAGGACGGTAGCTCCGACACCCACCACGGCCAGAACAATGAGCCAAGCGAGAACTGAAGACTTTCGGAAAGGATTGAAGTAAACCAGCAAGAGGCAAAAGCCGCCCAGAAATGCGACGAACCCCGTCGAGGAGGTGGTGAGCAACAACACGGTTACGGTTCCTAGAATTGCCAGCAGCCAGCGAAGGTTACGGCCTCCATCCAAGAAACCGGCTAGCAAGCCGCACAGCAGGGCAGCCAGAAAAGACCCCGCATTGGAAGGCTCGGTAAAGGTGGAATTAATGCGGTGAACCGTGCCTAGTTCCTGATCGATGCCGTGCGCATAGGTGGGGTTGTTGTTGAACAGTTCGTAAGGAAAATCCCACCCCGCCTGGTTCGATACAAATTGCGCCAACCCTAAAACCACGGCAATGAATAACGAGCAATAGAGCGCTTTCATGAGTTGCTCGGTTTGCTCATACGTTCGTATGGCATGGATGGCGTACAAGGCCGTAGAGACATTCAGAGTCAGGTATCCGGCTTGCGCAAAATTGCTCAACGTCCATTGCAGCGGAGTAAAATCTTCCACATTGCCCCGCGGGGCTGCGACGAGTGTCCCGGCAAAGATTTGCGGCAGGATGAAGGCAGAGGCGAAAGCCCAGGCCCAGAGCGCGCACAACAAGACAGTTAGGGTGCGCACCGGACTGTTCTTCGATGGGAGTAAGTCTGTTCCCCGGAAGAGCTGCATGGCGAAGCGCAGGAGGATAAACACCTCGATCAGGTAGAAGGGCGATATGCCAAACTCGAAATCTCCAATCTCTCCGTTGAAAACAGAGCCTGCTTCAAAAATAGACGCGATAATCCAAAGCGGCAGAAGATAGAAAGGCCGCCACAGAAAGCACAGCAGAATAAGGGGAAGGAAGAAAACTCCTAAGGGCGTCATTGCGCTTTCTCAATGTACCGCAACGCCAGCCGTGCTGGCCCGGCAGCCTGGACACAATCGCGCATCGCTCTCCAGCCTGCCTAGGAACCGATCTTAATGCGGAAGCCTCAACTTGGCCTCGATCGCGGCCTGGTCGGCACCGCCGACATAGTCTCCGTACCGCGGATGATCGAACAGGTGAACATAATAGATTTTGTACCGCCACGGTATGTGCGCACACGGCAGCAAATTCCGGTTGAGATGAATCTTAATCCGGTCGTGCGTGCGATTGAACAGTTCGCAGGCCGCCAGCTCTCCGTTGAACGGTCCGTACATTTCGATGGTGCCATCGACGACGTCATCGAGGTAAAGGAATAGGCGCGGCAACAGGTTTCTGCTGTCGGCATCCAAGATGCGTAGCGCATCACGCGACGAAGAGAACAGGTCCAAATCATTAAAAATTGCGGCGAGCGGTGGTCGACCGGCTTTGGTGAAGCAGTCGATGACCGTATCCCGCACGTTGCCGATAATCAGCTCCGCCCGATCGAGCCGTCGCTTCAGTCGCTCGACATCCATCTGGTATTGCGCGGGGCGAAACCAGTAAGGCAGATCTTCTGCGCCTTCAAGCGGCGGCAACCCGCCGCCAGTATCAAAGCCATACACCTTGATTCGCACCCCGAGCGACTTCTCGATTTCCCTCGCGTAACGCTCCACGATCATCAGGGTAACCCCGCCGGCAACCCCGAACTCGGCAACCGAGATTTCTCGATAACCCAGTTTCTGGGCGAGCTTCGCGGCGTGCCACATGCAATATGCGTGCGCGGGTCGTTCCAGACAGCCGACGTCAACCAAGAAACTGAAGGGCAAGGGCACAACCCGAGATGCCGCCCGCAATGTCTTGCGAACGGTTCCTTGAACCAGATTGCCAGCTGCCAGCGCTTTGATCACCCTGCTCAAGAGCCCTACTCTGTGGTTATGTTCTTAAACGGCGCCGACGAATTCGCCCTTGGTAAGCCTACCCCGGAGAGGGTCCGGGTAACGGCAACCCGGCCCGCGAAGCTTCCCGCCTGCTCTATCTGATCCTACCGAGAATCTTTTTAAGAACTTCCCTGCTTCACTCCGGCCCATATCGCACGCGCTCGCTCCCAGTCTCCTGAGATCAACCGTTTAGCAATTCGCAGCGAAGCTCCGACCCAAAGCGAGAGCAGCGGAGTAGGAGAGTGCTGCATGAAAAAACGGACGGCGGACGCATTGTAGAAAATATCTAATTTCGGATTCTTCCTGCCGTACGCCGACATTCCCTTATGCCAGATCCTGGACTCTCCCGCCACCGCCAGCTTCCAGCCGGCGCGGCGCAAACGCCAGCAGTATTCGGGATCGTCCCAATACAAGAAGATGGCTTCATCCAGCAATCCCACCGATTCCAGGACGCGCCGCGGAATCAGCAGGCTGGCTCCGGTAAGATACTGAATCTTTTCGTCCGACACCGGTTTGAGGAAGTGCCGCGCGCGCCCCATCCAGAAGTTCACATAGCCGCCGCCCCAAGCCTGCAGTTGGTTGGGTTCTTCCATGCAATAGATGGCAGAACCAACCGCCCCGACCTGAGGATCCCTTTCCGCTCGATCCACCAAGGCATCGAGCGCGCCGGGGTCGGCAATGGCATCATTGTTGAGCAGCCAAACGTAGTCGGTGCCTTCTGCTAGCGCCTGACGTATACCGGCGTTGCAGCCACAGGGAAATCCCAGATTCTTGCCCGTCAGAACGACCTCAGCCCCAAGAAATCGGCGGCGAATGCGAGACACCGAGTCATCGGTTGATCCATTGTCGACAACGATCACCTTGCGATTCTCGTATGCCAGGCCTTCGAGAGAAGATAAGCAGCTCGCGGTTTCGCTCCAGCTATTCCAGTGCACGAGAATCACATGAACTTTTGGCCTCAAAACGTTCTCCTTACGGAAAATCCGTTCACCGTCCAGCTTAGCTCGTCGCTCTTGCCGACACCCGAAGCTCAGGCACGATAAGCCAGAATGCTGCAAGTCTCAGCCAGCGTCCCTCTCGCCAGCCCCAGCGATCGACGGTCGGCGGCCTTGTGCTTGTCTGAGACTTGGTAACCCGTCTTCACCGGTCTCAGACCGGCCTGCCGCAACCAGCGCTGGATGACGCTTCGGTTGGTTACGTGCATTCCGTGAGTTTGATAATTCTGCGGGTTCGCGTCACGGCTGCGGAACTGAATCCGGCGGAAAAGCCGCCGTAGCTTGGATACGTTGGGAACGCTCGCGATCACCGATCCCTCGGGACAAAAGGGAAGAAACGAAGCCAGGAATCTCACCGGATCGCGAACTAAGTGCAGGACATTCAAGATCAGCAGGCAGTCAAAACGCTCGCCCGCCAATTGCCTACAGGCTGCCTGAGCGTCTGCGAAAATGATCTCGATCCCTCGTGATTGAGCGCTGGCCGCGATCACCGGGTCAATCGGCAGGGCTTTCACTTTGATGCCGCGCTCGACCAGGCGCGCTTCCGTAGCCCCCCAGCCGCAGCCAATCGACAGGACACTTTTCGCTCCTTCGGGTAGGAGTGCAATCGCCTCCTCCTGACACGACTCATAATAGCTCTTGGACCAGCGGCGATAACGCACATTGGTTTCGACCGGGAAAAGTGTCGCTTTGGGCTTGCCGTTTTTGCTCAGCGACAACAGCGCTCTCAGTTGCGCGTGGAAATCCTCGGCGCACAGGCTCAGTTCTCCCCCGCGCAGAGGCTGCCCCACGTAACGGTTGGGAAGGTGGGAGACGATAAACTCTTCGACGTGGGAAATACAAAGCAATTTGCGAAAGCCGCATTGCGTGTAGGGGTCGGTGGCTGCCGTCACCAGCGTATCGTAATCACCTTGGTGGGGCGGTACGAGGAATCCTCCGGATCGAATTGCTCGCCGCAGCTGGGATTGGGTCAGTGCGTAGCAAGCCGAGTGCAAGTTGGTGAAGTGTGCGAAGACGTGATCTCCTCTGCGGGTAACCGACCCTGCATCCCAGTGAAAATGAGAGTGCACGTCGGGAAAGTAGACTCTGCCCTGTGAATCAATCTCCGAGCGGAGGAACCCTGGCAGTTCGTTCTCGGCGAGGATTTCGCTCGCACGCAAGAACCCGCTGATGTTCTGCGCCCCGATTAATACGTCATCCTCGGTGTAAACAAAGAGGTCGTGAAAGTCTAATCGGTCAGCGAAAACTCGCTTGTGAGCAAAAGGAAGAGACCACGGATCTTTCGTCGGGAGCCCAGGGATGACTTCTACGTCAGCTGCGATGTTCTTAGCGAGGTTCGAGGTGACGACCAGTTGAACCTGGTGCGGCAGCCTGCGAAACTGATCGAGCACCTGAGACAGGTATCTGTCATTCCGAGTGCCGTAATTCGCGATCGCGACAAGGATCTTCATGGGCCGCCGGTCCCGCGCTTTAGCTCAGCCCAGCATGCGATGGATCATGACTGCCGCGCCGGTGACGCCCAGAAAAACGAGAAAACCGGCGATTTCTGCCCGCAGCGCAGGTCGAAATCTGCGTCCCAGCCCCCAGAGCTGGGGCAAGTAGTTCGCGAGTTGAGCCAGGGTAAGAACCCACATTGCTTCCCGCAGCCCGAACCTCCCGAAGGCAATGGCTAAGCCAACGGATAAGAAGAGCAGCTTGGCTATGTTACCCGCCGCCGGGTAACTGGAGAATCCGACGGCAAACAGCATGGCCGCCGTGGTCGAGGAGAACAGTTCGAGAGAGGCGCGAAAGCCCAGCAACTGCAGCATCCATCCCGCAGACCCGTATTTCGGCCCCAACAGAACGTGCACCGCGAAAGGCCCGAGGAGAATAAACCCGCATACCAGAACAGAGCTCGCGCCGAGGAGAAGCACTTTAACCTTTCGGTAATCCCGGCTGGCGGCTAAACGGTCTTCGTGGGCAGCGCGGGCAATCAAAGGGAAAAAGACCTGCGAGATGGCCTGTTGCAGCGCCCGGGAAGGCCCCCACGACAACCCTAAAGCGAGCGAGAAGCAACCCAACTCGGCGGGGGTCGTGAACTTTCCAATGACTAAGCGTTCCGCTTCGCCGGAGAGGAAATAGGTTGCGGAGGCAAGGAACATTCCGCTGCCAAAGACGAAAATGTCGCGCGCCGCGCTCGCATCCCATTCCAAGGAAAAGGGGTGGTCGGCCATGAGATGACTGGCGATCGCGAAGGCAGCACTGCTGGCCACCCGACCGAGGACCAGAGCCCAAGCGGTTGGAGAGAACGCCGCCCACAGCAAGGCGACCAAGAATCCTACGAAGTCGCTGCCCAACGTGAGCCCCGTGAGCCTTGCCACCTGAACCTGGCGGGTCATCGTCCAAACGGAAGTGCTGGCGAATCCCCGCAGACCGACCGAAATGGCGGCCACCAAGATCATCGATCGCACTAAAGGCTGGTGGTAAAAGCTGGCGAAAGGGTAAGCAAAGATCGCCGCGATGGCCCACAAGATCAAGCCGCGGATGGCTTGAATCGAGAAGGCGGTGTTCATGAAGGCCGGGTCATCCCCGCGCGGGTGCCGGATGACATCGGTGCCCACGCCGAGATCGGACAACAAGTCTAGGCCATTCACGAACACCACGACCAAAGCGACCAACCCAAAGGCCTCGGGTCCGAGTAGCGTTCTGGCTAAGATGAGCTGAGTGGCCAATCGCAGAAGCTGACTGCCACCGTAACCCGCGATCGACCACGCGCTTCCCCGGACGGCCAGCCGGGTCCGCTCCGAGAAAGCGGTCGTCCGCCGCCCCGGCACAACCCGCAGCGTCGCCAGTACTGCGCGCTCGAACCAGGAGACCTCGGCGGTGGAGTTGATGGTGTCTAATTCCATGCGCTAGGCGGACGCAGAAAGCGTCCGTGTGCTAGAGCCCGTAATTTCCTGAGGATTGGTTGCCGGTGATTGCGTGGCGGCAGACCCGGTTGGGGGAGTTGGCGTGCCCGTCAATCCCGAGCGATTACTTGACCTTGGACACCAGCTGGCTGAATCGTGAGCGTAGCTTTGCCCAATCGTCGGCCAAAGAGGCGGAAGCCTCCAAGAAAAATTGCCGGTAAGGGCTGTCCTCGGAGCCATGGTCAGCGCCCACGATGGCAAAGGAAGTAAACAAAAATGCCAAGAAGCCGCCGGCGATGGTGAGCAGCATGCGCGGAGGCCAGGCGGGCCTTTCCGGCACCCGTGGAAGATCCAGTACTTTCGCAACCGGGGTATCCTTGGCCTCCTGCACCCTAGCCATCTCATAGGCTTCGGTGAGCAGCTCAAAAACAACTTCGTCGACCCTCGCTTTCCGATACAACTCGCCGTATTCCTGGTCGAGCACTGGCAACTGCCGAATTGACGGGTAGAGCGCATTCGGATCTAATTTGGTGTCCCCGCTATAGCCCTTGCCGCCGAGATCGTTCAGTTGCTTTTCGAGTTCAGCGACATGCGCCTGCAGAGAACGAACGCGTACATTTTCACTGGTGTAAATCTGCTGCAAGCCGCTCAATTCAGACCTTGCGGCGATGAGTTGGCCCTGCAGCATGGCGGCAGCGTCGAGCATGGCCTTGCCCTGGTCTTGGGGATCGAGGGTGGCATTCCGGGAGGAGAAGCCAGCCAAATCCTCTCCCGCCTTCTTCAGTTCGGCATTGATCGAAACCAGGCGCTCCTCTAGAAACTCCCGCTCCCGAGACGCCGCCGAATTGTTGACCCGCCCCAGCGCGTGGTTGAGTTCATCGATGTAGGCTTCCGTCATGGCCGTAGCCCGCCAACGGTCATGATCGCTGACCGCGATGCGGATAATCCCTGACTTCTTGTCTTCCTTGAAGGTGACCTGGGAAAGCAGTTGCCGGCGCGCCCCGGCGTAATACTTTCTCTTGTAGATGCGAAGCAAATCAAAGCGGTCGATCATGCGATCCGACAGGCTGCGGCTGCTCAGTATGCCAATGAACAGGGGACCAGGTTTTTGTGACCCCAGGAGATCGCCAATGGTACCGGCGAGTCCACCGGCGGGACTGCCGCCGCCCGATCCACCACCTAGCCCGGGAGCTCCGAGTCCGAGCGCCAACCCCAGCATGGCCGACGACCCTGAAAGAGAACTATTGTCCGGAGGCATCAGTTGAACGCTGGCCTCGTACGTATTGGGGAGCAACCAGGAAGCGATCGCAGCCAACAACAAGCCAGCCAGTGTGGCCTTTGCCAGGAGCGCACGCTTCGGCCAGAGCAGCCGAGCATAGGTGATCATGGGCGGATCAACGCGAGGTTGAGCGGCTTCGATCTCCCCTATCTCTGGCGGCAGCAAAAGCTCTGGCTCGCGCGAGTTTTCGATTGTGGTTTGGGTCAGTGGATTCACTGCTTCAGTCTCCAAGAAGCGCGGCCGGGACAAATCGAAGCCCCGAGCGCAGAAATCCTGTCTTCAGACCTGGTATGAGATGGCACCCTCAAAACGTGAGCTCTTCGCCAACCAACTCCCCTCGGCAACCCCAAGATCCATCTTACTTACGCAACCCGGACCTCGGGGCGGCGTTTTTGCGCGTACACTGTCATGTGATTGCTACCGAGGATTCGCCCCAGCCAGAAAAGCACAGACGTTCCCAAACAATAGACGAGTCTTTTCGGCAACGGCATCCCCCGGAAGCGCATGAACAAAAGGCGCAAGCCGTAGCTCGACCCTTCGATCGAGAGAATATCAAACCCGCAGCGGGCCATGAGTTCTTCGATACTGCGCCGGCTAAAGCAGACCGAATGCCCGCCGCTCATCTGGTAGAGCTGCTTCACCTGAAAGGTGATCCATCCGCCGCTCACCCAATAGAGCAAACGTCCGAACCTGCGCATGAGGCCGTCTTCGGCCGGGGTTTGAAGAATGAGCAGCCCCGGCGAGCGCAACAGGCGTGCGCATTCCTCGGTCGCGCCGCGGGGATTTCCCAAGTGCTCGATCACCCCGAACATAGTCACCACATCGAAAGAACTGGAAGGCAGATTCGTAACCGACTCGATCGAACCGTTATGCACCGTAAGCCCACGCCGCTCACGGGCATAGCCGGCTTCCGCCGGGCTCAATTCTAAACCACTTACCCTCCATCCTTCCCGCTGCGGGTAGAGGAGAAAGGTGCCCATTCCGCAACCGGCATCGAGCAGCATCAGAGGGGAGTCCCGGGGCAGGCCGGCGGCTGCCAGTTTTTCCTTCAGTCTTCTGAAATCGTTGGCGGCTTTCATGGCGAGAGCCGGGTCTTCAGCAACCTCACGATCCGCACCAAAACCAAAGTTATCGTCGATCGCCTTATTGATAAAGGTCGCATGGCAGCGGCGACAGCGCAGAACTTCAAACTCAGGAATGGCGCACCAGAGCTTGCATGCTTGACGGTCAGAGTTACCGCAAACCGGACAGGCTCGGTTCAAAGTCGACAGCCCTGATGGCCCAGCTGCGACGCGCTGCCGGGTGAGCGTTGCCGGATTGGTGAACTCGTCCATCGTCCTCATCATCGAGCTCGGCAGAGAAGCGCCCAGCTGCTCCCCCGCCCCAGCCATAGGCCAGGGCGGAGCTCGAACCGAGTGAGATCAGCGGACCCGCCAGTGGGGATAAAAGGTCAGCTGCAAGGCGGTGGTTATGTTCGACTGGCGATCCGCATTCAAGACCGGAAAATTCCATTGCTCGTACTGGAACAAACCTGCCAGCGAAAGCTTGGGCCCCAACATAAACTCGCTGCGTGCGGAATAGTCGGCTAGCCTCCCCCCGCCGATCAACAGGTGGGAAGCATTCTGTAATCGGTAGCCTAGCTGGACTTTGTTGCGCGAGGACAGCCAGTAGGTCAGCCACCCTTGTCCCCCCCGGCCCACCCGCCCGAATGGAGTTCCCATGATCAGCCCGTCGTTGGTGTAGCCGTCATGGTAGCGCCGGTTATCGAAATACACGAACCCCGGTGAGAATTCTGTGGTGCGCGACTCATTGATCCCCTCCGCCCGGAAGTCGAGTTTTGCTAGCTTGGGTATTTGCGGCATGTAGATCCCCGGGCTTACGCTGGCGCGGGTGGATCCGATGGGTGAGACCTCATCGACCACGAGAGAATCGAAGTAAAGGGTTAACCAATTCTCCAGCCGGGGGACGCGAAAGGTGATATCGGCGGCGGAAATTCGCTTGCCCGGGTTGTTGGCGGCGGTCGACGAATGGATGTAGTAGGTGCGGAAATAATTCTCAAAGGTCACAGGCAGGCCCGGTCCGCCAAACATCGCCGAGATGCCCATGCCGAACTCGAGGTTCCGCAGGGGCTGAAAGCTGATCTTGGCCCCGTGGATAAACGGCTGGGGTGAGATCCGAGGACCGACGATGTATTCGACCGTCTTTCCCACCTGGAGGTAATCTCCGGGAAACCTCGACGGACATGTGGGCAGAGCACACAGCTCCCAGTTGTGCCCGGACAGTTGGCCAATAAAAAACTCGTACCGACTGGGTCCGAGTATTTTCGAGAGCCCCGGGATATCGTGAGGCTGGACATCATCGAACCTCACCATGGGAAACGGCACGGCATTGTTACTCATCAGGAAAGAACCGGACTCCCCGGGACCGAGCCACGCGCTCTGTATGCCAGCCGAGATTTGCAGGTTGTTGATGTTGATCGAGGCCATACTGTCGAGCAATTGCCCTTGGTTCACCTCGGCTGTGCCGTTGGCAAGCGGGGGAACGAAATTCGCGGCTGCGACTGCGGCCTGAACTTCGGGCGAATACGAAGGGGTGACCGGCGCGTGCTGGTATTCTCCACGCAGGGAAAAAGAGACCGGGCCGGTCTCGGCATCCGCGGTGAATCCGGTAATATTATTGAAACCCTCCCAATAAGGTCGCCCGTAATCATTGACAATGGTTTGCGCAAAGTTGTAGCTGTCGCGAAGCGGAGGACCAGCAATTCCCGTGGCCCGGGTGTAAACCGACGTCATACGAGCGCCGACGTTCGGCGCTCCCGCCAAGCGCTCCAGTTCGGGGGCAAACTCCTCCGTCAGAGTGGCGTAGAGTTTCCCCGGACTGCCTTCTCGGACGCCTTGGTCGGGAAATTGATCGCCGGCATCTTCGAGCAGCCGCGCGCACGCCATCCGCGTCCAGGGGCGCATGCCCAGGATCTCGGATCGAACATAGCCTAACGCGATGAGCCGTTGGAGTGCGGGATAGATCCAGCTATCGAGCGGCACATAGGGCGAAGCCATGTAGTTTGGGTCCCGAACTTTATCTCCCGTTGCGGGTTCGAGGAAACTCCCCCACACTGAGCCTCCCAGTTCCGGATCGTGATGGGAGCGGTAGATCTGGCGAGCGAAATACCAGCCCAAGGCGCTACCAACCAGGACGTCGGACGGGAAGTGCTCTTTGGCGGTTACGCGAGTCACGGTGACGGCGGAAGCCAGTCCATACGCGGCCGCTTGGCTGAACCAACCCGGATATTCATGCGCCCAAATGCTGGCCACCGACCAGGCAATGGTCGCATGTTCGGAGGGAAACGAATAGCCTCCGCGAAAGAAATCGCCGCTTCCCCCCGCCTGGTACGGAGGCGGTCGCTGGGTAGTTGCTTTCAACAGGTAGGCCACGGCCACACTGTTGAGGACGGCCTCACCGCTCAGCAACCCGGTTTCAAACAGATGTTCGTTGCGGTTCACGCGACCCAGGAGTAAGGATGCACCGCTCAGCCCGAGAAACGAGTAGGTGGTGTAGCGGGAAATCGTTTTGCTGATAGCCACGTGGTCCGCCGGCACCTGCTTCGCCCACCAGCTATCACTGGCGATGAACGCACCCAGCGCCGCAGCCGAAGGAGCGATCCACTTTAAGTCCTTCACCTCGAGATGCGCCGGCGCCGTCCAAAACTGCTTTTGATCGGACGCCAAGTGCTTCAGGAACGGCGACAACAGCCGGTTTTCCGGGTCTGCGCCAGGCTCCAACCAGCCGGGCGAAGCGGCCGAGTTCGAGATCAGCTGCGGCACGGAAGGCTGACTCACACTCTCCGCTGGGTTCGCCGGGGTTTGCGCGAGGCTCGTGATCGTGCTGAGCAGCAAAGCGCCCCCTATCCAACCATTCTTCTTCCACCGCGACAAGATACGGCTCTCTTCTTACCTGGTGACAAGATTACGATCGATTCTAGAAATGACCCACGTAGTAGGCCGCAATTCCAATGGAAGTCGCCAGTTGGGCGGCTTGCAATGTGGACTTGAACTTCGTACTGAAGGAATAGATTTGCTCGGGCACGAAGACCATGTCCCCGGGACGCATTTCGGTGGTTTCCGCCTTGCCGCTGAACATGCCACCCGAGCCGGCGGCCACCGAACCGTCCGCGCGAACCACGAAGATCCCTTTCTTATACGCCATCGCCGTGGGCCCGCCTGCCTGGGCCAGATACCAACCAGCACTCTTCCCCGGCTTGTACGTGATTCCCGTCGGGTTGTAGACGGAACCGTCCACGATCACGATGCTTGGCCGTTTGGGGATATAGATCGAATCTCCGGCGCGCACCTGAATATCGGCTGGGGTGTTGGCCCACTTCTGCGCATCCGAAGAGATGTGGATCACTAAACGGCCGGCCGGCGGCATATTCAAAAGACTATCGATGGTTTTCTTGTATTGCAGGACGGCCGCCTTAGCTTGCGCCTGATCATCCTGATCCATCTCGGGAACCATCTTGATGGTAGATTGTTCGTCCCGAATGCGCTCGATCAAGTCGGCCCGATTCTTTTCCTCCAAGTCCTTTAAGTCGACCCGCTGGTACACGGCAGCGTAGGGGTAAGCCGTGGGCAGGAAGCCTCCTGCCCGGGCGAGAACAGAACTGAGGCGCTCACCGGGCTGAATGCCATAGGTCCCGGCGTGCACGACCTCTCCTCTGACCTCAATCGTGGCCCCCAGATCCTGCCAGCCGGAAACTTGCCGGATGGTGAGAACGTCGCCGTCGCGCAGCCGGACATCGGCGTCTGGTTCCTCCGCCATTGCCTTGGCAATCGGAACTTCAACGTGATCGCTAACCACCCTGCTGCCCTGCTCGACGTCGTAGCGGGTTAGGTCCGCTTCTGCCGTATAGGCGCCGCGTTTGAAGCCGCCCGCCAGGCGGACCAGAGAGGCCGCCGTCATATCGTCGGCCAGCGGATACTTCCCCGGCCGGCCGACTTCCCCTTCGATGGTAACCGTGGCTGGATCAAGTTTGTTCAAATCCTTATGGATGAACACTCGATCTCTCGGCTGGAGCAGGATGTCGTCTTTGGCTTCGCCTGCGAGCGCTTTCGTCAGATTTACACTGATCACCTCGAGTTTGCCGTTGCTGGTTTTGCGGAAGACCTGCGCGTCGTCGAGCAGGGCATCGCGGGTTACTCCGCCAGCCAAAGAGATCGCGTCACTGAGATGCGACGTCCCGTTGGTCAGATGGTCGCCCGGATCCCTCACTTCTCCGGTAACCGTGACCAGCGGCAGATCCTCGAAATCATATCGGCTAAAGACACGCACCGTGTCGAAGGGCTTCAGGACTAGATCCAGATCCTTGCCAGCCAGGGCATCGCCCAAGTTAAAGGTCAGAACCACGGGTGTGTAATCCGGCTGCTGCAAGCGGATGATCTCGGCATGAGACGTAGAAGGCTCCGGCAATAAGTCGCTGTAGGACTTGATCAGATCCGTGACCTTCATGCCCTCGCGATATGCGAACTTTCCCGGACGCGAGACGTGGCCATCAAGATAAACTGTCTTATCGGCATAGGGCAGGATGGGAGTAATCTTGACCTTATCGCCGTCTTGGATTTTGAAATCCTCGAGCGCTTGCCGCACCTGCTCTTGATTGTCCGTTTCGGGAATATCGAGGCGCAACATGGTGCGGCTTTCGTGATCGACGATCCGCTCGACATCCACATGGCGCAGCGTGCCCGAGGGCAACACGCCGCCCGCAAGTTCCAGTACTTCGGCAAGGTTGTTCTCGCTATGCAGCTCGTAAATGGCAGGGCGCCGGACCATGCCTTCCACCGTCACTTCGCCACTTAAGGGGGGGATGCGGATCGTATCCCCCGGCTGCAGTCTTTGTAGATCTCCTCGAATACCGTGCAGCAGAAGATCGTAGGCATCCACGGTCTCGATCAGCTGCTTGCCGCGATAGTGCTCAAGGATTCGCAACGAGCCACCGGAGGTCGGTCCACCGGCCGTGTAGAGGGCGTTGAGGGGAGTAGAGAGGGAGCTCACGTCGTAGGGTCCCGGGTGCTCGACATCGCCCACGACGTAAACGCGAACCGTGCGCAGGCGGGCCAGAGAAACATCGGCGCCGACATCGCGGAATTGGCCCCGCAGCACGGTTTGTACCACGTGCTGCACCTCCCCTAAACTCTTCCCGGATACCTCCACCGATCCCACTTCGGGTAAGGCAACCCGGCCTTCACGGTCGACGACTCGCAGCAGGCGCTCGGAAACTCCACCCCAAAGATCGATGCTGAGCCCGTCGCCGGGGCCGACCACATACTCCGGGCCGACCGGCATGTCCATCGGCAGCTCGTCGAAGTTGCTCGTGCCATCGCGGAAAACATCCGCCCCAAAACGTTCCAAAACCAGCGAGCGTCTTGAGTATTGGGCATAGAGGTCATAGAGGGCAGGAACATCCGCATAGGGATTCGGCCGGTGGCGAAGCGGCGGCTGCTGCGGAGGTTTCGGATAGGTATACGGCCGCAGCGGGTACCGACCTTGATTCTCAAGGCGTCCTTGCTGGGGAAATGCGCCGGCCTGGCCGGGAAACTGCGTGCCGAAAGGCGAAGCGAAGGGAGAGCCAAACGAAGCACCGGGAGTGCCCAAGGACTCAGGCAAGGATAAACCGGCGACTCCACCCCCGGTCCCGCCGTACATGTTGCTTCTTCCCGGCACGCCGGAAAAACTGTTGGGAAGGGCTGACTGACCCTCGGTGACCTGACTGGCACTCAGCAGGTTGGGAAGCTCCTCCGGCTGAATCGGAGCCATCTCGCTTTCGGTGGATTCAAAGCCAAAGTAACCTTGCGGCGGCTCCATCTGCGTGTACTCGGGGTAGTAAGGACGATAGCCCGGGGAGGGATTTTGCGGAGCATTCTGCGAGGGGGGATATTGTTGTCCCGGGTACTGGGGTTGCGGGTACTGCTGCTGGGGATAGCGCTGTTGGGGGAATTGATACGTGGGGTAGGGCTGCTGCGCGGGAACCTGCGAGGTCGTGGGCTGCGGGTACAAAGACTGCGCCGTACCGCCGGGCAGGTACTGCGTGAGGTAACAATCCAGATCCTCCTCATGCTTGGCCCAGTAAGCCTCCTCCTCGGTGGGAATGTGCTTCGTGTCTTGGGACCATTGGTCCTGTTGCTTGGCAGCTTCGCTCGGCGTCGGCAGGGGCTGGCGGCAGGGCAGATTCCGAGCCAGCTCTTCTCGCCTGGGTTTGGCTCGGATGTATTGACGATCTTCGATTTCCCGGGTTGCGATCACGCGGACGTTCTGGTCCTCCTGAATCAGGCGAAATAACGCATCGTCGGTCAAATCGTCGGGATCGAGAACTCTTCCCTGCTCAAACGCCTTGCGCACCAGTGCCTTTTTCACCTCGAGCAACAGCCCGGGCTCCGCGCGCAAAAGCTGGATAATCTTATCGGCGGACAAGGAAACCAGCTGGTCGGCTTCTTGCTCCGCGCGCGAGCGGGCCTGATCGACGGCCGTGCTCGGGGAGTAGGACATGCGCTGTTGTTGGCACCAAACCGCAGCCGGGGATCCCAGCCATAGAGCCAAAAGGAAGATGCCGTGCGGGCGCCTGAAAACGACAGACAGATCTCTCATACACACCTCCTAGCCGGAGCGGCTACAACTTGGGTCGTAACCACAGCAACCAAACCTTGAACAGCTCCCGGAAACGTGTTCGCCATCCTTGGCGATGGCTCAACCGGTCTCAACATCAGCTTCATCCACTTCGACCGCCACCGAACGCATGATGAGATCGATAGAAAGCACTACCCGAAACTTGTCCTTGCGCCGCAGCAGGATACCGTGGGCGCCGGCCAGCGGTCCGTAGCGAATGTAGACGCGCTGCCCAACCTTGAGATAGGGGTGCGGTTCGGCGCGGATTCCGCTCGCCAGCCCCCGGGTCAGAGCTTCCATTTCCGCATCCGGTAAAGCTGCGGGCTGGCCGTTGAAACTCACGAAGCGGACTACGCTCGGCAGCTGCAGCACCCGCAGGCGCTCTTTCAAATCAATGCGCACAAACACGTAGCCAGGAAATAGGACGAGCTCCAGCTCTTTGCGCCGGTCCTTCCAGCGACGTAAGCTGCGGTACACCGGGAGAAAGCAAGATACGTTGCGTTCTTGCAATTGCGATAGAACCTGCTTCTCATGCCGTGAACATACGTAGGTTGCGTACCAGCGCACTTCGAGAGGCGCTGCTGCCGGCGCAACCATGCCGGCTGCTCGTTCATCCTGTACACCCGCGGTGTGATCGATGAGGCTCACCGGCATCATTCAAACTTCTACAGCTTCGCTCCCTCACTTACAGGGCATCTGTGAGCTAACCCGTTCAATTTAAGTTGCTTGTCTAAAAGGTTCCCATAATACGTCGCCAAGAATTAGCCTTGCCGCTCGCCCCGACGCCTCGACCTAACCCTCGCCGGCATCTAAAGTTGCGGCAAAGACACGGCTAGCTCTCTGCTCTCCCCCTAGAGAACTGTACGTGCAAAGCGAAATTCGATTGAGAGATCGATTTCTGTCGCAAAAAATGGTTCGTCTCCGACCCGCATTTACGCGCTTAGCCTGCGACCAACTCCGGTCGATTCCGCAAAACGCTTAGGATGCCTTCTTCTGAGGATTCAACGCGCCTGGAGCGGATATCGATAAAAGCCCAGTAAAAAATGCCGCTATTCTGCTCCGCAGCAAGGGCGAGAATTTTCATGTTGGGATATCGACCCAATAGAAACCCATTCAATCCTGGCCGGGTCTCCGGCTCCTCTAGCGCGATAATCAGGTAGTCGGGACGCGTCCGTTCGACCAGTTCGATGATTTCTTCCTGGTCCTGGGCTTGGCCGACAATCTCAATATCTGGCTGATCTCCGATCGTGGCAAGGACCAAGTCCTTCATCAATCGGGGCCGATTTGCGACCACCACTCTGACCTTTTGCACGATTTTCTCCGTGCTGCGCAGTTTCTCCGATTACTCGGAAAAACGTAAGACTCTAATTCGGCCCAAGCACTCGTAGACTGGAAGTACCAATATAGGCGAGCAATTCCGCGGGGCCACACCGCCCTTTGGTACCAAAAAAGTACCGCCGAACGCCGAATGCTCATGGGTTCATGCCACCGCGCCAGGCAGTCGGCAGAGCTCTACAGCGTTGAGGCGATCGCTGGCCCCGAGCTTGCGCAACATGCGATGAATGTGGTTTTTCACGGTCTGCTCCGAAAGGTTCAGCTGACCGGCAATCTCTTTGTTCGTCAATCCATCGCTGATCATGTGAACCAGTTGTTGTTCGCGGCGAGTGAGGCCAAGACCGTGTCTGACGATAAAGCGTGCGGGTTGGGGGTTTTGTTTGGCTACTTCTTCAATCAGGGCTAAGCAAAGCACAGAAGGGCAAACGGCTTCTCCGTTCGCCACCGAGCGCACGGCCGCCGCCACTTCGATGGCGGATGCGTCTTTCAGTACGTAACCTACGATGCCCTCGCGGACCAGCTGAAGAAACATTGCCTTGTCGGCTTCCATCCCGATCATGACCACCTTGAGTCCGGGGACGGCAGCGTCTATTTCCGCGATCAAGCGCATTTCCGGTAATGTCGCCGCTGCGGAATCAGAAAGCAGGACATCGGGCGCCAGCTGGGCTATTTGCTGCGCAATCTCGGGCACGAAGGCAGAAGCTCCGACCACATGGATATCGCTTTTCTTGTTGAGAATGCGGGTAAGGGCCTCTCGCAAAAGCCGGTTTTCTGCCAGGATGAAAACCTCGACAGTCTCCAGTGCCACAGACATAGCAACTCTCTCTCCCTCGCATGGGCCCCATTCACACGAAGTTCCAAGTGTCGTCGGAATTAATGGTGCAGCTGGAATTGCCGCACCAGAATATACGGTTTTTCACAAAAATGCGAGAGCCGTCGGCGTTTAGAGAGGTCTCAGTGTTTATTTTGCTAACAACCATCCTCGAGTCAACACCACGATGACCGAGGTCTCTCGGGACCAATCCCCCGTCTGTCTCCGGCCAGCCTGCTACAATCGAAAACTGGTCTCGAAAGCACCATGAAGTGCCCTTTTTGCGGATTCGTGAATGATAAGGTCGTGGACTCGAGGGAAAGTAAAGAGGCCGAGTCTATCCGCCGGCGGCGCGAGTGTCTGAAATGCGGCAAGCGCTTCACCACCTACGAGCGCATCGATGAAATCCCCTACATGGTGGTAAAAAAGGATGGCAGGCGGGAGAAATTCGATCGGCAAAAGGTGTTGAATGGACTGTTGCGTGCTTGCGAAAAGCGGCCGGTTCCGATTGGTAAGCTGGAGCAAATCGTCAACGAAGCCGAGAGTTTCGTGATCGAATCCGCCGAGCGCGAGCGCAAGACGAGCGAACTGGGCGAGCTCATCATGAACCGGCTAAGACGTTACGACAAAGTGGCGTACGTTCGCTTTGCCTCGGTCTATTTGGACTTCAAAGACGTGCAGGAGTTCATGAACGAGTTGAAGGATCTCATCAAATCCAAAGATGGGGCAGAGGTTCGCAGCAAGACTGCTGCAAAGCCGCAATAGGTTTGCGGCAGCGGGGATTACGACATGAGGGACGCAGCCCATCCACAGCTTAGATTTCGGCCTGGCAACGCGGGCATCCCGGGACCGGGGGGCTGGGTGGGAGGCGTGAGAATAAAATAATATGGCTCACCCCATCACCCTCATCCCGGGCGACGGTGTCGGACCGGAGGTCACCGAGGCTGCCGTCCGCGTCCTCGAGGCTACGGGGGTGAAGTTCGCATGGGAAAAGTATGCGGCGGGCGCGGACGCGTATGAAAAATATCATGAATATATTCCGCGTGCGCTGATCGAATCGATCGAACGCACTCGGGTTGGCCTGAAAGGCCCGCTTGCCACTCCCATCGGCCGTGGCTTTCCCAGCATCAACGTGGAGTTGCGCAAGCGCTTTGAGCTCTACGCCAACTTCCGTCCGATCCGCAACTTGCCCCACATCCCCACGCGCTATCCCGAGGTAGACCTCATCATTATCCGCGAAAATACCGAAGGCTTGTACTCCGGCATTGAGCACGAGGTTGTGCCGGGGGTGGTCGAGAGCCTGAAAATCATGACCGAGAAGGCCTGTACACGCATTTCACGATTCGCCTTCGAATACGCCCGCAAGAATCAGCGCAAGAAAATCCATGCCGTTCATAAGGCCAACATCATGAAGCTTTCCGATGGCCTCTTCCTCAGGTGTGCCCGTGATGTGGCCAAGGGGTATCCCGAAATTGCCTACGACGAGCACATTGTGGACAACACCTGCATGCAGCTGGTGATGAATCCCTATCAGTACGATATGCTGCTGATGGAAAATTTGTACGGCGATATTATTTCTGATCTCTGTGCGGCCTTTGTCGGCGGATTGGGAATGGTTCCAAGTGCGAACCTAGGGGACCACTGCGCAATTTTTGAGGCCGTGCATGGCTCCGCTCCCGACCTTGCCGGGAAAGGCCTTGCTAATCCGACCGCCGTGATTCGCTGTGCGCTGTTGATGCTTCACCATCTCGGCGAGCACGAGGCAGCGCTCAAAATACAGAATGCGCTAGAAGTGGTCTACCGCACGCGCGACAAATTAACCCGCGATGTGGGCGGCAAGGCGGGGACCTCGGAGTTCGCCGATTCCATCATCGCGGCGATGGAGCCGGAGGCGGTTGGCGCCGCCCAAAACAATCGTCAGTAGCCGCCGCCAACGATCAAAACCGCTTAGAGATCGACGCCCTCGGCCGGTGAGGCCGACCTCCTCTCTTCGGGGTCGCTGGCTTGCCGGACAGCTCGTGATGAAGGGCGGGTTGGTCGGTCTCAAACTACAAAATGCTTTGCGCTGGGATGGTGTACCACGATGGCGCAACGGTTCCGGATCGAGCCTGAATCCCGAGGTCAAGCGCACGCCTGCGGTTGGTTCCGGATGGAGCAACTGAAACAGCTTCGTCTCATCTTCCAGGGTGGGGCATGCCGGATACCCGAGCGAGTACCTGGATCCACGATACCTTGGATGGAATCCATCGCGTCACGACCCGGGTGGCGGCAAAACTGTTGGTTTCGACGACATCGCAGGCGGGCCGGGGTCAAAATCCATGGCCACGATCATGGCTTAACTGCCTGGCGCCGGCAGCGCGGGTGCGCCAGCCTCTACATCGGCTTGATTGAAAATGGCATTGGCTCCCAGGTGAGCGGGTTTCGCGGCGAGCATCTGTTCTTTGCGAAAGATCAAGTTGGTGGCGTTGAACGCCGCCACTTCAAATCCATGTCCGTGCGTAATGGCATCGGTGGGGCACGCCTCGACACAATAACCGCAAAAGATACAGCGGTTGTAGTCGATGTTATACACGCGAGCATAGCGCTCGGCGCCGCTGACACGATGCTCGGCGGTATTCTCGGCTGCTTCGATATAGATGCAGTTGGAAGGACAGGCCGCCGCACAAAGAAAACAGGCAACGCACTTCTCCAGGCCATTCTCGTCGCGCTGCAGTACGTGCACGCCCCGATAACGCTCCTGAAACTGGGCTCCTCGCAAAGGCCCCGGCCCGTCCGGATAGTTCTCGACGGTGGTAGGCTGAAACATCTCGCGAAAGGTAATGCTCATCCCTTTCGCGATCGCCGCAATGCCTCTGAGCAATGACATCCTGAAACTAGTATACCGGACATCGGAGGAACGACGCGCCCAGCCGCTCCCTTCCGAGACCATTGCCCTGGGGGGGTGCTCCGTGCCCGGCTCCTCGATGGGTTCCCGGGGAAGGGCCAAACCCGAACCATCCCCATCCCCGGCCCCAATCAGGTAAGATACTTCCGCCGTTTCCCGCCGAAGATGAACCGCGAATACCACAAAGGATACAGTCGGGAACTCAATCGCGATATGGAGGTGCTGGTCTTCGGGTCCGCGGGGCTGCCCTTGCTGGTTTTCCCCACGTCCATGGGACGATTCTTTGAGTATGAGGATCGGGGGATGATCGGCGTTTTGGCCCCGAAGATCGAAGGCAACGAAGTGCAAGTTTTTTGCTCGGATGCGGTCGACCTGGAGAGCTGGTACAACAAGGCCGTCCATCCCAAACAGCGGGTGCTGCGCCACCTGCAATATGAACGCTACCTGCTGCATGAGTTACTCCCCTGGGTGCGCTGGAAAAACCCCCGTCCTCAGCTGGCGGTGACCGGCTGCAGTTTCGGCGGATATCACGCGGTGAATTTTTCTCTGAAGCATCCCGACCTCGTGACCCATTGTGTCAGCATGAGCGGGGCGTTCGACATCCATCCGTTTCTCGACGGCTACTACGATGATGATTGCTACTTCAATTGTCCGCAGGACTTCCTGCCCAACCTGAACGATGATTGGTTTCTGAGCCGTTGCCGACAGATGAAAATCGTGCTGGGATCGGCGGATTGGGACATGTGTCTGGACCAGAACCTGAAGTTGTCGGAGAAACTGAACGAAAAAGCAGTCTCGCATTGGCTCGACGTATGGCGAGATCACTTCCAGCATGACTGGCCCTTGTGGCTGGGGATGGCGGGAAAGTATTTCTAGCGTCGACAATTTCGACTGCGCCGGGACTGCGCTGCGAGCCTGAGTTTTAGAGCGGAGAATGCGTTGTGAAGAAAATCGGAATTCTGTTTGGCATGGAAAATACGTTCCCCCCGGCCGTCGTCGAAAAGATCAACGCCATGCACGTCGATGGGGTGAGCGCGGAGTTCGTCAAGGTGGGGGGGGTGAGGATGGCGGGAGCGAGTCCGTATAGGGTCATCATCGACCGCATCTCGCAGGACATCCCCTTCTATCGCGCCTATTTGAAGAATGCGGCGCTCCAGGGGACGGTGGTGGTGAACAATCCGTTCTGGTGGACGGCGGATGACAAGTTTTTCAATTATGCGCTGGCCACGAAATTGGGGGTGGCCATCCCGCCCACCTTACTCTTGCCGCATAACCAACATCCCCAGGACACGAGCGAGCAATCGATGCGCAATCTCGTCTATCCCCTGCCTTGGGAGGAGATTTTTGCCTATGTCGGCTTCCCCGCATTCTTGAAGCCTTATGCGGGTGGGGGATGGAAGCACGTCTACAAGGTGCATTCGCCGGACGAGTTCTTCCACTTTTATAACCAGACGGGCGACTTGTGCATGACCCTGCAGCACGGCGTCGAGTTTGAGGAATACTATCGCTGCTATGTCGTGGGCCAGGAGAAGGTGCACGTCATGAAGTACGATCCCAAAGTTCCCTTCCATGAGCGTTACGTGAAGGGGAACCCCCCGCCCTCAAGCCCTAAACTCAAGGAGCGGATCGTAAGCGATGCGCTGAAACTGTGCCGGGCGCTGGGCTATGACTTCAATACCGTGGAGTTTGCCGTCGAAGGTGGGGTTCCCTATGCCATCGACTTCATGAATCCGGCGCCGGATGCGGATCTGCATTCGATCGGGCGGGACAACTTTGAATGGGTCGTGAACGCCATCGCTGAGATGGCCGTTGCCCAGGCGTTGAGCAGCGAAAACCCGGCGCGGGAGCTACGATGGGCGGCGTTTTTGGCCGGTTCCGAGAAGCTAGCTCGGCCCCGGGAGGCAGCTAGAAGGCGGGCCAAGACATAGGCCATAGACCTAGGCGATCATTCCTCCGACCGGTGCCCATTTTCTTCCACATCGCGATCGTCACCAAAAAGCAGCTACAAAATGGCGAATGGCTGCCCCTCGGCTCCAATTCTCGGGATCTGGCGTCGTACTTGCATCTAAACCGGCCACTGCTCTGGGCGAAAATTCGCAGACGAATGTTGCTGTCCGAGGACTAGCCCCTCCAGGCAAGGCCATCGGCTAGGGCTGAGTTGGTTGTACCTTGACAACCAAAATGCTTTTGCCCTATATCTTCGCTTTGAGGCCAACAGCGCAGCGGTAGGTGCAAATTTGAAGGCAATAGACACATTGCATTTCAAAGCGCTGTCCCATGGCGATGCTTGCCACGCGGTCGCTATATGGTATTCGTTTTATTCCTGCTGATCCTTGCCGCGGACGTCGGGAGTTACGCCCAAACCTATACCGTGGTCTACACCTTTGGACTCGTCAATGGCGAGAACGTAATCGAACCGTCTGGGATCACGGTCGGGCAAGACGGCAATCTATACGGCGCCGGAAATGGCGAGTACACGGGGCCCGCCGGCCCCGGAGATATGGTGCTTGAGGCCGTATGGTTCAAAGTCACTCCCAAAGGTGCTCTGACTACGTTGTATAACGTTGGCCCGTGTTATGGTGGCACTACAAACGCGCTGACCTGGGGCTCGGATGGCAACCTTTACGGAGCCGTGGGTTACGGATTGAGTGGGAGTGGGCCGACGTCTTGTGGTTTCGGATATGTTGCCAAGATAACTCCAAGTGGAAGCGCTACGGTATTGGGCACTGTTGACTACCCCTGGGGGCGACCGATCCTGGGCACAGACGGAAACCTGTATGGAACGTCATGCGGCAAGTTCTACTGCGATGAAGGGGGCGTCGGGTACGGCACGATCTATAAAATCACCCCTCCCAGTACCTTTACATCATTGTACGAATTCGATCTAACCCACGGGGCAGCTCCTGACACACTAGTGGAAGGCAGCGATGGGAATTTCTATGGAACGACCGTGGTTGGTGGCAGTACGCCCGACGGTGGCGTAATCTTCAGGATTACTCCAACTGGCCAGCTCACCGTGCTTTATGACTTCACCCAGTCGTTTTCCCTATCGAATGCGCTGATCGAGGGCAAGGATGGAGATTTCTATGGAACAACGTTCGGTGGAGGAAACATCTTCCCCGCAATCAAATCCTGTCAAGTCTATGGCTGTGGCACGATTTTCAAGATCACCCCCGAAGGCAACTACTCGCTCCTCTATACCTTTGACGTCACACACGGCGGGAATCCCCATTCTTTGGCTCAGGGCACGGACGGCAACTTTTACGGCACCACCTACGTAGGCGGCACTTCCACCAATTGCGTCGGCGGTTGCGGCGTTATTTTCAAGATCACTCCCGTGGGCGATTATTCGGTTCTCTACAACTTCGATGGCACGCACGGTGCGAATCCGGGCGACCTGGTTCTGGATAACGATGGGAACTTCTACGGCACAACCTTGACTGGTGGCAGCTCACCCACCTGTTGCGGCACGATTTTCAGGATTACTCCGACGGGCGATTTCACGAATCTCTATAACTTTAACGGGACGGATGGTGCTGACCCACAAGATCCGGTTCTGAGCAGCGACGGAAATCTTTATGGCGCGACGTGGGAGGGAGGTCCCAGCAATGTCGGCTGCACACTTGGTTGCGGCGTGCTCTACAGCTTTGCCATGTTTGACTTTTCCCTCGCGGCATCGCTATTCAGCCCGAGCTCTCTAGGTCCAGGTGCATCGTCTGCTTCCACCATTACGGTGACCCCGATCGATGGATTTAGCGCTGCTGTTGCCCTTTCCTGTTCAGTTCAGCCCACCTTGAGTCTAGGTCCGCAATGCTCCATCAGCCCGAGTTCCGTAACGCCTTTGACTACGTCTACGAACGGGATGGCAGCGACCTTGAAAGTGACTACCACTGGTCCATCCGCAGGGCTACACTCCGGGGATCGTGCTGGTCCGTCTGCCGCAGTCTGGTTGTCGCTGGCTGTCTTGCTGGGAGCTAGCGTTCGTTTCGGTTCATGTCGAAGACAAAAGCAGAAACTTGCAGCCATCGTGCTGGTCGGGACGGCTTGCGTTGAATTGCTCTCTGGCGTGGCTTGCGGCGGTGGCGGTTCTAACACCAACGGGACTCCTGCTGGCGCGTACACCATTACCGTTACTGGCACCTCGGGTCTCTTACAACATTCGGAGAAGATCAAACTCACGGTTCAGTAGGAACTCTAGCGCGCGCTTGGAGCTACCGGCCCGATCAGCAGCACGCCGGCGCAACCACCGAACGCACCCCCGTTTTTCGTTTGGCGGTGCACTGCAGCGCAGCCCTGAGTTGCCAGCGAAGACCCGGCTGGACCGGTTGCAAGCGAAACATTCTAAAGAGCACCATGCGCCGTACCCCCCACTGAATGAGATTCAGTGAACCCGTGTGGTCGAACGTGTCCTTTCGCTGATAAGCATTGGTGGCGGGGCCCGATGCGACTCAACCTCACTCAACCGGGTTATACTGGTCCAGCCCGACCGCGAGCTCGCTGTCGGACGAGGGCCTCGCTGGTTTGACCTTATGGAACCGAGCTTCACCATCGGAATTGAAGAAGAGTATCAAACCGTCGATCCGGTTTCCCGCGACCTGCGTTCCCACATCCACTTCGAGATCCTTGAAAAGGGCAAGATGCTGCTGCACGAGAAGGTGAAATCCGAGCTGCATCAGTCCGTGGTCGAAGTAGGCACCTCCGTCTGCCCAGGCATCAAGGAGGCCAAGGAAGAGGTCAAGAAGCTACGCCGCGACATGATCAACTTAGCCAAGGAAAACGGGCTGCGGCTGGCGGCGGCGGGCACCCACCCCTTTGCCGACTGGCGCGTGCAGGAGATCACCCCGGACGAGCGCTACAAGAACATCGTCGAAGATATGCAACTGGTCGCCCGCGCCAACCTGATCTTCGGTTTGCACGTGCATATCGGAGTCGAAGATCGCGAGACGGCGATCCAGATGATGAATCAC
>DASPVV010000109.1:0-11138 GCA_035622175.1 Terriglobales bacterium | reverse complement strand
CCCGGTCCAAAGCGTAAAAAGTGTCGCGCCTTTGAGTGCGAATTTGTCTCGATACTTCGAGCGGCCAAGCCGATACAAGAACCGTTCAATCGCATACCTGCCGAGCATTCGCTGATAGTCCTCGCGCCTACTCTGAGCAAGAGAAAGCAGTCGCGCCCGAACCGATGCTGACAGGTTCCTGGTCGGTCCACGTGTCACAGCGCCTCCATATATGGGCGGATGACATTGCTGACACGACAAACTTTCGCGTAATGGTAGATCTCGTTGACGGTAGCCTTCTTTTGCCCGAGAGAATCCTTGAGGGCTTCGATTGCAACATCAAGCCCGATTTTGTTACGAAACTTGAAACAATCAGCAACGGTCTTCGCAGCAGAATAGACGCGAATCGGGACGCCCTCCGCCTTGTGCTTTTCAATTCCCTCGGTCAGCGAAGCTCCCGAGAGCCGGACGACTCTCAGCGAAGGACTGCTAATTGCTGGTCGTCGCGCTCCCTGTGGCAGGGCAATCCAAACCGAGGCTGGACTCTGCGTTGTAATCTCGTGAAAAGCCAGAGCCGACAGTAGACAGAAGACACCTCCGAGTACACGCCTGCCAACTTCGGCATAAGAATGACGTTCGGTGATCGCTGCGTCGGGCAGCGAATAAAGTCCACGTCCAGATCGAACGATCTTCCCTTGCCTATGAAGACGAAGGAGATACTCGCGGGGAAGCCCTATCGCCTCGATATCGCGCGGTCTGACGATCCCGTGCTGGCCGACGTAATGTATGATTCTCTGAAGGGGCTTCGGCATAGTTGGTGTCTCAATATGTCACTACTTAATCACAACTAACGACATATTGCAACACGATTCCCTTGGCAACGCTTCCATGGGCGCACTCTGAGCACGGCAGTTGAGTCAAACTCCCGGCAAGCGTGGTTTTTCTTTTGGGACTGAATTGGACCGAAATGGACCGTACTCGGCAGGCAACTCTAAGCAGACCAAAGCGATAGATTGGCAGACGCCATCGTTCGCAACCATGAGGTCGTCGGTTCGAGCCCGACTAGCTCCACCATGTTTTCAATCACTTCGTACTTGTCCCTTCCTGAATCAGGTTCCATTTGACTTGCTCATCGAGGAACCAGATCATCGCAGCAAACCCTCATTCCGTTAGTTTGCATCATAGGCAGCGGCCGCGATCTCACCCAAAGCCTCTCCGGCAATCTTTTGCACTGCGTTGGGATCGTCCATGGAGACTTCGACCAGGTTGACATACGCTGCGAACACCAAATGTTGACCGCTTCTGGTTTGCACGTAGCCTGCCAAGCCCTTGCCCGTCACCATCCGTTTTTTGTTAAGGGCGTCGCGAACAACATAAGTGCCTGTTTTTGCCTGCACGTGTCCGGCTGCAGGCGAGTTCACCTGGACATCGAACAGCGTACCATCCTGGCCGAGAATCGGCAGGCCGCGGTGAAAGTCGCTGAAGTCCTTATGGCTCGTCATGAAAGTTAGGTAGTGCACCATGAAATCCGCGGTAAAAAATGCGTTCCCTCCCGCGCCGTCGCTCTGGCTCGCTCCCGTCAGATCGAGGCCGGCTCTCTTGAGAAATTCCTGCTCCTGATCGAATCCAGCTTGGCTGATGTCTTCACTCTTGTGCGCAACGAGTGCGCCCACCAGAGACGGCGCCATGCTGGCGTGCAGGTTCTGGCTGACTTTCAGAGTGATTTTTACTTCCTCCTTCAGAGGAGGCGAGACGTGCTCGGCGACAATGTTCTCTAGAGTGTACCCGGCAGCGAGCTCTTTGAAATTCACGGCTGCGGCTGCGCGGTGTGGTGAGACCTCGATTCCGCTTGCCCGTAGTGCTTCGGTCAGCAAGGTGGCGGCAAATTTGCTTGGTTCAGGCACTGCATACGACTTTATGCCGGAGTTGGCACCGGCGGCCAACGTGCCGGTGAGGGTGACGCTGCGTACTCCCGTTGCCTCGACTTTCTCGTCAGTGAAGTTGAGGCTCGGCTTGGATCCGGACTCTGCGGTGGTGGCCTGATTGATGATCTGGAGATAGGAGGTTTTCGGCGAAATCTGCAGGGTAACGGCATCGCCCTGTTTCGCCCCGCCTGTCGCGATTACGTCGATCACGTTGTCGTTCACGACGATCGGCGAAATGACGACGTGCGTTCCGAGGTCCCGCTCGCCTTCAGGAAACAGACTGGCGTCAACCAGCACCCTGCCGTTGATGCGCTTGATGCCATGGCTGGCGATCTGGTCGGCGATTTCGCGAATGACGAACAGTGGATCGCCAATGCCCTTGCTGTCGCGCCCGCCGTAGGAGTGATCCTCATTCTCATAGGCCAGCGTGCCGTCAGGCTGAATGCGACCGGATAGATTCGGATCCCCGCTCGCCACCAGGACAAGGTCGCCCACGAGCTTTCCATGTTTGTTGACCGGGCCCGTCCGGTAGACACGCGTGTGGAAGCGGTAGTCGCCTCCCAGCAATTCGAGGAGGGTTCCTTCTGTCAGGAGTTTGGTGGTTGAGCCGGGCACCATGAGTTTGTCGGAGTTGAGCGTGTACAGGGGTTTTCCGCTGTCGAGAGAGTAGAACTCAATTCCGAAATGCGCGTGAGCAAATTCCGGCCGGCTGGTGATTTTCTGAATGCGCTCTGACAGGTCGTCAGCCGACTGAGCGACTGCGGTAAACGACCAGAGCAAGAAAATAATTGCGATCAGATTCCAGCGTCCGACAATCAGTGAGTGTCTCAGGTAAGACATTCTTGAGCTCCGGATTGAAAAAGCGATACATCATCTTACGTCGTTCATGCCCGTGGCAGCAGACGACGATCTTAAAGCTGGTTTGCACCCGAGCTGGGGGCTCCGCTGTGTGATGGAGACGCTATATCTGTGGGTTTACGTAGATACTGCCGGGCCTGATCCAAGGTTTGCAAGACGCTCGCTCTCTCGACGTCAGTGTCCCAATTGTGATTCGCGGTTTTGGCAAAACATGGCCTGGAGGGCACAACCGTGCCCCGGACCGCCTCCCATGCGGGGGATGGCGGCGATCGTGTACCGGCGATTCCGCGACAAGGACGCGCTGATGGAAATGGTGTTCGATCGGATCACGGAGCGCAGTTCGGCGGGTACTGTCGCGCAGTTTGGCCCAGAGCACTAGCTTGGCCACGGAGCTGCCAGATGGAAACATGACCTTGTAGGAAGTTGCGGGTTAAATCAGCGCGATAGCCGCGCGCGTTGGGGCCGAGTTCGGCGACTGCTTCGTCCAGCGTGGCCTGGTCGCGGCCGGTGATGGCGACCTGGGCGCCTTCAGCGATGAAGAGGCGAGCAGTGGCCAGACCGATGCCGCTATTGCCTCCAGAGAACATGGTGCTCTGCCGACATATCGTTAGTGATCGCCCAACTCAGGCCCACGTACCCTATTATCCTTCCTCACTGGTAACGTAGTGCGACCATCGGATCGACTCCTGCGGCGCGGCGCGCCGGAACGTAGCTGGCAGCTGCGGCAAAGGAAACCAACAGTAAGGCCGCCACCAAGAACGTTGTCGGATCGGCGGGAGAAATTCCGAAAACAAGCTGAGCCACAACCCTACGGAAAATCCACGCGCCAAGCAGCCCCGCAACCGCTCCTACCGCGGCCATACCAACGCCTTGCTGTATGACCATCCAAAGCACATCGCTACGCTGTGCGCCCAAAGCCATGCGCAGGCCCATTTCCTGGGTGCGCCGTGCAACCACGTAAGAGACCACGCTGTATACTCCGGTTCCCGCCAGAACGACTCCGAAGAAAGCGAACAACGCGAACAGTCCCGTCGTGTAGCGTCGGTCTGCCGTCTGCCCTCGCATGATCTGGTCCATAGTGGCAATCTCTGCGAAGGGCAGGTCGGCATCGAGCGCATGAAGCTGCCGACGAATGGGCGAGGCAAGTTGTATCGGATCCAGACTGGTGCGCACGATCAGATACTTGAAGCCAGCGTTCAGTTCCGGGGTCTGTCGGAAAAGTGTGTTGATGTGCGGCAAAGGGGGAAGCGCCAGTTCGCGGTTCCTAGAATTTCCGATTACGCCAATGATGGTGAATGGAACGGCCGCTGTGCTCGAGGCAAGGACGGGGTTTAAACCCATGCGAATCTGCTTTCCAATCGGATCTTCGGTTGGAAAGTATTGATCCACGAAGGCCTGGTTCACTAACGCCACCGGCAGGCTGGTCTCCGTATCCGCGTCCGAGAAGTTGCGCCCTTTGAGTAGGGGAATCCCAAGAGTGTGGAGGTAATGTGAGTCGGTGACGTTGATGGCTGCCACCGGCGTATCTTCCAGTCGCGAGATCGTTCGCCCCACGATAGTGAACTTTTCTGACCACTGATCGTCAAACGGATAGGCGGCACTCACGACTGCATCCTGAACTCCAGGCAGTTGCCGCACGCGCGCGACGTATTCGTCACAAAACCGTGTGATACTGCCAGGATTGGGATACCGAACCGACGGCAGGAAAACATGTGATCTCAGCAAGTGATCGACGCGAAAGCCCAGATCCTGGCTCTGCAACCGCAACAGGCTTTGAATCAGAAGTCCCGTACCGACCACGAGCATCACTGCCAATGCCAGCTCCCCCGCCACGACTGAATGTCGCAACCAGCGCGTGCGACGTGAAGCAATGTTGGAGCGTCCGCTGTCCTTAAAGGCTTCTGATGGGTTTACTTTCAAGCTCATCCATGCCGGGAGCGTTCCAAAAATCAAGCTGCTCAAGACTGAGACTACGAATCCAAAAGTCAAAACACGAAGGTCGAGTCGCACACCGGCAAGCTGAGGAAGCTCAGCGGGGTGAACCCGAGCTATGACTGCACACCCGCCCCATGCCAGCACGCCGCCGCTAATCCCGCTGAACAGTCCCAGAATCAGATGTTCCATCATGAACTGTCGGATCAAGGTCGGCGCGCCTGCCCCCATGGCAACTCTCACGGCGATCTCGCGTTTGCGGGCGGAGTTCCTTGCCAGCAACAAGTTAGCCACATTGGAGCAGGCAATCAGCAGAGTGAGAACTACTGCGCCCATCAGCAACAAAAGAATGGGTCGCAAACCGCTAACTTGCTCTTCCTGCAGCGGACGGATGGCTACACCTACGCCGCGATCTAATGGATATTGGCGGGCGAGATTGCGCGCAATGCGTTGAAGGTCAGCGCCCGCCTCCTGGATGCCGAACTCCGGCTTCAACCGCGCAATTGTGCCCCACCCGCGCGAGCCGCGCTCGCTTTCCTGCCACACCGTTTCGCTGGCAGACAAATAGGGAACAAACGGAGTCCACAGTTCGACTTTGCCGTGACGAGGATCGACCGGCCAATCGGAAACGTCACCTGGCATTACTCCGATAATCGTGTAAGGTTCATCGTTGATCCGAATGCTCTTTCCGAGAATCAAAGGGTCGCCGTGGAAGCGTGTCTGCCAGAAGTTGTAACCTAGAATGGCTTCAAAGTGATTGCCCCATTGGTTCTCTTCATCCTTAAACCAGCGACCCATCAGCGGTTTGACGCCAAGAACTTCGAAAAATTCTGCTGGAACCAATCCCACTTGTAGTTGCTCCGGCTCGATTGAACTACTGCTGGTGCTGACGTTCTTCCGCCAAGCGTCATAGACGGCGAACTTCTCAAAGGTGCGGTTCTGGGAGGCAAAGTCCCGCACGTCCATCGGGGAGGGACCGGGTATTATCCTGTCACCCTCAATGGCCAGGACTCTTACCAGACGGTCAGCATTGGGGAACGGCAAAGGCCGCAGTAGGACTGCGTTCAGCACGCCGAACATCGCCGTGCTGGCCCCGATTCCAAGGGTAAGAGTAAGCACAGCAACCGAGGTAAATCCCGGGCTCTTGTGCAGTTGCCGCGCTCCAGAGCGCAGATCCTGTGTGATGTTCATCGTGGCGACTCCTTGTAGCAACAGGGGCAAAAAGATCTTTTTCCGGAACCAGGCATCTCCAGTGCCAACCTCTAGTTACCAGAACACCTTTATTCTCTGACGTAATGCCGGTCAATTTGGAATCATGAGCGTCCGATCCCGGTCACTTATGTCCGAAAACGATCAATGCCGCAGAATCAGTACCGCTAAACGCTAGTGTCATCTCAGGGCCTACGGCCCGCGAAATCAAATGAAAACGTTGTCATGCCGGATTTCCTGAGAATTCGACTCGGTAGCCGAGCATTTGGAGTGTCCGGATCATTCGTGCAGTACGGGCTCGTTTCGACTGTTCCGATACTGCTGGCCCTCGCTCCTCGTAACGCACCAATCAGCCATAATTCATAGTGGCTGGGTGCGGTGAGATTGAATAAAGCGTGGAAAAGCAGAGGCCGTGCTAGTGTCTGATCCGGAGCGTGCGTTGTCGAGCGAATAAATGGTGCGTCATCTCTCCCTGTGGGAGCGGCGATAGCCCGAGACCCTGGTTAATGTAATCTCTGGCACGCTCCCCGCTCCCACCAGGAGATAACTATGCCCTATAGAATAGCCGGAATCGATGTGCATAAGAAGAAGCTAGCTGTGGTTGTGCCCCATCTTGAACTGGGAGGCGAAACTCAGTTCGAGCGCCGCTGGTACGGGAGCCACCCGCAGCAGTTACAAGCATTGGCAGAATGGCTCATCGAGCAGCAGGTCGAGGAAGTGGTGATGGAATCCACTGCCCAATATTGGAAACCGGTTTGGGGAGCACTGGAGCAGTACTGGCAACCGCTTTGTCAGAAGCGGGAGACTGCCGGCCCAAACTCCGGAACCCTGCACCTGGCGCAAGCCTTGTCGAATCGTGGGCAGCGCGGGCGCAAGAATGATTTCGCCGATTGCGAACGTCTGATCAAGCGGTTCGTATCCGACGAGCTGACCTTGAGCTTTGTACCCAGTGCCGAGCAACGTCTCTGGCGTACAGTCACCCGCACAAGGTATCAACTCACGTGTCACAGAACACGGTTGCAGAACCAGCTGGAGGCCCTGCTGGAAGAGGCGCATCTCAAATTGTCCAGTCTGGTATCGGATTTATTGGGCCTGAGTGCACGTCGTATGCTGGAGGCGCTGGCGGACGGAGAAACTGACCCCGCGGCAATCGCCGCCTTGGCCCATCAGCGCTTGCGCGCCACGAAAGCAGAGTTGTCCGACGCCTTGGGGGCCTGCAGGCAACTCAACCCGGTCTACCGCCGCCTGATCAAGTTGGCACTCCAAGGTTTGCAAGTACTCGAACAACAGATCGACCAATTGGACCTGGAGATTGCGAGTCTGCTCCACGACCACCAGGATGCCGTCACCCGGCTAGCCGAGGTCCCCGGCCTTGGGGTTGATTCGGCGCACCAAATCATTGCCGAAGTGGGAGCCACGGCGGAAACCTTCGAATCAGCCAAGAAGCTGGCTTCGTGGGTTGGGGCATGTCCGGGAGAGGAAGAGAGCGCAGGCGTGAACCGTAACGCACGCTCGCCGAAGGGAAACCGCCACATGCGCCGCGTCCTCAATCAGTGTGCCAATGCAGCCGTCAAACGAAAAGGCAGCATCTTCGAAATCCTCTACCGTCGTCTGGTGCCCCGCTTGCGCCACAAAAAGACCATTGGGGCCATCGCCCATCGCATGTGTCAGCTGATCTGGATCATTCTGCATCAGGGGGTGTGCTATGAGGAGCGAGGTCCGGCAGTATCGGAACAGTCGAAACGAGCCCGTACTGCACGAATGATCCGGACACTCCAAATGCTCGGCTACCGAGTCGAATTCTCAGGAAATCCGGCATGACAACGTTTTCGACCCTGCTGTATCGGATGCGCCCCATTATTGCAGATAGGTTCGGGAAGTCGTGAGGGGCCCAGATTTCAAGGGCAAGACTACCATCCCCTTTTTCAACCAGAACGTCTCTCCCGGCTCGACCATTTACACGGATGGCCTCCAGAGCTTTGTGGGTCTGACGGACGCGGGGTTCAAACATATCGCCCGCACTCAACCACGGCGATCCGAACTCCGTAAAGGGGCGAAGTCGGCTGTCCCACTTGCCGATCGCGCCGTTGCAAACCTCCAGCAATGGCTGATCGGAACCTACCACGGAGTGAGCAAGCCTCAACTCCAGGTCTACCTCGACGAATTCGTCTTCCGGCACAACCGCCGCAAAACACCCGCGGCCGCCTTTCAGACCCTCCTTGGACTTGGAACGGGTCAGAAATCAACTGAGTACAAGTAAATCCGCGGAGCGAAGGATCTCAATCGCAACCTATTGGGGATTGCTGCGTCAACCAGATAAGCAGAAGCATCGCTAGCGAGCGGATGACATACCGATGTTGAGAAGACCCGCCCAGGTCCGCCGGATTTTGGGCTGGAGCGCATCGTAGACGGGTTAGTTCGAAATCTGGGCTCTCTGCACGAGTGAATGCCAGATCTGAAGAGGGTTGATTCTCGGGTCCACCATCGTCGGCAGTTCGGAAATCGAGATTTGGAACAACACCGATAGCAAGGGAAGATCGTTCGATCTGGTGGGAGCAGCTGGTCCAGGCGATGCGGCGCGAGCGTCGGCGGGCAAGCACGTGGGACCGGCGCGGCGCACTCGCTGGTGTGAGATTGAGCCGCCACGGAGCTGCCATTGCGCTATGATTCCTGTTCATCTGCATTCGTAGACCGAACACTCCAAAGGAGACCCCCGATGGAAACCAACACTCGGCGCAATTTTGTTGGCATGATGGCTGCAATATCGGCCCTCGTAACGGGCGCGACGAAACTCTTCGCACAACAGACCGCTCCAGCGAGCACACCCACGACCGCGAACCCGGCCGCGGGACAAAGCGATACGGGACGGCGCGGCAGTCACCACGTCGACGACGGAATCTACTACATCTCGGGCACGGGTTCGAACGACGGATATCCCAAAGAAGATCACGTCTTGGTCGCCGACCCCTTCGAGAAGCACGTCACGCGCACTATGGACGCGCTGAAGAAATCGGTGGAGCGCGCGGGCTGCACGATGGACAGCATTCTGCATCTCACGGTTTTCCTGTGCCTGCCTCTTGCCGACGGCGTAACCACGCCCACGGGCAAAGCGAGATTCGATGCGCACAAGGCACAATATGACGCGCTCAACAAGATCTATGGGACCTACTTTTCCCAAGGGAAAGCTCCTTCCCGCGCCTGCATGGCGGTGGAATGGATTCCGGGCGATTCGCTGATTGAGATCGTCGGCAGCGCAAAGGTAGTGAATCCGCCCGCCGATAAATGATTTCTGAGGTAGGGGGAGTCATGCATTTGAAGTTCGGTTGGAACCGGCGCTCATTCCTAAGCGCGCTTGCGGCCGCCAGCGGTGGGCTCTTGGCTCCCGACCGGAGCGGCGCGCTCAGCCTCTTCGGCAAGAAACGCAAGCCCTCGGCGCCTGCCGTCGACGGCAATCCCATCGTTCCCATTACCAGCGGCCTCGGTTCCACCGGAGACATCTACGCCGAACTAGGGGTAACGCCCCTCGTCAACATCAACGGCACTGTGACCGTCATCGGCGGCTCGGTCATGCGGCCGGAAGTGATGGAGCTGATGCGGCGAGGCAACGAGCATTTCGTCCTGATCGACGAGCTCGAGATCGCGGCCGGCAAGTTCCTGGCAAACCTTTGCAAATCACCTGCCGGTTATACCGGCCTGGTAACGGAGGGCGCGGCCGCCGCCTTGGTAGTGGGCTACGCCGGCATGATGACCGAAGACCTGGAACCGCGCATGCGCGCGATTCCTGAAGTGAGCGAGTTTCCACGCAATGAAGTCATCATTCAGAAGAGCCACCGCTATCCCTTTGATCATCAGATTCGCCAGACGGGCGCGAAGCTGGTCGAAGTGGAAACGCGCGAAGAAATGATTGCCGCCATCAATCCGAAGACGGTGGCGATCCACTTCACCAATATTCTTTCCGATAAAGGCAAAGTCAGCGGCCCCGAGACTGTTGCCATTGCCCGCGAGCACAACCTCTACACGTTTAATGACGCCGCCGCGGATGTGCCGCCGGTCGAGCGGCTCTGGGAATATCCGGCCCTCGGCTTCGACATGGTCGCGTTTAGCGGCGGCAAGGATATCCGCGGCCCGCAGGCGGCCGGCGTTCTGATTGGCAAAGAAGATCTGATTCGCTACGCCTTGCTTAACATGAGCCCGCAGGAGGACCGCATCGGTCGTTGCTGCAAGATCGGCAAGGAAACTATTTTCGGCATGCTCAAAGCGCTCGAAATTTTTGTCCATCAGGACTACGACGCGACGCTGAAGATGTACGACGAACGCGCTCAGGTCATCACCGATGCGGTGAAAACATTTGGCGTGACCGCGCAGCCTCGACAATTTAATCCTCAGGCTCTCGGCAATGTCACCCCGCATTACAGCTGGCACATCGATCCGGCCAAGCTCAACATCAGTGGGCAAGAAGTCATGCAGAAGTTAGCCGACACGCGGCCCATCGGGATCGGCAGCATGGGCGCCGGCGCCGGCGGCATGCGCGGGCGCAATCCCGACGCGTCCGCTGCTGACAATCAGAGTCATCACCGCCAACCCCGCGATCCACAAACTTTCGGCTTTGCCGTCTGGCAGCTGAAAGAAGGTGAAGACAAGCTGATTGCGGACCGCCTGGTCGAAATCTTCAGCGCAGCACCGAAAGCATAGGCCAGGTTTTAGGCGATGGTTGCTTGAGACGGCGTTCTGACCTTCACGTGGCCGCCACTCTGTAGAGGGGATCACAGTGAAGGCTGTATCCGAAGATGTGCTTCTGACTTGGGGTGATTCTGCCGCGGTGGTATCGCCGCAATTGCGCACGAACCATCAAAATTGCTGGCCAGGCAACCGGCACCTAATCATCGTCACGCGCGGACAAGGGGCAACCGCGTCTTGCTTCCCGGGTAGATCGATGCACTTCCGATTTCACCGTAATACCCTCCCTTTCACCAACTTCCAAACAAAAGTCGATTGAAATCCCATAGCGTCCGCCGCAAACGCGAGCGCCTTCCTTCTGACGGCTTTATCGAACGCGCGCGACAATACTCATTCCCGCGTATTCTGCCCCAGTGCGCGCGTCCGATAAAGCAGGGTCGAAAACGTTCTCATGCCGGGTTTCCTGAAAGTTCGACTCGGTAGCCGAGCCTTTGGAGTGTCCGGATCATTCGTGCAGTACGGGTTCGTTTCGATTGTTCCGATACTGCCGGACCTCGC
>DASPVV010000108.1:0-61245 GCA_035622175.1 Terriglobales bacterium | reverse complement strand
AGTTTTGCGCAAGTTTTGCTTGACCTTTCCTTCAAGGTGACGTAGGGTGTAATGTCCCGAAAGGTTCCGTACCCTGTCGGACGAGCTTCCCGCTGGCAGACGCAGCCTATCCGAGAAACTTTCGGTTGTCCGGGAGCATCTAATACAGTAACCGGAGCTTTCCCGTACAACCCATCTAGAATGAGTTACTTACACTCTCTGGTTGTGGGCCGATTGGTCCCTCGGGTGGGTGTTTGGTTGGTCAGCTCGGTCAGGAGAAATAACAGAACAATGCGTTCGGATCGAGTTTTTGACGCTTTACACACCTTGCGGAATCGATATATGCTGTGCCAGCTCGCCTCAAAGGCTACCCGTAAGTTTCACAAGCCAAACACCCGAATTCAAGAAACCATGAATGAGGTTTTAGACCGGATCGCGAGCTCGGAGCGGCAGACGGTTCTGTCAGAGCCGGAACACTTCGCTGAGGCGCAACGGCGGGCTGCCTAAAACTGCTCCGCCGCCTGCTTGGCGAGAAGTCTTCCCCCTGAACGGCCTTCCTGGAATTTCCCTTCGCAGGTGAATTCGATCATGACCATCGCAGAACTGAAAGAAAAGAATATTACGGAGCTGACCAAGATCGCCCGATCCTTGGACCTCCCGGGCGCAAGCGGATTGCGCAAACAAGATCTGATCTTCAAGATCCTCCAGGCTCAGAGCGAAAAAGAGGGTCACATCTTCGCCGAAGGTGTGCTCGAAATTCTGCCCGACGGCTACGGCTTCCTCCGCTCGCCCGATTACAACTATTTGCCCGGACCAGACGACATCTATGTGTCGCCTTCCCAGATTCGCAAGTTCGATCTCAAGACGGGCGACACCATTAGTGGCCAGGTGCGGCCGCCGCATGAGGGCGAAAAGTACTTCGCCTTGGTGAAAATCGAGGCGGTCAACTTCGAGTCGCCCGATGAAGCCCGCAATAAGATTCTCTTCGATAACCTGACGCCGCTTTACCCGCAGGAACGGGTCAAACTGGAAACCGTGCGCGAAAACATCAGCGCGCGTGTCATGGACTTGCTTACGCCTCTCGGCAAAGGACAGCGCGGTCTCATCGTTTCCCCACCCCGCGCAGGTAAGACCATGCTGCTGCAAAATGTCGCCAACTCCATCACCACCAACCATCCGGAAGTTGTCTTGATGGTTCTGCTGATCGATGAGCGGCCGGAAGAGGTCACCGATATGCAGCGCTCGGTCAAGGGCGAAGTGATTTCCTCGACGTTTGATGAGCCGGCAGCTCGGCACGTGCAAGTCGCGGAGATGGTCATCGAGAAAGCCAAGCGTTTGGTCGAACACAAACGCGATGTCGTGATCCTGCTCGACTCCATCACTCGTCTGGCCCGAGCTTATAACACGATTGTTCCGCCCAGCGGCAAGGTTCTTTCTGGCGGCGTCGATTCGAACGCACTGCAACGCCCGAAGCGCTTCTTTGGATCGGCTCGCAACATCGAAGAAGGCGGATCCCTGACCATCATTGCCACAGCGCTCATCGATACAGGCTCGCGTATGGATGACGTGATCTTCGAAGAATTTAAGGGTACCGGCAATTCCGAAATCATCCTGGAGCGTAAGCTGGTCGATAAGCGCGTGTTCCCGGCTATCGACATTCAGCGTTCGGGCACCCGGAAGGAAGAGCTGCTGATTCCGAAAGATGACTTGCAGCGTATTTGGGTGTTGCGCAAGGTCTTGAATCCGCTCTCGCCGGTCGAAGCCATGGAGCTGCTCATTGATAAGCTCAGCAAGACCCGGTCGAACGGGGAGTTTCTGGCCAACATGAGCTCGCTCTGATCCCCGGGGCCGCGCCGAGTTTTCCCCTGGACTCGCTATCCTGCCAACCCTAGCCTCGCCCGTAGGGGATGGTTCCTAGGAACACGATGGAATTCAACGGCTGGACAGCCGGTGGGCTTCCCAACTCTTGCCTCCCCGTATAATCAAACTTGTATCCATTTGTTCGAGGTGGAACCGTGCGATTCCCGCGCTTTGCCTGGGTTGGCTGTCGTTTGCGGCTTTTGCTCCTTGGGGTGGCAGTTTCCGCGCCCTGGGTCGGCAGCAGTTGGGCGCAGACCACCCCCGCTATACCCCTTCCCTCCGCCCCGAATCAGGGGCCGCCTGGCGAGGATCCCAACCGCGAACGCATTGAGAAGGAAATGGCCAAACGGGCAAATCAGGAGAGGGAAGCGCAGCTGAAGCGCGATACCGAGCGCCTGTTCAAGCTGGCTACCGAACTAAAAGATTACGTGGATAAATCGAACGAGAATACCCTTTCCCTCAATGTCGTCAAGAAAGCGGAAGAGATCGAGAAGCTTGCCCACAGCGTGAAAGAGAAGATGAAGGGGAACTAACCCGCTTGGCCAAGGAATCAGCTCGAAGCCGCCTATCGCGCTCCTTGCCGTGCCTCCTCTTCCGCCGCCTTCGATCGGATTCGAACCGATTGGAAATCTGGCAACCAGCCTGGCTTTTCCTGCACGGTCTCAAGGCAGCCAGGTCCGAGGTTCGAGAGTCCTCATTGCGTGACGGCGAGCAGGCAGCCCAGGGAGGGGGGGCGAGTCGTCGCGAGCGGCCAGGCTAATCGGCCGCCACAACGGCTTCTCTCGCCGCCCGCTCTGTCCCGATGCGCATCCCGTAGAAGGAGCGATGGACGAAGAAGAACGACACCGCAAAAAACACCAGGGCCAGGACATGGCTCAGTCCGGTCCCTTGCTCTCGGGCCAGCGAGACCGCCAATTCCACGGCCAATAGGCCGAACAGAGTCGTGAACTTGATCACCGGATTCAAAGCCACCGAAGAAGTATCTTTGAACGGGTCTCCTACCGTGTCGCCCACCACGGTCGCGGCATGCAGCTCCGTGCCCTTCTGCTTGAGCTCCACCTCGACGATCTTCTTGGCGTTATCCCAGGCGCCACCGGCATTCGCCATGAAGATCGCCTGATAGAGACCGAAGATCGCGATGGAGATCAGGTATCCAATAAAGAAGAACGGCTCGACAAAGGCGAAGGCCAGGGTGGCGAAGAAGACGGCAAGAAAGATATTGAGCATACCCTTCTGGGCATACCGGGTACAGATTTCAACCACCTTCTTGCTGTCCTCGACCGAAGCCTTCTCGACCCCTTCCAGACGGATGTTCGCCTTGATGAACTCGACCGCGCGATAAGCCCCCGTGCTGACCGCCTGCGTGGACGCACCGGTGAACCAATAGATGATCGCCCCTCCGGAAATCAAACCCAGTACGAAGGGAGCATGCAGCAGAGAAAGCCGGTTCACGTTGGTGGACAGGCCATTGGTGAGCGCCATGATGATCGAGAAAATCATGGTAGTGGCGCCGACCACGGCAGTTCCGATCAGCACCGGCTTCGCAGTCGCCTTAAAGGTATTGCCGGCACCGTCGTTGGCTTCGAGCAGGTATTTTGCCCGTTCGAAGTTCACATCCACGCCGAAGTCTTGCTGGAGCTCGCGCTGAATGTTCGGCACCTGTTCGATCAGGGAGAGCTCATAGACTGATTGTGCGTTATCGGTGACCGGGCCATAGGAATCGACCGCAATTGTGACCGGACCCATGCCGAGGAAACCGAAGGCCACCAGCCCGAACGCGAACACCGGGGCCGCCACCATGAGGTTGCCCAGGCCCAAGGTGCTTAGCTCATAGCCAATCGCCATCAGCAGCACCATGGTTAGCCCCAGGTAGTATCCCGAAAAGTTTCCCGCCACAAAACCGGCGAGAATGTCGAGTGAGGCTCCGCCCTCCTGCGCCGAGGTGACGACTTCTTTGACGTGCTGCGACTCGGTCGAAGTGAACACCTTTACCAGTTCCGGAATCAGCGCTCCCGCCAGTGTTCCGCAGGAAATGATCGAGGCCAGCTTCCACCATTGGCTCGGATCTCCGCCCAGTTCGGGAATGATGGAATAGGAAATGATGTAGGTGAGTACGATCGACACCAGCGACGTGATCCATACCAGCCACGTCAGCGGGGTTTCGAAGTTCATTTCCGCGCTGTTTCCGTATCTTACCTTGGTGATGCTGGCGTTGATGAAGTAGGCTGCGGCGCTCGCGACCAGCATGGCAATACGCATCACGAAAATCCATACCAGCAGCTGCACCTGCACCCGCGGATCTTTTACGCCGAGCAGGATGAAGGTGATCAGAGCGACGCCCGTAACGCCGTAGGTTTCAAAGCCATCGGCGCTCGGACCGACCGAGTCTCCCGCATTGTCGCCGGTACAATCGGCGATCACCCCGGGATTACGGGCATCATCTTCCTTGATTTTGAACACAATCTTCATCAGGTCGGAGCCGATGTCGGCGATCTTGGTAAAGATGCCTCCGGCGATGCGCAAGGCGGCCGCGCCCAGAGACTCTCCGATGGCAAAGCCGATAAAACAGGGGCCTGCATAATCGCCGGGAACGAAGAGCAAAATCACCAGCATCATGAGCAGCTCGACACTGATGAGCATCATCCCGATACTCATGCCGGCTTCGAGGGGAATGTGGTGGATGGGATAAGGTCGTCCCCGCAATCCGGCAAAGGCCGTCCGCGAATTGGCGAACGTGTTCACCCGGATTCCAAACCACGCCACCCCGTAGCTTCCCGCCATTCCAATGACGCTGAACAGCACAATGATGGGCAGGGTGACCGAGACCGGCTTGCCTGGCACGGGCGCCAGCACGCCGAAGTAGAGAATGATGGCGACGGCAACGAAGGCCCACAGCAGCAGCAGGAATTTTCCCTGGGTGATCACATAGGTCTTGCAGGTTTCGTAAATCAGCTCCGAAATGTCACGCATGGAACGATGGACTGGCAGATTCTTGAGGCGGGTATAGATCGTAAGGCCAAAGCCCAGGCCAAAGATGCAGAACAGAATTCCTATCATGAGCAGGCTGTGTCCATCCATCCCGAGAAACTTAACCGAAGCCAAGTCAGGCAGCCTGAGGCCCGCCTCGCCGCCCACTTCTCCTCCGGGCTGAGCCCACGCCGCCGATGCCAAGATCAGAATGCAGCAGCCAATTGCCAGAGTTTTCGTTACCGTCCGCGCGAAACCGCATCCTCGAGACGCAACTTGAGCGAACCAGATGCGCATAGGGGACCTCCACCATCTACTATATAAGGATGACCTACGGGTTCAGGCACCTCGACCAACACAGATCTTCCCCACCTGCTTTGGGCGTAGGGGCGTACGGCCGGACTTCTGCACTCGCTTCCACCGCAAGACTTGAACAGGGATGCTGAATTTGGCCGCGTCGGATGCCTGCTGTGCCGCACACATGGAAAGGACGCACGCGCCTGCGCGGGTGAGCTGACGCGCAAGGAACGACCTCCCCAGAGCTGACCTGGCAGCTAGAAGGGTTTTTATAACATGTTCGGGATGACCGGTCAAACGCGGAAGTTTTGGCGTAGTGTCCTATGTTCAGGAGGGGTAAATGATTTCCGGCGCTCACGTCGTGGTCTACAGTAGAAACGCTGAGGCGGATCGCGCTTTTTTCCGCGACATTCTTGGTTTCAAATCGGTGGATGCGGGTCATGGCTGGCTCATCTTCGCCCTGCCGCCGGCAGAAGCCGCATTTCATCCTGCTGAGGACGATCTCCACGAGCTGTACTTCATGTGCGACGACCTGAAAGCCGAGATGGCTTGGCTGGCGAAGAAGGGTGTGAAGTGCTCTAAAGTTGAGGAGGCGCGATGGGGTTCCATTACCAAGATGCGGCTTCCCGGTGGTGGCAGCGTTGGCCTTTATCAGCCAAAGCACCCTACAGCACTACTTTCGAAATGAACTGTCGTCCGACGAGGATACCGCCATGCCGGAGTATCCAGGCGCCTCGAGAACACTAGCGAAGTTCCGGCCGGGTGGCTCGAGGGATGGAATGGATGGAAGAGATTGAATCCTTACTTCGCTCACCTGCTCAAGAACGCGGCCACCTGGGGGGCAACGTCCTTCATGTCGCACTCCGGACCCGTATGTCCACAATCGCTTTCGAGTGAGATCACCCTGGCGTGAAGCAGTCTGGCGAAATCCACCGCAGCCTGCGGCGTGACCATGTGATCGTGAACGTCAATGATGACGAGAACCTTGGCCCTCACTCGGGCCGCGGCACCCTCCATCGATCCCCCGTATGGTGCCGACACATCGTGCGCCATCATGGCTTCGGCCTGGCGGATGCGATTGTTGGCGTCAATCTTGGCGACGTCCTTCTTGCTCTCCTCGATGGCGTCCCGAAACTTCTCCCGGCTAACTTCATGATTGTAGTTTCCGGGAGTCGTCAGGGTCAGGGCTTCCGCCTCCGCGATTGTGGTCACTGCCGGCTGCTCGGTGTACTCACCATGGTTCCATGCCGGATCGTTGCGAATGGCGTCTACTTGCAACTGGAAGAGGGTCAGTTCATAAGAGTTAAGGCGCGGAGATCCCACGATGGGGATCGCGTAATCCAAGAAGTCCGGGTAGGAAACCATCCACTGAAAAGTCTGCATGCCGCCCATCGAGTCGCCTATTACCGCCTTAAGATGAGGAATCCGCAGTTTTTCGCTCAGGAGCTGATACTGGCTGTTGACCATATCGCGAATGGAGATGCGCGGAAACTTCAGGTGCGGCTGTTGCGGGCTGTTCGAGGGGGAACTGGAAACCCCGTTGGCCAGAGCATCGACGCCGATGACGTAATAGAGCGACGTATCCACCAGCTTACCGGGGCCAAAGTAGTCTTCCAGTTCCCTCGAGGTTCCGCCAAACCAGGTCGGGAAAAGGATCGCGTTCGATTGCTTGGCATTCAGGTGTCCGTAAAGGCGGTATCCGACGTGGCAATCGCGAATGATTTCGCCGCTTTCCAGCTTAAAGTTGCCGAGCGAGGCCAACTGTTGCGTTCCCTCTTGAGAAAACGCGGACATGCTGGCGACCAGCCATAGCCAGGGAAGACATACGAGTTTTCGCATGGTGTGATCCTACCTTAGCCACAGGAGAAAGGCGGAGAAGGCGGGTGAAACACCTACGAAAACATGCGGAACTCGAGGGCACGGAAGGAATCTTCAGCTTGGTTCGGTGCCGGCGGCCGGGCGCTTTGAGGACTCAAAAACGCTCCTGCTTTGCTTGAGAAAAAGCTTCATCAGCGGCGCATTTGGCGGTACGATGGTCACGTCTTAAGGTGATCCGAGTCACCGCAATGCATGGGAGTTCCCGTCTTAGATGGTCTCGAGTGGATTCGGGACCGCGTGCTACCCGACACGCAAGATCCCTGCCACGGGTTCAGCCAAAAGCCTTTGTACTGAGGAGGATAGCATTATGAGCGTGATGACACCGCCGGGACTGAAGTCGCCCGGCGATTATATTGAAGAGGTACTGAGCACGGTAAAAGCCAAGAACCCAGCGGAAGCAGAATTCCACCAGGCCGTACAGGAGGTCCTGGATTCTCTGCGTCTGGTACTCGAGAGGCATCCCGAATACCGCTCGGCCAAGATCCTGGAGCGGATCACCGAGCCGGAGCGGGTCCTGATGTTTCGCGTTCCCTGGATTGACGATCGGGGAGAGATTCATGTCAACCGTGGTTTCCGCATCGAGATGAACAGCGCCATTGGTCCCTACAAGGGGGGGCTCCGCTTTCACCCTTCGGTCACTCTCGGCATCCTGAAATTCCTCGCCTTCGAGCAGGTATTTAAGAACTCGCTGACCACGTTGCCCATGGGTGGCGGCAAGGGCGGTTCCGACTTCGATCCCAAGGGCAAAAGCGACCATGAGGTTATGCGCTTCTGTCAGAGCTTTATGACCGAACTGGCGCGGCACATCGGGCCGGACACGGATATTCCTGCCGGGGACATTGGTGTGGGAGGACGGGAAATCGGCTTCCTGTTTGGACAATACAAGCGGCTGCGCAATGAGTTTACCGGGGTGCTGACGGGGAAGGGTTTGAGCTGGGGCGGTTCCTTGATTCGTCCCGAAGCTACCGGCTACGGCTGCGTGTATTTTGCCGCAGAAATGCTCAAATCCCGCAAAGACACTCTCGATGGCAAGCTGTGCCTGGTGTCCGGCACGGGCAACGTGGCCCAGTACACCATCGAGAAGCTGCTGGATTTCGGCGCGAAGCCCGTCACTTGCTCTGACTCCGATGGGGTCATCTTCGATCCCGATGGCATCGATCGAGCGAAGCTGGCCTGGATCATGGAACTGAAGAATGTCCGCCGCGGGCGCATTCGCGAGTACACGGAGAAGTTCAAGAAGGCCATCTTCATGCCCACCGACGTCAAACTGGATCACAACCCGATTTGGAACCTTAAGGGGGATTGCGCATTCCCCAGCGCCACCCAGAACGAAATTAGAAAGAAGGACGCTGAGAACCTGCTCAAGAACGGATCGAAGCTGGTCGCCGAGGGGGCCAACATGCCGAGCACACTCGAGGCGACCAAGCTATTCCTGGAGGCAAAGATCCTGTACGGACCGGCCAAGGCGGCCAATGCCGGCGGCGTCGCCACGTCCGGCCTGGAAATGGCCCAGAACAGCGCCCGGCTGAGCTGGACCCGCGAGGAAGTGGACGATCGCCTGCACAAAATCATGGTCGCCATTCACAAGAATTGCTTTGAAACCGCGGAGAACTACGGCACCCCGGGCAACTTGGTGAACGGAGCCAACATAGCCGGCTTCCTCAAGGTGGCCAACGCGATGCTCGACCAAGGCCTGGTGTAGTAGTTTCCAGTCGGATCGAAGTATGATGCGGGGTGGGAAGGTTTCCACCCCGTACGTTTTTTGCCCGCTCGATCCGCAAGGAGGGGTGGCAGCGGGGCATCGTGGAACGTACAAGTTGGCCGGCTTCCCGCGCCAAGTTTCGATGACGATCGTCCACGCCCCAGATCCGATGGTTGACGCCGAACGCCTCTTCGAGGGGTTCGAGAACCTGATGCCCTTTCGCGTGCAGGACATCCTTTTGGTGGCCAGCCTTTACGATTCTTTTATCCTGCGCGAAGACGGCCGGCTGAATGAGTTGCTGATCGGAGAATCGCTCGAACTCAACCTGCAGCAGATTCCCGGCATAACTCACGTTTCCAGCGGCGCCGATGCCCTGGCGCTGGCCCGCTCCCAGCCGCGCTTTAACTTGATTGTGACCAACCTGGAAGTGGGCGACATGGACGCGGCCCAGTTGGCCGCCCAGGTGAAGGCCGCCGGGCTCGATATCCCGGTGGTGGTTCTGGCTTACGACTATCGCGAGATCAAACGATTTATCCAGCGCAATCCGGTCACCGATCTCGAGAGGATCTTTCTATGGCAGGGTAACGTCCGTATTCTCATCTCGATCGTGAAGTACGTTGAGGACAAGCGCAATGTGCGGCATGACACCCACGCCATCGGCCTGCCCGTGATTCTAGTCGTCGAAGACAACATCCGCTATTACTCGTCGTTTCTACCGGCCATTTACACCGAGCTGATCACCCAGTCGAAGCGAGTCATTCGCGAAGGATTCAATGTGGCGCACAAGTTAGTGCGGATGCGGGCGCGCCCCAAGATCCTACTCAGTTCCAATTACGAAGACGCGGTACGAGAAGCGATGACCCACCGGGAGTACTTGTTGGGAGTGGTTTCGGACGTGGAATTTCCCATGGCCGGGGAACTGAGCGCCGAGGCCGGATTCGAGCTGGCTCGCTTGATCCGCAAGAATGTTTCCGATGTTCCGATCGTACTCCAGTCCAGCCGCACCGCGTTCCGTGCGCCCGCCCAGGCGGAGGGATTCTCGTTCCTCAGAAAGCGTTCACCGACGCTGTTGAAGGACCTGCGGCGGTTCCTCACCGAGCAGGCCGGCTTTGGCGATTTCGTGTTTCGCCTGGCGAACGGCACCGAAGTTGCGCGCGCCGGGGACTTGCATGAACTCGAAGCGCGTTTGCACGAGGTGCCGGAGGAGAGCATTGCCTATCACAGTCAAAGAAATCATTTTTCGCGCTGGCTCCGCGCCCGAACCGAATTTGCTCTGGCGCAGAAGCTGCGGCCGCGCAAAGTCTCCGATTTCCCCACACTCGGGGATTTGCGTCGCGACCTGATTGCATCGATCGCCGAGTACCGCGCCGAGCAAAGCCAGGTGCTGATCGGGGATTTCAATCCCGTCACCTTCCAATCGACGGACAATTATTTTCTGCGCATCGGGGGAGGGTCGCTCGGCGGAAAAGCGCGTGGACTTGCGTTTGTGCGCCATTTGCTGCACAACCATCGGCTGGCGCGGCGTTTTCCAGGCGTGAGGGTCAGCGTCCCTCCGAGCGTGGTGCTGGCGACGGACATCTTTGATCGCTTCCTCGGAGAAAACAATCTGCTGGAGTTCGCCATGCATGCGAGCGATGACGGCGAGATTCAGCGCCGTTTCCTCCATGCCTCCCTTCCCGCCGCACTGCGGGAAAACTTACTGGCGTTTCTCGCCCAAGTGAAGTATCCCTTGGCGGTACGGTCTTCCAGCTTGCTCGAGGACTCGCAATACCAGCCGTTCACCGGAGTGTATGAGACGTTTATGCTCAGTAACCACCACCCGGATCTGGTGGTGCGGCTGGAGCGGCTGATGGAGGCGATCAAGCGAGTCTACGCTTCCACCTTCAGCCAGCATGCCAAAGCGTACGTGCGGGCCACCCCGTATCGTTTGGAAGAGGAGAAGATGGCGGTGATCCTGCAGCAGGTCGTGGGCACCATCCATGGGCTGCGCTTCTATCCGGATTTCTCGGGCGTGGTGCGTTCTCACAATTTCTATCCCGTGCCTCCCATGAGCTATAGCGACGGCATCGCAGCCGTCGCCTTGGGCTTGGGACGGGAGGTGGTCGACGGTGGCAAATGCCTTGCCTTTTGTCCCCGCTACCCACAACACCCGTTACAGTTTTCCTCCGTGGAGGATATCTTGGCGAACTCGCAGCGGGAGTTCTGGGCCTTGGAATTGGACCACAACCAGCCCCCCCGGGACTCCGCCGCGGAACTGCGGGAGGAGCGGTTCGGTCTGGACGCGGCAGAAGCCGATGGAACCCTGCAAACTGTAGGCTCAACCTATTCCCTCGACAATCACATCGTCTACGATGGGCTGGGCCGAGCGGGCACGCGGGTCGTGAGCTTCGCGCCCATTTTGAAACACGGCGTTTTCCCCCTGGCTCCCATTCTCGAACAGCTGACGCGCGTGGGCGAGGACGGCTTTGGGCGGCCGGTGGAACTGGAGTTCGCGGTGCGATTGCCGCCGAGCTCTGAGGAGCCGGCTGAGTTTGGATTTCTTCAGATTCGCCCCCTGGTGTTGTCGCGGGAGGGCGAAGAGCTGCGCCTGGAAAACGTGAGCCCGGAGCAGCTGATCTGCCAAAGCAACCAGGTGCTGGGGAATGGCCGGATTCCCGAATTGCATGACCTGGTGGTGGTAGATTTTCATCGCTTTGAACGGGCTCACAGCCAGCACGTGAGCGAGGGGGTCGCTCGCTTGAATGCCACGCTGAGCGAGAACGGCACGCCGTATGTGTTGATTGGGGTGGGCCGATGGGGATCGAACGATCCCTGGCTGGGCATTCCCGTGGAATGGGACGAAATCTCGAGCGCGCGGGTGATTGTCGAGGCTGGGTTTCGAGATTTTCGCGTCATTCCCTCCCAGGGGAGCCATTTTTTCCAGAACCTCACTGCCTTTCAAGTGGGATACTTCACGGTGAATCCCGATGCGGGCGAGGGGTTTGTCGACTGGCAGTGGCTGGCTTCGCAACCGGCAGTCGCCGAATACGGATGCGTGCGGCATCTGCATTTTGAACAGCCCTTCGCCGCCGTGATGAGTGCCCGATCGAGCACGGGAATGATCTTCAAACCGAAGCGCAAATCGGCACCGGATCCGATGCTCACGCCCGGTGCCTGACCCTGGCAACGCCCTCGTTGCCGGCAGCGGCTGGATTGCGCGGCGGAGAAGCGTAGCCGGATTCGGGGCACATCGGCTTGCCGCGCAAGCGTCCGCGGTTCCGGCCCCGGCCGCACAGGAACCAGGCGGGGACCAGGAAGAGCCATGCTCCAGGTGGGTGAACTCACAGCGCAGGTGAAGCAGGCGGCGCAAGAGGCCGGTTTCGATCTGGCCGGAGTTGCGCGCGTCGCCGATTTTTCAGAACTCAACTATTTTCCGCAGTGGATTGCGGATGGGTATGCGGGCGAGATGAAATACCTCGAAGCCCGCGATGCAAGCGGAAACCTGAAGCGCGCCAACCTCGGCAGGGTTGCCCCCTGGGCGCGCAGTGTGATCGTCTGCGCCATGAATTACAACACGGCCGAGCCCTATTCCATTGCGGGTGACCATGCGCACCAGGGCTGGATCTCACGCTATGCCTGGAGCCAGGAGGATTACCACCAAGCGGTGATGGGAAGGCTTCGCCGGGTCGAAGCGGGCCTCAAGGACGCTCTCGCTCACGACGCTCGGCAAGCTTTCCCAAAGCTCGGCGAGACGCCAGAGCTCCGAACTCGCTGCTACGTGGATACGGGTCCTCTGGTCGAGCGCGTGTACGCTAAGTATGCCGGCATTGGCTGGATCGGTAAGAATACCTGCCTGCTGAATCAAAAGATCGGGTCGTGGCTCTTTCTCGGGGTGATTCTGACCTCCATCGACCTTGCCGCCGACCTGCCTTCCCCGGATCGCTGCGGCACCTGCACGCGCTGTATCGCTGCCTGCCCGACCGACGCACTGACCGAACCGTACCGCCTGGACTCCAACCGATGTATTTCCTACCTCACCATCGAAAAGCGCGGAAGCATAACGGAAAGCATGCGGGATGGGATGGGCCGGCACGTGTTTGGCTGCGATATTTGCCAGGATGTTTGCCCCTGGAACCGCCGCGCGCCCGTGAGCTCCGCTCCCGAATTCCAACCGCGCGAAGGGCTGGTCAATCCAGCCCTGGAATGGCTGGCGGAAATGACGGAGGAGGGATTTCGCCGGCAATTCCGAGGTTCGCCGGTTCGCCGCACCAAGCGGAGCGGGATGCGGAGAAACGCCGTGGTCGCCATGGGTAATAGCGGCGATCCGCGCTTCCTGTCCCTACTCGAGCGGCTGGCAGCCGACGCCGACGCCGTGCTGGCGGAGCATGCCAGGTGGGCGAGGAAGAAACTGCTGGCAGGTTCCGTTCCCCAGGATCAACGCCAGAGGGGTTGAACCTCGGGCGGTCGCGACGCGTGCTAGCATGGATCATGCCTCGCGCCTTGCGGGTGCGTGCTGTGACGGTTTTGCTGTGCGCGGCAGTGCTCCTGTTCCGGGCGGCCGCGTCTGCCGAAGGCCGCTGGATGCGGATCGATTCCAGTCACTTTTCCCTGCTGACCGACGCCGACGAAAAACGCGGCCGCGAGGTTAGTGTGCGCTTTGAACAGATGCGTGCTCTGTTTGCTCAGCTGCTGATGAAGAGCCGCGTCAATCTTTCGGCGCCGATCGATATCATCGCGTTCAAGGACGATGACGAGTATGAACGAGCGGCTCCGGCCCGGCCGGGAGCGGGCTTGGGTGCAGGCTTCTTCGCTCCCGGCGAGGATCGCACCTACTTCGTCCTGAACTTGTCGCGCGAAGAAAGCTGGCGGGCGGTATTCTCGGACTTCGCCCGAGTGCTCTTGCGCTTCAACTACCCCCCCACCCAGGCTTGGTTTGACCAGGGGTTTGTCGAGTACTTCTCCAGTCTGTGTGTCACCGACCATCTGACGCGCAGTGGCGGGGATCCGAGCCAGCCCTTCGTTGCCGTGTTGAGCGGGACATCCTGGCTGGACCTGGCGCAATTGTTCCGCGAGAATCCGGACGGCTTGGACGAAAACCAGCGCACCCTGTTTCGCGCCGAGTCCTGGATCGTTCTCGACTACCTTCTCCACAAGGGCCAGCTGCCCGCCCTAGGGACGTATTTCGGCTTGGTCGAAAATGAAAAGCTCGGGGTGGACGATGCCTTGCAAAAGGCCTTCGGAATGGGCTCGGCCGGGCTCGAACAGGCGGTGAAAGACTATTTCCGTTCCCGTTCACCCGGGCTGGCGGCGCAAGGTAAGGCCGCCAATGCCGCCACCGCCGCCACCGCCGCCACCGCCGCCGATACGACCCTGTCCGACCCGGTGCCGGCCGACACGATCGGCAGCAGCACGCATCCGATCCCAGAACGAGAAGCGCGGGCGCTTTTAGCAGAAATGAAGCTGCGTGTGCCGGACCGCCGCGCCGAAGCGCGCCGCGAACTAGCCTCCATCATCGACCAGGCTAGCGCCGACAGCGCGATTACGCATCGTGCGCTGGCGTGGGATTTCCTTGAACAGAAACAATACGCCCAGGCCGAGGAGGAATTAGGCCAGGCGATGGCTCTTGATGCCAAAGACCCATGGACCCACTATTACCTGGCCATCGCCAAGTTTCAGGATGCGCAAGCGAGGGGCGGGGAGCTGAGGGGCCTGGCCAACATGATCCAGGACCTGCACATTGTTCTCGATTGGGATCACGAGTTCGCCGAGGCCTACCATCTGCTGGCCTTGGCCCAAATCGAAGGCGGCGGACAGCGCGCGGCGACCGATTCCATCCGCGCCGCCATCTCCCTCGCCCCCCGAAAACCCAGCTATCTGCTCGATCTGGCAAGGATCTACGAAGCGGGCAAAAATTGGGACTCTGCCGCGGCCTTGCTCGAGCGGCTGTCGGGCAGTTCGGATCCGGAGATCGCGAGTGCGGCCCAAAAGGCCTTGCACGAGCTTCCCTACATCAAGAAATATGGCGTGCCTCCCTTGTCCGCGAGCAGTTCCCAACCCGCAGTCAGCGGCCCCACATCCGTCGGGGGACCTTTGGCCGTATCGCCTGCCAAGAATCGATCCCCTGGGGCAGCGGGGGATGGGAGCACGTCGAGCCCGAAAGGGGACACGACGGGCGAGGGGAATGAGGAAGCCATGCCCAGCCCCGAGCCTCAAGTGGATCATCGGCCAATTCAGTTTCGCCAAGGGAAACTGCTGGCTGTCGATTGTTCGCAAGCGCCCGCGGCGATCGTGACGGTGACGATCGCTGCGAAGACCGTGAAATTGAGGACGGAGGATTACAAAGCGCTCATGCTGATCGGTGCCGACACCTTCTCTTGCGATTGGGCAAATCGTGCGGTCTCGGTGAACTACCGGCCGGGAGGGCAGGCGGACGGAGACTTGGTGTCTCTCGAGGTGCACTAGGTGGTGCTACCGCCCCTTGGACACTAACCCTTCGCGGGTGCGAGTGAGAGTGAACTCGAGTGACTCCTTGGGAATACTGGTCACGAACGGGCCGATCAGCCAAGCCAGGCCCCGGGGGATGTCCCGGGTCAGGGAGATTGCTTCCAGTTGCACGTAGACTCCGCCGTCGCGCCCATCGAAGCGCCAGTAGGAGTTGAGGCGCCAAAGAAAACCGCTGTCGTTGCCAACCGGTTTCTCCGATTCGTTCGCCCTGCCCGGGTTCTCCACTTCGGCGATCCGCCGGCTGTGGGCGTAGGAAGCCGCGCGGTCCGGGGCGATGGCCACATAGCGCACGTCGTACTCCGTGTTCAAGATCACCGTCACCACTTTCGTCTTGCGCAGGCGAAGAAAGATCCGGAAATGGTTGCCATCGCGCTCGAGCAGTTTCGACTGCTCGACCTCGGGAGCGTAGAACTTGTATTGATCGTCGTAGTCTTGCAGGAAAGCTAACGTGCGTCCCAGAGTGGTTCCCGGAATGAACGCCGTGCCCACCCAGTGATGGACAAGCCCTCCGGGAATGGACAGAGCACGACCTTGGTCCAGAGTCTCGAGCCTCTCCATGACCACGTCCCCCTTCTTCAGTTGCGCGTAGTCCTGATTCCGCAGCGCGGGAGGAAGGTCGTCGACGCGCAGAAAACGCCCGGAGTGTAATTCGCTCGCCATGCGTTGTTCGCTGAGTTCGACGTAGTGATCGAAGGCGTTGACGGTTGCGGGTTTCAGTTGCTCGGCTTGCAGCCGACCGCCCCAGAGAGCAAGCCCTAGAAGGATCAGCTTCCCCCTGCGCATTCTTCTGATTAGGTTATGATGGCGAGCGATGTCCCAGAACAAGATCTTCCGCTTCGGCGTGTTCGAAGCCGATCCTGGGAGCGGCGAGCTGCGCAAAGCGGGAATGCGGTTGCGTTTACACGAGCAACCGTTCCAGACATTGCTCCTGCTGGTCGAGCGTCCGGGGGAAGTCGTCAGCCGCGAGGAATTGCGACAAAAACTGTGGCCCGCCGATACCTTTGTGGATTTTGACCACAGCCTAAATACCATCATCAACAAGCTCCGGGAGGTACTCGGCGACTCCGCCTCGAGCCCGCGCTTTATCGAGACTCTGGCCAAGCGTGGCTACCGTTTTCTGCCGGCGGTCGAGGTGATCACCGACCATGGAGAAAAAGGCGGGGTGGCGAGTGCCCCACCCACTGCCGCCGACCTGACAGCGAAACCGCATGCGCTTCCGACCTCGGTTCTGACCCGGGCGGAAGAACTGCCCAAGGTGCCCCAGGGCTACGTACGACTTCTGTTTCTTCTTATTCAAATTATGTACCTAAGCTTCTACATTGTGGCCCTGGCACGCCTGTCCGCAGTGGAGGAGATCCTGGCAGGGGTGCTGGCACACCCGAGTTCGGTCACCGCCGCCCTGGTGGCGAGCGCAGCCATCGGCATTCCCATCCGCTGCTACCTCCTGTCTGCGGTTTCCTTTGACATTCAAGGGCTCAGAGCGAAATTTTCCAAGCTATTTCCTGCCATCTTGCTGCTCGACGAGTTGTGGGGACTCTCCCCGTTTCTCCTGTCACCGCAGATCGGCCTAGGGCTTGCCTTGGGGATTACCGCTGCCCTCATCTACGTGCCCTTTGCGCAACGCACCTTGGTGCTGATGCGGGAAAGCTAGCCCCGGAGAGCTGCCGGCGCCAGATTCTGGTTTGACCGCAACACTTCTCCATGTACCGTCCGACAAAAATACCCATTGGTCGCTGGCCAGGAAGTTTCCACCGGCGCAAAGGGCGATGCTCAGCAGGCTTGCCAGCCACATCGGGAGACCGGCAAAGCCCGCCAGCACACGCATGAGAAGTAAGTTGCCTGCGAGTGAGATGCCTCCGTTACTGAGTTGGAAGCGCAGGAGCTGCCCCATGGTTCGCTGCCGTCCGGTTTTTCTTCGCAGGATGCGATCGGCCCAGGTAAACCTCTGGTGCCAGAGAAAATTGTGCACCACCGCCGACTCTACCGCCAGTCCTGTCGCCACCAGGTAATTCACTTTCATGGCCCTCAGTCCGGCTAATGCCCCGAGTTGAACTCCGACACCGATGCCTCCCACCAGGAAAAACTTCACCAAGCGAGACCGCGCCGAGAACAACCTGGTCATCGCAGCCTTTCCTCGCGATAGAGTTGGGCAGTGTGCTTCACCGCGGCGGCGAGGAGCATGGCCGCCATGCCGCCGATCGCTACCGCCCCGCCCGCATCGAACAGCAAAATCCGTCTTCCCATGAGTTCGATTCGGGGATGATGGAGCAGGGCAAGATTGCCGACGGCCAGTAGAATACGAATCTCGGTTGGCCCCAATTTTCCGTGGGAAAGCTGAAAATCTCCTAAGGTGTAGGCCGCGAGGTACACCTCGATCGAGAGCATCAAGAAGGCCACAAGCATCCCGAAGGCCACCGCGGGGTGTACATATCCCGACACAGCCAGTCCTCCCATCAGGAAAAAAGCCGCAATCGTGTCACTGATGTGGTCGACATAAAATCCGTATCGCGGCCGCTCCTGGCAGCGTACTCGGGCCAGCGTGCCGTCCAGGCTGTCGCCCAGCCAATTCAACGCCAGACAAGGGATTCCAATCAGCAGAGCCCGGGGATGCCACCGCGCCAGTCCGTAACAGATGCCGGCAGAACACTGGGAGACGAATCCGAGCACGGTCAGATGGTCGGAGCTGATCGAGGAGGGCGTGCGTGCCGCCAGGTAGGCGAGAGTGTTCCTTTCGAGGGTAGCAACCAAGCTCTGTTGGATCCGGGTGGCAGGCACAAAGCCAGGTTCGAGAACGTTTTCCAATTGGGTTGACAGACTGGCCATCGATGATTCCTCCTAGCGGACAATCTCGTGGAACCGGGCACAAGCGCGCAATGCCCTCGAGATCATTTCGAGCTCAAGAAAAAGTCAGTGGGCAAGTGGAAGAAAAGTCAGCTCAAGCGGATGGAAATGTCCTGCGACTGTCAGCCACCATGGTCCAAGGAAGCTTGCGGCGACGTTCGCCCCCCCGGCCGAACACGGGGTTTGAAGGGTGTATCACCATACCGGCGAAGATGACGGCAAGGCTGCGGCAACCAAGGGAATTACGGAAGAAGCGAACCTTTCAGCTCACTTAGCAATGTCAGCAGCACGCCAGTTTCGCCGTTCCCCACCCCAGGGGGACAAGGATCTGCGGCGAGTACTGAACCAGGCGGCCCACGCCGCCGTGAAAAAGAAAGGCAGCCATGTTTCAGGCAGTGTTCCGTCGTCGGCTTGGCTGAGCTCTAAGTCTGCCGTTTGGCTATCGTCCATCGGCACTGCCGCTTGCTGTGTGCAAGATCTTGCATCACGGGGCGCAATTGTAAGTGCCCGGACTCGTGCGAGTGGCGGTCTAGTTTTGTAGCGCTTAAGGATTTAGGACCTATCCCGGATAGCCCCTCAATCGCCGACTCCGGTCGAGAATTGCCATGTTCACTGACCAATGACGAACCGGGATCCTCGCTGATGGTTCTCCGCTGGTCAGAAACAGAATGTTTCAGGGCTTGAGTTCGAGCGCTTCCTGCCACAGTGGCTTGGGGTTGCGAAGAATAAGAGAGGCTTGCGGACCAAGCCGTTGCTCCAAATCCTCGCGGACTCGGCCAGCAGCCGTTGCCTCCGGACTGTTCGAATCATTCGAATCAGAAGACAGCAGCGTCTGGGATTTCAGCACACTCCCATAGGCCAGGCGGGTGGGGAATCCAGAATCGCGCAAGAACATGGCGTAGATGCACCAATCGACTCCGCTGCTGTGGGGATCGTCGAGTTCGGCGTCGAGCTGTAGTGCCCTTTGGTAGAGGGGCAAGGCTTGTGCGGCTTGGCCGAGCCTAGCGTCGAGGGAGGCCTCAGCCATGTCGGCGAAGCTCTCTAATTTCTCCTGTTGTGTTTGGGCGGCCAGAGTCCGTGCCATTTTGTAGAATTGCAATGCCACATCGAGGTGGTTGGCCCGCGCACTGCAGTCCGCCGCCCTCAGCGCGACGGTGATCAGGTTGGCTGTCGGTGGAAGGCTGGATCTTGGCAGTTGCGCCGTCTTTGCCAGGTAAGCTTTGTAGTGGCCGACGGCAACCTCGGGCTTGCCTTGCTTATCCAGTGCAGACGCGAGTAAGAGATCGGCCTGGGCTTGCGATGGGTCGAGCACGAGTGCCTTCTGCCAGTTTTGCTCGGCCTCGTCGGTATGTCCAAACTGCTGGGCGAGGATACCGTGATTGAGCAGTAGAGTCGCATCCCTGGGGGCAAGCTTGAGCCAGTCACTGGTGAGCCGGTACGCCTCCTCGAACCGTTTCCCCTGCAAAAGGTATCGCAACCATTCGTCACGTGGAGCTGGGTCGGCGTGGTCAGCCTGGATCGCGGTTTGCCATGCGGCCACAGAGTCCTCAGGCGAGCCCTCCTCGAGCGCTCGGCGTGCCAAGCGCAGTTGAAGCGGAGTGTCGTAGGGCGCCAAGGAAGCCGCGCGCTTCAGATCTGCGAGATTTTCGTCGTGCAGGCCTAAGTAGTAATGCACTTGATCGACGCAGCCCCAGGCCAGCAGCGCCACCGCGGTTCCTACTCGCAAAACTCGGGCGGAGCGGTTCGGTCCCGCTAACCAGCGGACGATCGACATCGTCTTATTCCCCGCTTCAATTGCGCCCTGGGCGATCTGGGCAGGGGAGTTCACCAACAGAGCGGCGATACGCCCATCCCGCAACTTCCATATGGCGCCGTCGAGGATGAAGTGGTGGATGTTAATCAGCGCGGTGAACAGCAGGAAACTCCGAGTCAAGTCGTAGTGAAATACCAGGCTGGAGAGCCAGGGCCCAGGAATGAATAGGGCAATGCCGCCGACCACCAGAATCGTGAAATACACGAAGGGCTGCCACGTCCGGGCTTCCCTCGCCGCCGCTTCCCGCTTTGCATAGTAACTCGTGATCCATAGATATTGTGCCGAGTGCATCACCGCGAGAATGCCGGTGCTGTAACGGCTTTGGGGAACCCGGAATCGTTCTACCAAGGAAAGCAGTATGGGCACCAGGAACCACACGCACTGCGTGGAGAAAAGCGTAAGAGAAGGAATCATGTCGCGGAAACTAGCCTGCGACAGAAGCCGGTAGAGACCGAATGCCGAACAGGCTAGGAATGCAATGGCGAGGAGCACCTGTGCGGGCGAGCTTATCGCCACAGGAAGTTTGAGCGAGACGAAAAGCGGATCGAGAGAAGGTCCGGTGTGGAAGTTCAGAAACAAGATTGCGTAGGAGATCAGAAATGCGGAATAGAGTGCGCGCCGCTCGCTCGAGCTCGGCCGGGCCCCAGCTCGGCGCGCAAACATCATGAACAAGCCGTAGTTTTGCCCGCTGTAATGCCAGGGGCTGGCAGTGAGATATACGGTGAAGATCCAAGGCAGGGCGCGCAGCCAGAAGTGCGACCAGATTACCGTCAGGGCCAGCAGAAGCGTGATATGAACCGTGAAAGTCCGGTATTTTCGGAAATCTTCCTCCGTATGGTAGGCGCGGTAAATCGTCGCCATGTAATGCGGATAGTTGAGGAACAGGGCAAGGGCATAGAAAGCGGTCGACCAGGCAAGGGTACTCCTGGCGGAAGAAAAATAAGCAAGTAGTAACAGAGGAACTGACCACGCGCCGCATCCCACCACCAAGTCCAACACTGGACGGTAGATCCATACTGTTTTACGACTCCTGGCCTTTGCTCCGGCTTTTGACATGGCAATGGGGCGATCTGTCAGCGCGGCCCAGGTCCTGCTGCAAAGGATTGTACGCGGAGATTCTTGCGCGCCGATTACACAGAAGGGTTCGGCTGGAAGTAACCTTCGTCACCTCTATGAAGTCGTCGGCCTGGTCGAGCAAAAATTGACAACACTTCTCGAGCCGGCGCGGAAAGGCAGTCAAAGGCGCCCGGAGGGCATTCATTTCGACCCTTGACAGGCCTCCCGCGCAACATAGTGGACTCGGGAACAAAGCGAAAGGAAGTTCAGTTTGACCGGCCAATGTACGCTCATTTTGGCGGGGGGTGATCGAGTTCATGGCCGACCTTGAGGAGCCGTTCCGAAAAGCCGCCTATTCTTCGTGAACGCATGTATTTGGTATAGGGTTTTGTTCCTATCCTGCAAGCGAGCTTCCTCAGCCGTAGCGCAGCCTTGCCTCTGAACTTGCAGTCTCGGCTTCGACGGAAGAATTCGTGTGCCAAGAAAAACGCCCCGGCTGCCGGAAGGCGCCGGGGCGACGGATTGAGTGCATGCCATTACTGCGGGGTGAAGTTCTGATGATAGCTGAGGTTGTCTACGTCCTGCATCATCGGCGTGCCCGGCGGCAGGTTGGCCGGGTTCAGAAAGAGCGTGTCGAAGTCATAATTACGGGTGCCGGGATCGTAAACGGTGGTGCAGCACTTATACGTGCCCGTATCGTACTCCGAGTGCCACAGGTTAGCGAGGGAGCCCAAGTAGTTTATGGTTTGGCCATTCCATTCTTCCAAGTAGTGCAGGAATTCGATTTCTCCGCCATCGGTGGCAATGACCCACCCGGTTGCAATGGACCACCCGGCGGTCCCATAACCGGGCGCCGGCCAGGCAATGTTACTGCCGGAAGCCACTGCCATCCGGTAGTACGTGGTCGAGGCGGCGCGGCTACCCTCAGCCGTGGGATATACAAGACTGTTAAAGTCCGACCAGTTGTTCGACAATATCGTGACCGCGTCTGCCACAATGGAGGCCGCGGCATGCGGTGTATTGTTGCTCGGCGTGGCGCTAGTCTCGGTGCTCCACCACGGGTCAGAGGAGCTGCTATTGTAGTTTCCTTGGACGTACACCGGGTTCTCCGACGCAACCGTGAAGCCGCCGCAGCCGGCACCGCTCGAGGTAAAGCTGCAACCGCTGCCGGACGGCATCATCGGCAGGTAGCTTGTCCCCGAGCTGTTCATGCCGCCATCCACCAGTTTCAGAACGTGACGCGCCCCGGTCACCGCATTGGCTAAAGCTATGCCTGGGGAGGTGGAGCTCGCAGGATCCGCGGTGCTGCCGCAATTGGAGACGCGAACGTAGGAATTCAGGGGGTTGGTGTTGGTATTCACACCAAAGCCATAGCCGATGTTCACCTCGCCCCAATTGTCCAGTTTGCCGTTCAGATCAGAGTCCTCGGGGGAAAAGCTGTAATAGGTGGCGCCCTCCAGTAGACCATCAGGGGGAAGCCCGCTCGGCTCCGAGGAGTTGACCACGTCTTCCAGTCCGGCCTCGCCGCTGATGACGCCGGCGGGGGTCTGTCCTCCGTTGGATGCATTAGGATCGGTCAGCATTCCCCGATGATCGGAAAAATACAAAACGTAGCCGTTTTGGTTGGTGTAGTTGACGCTAGCTCCGCTGCTGCCAATGGTGCCTTTCAGCCACAATGCCAGGTTGCCGACGTCGATCTCGGTTGCGTTCATGATGCCGTTGACCGAGCAGGACTCTGACGCCTGCGAGGTATCGCGCATTTCGCCTTCCCGCGCATCGTAGAAATTGATGGGATACCAGCTGCCGGTCGAGCTCGTGCCGCTGGCGCTCGATGCGGCGAGCCCCGGCCGTAACTGGTGCATAATCAGGATGGCCTCCGGGTTAATCGTATTGGTCCCGGACGAGGATCCGTAGGGGGCGGTGGGCGGGGTGCCGAACTGGCGGCCGAAGCCCAGGCCCAGCCACTCGGTCGTAACTCCCGTCCATTGGCCGCTGTTGTTGAGGTATTCCACGCGAATCCAAGCGCCCTGCCCGTTGGCTGGCAGGCTGCTGGTCGTCACCTCTCCCAGCAGTGGATAAGTGGTCCAGCCACTCGCGCCGCTGCTCAGATAAGGAGCGACCCATCCGTTCGAACCGACCGTGGCCACGCCAAGGTACTCAACGCCGGTGCCGCTGGTCAGCGGGACGGTGTAGGAGGCGTTGTTGGTGCTGTAGAACTGGATGTCCTGGCCGTCAGTGAGTAGTCCGCGTTCCGGATGAAGATCGGCTTGCGTGTCGGCCAGCAGTACCCGGACCTGCGCCTTGTTGTACATACGCGCAGTGGGCAGCGAGCCGCTAGTGCCTTCCCCGGCTAGAGGTTTGCGAATGATGGCAATGGGATCGGTGCAGGGCGGAGGATTAGTGTTGCAGTTACTCTGCACAAAGCTCATCTCAATGTCCGTGGCACCGGTGGTCACGTCGCTCAAGTATCCATTGAAGGTTCCCGCGGCGATGGTGGAGAAGCTGCCGTTGGCCGCGCCGGTTGGCGGTATCCCGCCGCTCCAACTCGCGTCGCCAGGGACGGTTCCGACGTCGGGCAGTTCCACACAATTGCTGCCGGTTGGGGGAAAACTGTGCATGGCGCACCCGCTCGCCGCCTTGGGGACCCACACATGTCCGCCCATGTCGGGTGAAGCAGGGTAGTTACTCTCGAACCGGTCCATGATGATCCGTTTGGCGGCAGAGAGATGATCGCCGAAGACCATGTTGTTTGCGCCGCCCATGAAAAGATTCCCGTTGGCGTGCACCCGGCCTCCAAAGCTGTAATTGGGACCCGGCATAAAGACGCAGTCAAAGGTGCAGAACACGCCAAACTGGAACACCGGAATGAGTGCCACTTCCACCTGGCGCGTCATATTGACCGTGGCGCCCGCGGGACGGGAGGCAATGACTTGCAAGGTCATGGGGACGGTGAGGGCGTAGAGCCCCTGTTCGCTGCCCGAAGGGATCGTGCTGTAGCTGCTGCTCGGCTGGCCGTTCGAATTGGTGGAGTAGGTGATCGTCTCGGTGTAGTTCATGGCGCCGACCATGGCCGAGCTCGGATAATCGTTGGCCAGAGCTTGGATCTGAGAGCTTGTGGGGTTTTGAGTGGACTGGTACAAATTGGCCAGGTCCGAGGTCAGTTTTTCCATGCCTGATTCGGCGCCGTAGTAAGCCAGATTGGCTTCGAGGTCATTGCCACTCATTTTGGTTTCATCGTCGACCAGGAAAATCAGGCCCGCCGCCACCCCCGACAGCAGCACAAGAATCAGCAGCGCCGCGATCAGTGTATATCCCTGCGAACTATGTTTCGCTACTCCCATGTGTTTCCTTACTCCCATGTGTTTCCCTACTCCCATGTGTTTCCCTACTCCCATGTGTTCCCCTACTCCCATGTGTTCCCCTACTCCCATGTGTTCCCCTACTCCCATGTGTTCCCCTACTCCCATGTTTGGTCTCCTCCCCCCAAGAACCAAGCACTAATACCTTTGCCGAAATGTCATATTGCCTGCGTTAACGTCCGTGGCCAAATACATGTTCTGGGAGTTGCCTTGGTTGAGGATGCTTTGCCCCATCGCCACGAGGTTGACTTTCTGGATCAGGTTTGGGGATTCGGATTCGCCGATAGGGTTAGGCTCATTGGAATCGAGGACGTTGGTCGAGGAGTTAAAAACGTCAAACGTGAATTGCAGATTGATGATGTCGTCCGCGACAGGCACCGGGGTCAACCCGTTGACCTGACGCATCAGGCGCGGAGTCTGGCCAGCGGCGCTGGGCACGGTCAAGTAATAAGTTACCGCGAACAGCCGGTAGGCGGTGACCGCGGTCGAGGTTCCCTCGAGAGCAGCGATGGCCTTCAGGTTGCCCGAGGCAGCGGCATTCTGATTGATGTTCAGCGGGTCAGAGCCGGCAAACTCCATCGCGGTCGAGGTAAGGCAAGAAGTTGCGGTAGGTGAGCCGCAGTATACCTCGCCCACGGCCGTCAGACCTCCACCCGAGATCATGATTAGATCGCCGACGTTGATTCCTCCCCCGGAGGTGATCGCCGGCGGGGCGGGAGAGTAGGCAGAGTTCGGCGCGAGATTGACATTGGTTCCGCTCGTACTGCTGGCGAAGGTGACGTTGTACTCCCACAGGGGGAAGTTATAGTCGGCGTAGATCACAGTAACGCTGTCGTTGACCGCAGAGGGTGCGGCCGAGATCGTCGAACCGCCTTCCACACCGTTCAAATAACCGGGAATGATGCCGTACATTTGGTTGCCCGTTGGGTAGGTGTTGTTTACGACATGGCAGGTCCCGGTCAGGTCACAGCCAAACTTCGAGAGGCCTAGGTTTCCGGTTCCGGTCGGCAACTGGATTCCTCCCGTGGGCAGACCAGCGCCGGCCATGGTGATGTCTTTCACCATGAGATCGACGGCAGCGCGCATGTTCTGCTGGGTTTCGGCCCGCTGCGTGACCAGAATGGCGGATTGCATGCCGGTCTTGAACAGGGTGGCCATGGCGGCCATTACGATCAGGCCTAGGGCCAGGGAAACCATCAATTCGATCATCGTGAAACCAACTGCCGAGTTTTGTTTTTGTCTCTTCCTCATCTTCTGTCCCCTGGCCTTTAGCGGAAGGCCGAAACCAGGGCGTTCACGGTGTAAGTGATGGGAACCGAACTTCCGCCCCGAGTGTAAGTGATGGTCACGACGACCTGCTTCAGGTTGGGGTTGAGGGTAACGCCGTCGGCCTCCAGCACGGAATTGATCTGAATCTGGCGGGTGAAGTTGGCTAGGCTCATCGCCACGTCATCCGGAGTGCCCAGAATGCCGTCGGGCCCGGGAAGAACGACGCATTCGGGTCCTGCGGCGCAGGGACCGCTGCCGGTGCAGTTGACGTCATCGCTGGTGTTGACCAAACCGTCGGGCCCGGCGCACAGCAATTGCGTAGCCCCATTGGTAAAAATGCCGCCGCTCGCGACATTGGCAATTTGGGCAAATGTGAGCTGCGTCGTGTTGCGCGCGGTGTAGACGCTCTCCAGCGCTTGCAACGCCTTCTCGCGTGCGATCAGGTTCTCCTCGGAGTTCTGGGTCGCCTGGACAGCCGTGCCAAAAACCGCGACCAAGGCGACGATTCCGATGCACATGATCGCCATGGCAATCATGACTTCGATGAGGGTGAATCCGCTTTGTCCCGATGGACGTAAAATGGGTTGCGTCATTGCTGCTCCCACGTGTAAGCTCCACTCACGTAGTAGAGGCGCCAGCCCCGGACTCTGCCCGTTGTGCCGTACACGTCAACAGCCCGCGAGCTCAACAGACTGGTGGATGGTTGCGTGATGTAGAGAACCCCGCCGTTGAAGTTACCCGCGTCGTCTTGCGATGAACCGTCTGGGTAGAAGATCAGACAAGGGTTACCGGACTCGACGACCGAGCATGCGTTAAAGAAGATGGCCGTGGTCCCGGCACCGAAGCCATCCGGGCCGGAACTGGGAAAGCCGGTCTGCACTGCGAACTGAATGTCCGTTGGCAGAGTGTAGGTCGCCACAGTCACCGGAGCGGGCGACGTGGCGGGTGGCGGGGAGTAGCCCCAGAGCTGCACCGTGATGGTTCCCGGAGCCGAGGGAACGATGATGTAGCGGTTGCTCTGAGTGATGGCCAGGTTCCTGTACGTGCGCAGCACCGACAGCACGCTGTCATAACCCTGGTCCAAGTGGTTCTTCCGCAACAGAGGAAGCAGAGCAATCAAGCTCACACACGCCATGACCCCGATGGAGACGACGATCATCATTTCGAGCAGGGAGAATCCACGTCCCGACCGAAGGATTTTTGCGCAGACAAGGGTCCTCTGTTCCCCGCGGACACTCCGTCTTGCTTGCGTCATTGACATCCTCTCAGAAGCCTGCAGGCCCAACTAACACGACCCCAGTCGTGGCCTTGGGGAGATCGCTGATCAAGACTATTGGGATAAATTGGCCGTGGCAACTTACGAACGTCTTCCTTACCCTGATTACTACCGGACACGTTGGTACGGTTTCGAAATGGGGTATAGATCACGTTGGTCACGCCGCCAGAAACACCCTGATCAAAAGCAATGGCGCTCGTCCCTGAAGCAAAGCCGTCCCGGACTGCAGCGGCCGATGTCGGTATGCTGCTCGCGACTGTGTAGGTTACGTCGGTCGGGAGCGCCGCATTGCTGAAGGTCACGGAATGTTGTTGCGAGAAGCCGCGCATTCTGCCTGAACGCATAAGTGTTTCCGGGGGAGTTTGTCCGCTGGATTTCGCAGCGCTCGGCGCAGATCCTGCGTCAGAAGGAGCGCGCGAATGTGAGCCACGGTCGAGCTCACATCGTCGATTCATGCTATGGAGCCGTCGGAAAGGCGTCCAGTAACCAAGGGCCCACGCGGCCATTGGCCTTTCGTAAGGTAATTTTGACTGGTAACTCCGGTCACTTTGGCATCAGGAATCCGGCGAATCTCCTTTGAAACATTGCCTGCGGGCAGCCAGGGCGCCTTGTTCCCGCCGCCCTGGGCTAGGATCGTGCGTGGTGGAACCGACGATGTGCCATGATCCTCGGTAACTTGCGCTCCCTGGGTTTCGGAACTTACGATGCAGGCATCATGGCGCTCACCTCACTCTTGGTGTGCGCAGAGGCCGAAGCGGTCGATGTGCTCAGCCGGGTTCTTCAGGATCTCGATATCGAGGTTGAGGTCTCGACGAACGCGAAGGCTGCACTGGCCTCCGCGCGTGTGCGGCACTTTGACGCGGTGGTGGTGGACTGCCAGGAGGAAGCTTCCGGCCTTTCCATCATTGCTCAATTGCGGAGGCTGCCAGAGAACGGCAATGCCATCGTAATCGCGCTCGTCAGCAGCCAGTCCCCAGCGCGCGAGGTCCTTTCCCAGGGAGCAGACTTTCTCATTTACCAGCCGGTTTCACGGGAACGGGCGCTCGATAGCCTCCGGGCTGCCCGGGGGCTGATCCGGCAAGAGCGGCGGATCACACCTCGCATCCCGGTTCATGTCCAGGCACTCCTTGATTTTCCCGGCAAGGAGAAGGCAGAGGCCACGTTGCTCGAATTGAGCGAGAGTGGCTTGGGGCTGCGCAGCCAAGAGCAATTGCCGCCGGCGTGCAAAGCCTACCTGCAGTTTTCCCTGGAGGAGAGCGAATCACTGGTTCGACTTTCAGGAGAAGTGATGTGGGAGGATCGGACCGGTCGGGTAGGAATCCGCTTCTTAAACGTGCCGCAAACGTCGAAGCGGATCTTGCACCGCTGGGTCGAGCAACACGTCATCCCGGCGCCCTCGGGCCCGCCCTCCGTGAAAGCTCTCGCGCCCGACGACGTCAATTCGCGGCTCTCGGCCGGACTCGGACTACTATCGGCCTGTACCGCCGATCGCCGTAATCTGCCGCGGCGGGCGTGCTCGCTCGGGGCCGAGGTTTATGGTGAGGACGGCAGCGTGCCGCACCGCTCGACGCTGAGCGACATCAGTACGGGTGGCTGCTACATTGAAACCCCCGAACCCTTTCCCCAAGGAACCATCGTCACCATCGTGGTACGAACGGCAAAAGGGAAAGTGTGCGTGGCGGGGAGGGTCGAAAGCATGAATCCCGGATACGGCATGGGAGTGCGCTTCACGCTCAACCAGGAAGGGGGCCCCCAGGTCGAGCAACTCATCGCTTGTGCCGAATCGGAATCTGAAGTGAAAGGCTGAAGCTGGGCGCCGGGGAAGTGTGGCCTTAGTTGCCGGTTGCGGCCGGTTCGAGCACGGCTTGGCGAAAATACTCGAGGGAGCTTCGCAAGCCGGTTTCCAGGTCAACTTTCGGTTCCCATCCCAACAACGCTTTTGCCTTGCTGATATCGGGACAGCGTTGCCTGGGGTCATCGGGCGGCAGCGGTTCCCAACGTATTTTGCTCTTGGATCCGGTGATGGCCAGCACGCGTTGTGCACATTCGAGGATCGTGTACTCGGTGGGGTTCCCGATGTTAACCGGCAAGTGCTCGGACGACTTAGCCAACCGCAGGAATCCCTCGATTTCATCGCTGACATAGCAAAAACTGCGCGTCTGGCGGCCCTGACCATACACGGTGAGGTCCTCGCCCCGAAGCGCCTGCTTCATGAAGTTGGGAATGACCCGCCCATCCTTGAGCTGCATCCGCGGTCCGTAGGTGTTGAAGATGCGCACGATGCGAGTATCGAGCTCGTAATAGCGATGATAGGCCATGGTCAGCGCCTCGCCGAAGCGTTTGGCCTCATCGTAAACCGATCGCGGGCCGATGGGGTTGACGTGCCCCCAATAGGTTTCCTTCTGGGGATGTTCCAAGGGGTCGCCGTAACATTCCGAGGTGGACGCGATGAGATATTTCGCGGCGTATTTGCGGGCTACTTCCAAGGTATGGCGCGTGCCCTCCGAACCGGCCTTGAGCGTCTCGATGCCGTGCAGCATGTAGTCCACCGGGCTTGCGGGACAGGCGAAGTGAAAGACGTAGTCGAGCTTGCCGCAATCAAAGGGATCGTTGATGTCCAGCTTGCGGAACTCGAATCGCGGCTCATTCCGCAGGTGCCGCAGGTTGGTTTCTCGCCCGGTCAGCAGATTGTCAAGGGCGATTACCGAATACCCTTCTCCAAGCAGGGCATCGCAGAGGTGGGAGCCGAGGAAACCGGCGCCGCCGGTTACCAGGGCGCGCATTGCGCTCATGAGTTCTCAACTGCCCTGGGCGGAGCGTTGGTCGGGAACGATCGGACATCCGGGGTGACCGCCGACCGGCCGATGCTGTAGTAGGTGAAGCCCAGCCCCGCCATGGACTCCGGGTCGTACAGATTGCGTCCGTCGATCACAATTGGGTATTTCATTTCGCGGTGCACCCGCTCGAGGTCGAGCGCCGCAAACTCGTCCCATTCGGTGAGAATCAAGAGCGCGTCGGCGCCGTGGACGGCAGCATAGGGGTTTTCGGCAAACTGCACATTCGCAGGCAAGACTTCGCGGGCCCGCGCTTCGGCGGCCGGGTCATAGGCCGCGATGTCGCACCCCTCCTGCAGCAAGGTTTGGACCAGCAGGATGGCCGGGGATTCGCGAACATCATCCGTGCCCCCCTTGAAGGCCAGCCCTAAGACCGCCAACCGCTTGCCGCGCAAGGTCCAAAGGGCGCTGCGCACCTTGCGCAGGAAGCGTTGCCGCTGCTCCTCGTTGATATGCATGACTTCGTCGAGCAGGCGAAAGTCGTATCCGCACTCCCGAGCGACGGCACGGAAGGCCTTCAAATCCTTGGGAAAGCAGGAACCACCGTATCCAATGCCAGGATTCAGGAAACGGTGTCCGATGCGGCTGTCGCTGCCGATTCCCTGGCATACCTGCTGCACATTGGCACCCACCGCCTCGCAAATCGAGGCGACCGCGTTGATGAAGGAAATCTTCATCGCCAAGAAGGCGTTCGAGGCGTGTTTGATCAGCTCTGCACTCTTGGTACTGGTCACGATGAGCGGCGGGGGAATCTGGGCTCGATCGGGTCGCGGAATCGCGTCGGCGCGTTGGTAGTAGCTGCCGTCGGTGAGGGGAGCGTAGAGAGTGCGCAGGACGGAGGCGCAACGTTCGTCATCAGCACCAATGACAATCCGGTCGGGAAAAAGAAAATCCGTGACCGCGCTCCCTTCCCGGAGAAATTCCGGGTTGGAGGCGACGTCAAAGGAATCGGGATCCGCGGCATGGCGGAGGATGATCTTGCGGATCCATTCGCTGGTGTAGACCGGTACCGTGCTCTTCTCGACGATGACCTTGTATCCGTTAATCGCGCCCGGAATGCTTCTGGCTACCGATTCCACATAGGAGAGATCGGCTTCCCCCTGCTCGGTCGGCGGCGTTCCCACCGCGATAAACACCACATCGCTTTCGAGTACGGCGGCATGCAAATCGTCAGAAAACTGCAGCCGTTGGCCGCGATGGCGGTCGAGCAGTTCGGGCAGAAATTTCTCGTGGATGGTTACCTCACCACCCTTTAAGCAGGCCAGTTTCTGCCGGTCGTTGTCCACCAGGAGAACGCTGTGGCCAAGATCGGCGAAACACGCTCCTGCGACCAGTCCCACGTATCCCGATCCCACCACCGCAACCCGCATCCCAATCTCCAGTCGACCGTCCGTCATCCTTCCGAGACTTCCAGAAATACTGTATCAGCTTTGTTCCGCCGGGAGGAGGCGCGCGGTCGCGATCGTCCCCTGGACGATGACCGCGGCCGAGGCAAGTTTCGGCCAAAGAACAGCCAACGCACTGACAACACGGGAGCACAGAGACGTCTTCGAACACGGCCTCCCCACGAACGCAAGCCCGGCGTTGCTCGGATCTTCCCCGGCCTCTGTCCCGGGGTGATTCGATGATCGCTGCGGAAGTGCTTTCGAGGATCTCGGCCAACGCGCTATCGGACGACGATGAAGGCCTGGCGCCGCTTTGGACCGAAACGAAACAATGCGAAGCCGTCATCGAGCGAAGCCACCCGCTCAATCCCCAGCCGGCGCATCACAGCGAAGCTAGTTCGATCCACGATCGAGAGGTTGTGGGTGCCGGAGGAGAGTCCGATTTGCCAGGCGGCTTCTAGATCCGCCATCCCCACGGACTCGATTGTGGCTACCCCGCTTCCGAGGCCGTCCCAGAACCGTTCCGCGGCAAGGCTTGAGATGCGGTATCGCAGCAACATCCAGGTTTCTACCAGCACATGGTCGGTGGTGACGAGCTGCTCGCCTGACTCGAGAATAGCCTTCGCGCGGGTGTTGCTGGCGTCGGCCGAGTCGGCTGCTGCGTACCAGATCGATGTGGCGACGAACAGACTCATGGTGGAGACGCGGTCAACGGCTGCGATCGTTCTTAGCAGCCGAATGAAAAGCGGCGGCAATCCTCTTGTCTTGATTCTGAGCCATATCCGGGTCTCCGGAACTGCCGAGATCGAAAACGCAAGCCACGTTCCCGAGCGCTCGAGGACGGTCAAGATCACGCGCCACCAGGCGCCGCAAGTATTCCGCGAGCGAAATACCAAGATCACTGGCACGTTGGCGGGCGCGTCGGTGCAGCTCGGGCTCCAGAGTGATCTGGGTTCGTGCCATCATGATGGTACCATCATAGCATATCATACGCGGTGTTGCCGGCCCCGGGCCTCGAGTCGGGGCATGCATGGCGCGGTTCTGGCCATCAACTCGTGTGCCTGCTGAACCTGCCGCGGGGAATTCGTTCTAGATCCTTGTCATCGCCCATAAGAGGTAGCAATCACAAGGAATAAAGCCTCGGCGTGGGCACGAAGGCGGTTGTCTTTCCACAGCGCTCGTGGCTTGCCTGTTGACAATCCGAAGATTTCGGGGGAAACTCCGCTCAGTCGTGCCTCATTTAGGTGGCAGATGCTGGGAGACTTAGGGTGGCACATCGGCTGTTTTCCCGTTCGCTGAGATCAAAGGCCCATAAATCCGCTTCTCGCCCGAGCAACCCTGGACCCCGCGAGTCGCGGCACAGTCCCGGCATGCGGGAGAGCTATCGCCCCGTTCCGGACGATGATCTCTCGTTTTCCCAATCCCTCAACGCGCTGTCGACTCTGACGGATGTCTCGTTGGCGGCCGAAATTGCGCTGGACGTTGCGCTCTACGAGTTGCTGCAACATGCCTGCGCCGCGGCGGTTGCTACCAGTGCAGCGATCGGGCTGGTGCAGAACGGGGAGATCGTCTGTCGTGCGCGAACGGGCGAGAGCGCTCCGGATTTGGGGATGCGCCTGGATTGGCATTCGAAGTTATCCGCGGCCTGCTTCGAAAGCAAGGAATGTCAACGTTGTGATGATGCGCACCAAGATTCTCGCGTGGACGGTGAACTTTGTCGGCGGCTCGGAATCCGCTCCATCCTGTTAATTCCAATCATGCGAGGGCAGGAGCTGATTGGTATCCTCGAGGTTCTCTCGCCTCTCCCCCATGCCTTCAGCGATCATGAAGCCGGGGTTCTGAGCATGTTCCTGCAACAGATCGTCGATAAGCTGGAGTGGACCAAGCGAATCCAGGCCTCCGGGGGCAACCTAGATTTGGCGATGCAGCCGCGAAAGGGAGGCCGGGAACCGGTGGCTCAGGCGAGCACTCCCGACCACAACGGAGGAGCTGGCGAGATTAAGGTACGAGACTTTTCGTCGAACATATTGCTCGTGTCGCTGGTTCTGCTCGCGACCACCTTGGGCTGGATGCTCGATCGCTCCGAATGGCACGCGCGCCATGCTGCTAAAACTCATCCCCGAGTCAGCCAAGCGCAGGTCGGGACACCGGCGCCGAGAGTGTCGTCGAATGCCGCCGCGGGAACGAATCCCTATGCAGACCTCACGCTTGATTCCCACGCGACCGATGGGGACGAAGCCAATGGCGATCTGAAGGTTTTTCGTGACGGAAAGGAGATATTCCGCATGCCCGCCGGGACGAGCCCGTTGCCGGAGGGCATTGGTGGAGAAATCCAACCCGCCACCGAAAAAGAGGTAACGAGAGCTCCACTGACAATTTCTCCGCTGGTAGCTGAACAACACATTGTGAACCGGGTGGAACCGGTATATCCGCAGGCCGCCAGAATGGGGGGAACGCAGGGCTCGGTCGTGCTCGACGTGTGGGTCGGGCGCGAAGGCGCAGTGTACAAACTCGCGCCCATCAGCGGCAATCCTCAGCTGGTCGCGGCGGCCTCCGCGGCTGTCCGGCAGTGGCGCTTCCGACCCCTGGTCCACGAAGGCCAGGCAGAGGATTTTCGCACACGGGTGACGGTGAACTTCAGGCTGCCTTGATCTCGGCAGAGTGTGCGCGAGTACCCAAGATTGGCTTTCTCCGTTCCGGCAGCGATCTTGGCAGGATCTTGGCGCAGACGGTGGCCGTCGCGTCGGGTAAAGAACCAGGCCCTCGTGGCAGTCATCGGTATCCTGAAGTCGATTCATCGCCGGAAGCGCTGACGATTACTCTATGACTGGTATCCCCCGGTTGCCAGACTCGGTCCGGTCAAGGTGTAGTCGCGTAGGCCGTCGCCATGGTTCTCGAGGACGCGCCGCCCCAGCAAATTTCAGCTGTGCCCCGAACGGGCAATCTACCGTGAGTCTCTGCAACCGGCTGCCTAGGATGTGTCGGGTGTTTCCCGCATAAGAGCGGGGGAGCAGGCATGTTTCTAAAGTTTTTTGGCTTACGGGAGCAGCCGTTCGGAGTGACACCCGATCCCCGCTTCCTTTACTTGAGCGCCGGTCATCGCGAAGTGCTTACTTCCTTGTACGGTGGCATCGAGGCCGATCGCAATTTCCTTGGCCTGATCGCCAAACCCGGTGTGGGAAAGACCACGATTCTGTTCTACCTAATGGAAAGACTTCGCACCTCAGCCCATACCGCGTTTGTCTTTCAGACCCAGTGCAACTCTCGCGAGTTCTTGCATTTCCTGCTCGGCTACGAAGGGGATCGCCAGGAGTTCAACCGGCGTCTCCTCGCCCAGGCTCGAGCAGGACAACACATGATCATCGTGATCGATGAGGCCCAGAACCTGATGCCGGAGGTGCTTGAGACGGTGCGATTGCTCTCCGCCTTTGAGACGCCCGCCGCCAATCTGACGCACATCATTCTCGCCGGTCAGCCGCAACTGGCAGACACGCTCGAGATGCCGGATCTGGCGCAACTGCGAAAACGAGTTTCGATCGTGCACCTTGAGCCCCTGCCCTCAGGGGAAATCAAGAACTACATCGAGCATCGCCTGAAGGTGGCGGGCTACAAAGGGGATCCGTTGTTCACGCCCGAAGTGTACCAAGCCATTGCAACATTCAGCCAGGGGGCTCCCCGGAATGTGAACAATTTCTGCTTTAACGCGCTCTCCTTAACCTATGCGCTGCAGAAAAGAGTCGTCGACATGGACGTGGCCGCCGAGGTGATGGAGGATCTCGATATTTTGACCTCCAGCTGCGGTGCGCGGATCGAGAGCGCGGGCATCGAACTATCGTCTCCTCTGTCGAGCACAGGGCAGTGACGCGGGCGGGCGCGGAGCTCGGAAGCTACGGTGGAGTGACGGAAGCTTTCGCGGGGCTCATTCCCGCGGGCGAGGCGGCCTGGGGCAAACTAGCCGAGGGCCGATTGTTTCCGTCCCTGCGGCCAGCCACGGTAGGATGCGCGGAAGGTCCACCCAGGCTATAGGCGTAGAGCGCCACCTCCACTCTTTTCGACACACCTAACTTGTCAAAGATGCGGAACAGATAGTTCTTGACCGTATGCTCGGTCAGCCCGAGCCGTTGCGCAATTTCCCGGTTGGAAAGACCTTCGGCTACGCAACGCACAACGTCCTGTTCCCGTCGCGACAGCAGCTCTCTCCCCTTCGCGTCGATCACTCGCATCGGCAGAGCCTCCCCGACGGCGTCGAGTAGATAGCGAAGCTCCCGGCTATTGGCCCATACCTGCCCTTGACTTACACAGCAAATGCACTTGGCCAAGGATTTGAGCGAGTCGTTGCGGGAGAACACACCCCGTGCCCCGGCGCGAAAAGCCTCGAGCACCGGGTCGCGTTCGGAGGAGTCGAGCAGCATCACCACTTGAATCTCCCGGCGCAGGGCCCGGATTTCGCGGGCCAAATCGAATCCCTTGCGTGGATTTCCGTCGATCTCGGCGCTCAGCACGACGACCGTCGGCCTCTTGTTCATCACATCGGCAAGGATTTCCTGCCCGTCTGCGGGAGGATCCAGCACTTGAAAGCGCTTGTCCCGTTCGAGGGCGGTCGCGAGCAACTGGCTATTCATCCGGTTGCTGTCGGCGGCGAGCACTCGGATTGCTTCGGTAACTTCCGGTAAGCTGATTGGATAACCCACAAGCTTCTCCCCAAAGGGCAGCGGTCAGCGAGTCGTAATCAACGGTGAAACCTGGAGACAAGCGAACCGGGAAAGAATGCACTCCCCACAGTCGCCTTCGCGAAGCAACAATACCTAGGGACTTTATTCTCATACTTCGCCATTGTAAATGGCACGTTGGTGCTAACGTTGGGGACGGATGCGGCCAGTTCCCCGCGCTTGCTGGCCGCCGTTCAGCGGCGAAACGCCTTGTCCGAGCTAGGTTTCGGGCCTTCTCACCAGTGCTCGACGGCTTATTGCCCCAGCCATGATCGCCCGGCCAAACGTAGGATCTCCTCTCCGATCGGAAGCGACGCGGTGGCGGCGGGCGAGGGCACGTTCCAGATCTGCATCATGTTTCCGGTGCACGCGAACTGAAAATCATCGACCAGCGATCCGTCCCGCTCGACTGCCTGGGCACGGACCCCGGAGTCGCCGACGACAAGATCGGAGTTGGTCACTTCCGGCACCAGTTTTTGGAGCGCTTTGACAAAGGCGGATTTCGAACAGGAGCGATAGAACTCGCCCGCGCCGGATCGCCAATATTTCGCCGCCAGGCGCCAGAAGCCGGGAAATGCCAGGCTTGCAGCGAGATCGCGAAGGTTGAAATCGGTTTTTCGGTAACCTTCGCGCTGGAATGCGAGAACCGCATTAGGACCGGCATCGACTGCGCCGCTGATACGACGTGTGAAATGTACCCCGAGGAATGGAAAACGAAGGTCGGGCACGGGATAGATCAGGGCACGGACCAGATGCCGTCGCGGCGGAAGCAGGTCGTAATATTCACCACGGAAGGGAACGATCGAAACCGCGGGTTTTTCCCCTGCCATGCGGCTGACCCGATCGCTGTAGAGCCCGGCACAGTTGATCAGGAAGCGGGTGAGGAAAGGCCCACGGTTTGTCTCGACCACGGTTTCTGCGCCGCGGCGCACCACACCTTGAACCTCCGTCGACGGGCTGATCGAACCACCATGGGCTGCCACCAATTCCGCATACTTCTGGCAAACTTTTCGGTAGTCGGTGATGCCGGCACCGGGCACCAGCAACCAGGCCAGGCCGCCACAGTGGGGCTCAATGTCCCGCACCTGTGCCTGGTCGAGCAGTTGCAAGCCCTTGATCCCGTTCGCACAGCCACGCTCCAGCAAGGAATGCAAGGCGGGTATTTCTTCGCGGCTCGTGGCTACGATGAGCTTTCCGCAGATGCGGTGAGGAACGCCGTGTTCTTGACAGAAGGAGTGCATGCGAGCGGAGCCTTCCACGCAAAGCCGGGCCTTCAGCGAACCAGGCTTGTAATAGATTCCGCTGTGGATCACCCCGCTGTTGTGCCCACTTTGATGGCGTCCTACGCCTCCTTCCTTTTCGAGCAGGACCAACCGAAGTCTGGGAAAGCCCTTTGCCAGATGCATCGCCACCGACAGGCCGACGATTCCGCCACCAATCACCACGATATCGGAATTGTGGTCGGGCATACGCCAGATTCATGGTCTTAAATTTCGCGAAGAATGTCGAGATGCGGGGTGATCGCCGCGTCTCGGTTCTCGGAGCCGTCGATCACGGACCGCGGGATCGGCAACCGCCGCCTGGACCTGGGGGCCGATCGCAGGCGGGTTGGGAGCGAACTTTGGTGGTCTGCACATCCCGAGGGCCGATGACGGCGAGGGCCACGATTCCGCGGATTCTGCCAGTTGGGTATACTGACCCTGCAATTCCCCGACTCGAGCCGAGGCATGGACTGGCAATCGTTCTGGCTGACGATCCAACTGGCGGTGTTGGTGACGCTCATCCTGATGATCGTGGGGCTGCCTCTCGCTTACTGGATCGCCTACTCCCGCTGGCGATGGAAATTCTTGGTGGAGTCCCTGGTGGCGATGCCGATCGTGCTGCCTCCGACGGTGCTGGGGTTTTACGTGCTGCTGGCCCTCGGATCGCGGAGCCCGCTGGGACGGGCATGGCAGGCGATGACCGGGCACACCCTGGCGTTCACGTTCGCGGGGCTTGTCATCGGGTCGATCCTGTACAGCCTCCCCTTCGCAGTGCAGCCCTTGGCTGCCTCGTTTTCGCAGGTGGATTCAAGGCTCATGGCTGCTTCCGCAACCCTGGGGGCCTCGCGCTTGCGAACTTTTTTCCGCGTGGTGTTGCCTTTGTCAGGCTCCGGCCTGCTGACCGGAGTGGCGCTAAGCTTCGCCCACACCATGGGCGAATTCGGGGTTGTGCTGATGGTGGGCGGCAACATTCCCCGGGTGACCCGCACCGTGTCGATCGAGATCTACGATCAGGTACAAGCGTTCAACTACGCCGGCGCCAACCAGACGGCGCTGGTGTTGCTGGCGTTTTCGTTCTGGTCTCTGTGTCTGGTCTACGGAGTGAATCGCAAGCCATGGGCCTGGCCCTGGAGATGATGAGAAACGATCCGTCCTAGAACGCCCTAGGTCGGCCCTGCCTCGCAGGTTACGCCGGGCAGTTAGTTGTCCCGGTGATGGCGAACGCCATGATCCCGCTCGTCGAACCACATCTTACCCACCGGGCGCCGCCCGCCCATGGCGCCGATGTCCTCTCTGCCCGAATACGGAAGCGCATCCTGGGCGCAGAACCGGCGTTCGTCCTCGATATCGATTTGGCCCTGGCGCCGGGGTTCACCATTGTCTTCGGCCCTTCCGGAGCGGGCAAAACCACTCTGCTCGACTCGATCGCCGGTTTGCAAAGGCCCGACATGGGCAGGATCGCAATCGGCGGCACCATTTTCTTCGACTCCGAACGGGGCGTTCAGATGCCCGTCGAGCAGCGAGGGGTTGGTTACGTCCTGCAGGATCTCGCCTTGTTTCCCCACATGACGGCTGAGAAGAACGTTGCCTATGCCCTGGCGGGACTGTCACGGCAGGAGCGGTTGCAGCGAACCGCTGCCATGCTCGAATCGTTTCGCATCGCGCACCTGAGCGCACGTAAACCAGGCGAAATCTCTGGTGGGGAGCGCCAAAGAGTTGCCCTGGCTCGATCGCTGGTCCCTGGCCCTCGCGTCCTTCTGCTCGATGAGCCGCTCGCGGGGTTGGACGCGGGCACGAAGTCGAAGATCGTCGACGATCTGCGTGCCTGGAATGGGGAGCATCGCATTCCCATTGTGTACGTCACCCATCATCGCGACGAGGTGTTCGCGCTCGGCGAGCGCGTCATTGTGCTCGAAAACGGCAGGATGGTTGCCCAAGGCACACCGCACGAAGTGATGACCGCACCACGGCAAGAAATGGTCGCGCAATTGGTTGGTTTTGAGAACATTTTCGAGGCCGTAGTCCGGGTAGCGGAGGAGCATCGCGGCACGATGACCTGCCGCATTGCCGATAGCCAGGTCGAACTGGAAACCCCGCTGGTGCGGGCAGAAATCGGCTCCCACCTGCGCATCGGGATTCGAGCTGGCGACATTTTGCTCGCGACCGTCGAACCCTACGGGCTGAGCGCTCGCAATGTCATCCCCGGGAGGGTCGTTTCCCTGGAGCAACGGGACATCATGGTCTCGGCCAGAGTCGATTGCGGCGTGGAAATGGAGGTTCAGCTCACTCTGGCCGCCCGCGATGCCTTGCAACTGCAACCGGGAACAGAAGTGTGGCTCATCGTGAAGACCTATTCCTGTCATCTCATGGCGCGGTAGCCGCTCGGCGGGGCATGACTCGGCGGAACCTTTCGCCGGAACCCTGGGCGGGTTCGATTCGCTCGATGGCGATGATTCCGACCCATTGTCCGCCCCGCTGCTCTTCGTAGACCAGCCGTCCGCCTAAGATCTGGGCGGCCACTGGCGGTCGGACATCGCGGTGGTAGCCGAAGAACTTGATCTTCGATCGTTGCCAAAATTGCCAGTGCTCGAGCCAGGGATAAGGCGATTCGTATTTGGTGGAGAACACGAGTGCCAGATCGAAGCCGCTCTCCATCTCCGCTGCCGCCGATACATGCTCGAGGGTGAAATCTTCAATGCGGAGGACGTCGAACGGCCGGCTCACATAACCCAGATAGGGCCGGGTGAGTTCGTCACTGGCGGGCCAGGCAGTCAGCACTCGGGCCATCGGACCGTGAGCCTCGAGCCAGGTTTCGGCTCGTCGATGGAGCAGGATGTAATCGCGATAGGCGAGGTTATCTTCGATCGAGAATCCATAGGGAGGGTTGATGAAGAGCGCGAGCACAAACCCGACGGCCACCGTGGCCACGACCCAGTGCCAATCACGCACTCTGCGGCGCAGCGTCGACATCGCAAGGATCATCATCAAGGGGAGAGCCGGAAGCAGATAGCGCGCCAGCACCGCGCCACCCATCACCGACAGAGCGAGGATATAAACGATAATCACGGCGAGAAACGAGAATTGCACATCGCATGCGATCCTCGGGCGCTGTCGTCCCTCTTCGGACCGGGGAGGAAGCCAGCAGGCGAGCAGCGTGGCCAAGGTGAGCAGGTACAGATTCATATAGCCCAGGACTTGCCATAGCCTGATTCCCAGGGCCAACAGAATTCTTGTGGGGTCGAGGGTGGCTTTGAGGTTGTAGCGCAAGAATTCGGGATTGCCAAAAACGAATCCGGTCCGGTGCCAGTGGTAGGCATACCAGAAGACCAGGGGAACACTAGAAACCCACAGCGGCCAGCGATCGCCGCGAGACAAATCGATTTCCGGGAAACCCCGGGCGTTTACCGCGTCTAGGGGGCCACGCCGCGAGCCGGGGTCTTGCCCGGGAGGGATTTTGTCCTGCGGGTGTCGGCATTCGAGCCCCAGGCGGCACAGCAATAAGGCCCAGGGAGCCAAAATCGCGGTTTCCTTGCTTAGGGCAGCCAGCGAAAACCACAGCGCGGTTGTCCATCGGCGCCCTTCCACGTAGGCGAGAATGCCCCAGAAAGTGAAGCCAGCCGCCGCCAACTCCAGCTGCGCGAACGAACTCTGCGTAAAGAAGACGGGATAGAGTGCGGTCGCCATTACCGCAGCGATGGCGACCTCAGGGTTCGCCACCCGCTCCGCCAAGCGGAACACTCCGAGAAGAGCAAATACCGCGATCCCGAGCATGGCCGTGCGGGTCACCACGGGCGTCGACCCCAGGAACTTCCAGGCGAGAGCCAAATACGCCATCACCAACGGGGGATGAGCGTTCGAAACGCTGGAGAGCGGAATCGGCGATCCCTCGCGCAGCAGGTCGCGGGCCGCAGGGACGTAGTATCCCGCTTCATCCCAAAAATAGGGCAAGCCCAGCAGAGGAAGATGGAGCACGAGAAGCGCAAGGAAGAACACGAGAACCAGGAGCGGGAAGGGATAGCGACGGAAGTCGGCACGCGCGCTCACCGTACGATCTAATGGACTGGCCCGCCGGTAGCCATCCTCGGATCCAGTTTGATCTCCCCGAAGGCGCTCTCGTAACCTGCCACATTCTGCTGCAAGATCGCCATCAAGGCCTTTGCCTGTTGGGGGCTGAGATAAATGCCTTGGAAGTTCCGTACTTCTACTTGGTTCTCGCCTTGCTGTTGCAGAGTGCCGAAAACCAGGAAGAAGTCCCACACGTTGACCCGCACTTGCACACTATTGGCATAGTGTTCCCGATACTCAGGGGTGTTCACCAGGCTGAAGTTGGGCTGGGTTGGGATGTTCATAGGTTAATCAGTGTAACGGCAGGCAGGGATCGAAGGAAAGAGTTCTGAGAATTCGGTAGCGAGTCGGCGAATCGTTTAGAATTCATCTGAATTCTGGCGGATATTATGAATGCCAAATGGCTCTCGATCATCTCCGATTGCCTAATCTTGCTTGGCTTGATCTGCCTGGGGATTGGCTGGCAGGGGAATCTCAGTGTGACCGGAGCCCTGCCGTTTCACTCCAGCACGGTGCAACTCACCGGTTCCGCAAGTGGGCGCTATGCTCTCATGGGAGTGCCCAGCCTGCTGCTGGGCCTGGTCCTCATGGCTCTTTCCCTGGGCTGGATGTTGTGGGAGACATTGAAAAGCTTAGTGCGACGCGGTTGAAATCACCGCCGCGGACAGCTAGAGTTTAGCAATCGAATGATCACGCCGGGATGGCGGAATTGGCAGACGCGCACGGCTTAGGACCGTGTGCCGAAAGGCGTGCAGGTTCAAGTCCTGTTCCCGGCACCACCTCTATCATTCCATTTGACTTAAGGTCATTTTCTTGGTAATTAGACTTCTTTTGATTCTTGCCATGCGCGATCGCAAGCCGGAACAATCGGACGAACATAGTGGTATTGCAGAGGTGTTCGACTCGCTGTACTACAACCTCGACACGATCTTGAAGATCTCGGACTGGTAACAAGCCATATATTGTGCCGTCAACGTGTTAACGGCTACCGATCAAGCTGGAGGCCCCCCAACGCCTGCACGCCACGCCATTGCGAGGCTTCACCAGTTCAACTCTGCAAGTGGCGTCGAATATGGCTTACCGCCTTTGTCAAGCATCGTCTTAACGGAAGGTCCACGGTTTTCGGACTTTTCAATCCTCAAGTCCACCATAATGGGGCTGCCCTCGGCATTGAGGGACGGCAGAAGCGCATCCAATTCCTTCAGTGATTGCACCCGAACAGAACGTATGTCGAAAGCCTGGGCAAGCTGGGAAAGGTCGGGGATGAAGAGACCGGATTCGCGGTCAACACCGCTTGCTTTGCCAAAATATCTGGACTGTGAAGTACGAATCGACTCATAACCCCCGTTGTTCAACACAAACAACACAAAACCTCTCGGGGAGTAATGAGATAGCGTCGCCAGCTCCTGGATGTTCAGCATGATGCCGCCGTCCGCTTCCAGGCAGATCACCTGTCGGGGCGAACCAAAGGCGGCACCTATTGAGTGGGGCAGGCCCAGACCCATAGCTCCTAGAGATGCTCCATTGAAAAACCGCGTTCCGTTGCCCGGCGCAAAAAAACGTGATAGGGTTTCCTCCGCGTACCCTGAGCTTGCGGGCACAAATACTTTATTCTCGGACCAGCGCGAGAGCCGCTGGGCAATTTCGTACACGGTCATACGGTCGGACCCTAACCGTTTGCGCTCTTCCTGCAAGTAAGATTTGTGTCTCCTGGTACACCACGTCAGCCATGATGGATCGCCGTTGCTTTTGGCGGGCGGTGTCAAACGTGCAATTACGGTGGGAAAGCAGCGGAGGTCAGCCTGAACGCTTTCGCTGTTTGAAAAGCCATTGAACTTTGCTAGCTCATTGGCGTCTACATCGATGAAGTACCTCTTCGCTTGCGCTCCGAAGGATTCACGCTGGAATGCTGTGGTCCCTAAATCGAGCCTCCCTCCCAGAAACACAATAACATCTGCACTGGACAGAATCTCGTTTGAAGAGATCGGTGCGAGTCCACCGGGACAACCGAAATAACACGGGTTTTGGCTCGACATAATGTCTAATGAGAGCCAGGAAAATAGGGCGGGAATTGCGTACTGGGCCACAAAGCTACTGACCGAATCCTCAATTCCAGCAATACGACAGCCGTTGCCGACATAAAGAAGGGGACGCTCAGCGTTCAAGAGCCGCTCCAGGCAATATGTCAAGCCTTCCTTGTTCGACATTCGCTCCGAATCGTCTAAGATTTCACGGCGAATGCTCTCCACATCTCTTGTGATATCAGCGGCAGAATATTCCATCGGAGCGCCTTGAACGTCGAGTGGAATCTCCACAAAGATTGGGCCTGGACGGCCCTTGAATGCATCGGACAGGGCCTCCACCAAAAGCGTACGGCATTTTTCCCAATCAAGTCGTACAAAGGTCTTTACACAGGGCGAAATCACCTCCCGGGAAGGAATCTCCTGCGTGCCATGGGCGCGTGTGCCATAACGGTTGATGTCGGCGGTTTTGATCTGTCCAGCCAGCACAATGAGCGGCGCGGAATCCCCGTAAGCGGAAAGCAGCGAAGTGACACAGTTTGAGACACCGGGTCCTGCCGTAACCACAGCAAAGCCGGCGCGCCGAAAGTCGCTCGCCTTGGCGTAACCTTCTGCTGCAGCCACGCATGCCTGCTCGTGCTGGCATGATACCGCCTTCAGACTGCCATGCGTGGACACGGCTCTGTTTAAATGCATCGCCATGCCTCCCGGCAGGGTAAATACTGTTTCTATTCCCAATGCTGCCACCAGGTCTACGGCATAGCTTGCTACGTTGCGCACTTGACTGATAATAGGGATGGACACATCATACAACCGCTTGCGGCATATGTGACTAGGTCGTGTCAGGTTTGGGGAGACTCAGAGCCGAGCTCCATCCTCAGCCTGGTTGAAGCGTGCGTTGTCATATCGTTAACGCACTACCCCTGACCGCATGCAACTTCAATTACCGCTCCGTCTCGGGCCGTAGAGGTGTTCCACGTCGCGGATACATTGCTCTGCCTGTGGTTCAACGACCGGATGAACAGTCCTTCAGGTTCTCGCAATGAAAAATCTGAACCCGAAAATGACCCTTCACCAGCAGGTGCGGCCGCCATCGATAACCAGATTCGCTCCAGTCATGTAGGAAGACGCGTCGGAGCAGAGGAAGAGGATCGCACCTCGATATTCGTCCACTTCGGCCATCCGCCCGAGCGGGATGAGATTGGTAAGTCGCGCGACGAAATCCTGCGGCTGATTGTTTGCGACCCCTCCGGGCGAAATTGCGTTTACCCTTACATTCTTGTCGGCCCAATAGGTGGCAAGGTAGCGTGTAAGGCCAATGAGTGCAGCCTTTACGACTGAGTACGTGACAGGTTTGACGGGTTGCATGTGGGCTGCTAGACCAGCCTGCTGATAAATGCGTTGATCGGGAGCGATTACGGCTAGGTCCGATGCCACGTTGACTATCACGCCTCCACCGGAACTTGCCATGTGAGAACCAAAAACCTTACTGCACAAAAAAGCACCGGTCAGCCCCACGGAAAGATCAGCATCCCACTGCGTCACTGGAAAGTTTTCCAGACGTGAAAAATTCGCTTCGGGGCTGGCTTCCATGCGTGGATTGTTGGCGGCATTGTTGATAAGGATATCGGAGCGCCCAAAACGAGAGAGCACCTGCTCCAACATCGACTTGACTTCGCATGGCTGAGTGATGTCCCCCGCCAGGCCAACTGCATCCACCCCGAATTCGATGGCGAGCTCTCTGGACTTTTCTTCAGCGCGCCGATGGTCAATATCAATCAGCACCGGAACCCCCCCTGCGCTGGCGATAGCAGCGGCGTGCTGCACGCCGAGCAAGCCAGCACCTCCGGTAATCACTGCAATGCGACCGGTAAGATCAAAAGGATTTTGCATCGTCATTCTTCGTCTTTGAGGCTCCCGTGATTTCAGGAGACAGTTCTACCGTTTGACGAATTGCTAGGGACTCCCGCGCAGCCAGCGCCAGTTTGAGACTCCATATTCCCTCGCCTAAATCCACAACCGGTTTGCTCCTTGTCTTCACACATTCAAGGAAATGCTGCATCTCGGAGAGGAACAATTGGTTGCGGTCAAAGCTCTCAAGGTGAAAACGGCTCGCTACCTCTCCCACATGGTTGTACAGAACGACTGAGAGGGAAGGAAAATCCAATACCGCCCTCCCGGCATCACCGATGACCTCGCACTGCTTGCTGGGCGGGCGCTGCAGATAGTCTTGGTGCAGATGGACTGGCAAGGGCCTGCCTCCGACCTCGCACTCCATGAGCGTGCTGGCGACATCCTCCACATTGATTTCAAGATTGCTTAGATGTCCTCCGATGGTATACAAACGGCGAGCCTTACCGAACAGCGCGTAGAGGTAATCAAATTCGTGAATTTGTGAGAGCAGCACACCGCCGCCGAGTTCGGAACGCGCGGCATAGCTCTTGCGGTAATCCTCATAGCGATGCCAGCCGGGAAGGTACTCCCCTATGGTTGCGCGCACTGCCAGCAGATTTCCTAAGTCGCCTTGCTGAAGAATCTCCTGCAGGCGCTGAAAACAAGGGTGAAAACGGAATTGGTACCCGACCATAGCGATGCGCCGCTGACTCTCGACCGTACTCAAAAGCTCCGGCAGTCCTTCGAGACTGCTAGAAAGCGGCTTCTCGATGAACAAATCGCATCCTGCCCGTGCGCATTGCAGCGCCACTGGAACGTGCATGCTGCTCGGATTGCAGATGACTGCAATCTCTGGTTTCTCGGCCAGCGCTTTCTGCAAGTCAGCAAAGGCACGGACTCCGTTTTCCTGCTCGACATTTCGGTCAACTTCCAACTGCAAAGTCGGGGTGATGACAGCTGAAAATTTGCGCACGCGGTACGCGAAAAAATCCGACTCTGTGCCAATGATCGCTCGTAGATTGCGTAGGTGGCGCTGCCCAATAGCACCGAGTCCAACCATCAGAACCTTCATCGGCTCCCTTCGAATGTACCTCGGCTGCAAAGCCGATTACCACCGATTGGCACGCATGGCAAGCTCAATTGCGCCAGCGCTCTCGTAGAAACGCCAGGTTTTTCCTTGCCCAGGCGGTCTCATCTCCTGGAGTGCCGCGCGCCACCTCGAGCGTGAAATCTCCTCGATAGTTGACCCTTTCCAGCTCAACAAAGAGAGTTTTGAAATCTGCGTTGCCAGTGCCAAGCGGAACGGTTGCGCCGTGGAGCATGCGGTCTTTGATGTGTACGCTGCCAATGCGTTCTCCATAAGCGGAGAACTCCTCCGCCGGGGTGAAACCAAGAGACGCGCTATTACCCGAGTCATAGGCAATTTTCAAAACCCCATGTGGCAACAGATCAAGCAGGCGGGCGACCTCGGAGGGGTTGAGTGAACTCTCGAGATGAAGTTCGACACCGCTCTCTTCTGCTAATGGAATGGCGGCAGTCAAGAGTTCGACTAGCGCGCGAAAGTCGTCCCTATTACGAATGGCGGAGGTATCGAGAAAAGGAAGCACCGCTCGCTTAACCCCGATGGCGCGAGCGTTTCCGAGAATCAGTGCAACTTCACGCAATCGTTCCTCGCGCTCTCTATCTGTACAGCATACCGGCAATTTGTCCATGAAATAGTTGAGGCATACAGAGCGAATACCGACGCCACTGGAATCTATGAAGTTCCTAAGGAGCGCCACGCCTTCGGGTACATCGAGCGGATTTACATCCCGTCCGTAGAGGTCATAAATCCATTCAAGGTAGTCGAAAGGAACTGCCGCTGCCATGGCGAACTCCTCCCTCCATCGCTGTCGAGGAAACGATGCGGCGTGACCTTCTTGTGGAGGCAGCAGCCTACCCTGCATGACGCCGACCATAGCTACGTAGGAGCCCTCCTTGAGGGCAGAGTTCAAGACGCACAAAAACAAGCCGAAATGATATCCCAGCAAGAGTCAAGCATTTTTTGATTGACAGTTGTAACTCTTTATTCTTCCGGTATGAGGCCCAGACCGTGGGCGGGGGAGAGCTTGAGGCGGCGGTCGTATACTCTGGCCTGTGCGTCGCTTATTGGCGAACTGATTTGCCCGACAACGAAACCATACTCGGCGATCAGCTGGTCTTACGGAGAGTTTCGGAGGGTTGGGCAGGGATCGACTGGGAGGGAGTCACCATCGTCCAACAGCCAGCCGAGCTTCCGCTCCTCGAAAAAACACTCTACCGTGTACATATTGGAGTCGCTGGCGACTACAATCGAACCTCCGTCCGTGTAGAACCCGACCCCAAGTTACACGAGATCCGGGTTCAATGCGGACGGCAAAACCCTTATGTCGTTGCCCGAGTTAAACTGCCCTGACGCGAACTCACTGGACACGCAGCCATCTGGTCACCAGGTTGATCTTCATCACACCGCCATGCTTGCATCTTTACGTTCTGAAGTAGTTCTCGAACACCGAAACCTCCAGACACCCGTAGCTCATCGGCTACGGGAAGGGTTAGTACTACGTCGAGCCTGCATTGCGAGCTTCTATTGGGCAAGGAGATGGTCTGCCGTTAGGCGCGCAGCCGGGAAATCCTGCGACAAAGCTTTTGCCGTTTGGAGCGCCGATTCCGCCTGCTCATGTTGCCCGCGCCGGTCTAACAGTTGGGCCAAGAGAAGATAGCCTACGTCCGACCGCCGAATTTCGAGCGCGTGGGTATAGGACTGGAGTGCTCCATCGAAGTCTCCTGATTTTTGAGCCACGATCCCTAGCCCGATCCAAGCCAAGACTTTCCCGGGCAGGAGTTGTGTCGCCGCCTTAAAGCTCTCTCTTGCCTGATCAAGCTCCCCAAGGTGGTTGTAGATGAATCCCATGTTGAGGTGCGCCTCTGCATCCATGCGCCGATCCTTCGTAAGGCTGAGCACCTTGCTGTATTGCTGCAAAGCGGCTTGCCAATCCTCGTGTTGCCCCGCATAGAAGCCAAGGTTAAGGTTGCCGATCGGATCGGAAGGATGCATGGCTACGGCGGCCCGGTAGTAAGGTATGGCGTCCTCGAGCCGACCCTGTTCGAGCAACAATCCGCCCAGACCATCCTCGGCGACGTAGTTGCCGCTCGTCACCTCCAAGGCATGGGACCACAACTTCACGTTGTCTCCCCAATAGCCGATTTGCCGATGGGTGACGAAAGCCAAAGCCAGCAGCACGGCGACGCTCCCTGCGATCACCAGGCGCGATGGAACCCGCAGTAGCTCCGCGCCATCCGCCACGCCCCAGGTGAGCAACAGAAAGCAGCCGACGAATGGTAGGTACGCATATCTGTCAGCCATGGCTTGTGCCCCCACTTGCACCAGGCCGATCATCGGAACCAGCGTTCCTACGAACCAGAGCCAGCCCACAAGAAAATAGCGACGATGCCTCAGGCGGACGACAAAGACCGAAATCGCTCCCAACACGAAAAGCGCGCCTACGACCTGGGACGCTGCGAATGGGGTCAAGGGATATGGATACGACACGGCTAAGTGCGACGGCCAAAAAGCTTTACTGAGGTAACGAAGGTAAGAGACGACGGCATTCTGCACTCGAAGTGGAAACGGATAGCGTGTAAGAGATCCGACCGCGTCTCCGGCCATCTGAGCCTTGAGGGTCAGAACACCACTTAAAGCGGAAATCACAAAGAGGGGCGCCTTCTCGAGTACCAGCCAGGAAAATCGTTTCTCGCCTTGACGTGCCTCAACGGTCGGCGTGACCGCCGAGTGAAAGCGCTCGAAAGGCCAATAATCCCAAAGCAGGAGAACAAAGGGCAGGGTTATCACCTGCGGCTTTGCCATCGCAGCCAATGCGAATGAGCCAGCCAGCGTTGCGTAACGCCTCCAGTTCGGCCCTCGCACATACCAGCGATAGGATCCCAAGCTGAGAATAAAGAACAGCATGCTGAGCAGGTTCTTGCGCTCCGAAATCCACGCGACTGACTCGACATTGATGGGATGCAAGGCAAACAGGGCGGCGACCATGAAACTTCGCCAAGGGGATCCAGTAGCTTGTTCCAAAACCCAAAACAGTGCCACCACGTTTAGCCCGTGCAAAAATAGATTGGAATAATGGTGACCGACCGGGTCGAGGTCGAACAACTCACAGTCCAGCATGTGCGAAAGCCAGGTCAACGGGTGCCAATTGCTTTCGTCATAAGAGGTGAAAGCCCACTTCACGCCGTCCCAGCTCAGACCAGCTGTCACGTGGACGTTCTGGATAACGTAACGGTTATCGTCGTAATTGACGAAGGGATGATGGCCGACGGGAGCGTAGAGCAAAAAAGTCGCCGCGACTAACAGCAGACTAAGGACAACCGTTCTCTGCCCCGGCGAACGCAGAATATCCGCACCGGAGGGTCGAATCTTGGCGAGTTGAGCCGCGGCAGAAGACACATCCCCCTCGCAACGGTTTTCCAGTCTTGGTTCCTCTCGTGCCGATCGCAATAGAACGAGAGTTGCCTCGGCTTCTACCCAGCGTCTGGGCTTGGGGCTGCGCAGGCCGGAACCCACCTATTTAGTAGGCGAAGGCAATCCGGGATTCTCCTGGCGGCAATTATAGTTACAACTCGGCGGCACTCGAGCTTGCAAGTACTTTGAGATGACACTTTGGTCACGCCGTTAGAATTCTGCTGCGCCTCGGATGGACCAGTGTTCCTGCCTACAGCCTGTCTGACGCTAGCAACTCGTCTGACTGTTCGGTGCAAAGCGACTTCTTAACTCCCACGGCTAACGCCGCCGGCGCGCTTCCCTCGCGTGCATGCTCCGGTTAGACCGGTTCAGATTTGTAGACCGGCTTCCCAAAAAGCCGAGGAACACTCGTGACAGCTAACAACAAGTTCATGCGCGCCCATCAATTCCTGCAAGCGAACGGCATAAAGATCAAGTCAGTCTAGAATGCTCCCGCGTAGAAGAGGAGCGGTCCGAGGTCGATGACGAGGCTGAGTCTGGAAAAGTTTTCGAGGCCGGTTCTTTTTCGCCGGCAACGACGTTCAAGACTGCTGGACTCCGCATGCTGGATCGCGCTCAGGATGCGAATGGCACATCGCCCCCGAGATATGCGAGAGCCTCACGTTTTTCCCCCAGACGGACTACGAGAAAGCTGGCGGGGGTCAAGAATCCATGCCGGCTTCGGTTCGGCACGGATATGGTTCGCGTCGTCCGCTAGATAATTCCGTTGCGACCAAAAAATTCATCTCTGGCTGCCTCCAGTTCGTGTGCTTTGCGCGCTTGTTACTGGGGCACATCGTACCTATGAAACTGCTCGCTGTACCTTGGGTATCTTGTGCCGCCGTTTCGAGACAACCAAACTGTGCACGGATGTACTCCCCAAACAGATGCCGGCTCATTCCTACAATCTCACGATCAACGACCGCGCGGGAGACGTCCAGAATCCTCATCGAACAGCGCATCAGACGCTGGGAAAGGTTGTCCTGTGTCCCCTCAGTCCCCGAAACAGAGAACGTTCTTCGTGTGCTTATTCGCTTCCCTGATCACAGTCTTCCTCGCAGACGTAAGTTCTGGCCAGTCAAGGTTTTCTGAAGGACTCACCGCCACGCCCGCCAGCGTCGCCTTTACCGGGGTCGCACCCGATAGCAGTCAGAGCAGCACGGTTGCGGTGGCAAATTCAGGCTGGAGGAGCTTAGTCATAACGGCTGTGCAAGCGAGCACCACAAGTTTCGGGGCCAGTACTCCGACTCTTCCTCTCAGGTTGGATCCAGGCGAGAGTGCCAACCTTAGTGTGACGTTTTCCCCGACGACGACTGGGACCTTCACAGGATTGCTGGCCATAAGCTACAGCCGATGGTCGGACAGCTCCCGCTCCCACTTCTTCGCCATTCCTCTTTCCGGTACGGCCAGCGGGTCAGCACCAGCGCCAACTCCATCGCCAACCCCAACTCCAACACCAGCGCCAACTCCATCGCCAACACCATCGCCAACTCCAACTCCAACACCATCGCCAACTCCAAAACCAACGCCAACCCCAACCCCAACGCCAACCCCAACCCCAACCCCAACGCCAACCCCAACGCCAACCCCAACCCCAACCCCAACCCCAACGCCAACTCCAACCCCAACCCCAACGCCAACTCCAACTCCAAAACCAACGCCAACTCCAACGCCATCGACCGGCAGCACATTTTACGTCTCTCCAACCGGTAACGATTCGAACCCAGGCACGCAGGCCTCTCCTTGGCTAACGATTCAGCACGCAGCCAGCACGGTCCCAGCCGGATCCACGGTCGATGTAGAAGCAGGCACGTATGTTGAATCCATCAACGTCACGGTTTCGGGCACATCCTCGGCTCCAATTACGTTTATCGGAGAGAGCGGGGCAATTGTAAGCGGCACGGGCCTGACTCCATCTACTTCCCAAACGCAGGGACTGTGGAATATCGGTTCCGCTACCCCAGCGGGAGTGGACGTCAACTACATCACGATTCAAGGCTTCACCATTGAGAACTATACGACCTCGAGCGCCAATGCTACTCCGGCAGGAATTTGGATTTCAGGGGCAGACAACGGCGTCCAGATCCTCAACAACACGATCACCAACATCACGACCGGATCGGAGCAGAATGGCAACGCTTTCGGGATATCAGCCTATGGGACGGAAACCACGCCCATCAACGGCCTGGTTATCAGCGGGAACACGGTCTATGGCCTCAAGACAGGCAACAGTGAAACCGTAAATGTCGATGGTAACGTTACCAATTTCACCATCACGAACAACCTCATCCACGACAACGACAATATCGGAATCGACGCCATTGGCGGTGAGGGGGTCGGCCCCAGCGGTTCCGATTATGCTAGGTACGGAGAAATTAGCGGTAACACAGTCTACAACATCAGCGCCATCCACAACCCCGGCGAAGGCGATCAGTACGACGCTGACGGTATTTACTGTGACACATGCGCCTACGTCGTCATCGAGCGCAACTTAGTCTACGCCTGCGATCTCAACATCGAAGTGGCCAGCGAGCATTCCGGCAAGGTATCGCAGTACGTCACCGTCCGCAACAACGTGGTCTACAATGGCAACTCAGTTGGTATCTCCATCGGCGGTTACGCCAGCAATGTAGGCGGCAGTGACTACGTTGCCATCGTCAATAACACGCTGTTTGAGGATGACACCGCGGACACCGGGAGCGGTGAGTTTCAGGTACAGTATTACGCCACGAACAACCTATTCGAGAACAACGTTGTCTATGCCACATCGCAGGGTCTTTTCATCAACAACTTCACAGACTCTGAGGCTAGTCCGGTGACAGCAGACCACAACATCTATTATTCGTCTGTGGGCTCGGCATCGGCTGAGTTTCTCTGGGATGGTGATGATGAAACTAGCTTCTCCTCCTACTTGTCGGCCAGCGGAGAAGACGCCCAATCGCAGTTTGCGAATCCGTCGTTCCTGAGCATAGTGGCGCCGCTCAACCTGGACGTCGAAACGACTTCGCCTGCTGTAGGTGCAGGCAGCACCTTAGGCACCTTCGCCTGCAGCACCACGACTGGTGAAACTGGCTCTTATTGGGGATGCCCGCTGGTCGGTGCAGAGGACTTCTCCGGCAACACGCGAGAGACGGGGACCACGATCAACATCGGCGCATACGAACAGTAGCATCGTCATTCCGTCTAGGAACAGGGAAGGGACTCAACGAAAAGGAGGCCCCGCAGGGGTCAGAATGGAGATTCGAGAGGCGGAGAAAGGCTCAAGTTACAGAAAAGCAACATTGAGCTGATTGGAATGGACGTGTCCTGGCGAACCCACCGGGTTTTGTTCCCGGCGCCAGGACCTCCCGCTTCTCCAGTGCTGATGATTGACCGCGATACCACTCGAGCGAGACCAGAGAGCGTGGTGGCTGAAGGCTTATGAAACCCGTTGGAATTGGTGCTTGCCGTAGGTCCTAGCAGTCTTTCCTTTCTTTCCTTTCTTTTCTTCCTTCTGCGTCATCGAGCACGGAGCCAGCTGATCCGTGCCGCGATAGGCGCGTTATCCGAAGAAACTGGCACGCGTCAACGCTGACGCTGACTCGCTGGCGAACGAGATCGCCGCCGAATTCCGAAGAGGATTCCGCGCTGGGACGTGAGTGATTTACGACGGAAAGCAGCCTCCGATGTGACCCGTTCGCATCGGACTTCGAAGGCTTACGGCGACCAGCATTGGGCTGCGATGGCGGATCGCTGGGCGACTGGATCGGGCTCCGGGACAGCTTACGAGTTGTTCCAACTCGGACAATCAAGTGCGCGGGAACTGCGCTCCTCGTTCAGCGTGCCGAAGGCCAGTAGTTTAGGGAGCAGGCTCAATTTGACGGGACATCATCCTCGTGAGCTTCCATAGGCCCCGATGCTAAAATGCCGCCTTCGTAGTGGAGGAAGGAACCGAAGGATCGCCGAGTCGAACCTGGTCAAGCTTGGCGACTGGGGGATCACCAAACCAGATGGCAGGGATCGAACCTCTGCTAGGTACTGTTTCTCCCGCCAGCTTTGCTGAACCGCCGGGTACGCGTTTGCAGCTCGCGGTGGGGTGCCCGCCGTGGTGGGGTAAACTTACGCGGTGCTGGCATCTCTGAGACTCCCGCAGCCGGGGAGATTTCGTATCGAGGCGGCGCGGTAGACGCCGTTTTGTCCACTTCCACCAAGCCCCAGGCCGCGCCTGTTGTCTCACCCTGCCAGCGTTGAGCGGAAGCATATAAAACCACTTCGACGCGGCTGGACACGCCGAGTTTGTCGAAAACATGCAAAAGGTAGTTCTTCACGGTATGCTCACTGATTTGCAGTCGTCGGGCCACCTCACGATTGCTGAGGCCCTCCGCCACGCACCGCACAACATCGTGTTCGCGCGGGGTCAGCAGGTCTATGCCCTGCGCATTCACGAATCGCGGCGGGACGGAATAGGTTAGAGCTTCGAGCACGAGGCGCAACTCCTGTGCGCTAGCCCATACTTGTCCCTGGTGAACGCAGGTAATGCATTTGCACAGATTCCTGATCGATCCCGACCTGCGGAAGACTCCGAGAGCGCCGCACCAGAAAGCCTCGACGACCCGTTCGCGCTGCCACGCGTCGAGAAGTACGACGATCTTGGTGGATGATTTGTGCGCCCGCAGCTCGCGCATCATCTTGAAACCAGTTCCGTGCCCATCTTCAAGATCGGGGCTGATTAACAGCACATCGGGCGTTCGATCACGCAACGCGAAACGCACACTGGAATAATCTATGAAACTCCCAACTACGTCCATCGAACGGTTACGTTTAAGCGCGCCGGAAAGCAGTTCACCGTTCATCTGATTGTTGTCGGCAATGGCAACCCGAATCAATTTGGACGAGGCTGGAACCGGGCAAGGAACCACGCTGGCTTCTAGGGCCTGGGATGTTACATTCACAACCGACATAGAGGCTTCTCCTGACTCGTCGTACGCCGGACGGGCCCGAGAAGCTCTGGGGGAGGGAGGACCGATTGTCGCTGTTTCTGGGTCAACTGTCAACACAAATATTTACTATCTAGGTGATGGTTCTTTGCCCGCTGCTGGCTTGTTCTCGGCCATTCGAGAGGACAAAATACCTTATTTTGATTACTGGTGAGTTACTAGAAGGTTCTAGGACAAATGTCCATGGTCTTTCAGACGTTGCCGGTCGGCTCTTTTTCCTCCCTCTAAATTACTGGGCCCCAAGTCCGATCCTGGGCGGAGAGCTATGGTTCTTTCATCTCCATCTTCGAGTGGGACCATGACCCGCCACTATCTTCTCCTTGCGGGTATCTCGCAAAAACCGTAGATTCCTTAAAAATCTTGCCGCTTACTACCCTCCCCCAAAGGGCCACGTGGCATTACCATCCGTCCACTTCGGCGGGTGAACAAAGGGTCGCAAAAGTTTGCGACCCACAACAGGATCTTTTTGAGGGTCAATCAAGATGAGATGTCTGTTGCGCTCCCCGCTCGGGAACGTGAAATCGATAACTGCGGAGATATTTCTATGACACGCCAGGTGTATCGCAGCCGCCAGCACGTATTCGCCGTTTTGCTTACCCTATCGATGCTCTTTGCCGTAGTGTCCCGAGCAAGCGGGCAGACTGCGAACCTTAGCAGTACGTCTCACAACTTCCGTTCGGTTGCCGTGGGTGCGACGAGTGCCACGTATAACGTGAACCTCAGGAATACCAGCAGCACCACTGCGCTCACGATCACGAGCATTGTGCCGAGCGGCCCCTTTGCGGAGACCACGACCTGCGGAAGCTCGTTAGGCACGCGCAGCTCTTGCACGATCAGTATCACCTTTGTGCCTATTGCCGTCGGGGCGACGACAGGATCGGTAGTTATCACCGACAACGCTACATCTGGCACCACGCAAACCATCACTCTTAGCGGAACCGGAACCGGGGAGCTCACGGTTTCGCCCACCTCGGGCCGCTTCGGTACAACCGGCGAAGGCGCAACCAGCACGGCAGACACTTTTACGCTCACCAATAATTCGGCCACGGCTGTACCGGTGACCATCGCATCGTCGTCACCAGAATTCATCGAGAGCGACAACTGCGACGGAGACGTAGCGGCGAGCTCTACGTGCACCATCAGCGTTACCTTTGATCCCACCGCTACCGGCACACAGACAGGCAGCATCACGGTTACTTACAGTGGGGCGGGAAGCCCTCTGACGATCAGTCTAACGGGGAACGGCAGTATACCGCTTACGCTAACACCCACACGGTATAACTTTGGCCCCGTAGGGATCGATGCGACGAGCACCGCAGAGTCATTCACCCTCACCAATCGGTCGACCGCTGCGCAAGCAGTGACGATTTCGACCGCCGCTCCCTTTGCCGAAAGCAATACTTGCGGAACATCGGTGGCGGCGAGTTCTACCTGTACCATCAGCACCACCTTTGATCCAACTGCCGCGGGGGTAGCCACCGGCAGCCTTACCGTTTCCTATGGAACTGGCAGTACTCTGACATCGACCCTGAGTGGAAACGGTGTCACCCCGGTAATAGTCAACCCCAGCTCCATTACCTTTAGCTCCAACGTATCGGTAGGTGAGCCCAGCACAGCGCGTACGGTCACCCTAACCAACAACACTTCTTCGGCGGTGACCCTTGACAGCGTCGTCGCCAGCCCGGCGGCATACGCGATCACCAGCAATACCTGCGGAACTTCGGTGGCAGCGGATAGCTCCTGTACGCTGAGCATCGTTTTCACCCCCGCCGTTACCGGCACTACGACGGGGACCCTCACTATCACCTACGGCTCTAGCAACGTCCAGATCGTGGTTTCGATGACTGGGGGTGCGCAGGTAAATAGACTGACCTCACTCGCCATCACCGAGCCGAGCGCAACCCTCGCCGTGGGGGCCACGGAGCAGCTGACCGCGACCGGAACTTATGCCAATGGAACAACCGGGAATGTGACGGACGCGGCCACTTGGAGCTCATCGAACACGGCTGTGGCTACCGTAAGCAGCACTGGAGTCGTGACAGGCGTAGCTGCGGGGCCGGTTGTCATTACCGCGGCCGTGGCGGGGACGAACGACGGAACCGTATCGAACACCGCCAGTCTGACCGTAAACCAAGCAGCAACATTGACGGCCATTACGCTCACCAGTTCGCAGGGTTCGACGACGGCGGACACTTCGCCAACGGTCGCGGCGGGCGCGACTTTGCAGTTGTATGCGACGGGCACCTACAGCAACGGCACCAGCCAGGACATCACTGCCTCGGCCACCTGGGCATCCACTAACACCGCCAGCGCGACTGTGTCTGCAGCGGGGCTCATCACGGGAATTTCGGGTGGAACGGCCACCATCAGCGCAACTCTCTCGGGCGTCACCGGCTCAGCCACCTTGACCGTAAACACATTGACAGCCATAACCCTCACCGCCGCGCAGGGTTCCACGACGGCGATCGCGCCGCCGACGCTCGTGACGGGTACGACCCTGCAGGTGTACGCGACCGGCACCTACAGCAACAACAGCACCCAGGACATCACTGCCGCTGCCACCTGGTTATCCGCCACCACCGCTGATGCTACTGTGTCAGGGGGCCTCATCACGGCGGTTGCGGCAGGATCATCCCTAATCACCGCAAGTGTCGGAAGCATCAACGCCTCGACCACCGCGACGATAACGGCGCCGACCCTGGTGTCGATTAGCATTACCCCGGCAACGGCCACGGTAGCAGCCGGCGACTCGCAGCAGTTCACCGCGACCGGCAGCTATTCGAACAACACGACGCAGAACATCACCGCGAACGTGACTTGGAGCTCATCGAACTCCGGGGTCATCATGAGTTCGGCGACCGCGGGTCTTGCGACCGCAGGCGATTCGGCGATAGGCGCGAGCGTGAGTATCAGTGCCAGCATGGTTACCAGCACGGGCACCACCGTCACCGCGGCTACACCGGCCGTTCTGACCGTCGGCCCTGCTGCGCTAGTATCGATCGCGGTAACCCCCGCCAGTGCATCGATCGCGGAGGGTACGACGGAGCAATTCACGGCCACCGGAACTTATAGCGATGGCAGCACACAAAATCTTACGAGCACGGTGACCTGGAGCGCGACTGGCGGCGCAGCTACCTTTAGCGGTACCACTGCTGCCGGTCTAGCCCAGGCCTCGGACTCGGTCGAGGGCACCGTAACCATCACCGCCACATCGGGTACGATCAGCGGGTCTACAACCCTGACCGTGACGGCTCCCGTACTGACTTCGATTGTAGTAACGAACGTCGCTCCAGCAAATCCCCCGACCGGCCCAGGGAGTCCGGCGGACGTTACGATTTATCAAGGCCAGACCGAGCAATTCTATGCGGTAGGAGCGTACTCCAATGGAACGTATCAGAACATCACTTTGACGGCGGCTTGGAGCACAAGCGCCGGAACCGTGGCTACGATCAGCACCGCAGGTGCTACGGCTGGGCTGGCAACGGCCGTAGGCGGGGGCGCGGTGACAATTTCCGCGACGTCAGGAACCATCGTCGGCGATGCCACCCTGAATGTCACCGGATTGAGTTCGATCGCCGTGACGCCGTCGGATCCGACGGCCGCGCTCGGCGACGCGAATACTGGCGATCCCTACGGGGCTACCAACAACACCCTGCAATTCACGGCCACGGCGACCTTCACGGACACCACTACCCAGAATGTGACGGCGTCGGCTACCTGGACGTCGGGAACAACAAGCGTTGCCACGATCGGCGGCACAACCGGACTAGCTACGATACTCGAGGCTGGAACCAGCACCATTACCGCCACCTATGCGGGGGTGTCCGGCAACACGACGTTGACGGTTTCCGCCGCAATATTGGAGTCGCTAGCAGTTTGCCTCGGGGCGTATCCGTCTACAAATTGTAGTACTAGTACGGCATCGGTCGGCGTCACCTTGGGTCTCGATGGCACGCAGCAATTCTCGGCTGTGGGCAGCTACAGCAACGGCACTACGCAGAACCTCACTAGCTTGGTAACTTGGACTGCAGGAACTCCTGCGGCAGTCACCGTCAGCACCACCGGGTTGGCGACTGTGATTGCCGCCAACAATGCCGCGAATTCGATTACGGCCAGCTATGGGACCATCGCAGGCGGCCTGAATGCGGACACGGCTTGGGTCACTGCATCTTCGACCTTGCCTATAGTCTGTACCTCGCCGACCATCAACATGAACATCTTGGTGGTAAACAACGCGGCAGAAAGCTACGCGGACTTCCCGGCGATCGAGCAGATCCTGAATTACGTCGGTACGCCCTACACCGTCGTGGACGCTGTCTCGGGGCCAGTACCAATGCTCTCTAGTGGCTGCACCGCCAACTACCAAGGCGTCATCTTCGCCAATGGCGGCGATTACTTCACCATCTCCTGGCAGGCGGCGTTGATCTCCTTCGAGGAGACCTTCAACATACGGCAGGTGAACTGGTATTCTTATCCCTACCCCAACTTTGGACTGACCCCTACCGGAACCGACATAAGCTCCACGGCGACCTACACCACCAACTTCACATCGGGCGCTGCGTCTATATTCTTCTACGCGAATCAAGCTTCCCCGCTGACGATCGCCAACGCCTACGTCTATCTGGCGGCTGCTGATGCGGGGAGCGGGTCGTTGACACCACTGTTAGAAGACTCTTCGGGCAACATCGTGTCGGCCACCTACAGCCTTAGCGGCCAGCAGTTCCTGACGCAAACCTTCGACAGCAACCCCTCCCTTACGCATGATTTGGTGGTGGCCTACGGACTCCTCAATTGGGTTACCCAGGGGGTTTTTCTGGGCGACTACCACGTTTACGCGACCCAGGAGGTCGATGACAATTTCATTAACGATACGGAATGGTTACCCTCGACGCCATGCCTATCCAATCCGGCCGCGGAGGACCGCACCGCACCTGATGCCTCGATTTTGCCGGTTTTCCGGGCTAACTACTCTAACGACATGGCCCAATTGGTAACCTGGCAGAATACCAAACAAGCCAATACGTTACTCGCGCCCGGATCGAACTACGAAACCAGCATAAACGGCGAAAACTCGGGGAAATTCGAGCTGACCTTGGCCATGAACGGCGTGGGTACGACAGGTAACGGCGACTGGACGGGCCTGGTCGCTCCAATCGTTTCGTCTTCCGCGACGGGAGGCGTCGCGACGTTCATCGCCCAAGACTTTTCCGGCCAGGCGGGAGATACGGTCGTAATCAGCAACACCACCAATGGCAACGGAGTGCTGAACGGAACCTATACGATCCTCACGGCGACTCCTACCGTCGGCACCGCCGCCACCGCTACCGCCCCCCTGATCCCAGGGACGAGTGTCTTCACGGTGAGTAATACCCTCGCGGGTACGCTCGCGCAAGCCACAGAGGCTGGGGTGGCCGATAATTCGACAACGCCCACTGTAAGCGAGGCTGATTCCTTGGTGGGCAACCTTTCACTATTCCAGTCGAACTTCCACTGGATCAGTCACACTTACGACCATCCAGCCACTCTCAACGGATTGTGTCAGTCGACTCCGGTGCCAAACCCACTGTGCACAAATACCACCGACACGGGCGATGACATTGAGCTAGAAGTTCTAACCAACCTTTTTGTCGCGTCAAATTCCGCCGGGTTGAACCTGGATACACAAAATAGCCCCTGCACCGGCGGCGGCACCACCGGTTATTGTGACACTGTCGTGGGACTAACGTTCACCGACTTCAACCCTGGAAATATCGTTACCCCGGGAGTCACGGGACTGAATGACCCCCTTGTTCCCGGTTATCTCTATGGATATGGAATCAGGTACGCGGTCAGCGACACCTCCGTAGCGACCACCACCAACCCGCCCAACAACAACGGGCCCAATCCCTCCCCCAACGTTGGCATCGTGAATAGCTACGAGCCCCTGCTTTACGAGGTGCCGCGGCATCCGAACGACGTTTTCTACAATGTGGCCAATTGGGCGGACGATCAAGCGGAATTTGATTGCGTTTACACGTATTACGTCCCGCCCGGGTCGACTGCGGCGCCGGCTCCCGATCCGCCGTTCAACACCTACAATGCGGCGCAAATCCTGGACTTCGTCAGCACGAGCTTCGTGAACAACATGCTGATGGGGGACATGGACCCGGAGATGTTCCATCAGCCGGACCTGCACTTCTCCCAGAACTACGCCAACCTGACCAACACTGCCCCAAGCGGTACTATGCCAGCTAGCGTCACGGCTTTCCTTGCGGGACAAACGTCACACGTGTCCTCGCTTCTGAGCGACACCTACGACCTCACCTTCTCTAAGTACGCGGCCCTGTACAAGCTGCCCGTACTGACCCCCACCCTCGATCAGCTGGGGGTCTTAATGCAGAACCGGAACTCTTTCAACTTGTCCGGGGTCACTGCGAGCCTTGTGGGTGGATTTACCAGCAGCGCCACGATCACCCTCACCATGCCATCAACGGCGACAGTCAACGCGGTCATTCCCGTGACCGGGGCGGGGCTGTCCACCACGTCGGGTTACGAACTATACGGAGGACAAAACATTTCGCACATCACGATGACACCGGGAACGACGGTGTCGATTCCTGTGAACTGACGAGGGGAGGGAGGAGGAAGAGTAGAAAAGGTCGGAGCGGGGCCGCCCGCAGAGGCAATGGGGAAGTTCCGTGGGGGAGGCGGACGACGAACCGTGAGCCATATATTTGATGCCCTGAACATCGCGCAGCGCGAGACCGATGAAGGCTTGATTTCGCTATTGGATCCGCGTCTGCTCGC
>DASPVV010000107.1:0-25662 GCA_035622175.1 Terriglobales bacterium | reverse complement strand
ATGCGAGATCGTTCGGGGGCTTCGATGGCGATCGAGCTCATCTTGTTCGGTGACGGACGCAGAGGCATACCGCCGTGTCAGGCATGCCACGGTCCCGCTGGTTCGGTAAAAGGAGCGCCATCTCTCACGACGCAAAACGCGGCTTACCTTCTGGAGCAGCTCAATCACTTTGCTAAAGGCGATCGTGCGAACGACATCAATGTTCGTATGCGCAGCATCGCGCGCCAGCTAACGGACCAGGAGAAGAAAGCTCTCGCGGAATACTATGGCGCTGGGCTTGGGCCGGATGTTAGCGCATGGTAGTGGATCGCGGTCTCAGAGAATACTCCGCGTTGGGCACGCGGGTTCAGTATAACTGTTGATAAATCTTAGCGCCTTATCGATTTCAAAGCCCACACTTCCGCCTCTTTCCCTTCTGACCCTCAGTTCCTCTCGCCCTCCCGCCCTGACCCGCTCGCGTCCCACCCCTCCTAGTCTCTCCGCTCTGCTCAGCCTCCTCCCTCCACACTCGCCGTGCGGACCCGACACGCGGGACTGTTGCAGCGCGCCCACATCGTTGCGAACTGGCCTCCAATCTACATCGGGAAGGAATCCGACCGGCACTGGGAGGAAGGCGAAGACACGAGTCTGCTGGATTTCAAAGCCATTGAGTACAAGCCAAAGGGTTACGTTCTCGCAGCCGACGAACAATTGACGCGAATCGCGAACCGTATGTCAGCCACCCGATTTTCGCTTGTGCCCCGTTACAGCCGGTTGTATTGTGTACTCGGTGTCGTGCATAGGAGCGTCCCAATGCCACAGCGTTACCATGCTTTAATTCTTCTGGCGGGGTCAGCGCTGCTCGCGTGCGCAATCGCAGCCCAGGAAGAACAACACCCTCCCGCCGATAGCCGCGAATTTCGCATTTACCGTATCTACCTGGCGGGAACTCCAAGCAAGCCTGTTTCCATCAAGGCAAGCGTCGAACATATCGAATCAAAGGACGGGACAAAGGTGGTCTCCAAGCACTGGGTAGAGGAGTGGGTACGCGACCAGGAGGGCCGAGTGTGGGGCGTGTCCGCGCGCCTCGGGAAGAGCACTCGGGGAAACTGCCGCCCCTTGCGACCGTCTGGTTGTATGACGCGGCGGCCAGAAAACGCACAGTCTGTTCGGTCGCGGACCGAGAATGTCAGGTTAACGAAATCCACCCTCCTTCCACCATCTCGTTCTTTGCCGTGGGGGGCAGCTCGATGGATTGCATAGACGGAGTATGTCAGGCTCCCGCACCGCATGACCGGGTCCGGTGTGGCGGGGAGAGATTTGAGCAGACTTTTCTAGGAGAGTATTCGATTGGCGGTATCAGCCTGGGCCGGACCAGCATGATGTGCTACAAACCGGATGGTTCAGCTGCAGGAGCGGATGTGTGGCATAACTCGGAGTTCGACATTGACTTCGATGTCTACAGAATACCCCTAAGAGAAGGCGCGACGTACTATCGGATCGACCGAATCTCTTCGTCTGTGCCCGACGACGCGAAGCTCTTCCAGGTTCCTCCTAGCGGGTATTCCTTTCAATAGGAGTAGCCACCGATCCATTTTGAGCGGATAGCTGGCGAAACATCGCGATAACACTCAAAACAGCTACTTCGGTTTCATGCCACTGAATCCTCAATGTTCTTTCTTCCGCTTGCGTTCGATGTTGGGCCAATACTGAAACTCTGGGGCGTAGAGTTCGCCTTCAAGGTCTGACATGCGTTGCTGGATTCGTGCTTGCGCATCGGCGATCGCTTGATTGTAAATGGCTGGTCCAACCTCCTCCACAAAGTAGTTCAGCAGCAGCCCTGCTGCCATGTTGCCGATAGGTTCAGACATATTCTCTTGGAAATAACGCTGAATGGATGTGATCGCGTCCGAACGGGCTTGTTGGGAGAATTCGATTTTCACGCGGAATTGTGCTCCTCGCCTGCTTACGTCAGAATGCTTTTATCGTGCTCGCAGGCGAACCACTTTTTGCACTAGCCTGGAAGTCCAGTCATCGACTCTCTTAGCACCCATGAAAAAACCGAGCAGTTGGCAGGCAATTGCGACAAGAAGGGCAGATGCCCAGATGTAAGGACCGAGCGGAATGCCTCGGCCCATGTATTTTCCCAGGTCGATTCCGTACCTGATTGACAAGAATATCAATGCGACCAGCACGGTCACAATGACGATACCAGTGCCCCAGAGCCGAAAAACATCGCCACGCGGTCGCAATCCTGCCTGCCTGATCATGACAAGGATGTAATGATCCTCTTTCTTTAACCGAAGAATAGCTTGCGACCAGTCGTCATAGTCTGCGGGAGACTGCTTGCGAGCACGTTTGGCCGCGTTGCGAATCAGACGTGCAATCTTCTTCTCGTAATCCTTCCAATCGTGGGTACTGTCGAATTCTTTAGCGACCGTCGACATGTCGGGAAGGGTCCATCCAGTTTCCGAGAAGTAGAGCATCTTCCGTTCAGGTTCCGAGAGCACGACACTCTCTCGCTGCGCTTCTTCGACAATTCTGGAGATTAAGAATTCTTTCGCTTCACGCGCACTCCCGAAGCAATTCATACTCTATCGTGCGGATTCTACTACGGTTTCTGAGTTCTTGGAGCGGACCAGTCCAGATGGTTGGCGATCGCGACAGTTCTATTCTGCGCATTTGATACTTTTGGTCGTTGTAGTCGGATTTTGTTTTGCGTACGTGATGTGTGGCACGTTCCCGGACACATCCGCCCAATGGGTTTGGGTTCCGGCCACCATGGCTTTTCTATTCCGTGTAATAGACTGGCGCACCACCGGAAGTGTCCTTACTGGCCCGGGTTCGCTTGTCGAGCACTTCTTCACGGCTAATTGCCAGATTCAGAACTATAGCGAAGCGGGGTTCGCCACAAGATGTTTCGATAAGCTCTTTGTCACACCGCTCTGGATTGGGACTTTGGCCTATTCGGCAGGGGCCGTGATCCACCGCGCAAGCGCACCTCGGCATTCGCTCGGTCATGAATCCGCATTGCGCACCACGACCATAACTCGTCGATCCCGGATTGTCACCACTCGCTTCGGAGCATTGCTGGCTATCTTGGTAACGGGCAGTTCTCTCGGTTTTCGCTTTCACACCAAGACTGCTGAGACATATTCTTGGACGTTGTTTGGCTCTAGTGTCTGGCCGAATTGGGCAAATGTGCTGCTCAACATAGCGATTTGGGGCGGCATTTGCCTGATTGGGATTGGATTCATAAGAGCTCCGTTACCGAAGACCGAAAAGGCCATGTTTGGATCGTATACCGGAAACGCAATGCTCGTTCTGGTTGGCGGTCTATTCCCAAGAATCGGAGGAACAACCCAGGTACTGCAAACGCTTTTGAGTTTGACGGCTTTTCTGGCCGCGCTGGCAATACTTGTATCCTTTTGGAACAAGCAGGCCCCGTCAGAGTCGAGCTGAGAAGCAACGCAACCCGCATGAAGATCCCGGGTTTCTATCCGTAGGGGAGCACGATATCGCGACGTTCTCCCAATACTCCCGCTCCCCCGGCTCGGATACCCCCTGGGGCGGGTGTAGCGTTTTCCCCTCAAGGCGTACCAACCACCCTCCGCAAAGAAATCGTCGGCATCATCTCAAATGTGAGCGAGCCTTGTCTGGACCGCGAATTTGCTGGTGCCGGGAGGGTCTAGCATTTTCCCCTCAACAGGTATCACCCCCGTCTCCCGTTTGACCTCGTTTTCAGCCGACCTGTAATATCAAAGCTTCCGCGCGCATTGAGCCAATCTCGCTGTCGAGGTTTGTGCCGCCGACTCCGGTGGGTTGACGAAGGGCCAAATGTTTACTGCTGCGCGCGCTGTCGCCATGCCCCACGAACTCGAAAAATCCTATGTGCCCGGCCAAATCGAAAAGCGCTGGGCCGAATACTGGGTCGAACAGAAGATGTTCTCCGTACCCACACCGTCTGCCGACCCCCGCCCCGTATTTGCCCTGCTGTTGCCGCCTCCCAACGTGACCGGTCGGCTGCATATGGGACACATGCTCAACCAAACGCAGATGGACATCATCGTGCGCTGGCATCGCATGCGGGGTTTCCTCACCTTGTGGCTGCCGGGAACCGACCATGCCGGTATCGCCACCCAGATGATGGTCGAACGGCAGCTGGCGAAAGACGGCAAGAAGCGGCGCGACCTCGGCCGGGAGGCCTTTCTCGAACGGGTTTGGGAATGGAAGCGGCATTATGGCGGCGCAATTCTCGACCAAATGAAGCGGCTGGGCTTTTCCGTGGACTGGAGCCGCGAATACTTCACCATGGACGAGAATCTTTCGGGCGCCGTGCGAGAGGTCTTTGTTCGCCTCTATGCGGAAGGCCTGCTCTACCGCGGGAACTACATTGTGAACTGGTGCCCGCGCTGTGGGACCGCAATCTCCGATCTTGAAGTCAAGCACGAGGAGGTTCCGGGGAAGCTGTATGAGATTCGCTATCCCGTGATCGGCACCCAGGAATGGATCACGGTCGCGACTACCCGACCCGAGACCATGCTGGGCGATACGGCTGTGGCGGTCAACCCGAAGGACGAGAGGTACCAGCATTTCCACGGCAAGAAGGTTCGCCTGCCCTTGATGAACCGAGAGATTCCGATCATCACCGACGAGCTTGCCCGACCCGAATTTGGAACTGGCGCCGTCAAGGTAACTCCGGCGCACGATCCGAACGACTTCGCAGCAGGGAAGCGACACCATCTGGCCGAGATCGAAGTCATGGACGAGCACGCTCGCATGAACGAAAATGCCGGCGCTTACGCCGGGTTGGATCGATTGGAGGCGCGCCAGAGGGTGCTCGAAGACCTCGAGCGACAGGGATTCTTGGTGGGGGTGAAGGACTATGCTATCGCCCTCGGCACCTGCGACCGTTGCGGCACCGTGGTCGAACCACGCCTGTCGACACAATGGTTTGTCAAGGTTGCTCCCTTGGCCGAGCGCGCCATCCAAGTGGTTGAGAACGGTGAGATCGAAATCGTCCCGGAGAACTATAAGCAGATTTACCTCAATTGGATGGGTAACATCCACGACTGGTGCATCTCGCGACAGCTGTGGTGGGGACATCGAATTCCGGCCTGGTATTGCGCCTGCGGGGAAATCATCGTGGCCCGCGAAGCCCCAACCCGCTGCGGAAGGTGCGGCGCCTCCGCGCTCGAACAGGACAGTGACGTGCTTGATACTTGGTTCTCGTCGGGCTTGCTGCCCTTCACCACCTTGGGCTGGCCCGCTCAGACTCGCGACCAGGAAGTTTTCTATCCCACCAGCCTCCTGATCACGGCACACGAAATTCTGTTCTTCTGGGTGGCACGCATGATCATGTTTGGCTGTCACTTTATGCGCGACCATCAGCAGGACCCTGAACGGAGGGAGGCCAGCGGATGGGGCGACAAGAAAGATGACAGCGTGCCCTTCCGCCAGGTTTATATTCACGCCCTGGTGCGCGATGCCGAGCGGCAAAAGATGTCGAAAACTAAAGGAAACGTGATCGATCCTCTGGACATCATCGACCGCTTTGGAACCGACGCCACCCGCTTCACCTTAGCCGCCATGGCGGCACCGGGAACCGACATTGCCTTTAATCCCAGCCGCACCGAGGGTTATCGGGCTTTCGCCAACAAAATTTGGAACGCGGCACGGTTCGTGTTCCTGAGCACGAACACTCATCACCGCAACCCTCTCCTCCGAACTGCCGCGGCCGGAGCAACCACCGGGCCTCGGATGGGTCTCGGTGGCTTTGCGCCGGCGGCGCTTGAGGATCGCTGGATTCGCTCGCGCTTCAACCGGGTGGCGGCCGGCGTGAATGCGGCGCTTGAGACCTATCGTTTTCATGAGGCTGCCAACAGCATCTATGACTTCTTCTGGGGCGAGTTCTGCGATTGGTATCTGGAACTGATCAAGCCGCGGCTCACCGATGCGGTGGGTGCCGAGAGGGCGGGGGTTGCGGGCAGCAACCTCCTGATCCTGCTCGAGGCGGCCCTGCGGCTCTTGCATCCCATCATGCCGTTTATTAGCGAAGAACTTTGGCAGGCGATCTATGAAGACAAACCACCCCTTCCCTCAATCGCTCTCGCCGGCTATCCCCAACCCGATGAAAAGCAGCTTGACCTGCCGGCAGAAACCGAGATGGCAATCCTGCAAGATCTCATCGTGAGTGTTCGCAATCTGCGGGCGGAGTTGAAAGTGGAAGCCAAGCAGCGCGTACCCATTCAAATCTTCGCGCCCGATGCTAACGTCCGTCGCCTGTTCGAAGACAATCTTGCCGCCCTGGAGCGACTGGCGCAGGTGGCTCGAGTCGAGTTCGTAGAGCACCTGCCGGCCAAACTGCCGGCCTTGCGGCATAGCGCACGCTTTGACGTTCACCTGGTCTACGAGAAGACGGTCGACCTAGCGGCGGAAGGGCAGCGACTGAGAAAAGAATTAGACAAGATCGAACGCGAGATCACCCATGCCCACCATCAGCTGGGCAACGAGCAATTCCTGGCCAAAGCCCCGGCCCAGGTCATCGAGAGATTGCGCAACCGCATCGCGGAGCTCGCGATCTTGCGACAGAAGATGAACGACCAACTCGGGGAGCGGAATGGACTGGAATAGTCGCCGCATCACCGCCGTGATCGCGAATGCGTTGCTCGAGGACCGCGCCACGCGGGATGCCACGAGCTATGCTTGTATTGACCCCAATCAACGCGCCGCCGCCACCATTGTATCCAAGCAGGATGCCATCCTCTCGGGAATTGGTTCGATCGCCCGCATCCTCGAGACGTACGCCGAATTGGATGGCGCGGTGACCTCGCATTACGAAGTCACAACCCATCCGGAAATCTTCGATGGCATCCGGTTGCACAAGGGTCAGTCGATCGCGGTGATCCGCCATAATGCGCGCGTGATTCTTTCTTGCGAGCGGGTGATTCTCAATCTGATGCAGCGTCTGAGCGGCATTGCCACCTTGACTCGCAAATTCGTGGATCGGGTCTCGGGCACCAAAGCGAAGATCCTCGACACGCGTAAGACCAGTCCGGGCTTGCGCAACCTGGATAAATACGCGGTGCGCTGTGGTGGGGGCCAAAACCATCGCCTGGACTTGTCCGATGGCATTCTGATCAAGAACAATCACATCGCGTTGGCGGGGGGGATCCCGCAGGCCCTGGAGCGTGCTCACCGCAATCGGCGTGGCGAGCAGCTGATCGAGATCGAGGTTCGCAACTTGGACGAACTGGAGCAGGCTCTCGGGCACGGTGCGGAGGTCATTCTGCTCGACCACATGCCGGTCGAGGAGGTAGGGCGCGCGGTCGAGCGCTGCTCCCAGGCCAACCCTGCGATTCCCCTCGAAGCCTCCGGGGGCATCACCCTGGAGAATGTTCGCGCCTACGCTGAAACCGGCGTCAATTTCATCTCCGTGGGCGCGCTGACCCACTCGGCACCCGCGGTCGATATGAGTCTGCGCGTCGGCCCCGCCGACTGAAGCGTCCTTCCCCGGCGCGAGCGACCCGTCCAACTCCCCCCGGCGAGCCGCGGATTTTGTGCTTTGTGGCGGTTCTCCCTCATAATGGCCGCATCAGGCTGCCATCGCCAAGACGCACCCCGCCGAGGAGAGTACCTGACCCTCCTGCTCCCGGTTCAGAAACCGAACGCCGGCTGGGACATATGGTCCACCTGCTCATGAATCATGCCACCGTCGTCCTGAGCGGGACCAAGCTGGCCGCCGAAGTTGCTGTCCGCCCTTCCGCGGTCTGGCATTTGGTCGAGCAGTTGCGCGCCCTGGGGGTGGCTATCGCCGGCCATCGCGGCACCGGGTACCGCCTCGAAGCCATGCCGGACCTTCTGCTGCCGGAGATGCTGGCTCCTTTGATTCGGGGAACGATCTTCAGAGAGCACCTTCATCATTACTTCAACCTCGGGTCGACGAGCACCGTCGCCATGGATGCCGCCCGGGATGGCGCCCCCGAAGGCAGCGTGTTCCTGGCCGAGCAACAGAGCGCGGGTCGCGGCCGCGGAAGTCATCCATGGTTTTCCCCGCGCTCGGGCATGTACTGTTCGCTGGTGCTGCGCCCGGCGCTGCCGCCGGCCGAAGTCCTCCTCGTGACCCTGGCGGCGGGACTGGCGGTCGCAGCGGCCGTCAAGGAACTGGACCCCGCACTTTCTCCCGACCTGAAATGGCCGAATGATCTTCTGCTTGGCGGCAAGAAGTTCTGCGGCATTCTCGCCGAAATGATCGCCGAACCGACGCGCGTTCGGCACGTGGTTGTCGGCATCGGAGTGAACGTCAATCAGACGACCTTCCCCCGCGACTTAGAAGCCTCGGCCACGTCTTTACGGATGGCCACCGGCAAGGAGTACTCGCGCCTGGCACTGTGCGCCGCTTTGCTACAATCTTTCGATCGGGAATATCGCAGTCTGCGGAACCGTTCCTATGACGCCATCCTGCGGCGTTTTGCCGAGCGTTCGTCGATGGTGCGAGGGGCCCGGGTGCGAGTGGAAGAGAACGGCGACTACCAAGGCATGACCGAAGGACTCGACGCCCGCGGCTTCCTGCAAGTGCGAACCCAGCAAGGTCTACGCACGGTTCTGTCCGGCACCGTAAAATTGGAATGAAATCGTCTGGCAGGCTGATCCAGGCGTGAGAAAGGGCTCTCGGATTCCTCTCCTATGCTGTTAGTCCTCGATGTCGGCAACACCAACACCGTTCTCGGGGTCTTCGTCGAAGCCGCCCAAGCTAAACCAGCCGCTGCCAGCCGCCCGCCGCAGCCCGCGGGAGGTTACGAACTGGTCGCCAACTGGCGGGTGGCGACCGTCTCGACGCAAACGGTCGACGAATATGGGGTGTTGTTCCGCAATCTTTTCGCCATGGACAACCTTGCCGTCCAGGGAATTCGTGGCATCGTGATCTCCTCCGTCGTGCCCCCGCTCGATTCCACCCTGCGACAAGTCTGCGAACGTTATTTCCATACCCAACCGCTTTTCGTTGGACCCGGGGTGAAGACGGGAATGCCGGTGCTTTATGAGAATCCGGCCGAGGTCGGCGCCGACCGCATTGTCAATGCCGTGGCGGCTTTTGAAAAATACGGCGGCCCGGTGATTTGCGTAGACTTTGGCACGGCAACCACGTTCGACTGTGTGACCGCCAAGGGAGAATACCAAGGCGGGGTCATTTGTCCGGGCATCGGGATCTCGGCCGACGCCCTGTTTGAACGCACCGCAAGGCTGCCCCGCGTGGATATTCGCAAGCCCACCAAGATCATCGGCACGAACACGGTCGGCAGCCTGCAATCCGGCCTGTATTACGGCTACCTTGGACTGGTAGATGGGATTCTCGCGTCGCTGCTCGGAGAAATGGGAAAAGCCACCAAGGTCGTTGCCACCGGAGGCCTGGCGTCGCTGATTGGGAAGGAATCAAAATATATCGAACACATCGATGATTTCCTGACTTTGGAGGGACTGTGCATCATCTGGGAGCGCAGCACGGTCGCCAAATCGGGCCGCGCGAGCTAGAGACCGATGCCGGCCAAGGAGCGGTAGGGTGGGCTCGATGGGATCGGCCTGCGCGTGCGGCCTTCCCTTTTTGCCTCGTGACGTACTCTTGTTTGATCTAGGCTACCCGAGAATCCTTCCTCCCGCCTTACTTGCGGGCTTGGCCCGTACGGGGCGTCCTCACCGGCTTGGAGCGTCTCGCACTTCGACCGGTTTTTGGGGGGGGCAACCTCCTCGATTGGTCGGGCATCGTCCGTTAAGATTGAGCAACATGGACAAGGCTACCCGCGATACGACGTACTTTAGCTACTTCACCGAAATCGAGGATCACTTTCGGCAACGTCGCGGCACAACCCTCTTGCTTTCCACTGTCGATTGGGCACTGATGGATGTGTGGAAGGAGGCAGGCGTGCCCCTCGAAGCGGTACTGCGGGGCATTGACGTCGCCTTTGATCGCTATGCCGAGCGGCGATCGAAGACGCGAAAGATCAACGGATTGGCATTTTGCACGCAAGAGGTGCTGGCCGCGGCCGAAGCGATGAAAGAAGCCGCGGTGGGGGCCGGCAAACCGGGGCGAGACAGCCGGGCCGAATCCGCTTTCCCGGTTTCTGAGATTGTCGGGTTTCTGCGGCGAAACGCGGAGGCGCTCGAAAGCGCCCAGCTGCCAGAAGCCGAACACCTCTCTGCGCGGAGGCTCGCGCGAGAAACGGCGGCAATGCTCGGCGAGATGGCAGGACAATTGGAGCGAACGAAAACTCTTCCGCCCCTCGAAGACCTGGAACGACGCCTGACCGTGGCGGAGGAGAAGCTGTTCGCGGTCTTGCTGGCGACGATTCCCGATGAGGAGATTGTGGCCGAACGTGCCGCGGCCGACCATGCCCTGGCCCCCTACTGCCGAAAGATGCCGGCAGTGCAGATCGAACAGCTTCACAAGCAATATGTCCACAAGCGCCTTCTCGACAAGTTCGGGTTGCCGAAACTCAGCTTGTTCTATCTGTGAGACTTAGAAGAGCCCACCCCGGCCGCGCACCCGAGCGGTTGCTGCCCGCCGCCAGGCCAGGGAGGCACTGCTCCCGGCACCACGCCGCTGGTGGCTGAAGAGAATCATTGCTTGCTTTTTAGCGTCGAAAAACTTGTTTATGGCGGTGACGGCTTAGCGCGACTGCCGGCCGATGAGCATGGGCAGGGCAAAGCTGTGTTCATACCCTTCGTCCTCGAGGGAGAGCGCATTGAAGGTTCTCTGCTTGAGGAAAAACCGGGATTTGCCCGTGCCCGCGCCGATCACGTTCGCCAAGCTTCCCCGCATCGGGTCGAACCCCGGTGCCCCTACTTCGGAGCATGCGGCGGATGCCACTACCAGCATTCGAGCTATGAGCACCAACTCGAAATCAAGGCCGCTATTCTGAAAGAAACCCTGCGCCGCACGGCCAAAATAGAACCGGCCATCGATATCGTCGCCCACGCCTCGCCCGCCTGGAATTATCGCAACCGTGCCCGTTTGAGAATGAAGGGGGAACCGGAGTTCGCGCTCGGCTATTATCGTTTTCACTCGACGGATCTTCTCCCCATTGAGCAATGCCCCATCAGCTCACCCCTGATCAACCGGGCGATCGCGGCTTTGTGGCGAATGGGTCGCGCAGGGAATCTGCCGCGTGCGCTCGAAGAAGTGGAAATCTTCGCCAATGCCGAGGATGACCGGCTCCTCCTCGAGCTCTATGGCAACTCCGCCCTAACCCCGGCGTCCGCCACCACGGTTGGTGAAGCGGTCCAGAGCGCGCTACCCGAAGTTGTCGGGGTCGCCTGGTTCCGATCTGCACTCCGCACCCGGCCCGGCCGGCAACATCAGACTGGCACCTTCGGATCGGCAGAACTCAGCTACCACACGCAGCAGTTTTCTTACAAGGTCAGCGCGGGAGCCTTTTTCCAGGGGAATCGCTACCTAACCGAGGAACTCATCCGGATTGTGACCAACGGCTGTTCGGGAACTTTGGCTTTGGACTTGTACGCCGGAGTTGGGTTATTCTCCGCCCGGCTCTCCCGCAGTTTTGCCCAAGTATTTGCGGTTGAATCGTCCTCGGCGTCCTACGCCGACCTGCGGTCGAATGCAGCGCCGAACGTGCGCACGGTTCATAGCAGCGCAGAACAGTTCTTACGCCGGGTGGGCAAACTGCGACCTGATCTGGTGGTGGTCGATCCCCCTCGGAGTGGATTGAGTGAAGCGGTAATCGGAAGCCTGCAGGAAGTAGGAGCCCGCCGGATCATCTACGTATCCTGCGATCCCGCCACTCTTTCCCGCGACCTCCAAAGCCTGCTTCAAGCCGGATACGCCATTCAGCAAGCGCATCTGGTGGATCTGTTTCCCCAGACCTATCACATCGAAAGCGTCTTTCAGGTAGGAATGGCTTAGCGGCCCGCCATGAGGGGGCGTCGCCTTGGCTTGCCGGTTATCCCTTCTCCTGCGGTTCATCGATGGCGGCGATCTCCGCCGTCTCAGCCTCTTCCGGATTCTGTCGATATTCCGCAATCAGGCACCGCGCCCGCTCGGCGTCTTCTTGCCGCACCAAGATGATCGTGCCACCGACCCCGGGCAGAATGTCTTGCGGAGCATCGAGTGCCGTAACGTCGCAGTCGATTCCTGCCGACTCCAGGAGCCCGCTTACGATCATCGCTTCGGATTCTTGTTCGCAATCAAACACCCGGACGAGTTTTTCGTTTGGATTCGGATGCTGCTCGACTTGTGCCATGGCCCCTCCATCCTGGCGAGCTTTGAAGTAAATTCTACTCTCCATGCAACTCCGCCGGGAACTGATTCCAAGCATTCGACTTCTTCAGCCGCCTGCGGTAACCGAAGTCCCACACCCTCGAGCCATTGCGTTCCCCGGGGATTGACGCCACAATACCATCAGGATCGGGCGCGACGCCCAATCCAGGGGACACATTCCAAGCCTGGGGCAGGTGGGCTGCCGCGGGGAAGTGGGGACCGAATGAGTAGTGCGGAACGGGCTGGGCAGTCGGGGAACCTGAGTGAGACAGAGCACGAGGCCCGGCAAATCCGCCGCTTGCAGGTCATGATCAGCATGGTCATGTCGGTGATTAGCCAGGATCCTAATCTGACAGTCGAAGAAGCCTCGGAGTTAGTGGCTGGCGCGAAACGCGCAGCCTTAGCCATGTTTCCGGACAAGGAATTCGCCTACGATATTCTCTACAAGCCCCGCCTCCAGCGGCTTATGAACGAGCGCTTTCGGTTGCAGTAGCAGTCGGCATCATCGCCGTCGTAGATCGTCAACCCTACGGGAGCAAACCAGGACAAAGCTCGCCGAGACAGCAGGTTGACCATCTCGAGCATTCCGAACTAGACTCCCAGCACAGTGGGTCCCTTCATGAAGAGAATCCTGGCCCGGCTCGTATTCTGCCTGGTCTGCTCAGGTATGGCACTGGCGAGCGACCAAGCGGATGGGCAGCAGGACCTGGCCTTAGAACTCGGAACTGTGCATTTCCCAATCTCTTGTACCGAATCCGTCCAGAAAAGCTTCGAGCGGGGTGTGGCTTTGCTCGATTCTTTCTGGTACGGGGAAGCACGCAAACAGTTCCAGCAGGTCGCGACCGAAGATCCCCACTGCGCCATGGCCCACTGGGGAGTAGCGATGAGCTATTGGCACCCGCTCTGGAACCGCCCCGATCAAGCCACTCTCAAGCGAGGACGAGCCGAAGTCAGGCGGGCGAGAGCGCTGCACTCGCGCGACGATCGCGAGTGGGGCTATATTACCGCCATCGCCGCCTTCTACGAGGGGAAAAAGAAACGCACGTATCGCGCTCGCGCCGGTGCCTACGCCAAGGCGATGGAAGTCGCCTATCGACATCATCCTGAGGACCAAGAGGCTGGTGCCTTCTATGCCTTGTCCCTGCTAGCCTCTGCCGAGTATCGCGACCCCAGCTTCAGCCATCAAAAAAAGGCGGCCGCGGTTCTGGAACCGCTGTTTGTCCAGGCCCCGCAGAATCCGGGAGTGGCTCACTATCTGATTCACAGCTACGACACGCCGCAGATGGCAAAGCTCGGACTGCCGGCGGCCGAGAGATACCCCAAAATCGCCCCTGGATCACCCCATGCCTTACACATGCCATCCTGCATTTTCTCCTGGCTTGGGCAGTGGCAAGACGATATTGCTTCCAATCTGGCCGCGATTGAGGCCACGCACACGGCAGCGGCCGAGCACATGGGGAGCGATGGCCAGGAATTTTCCGCTATGGATTCTCTCGAGTACGCCTATCTCCAGAGCGGCCGGGAGGCGGACGCCTGGCATTTGATCGACGAAGTTAAAGCGGCGTCGGCGAAGAAGGACACCTACGGTCTGGGCTTTGATCCCCGCCTTCGGGCTCTGGTCAGACTTCCTGCCCGCTATGAGCTAGAACTGCACCACTGGACGAGCGCGGCCACCCTCGAGGCCGTGGCCGAGGCCGACCCTGAGGACGGCGTGAGCACGTACTGGGCTCGCGCCATTGCTCATGCCCGGACCGGACACCTCGACGAAGCACGCCAGGATCTGGCTGCGATCGAAGCCATTCACCGCAGCCTCCTGCGGCAGAAGAAAACAGAGTCTGCCGACTTTGTCGAACAGGATCGACAACAGGCGACGGCCTGGCTGGCGCATGCCGAAGGTAGGAATGATGAGGCGCTGACCACTTTGCGCAAGATCGCCGAAACCCAAGAGGCGGCGGGGGACCGGCCCTTGGCGCTTCCCGCCCGGGAAATGTTGGCCGACATGCTGCTCGAGCTGAATCGTCCGCAGGAAGCCTTGCCCGAGTACCAGGCTGACTTGAAGTTCAACCCGAACCGCTTTGATGGCCTCTACGGGGCGGCCCAGAGCGCCGAGTCGGCGGGCAAGGGGGAAGAAGCGGATTCTTATTACGCCGCCCTGCTCAAAGTATGCGCCCCAGGAAACTCCGACCGGCCGGAACTCCGTCATGCCAAGCAGGTTCTGGCTCAGAAACAATAATCCAGTCGAACCGGCACCAACCGGGAACCGCGGTTGCCGTGCTTGGGGAAAATCTGGGCTGCGGCCTGGTGACTAGGTCAGGGGTGAGGGCTCAATGGTCTTCATATGAATGGTATTGGTTGGTTTGTCGAGCGTGCCCAGGATCTTCACGCTCTTGCCCAGATACCTTCTCGCCTTGTCGGGGTCATCGAGCTTGTATTCCAAATCGCCGGCGCGCAGCACGTAAACGCCGTTTCGGCGCAATACCGTTCCCATGAACGGCCTCGGCTTAACTTGTGCGGCTCCAGCCGCGGGTTTTTCATTCGTCTGCGGTTCTGAGTTTGAACTCGGGCTCGGCTCACTGCTGCCGGGAGCCTGGGCAGAAGGCCCCGGCAGAAGTGCGGACGACGTTGGCGTGATGGCTGTAAGCCATAGTCCCCCAAGCATGATGGGTGCTAGCAATTTTCCAGGCCTCATCCCTCCTCCTTGGACACTTCGCGTGCGCTGCCAAGCAACGCAATCAGCAAGCCCCCATCCTGCCCGCTCCTAGCTGCCGTAGGTCCCCGTGGCTTCTTTCTCGGAGAAGCGATTTCGAACTTTTTTGGCGATGCTGCTGCGAGTGATCTCCCCGCTGGTCGGGGCCAGCAGTAATCCTACTCCTACTCCAATGCCCAGCCCTACCAAAACAGCCAGAGCCGTGTTTACACCGCGATGATCCTCGCCACGAATCACGTCAGCCGCTTGGCGCGCGCGACCTCGAGCGCGCGCGTAGATGTCTTGTGCCGTCTCCCCGGCACGTTCGGAGAAAGTGCTGGCGCTTTCCGTCACACGGTCCCGCAACCCGTCGAGCAAAGACAGGCCCGTGCCGAGCAAGATATCGAATAGAATCCTTTCCTTTCGCGACCGCATAAGTCCTCCTCCCTAGATTCTATACTCGCATGAGACGCCGGAAGACATCCCGTGGGGACACATCGGGTGTGCCTCCTATCGCCCCTCCGCCCGGGGTGGAAGGCCATGGCTTGGGAACTGGCTGCCCAGCCGTCGGGCTCCAACCCGGGGTGGAAGAGGGGTGGGCGACGCTGCTCTGACGTACCGGGAAGAGACCGAAGATGCTACAGTGAAGGATTCATGTCTGCGCCGGAATCCCTGTTTGTGAAGGCCTGCAAGGCCCAAGCCGCCGAACACACGCCGGTGTGGTTCATGCGGCAGGCGGGGCGCTACATGCCAGAATACCGCGCGGTACGCAAACAATACTCCCTGCTTGAAATCTGTAAGCAGCCTGCCATCGCCGCCGAGGTAACCATTACGGCTGCCGAGATCCTAGGCGTGGATGCCGCTATTATCTTTGCCGACCTGCTGCTTCCTCTGGAGGTTATGGGCTTGCCCTTCCACTTCGCCGCCGGGGAAGGACCCGTGGTCACGACCCCCGTGCGCAGCCCGAGAGCGGTCGAGGGTTTGCATGCCGACGGCGCTGGCGAATTGGGATACGTGGCGGAAGCTGTGCGCCTGGTATCGAGACATTTCGCCGCCCGCCTGCCGGTGATCGGCTTTTGCGGGGCACCCTTCACCTTGGCCAGCTATATGATCGAGGGCGGCGGCTCGAGAAATTATGTTCATACCAAGACGATGATGTACCGATCTCCCCGCACCTGGGACCAACTGCTGGAGAAGCTGGTGCGAGTCACCTCGGCATTCGCAACCGACCAAGTCAGGGCTGGCGCGGATGCCATTCAAGTCTTCGACAGCTGGGCGGGCTGCTTGAGTGTGGAGGATTATCGGCGATATGTGCTGCCGCGGACCACCGAACTGGTGCGTACGCTCCAACAAACCGGTGCACCGGTTATTTACTTTGCCACCGATAGCGCTACTCTCCTGCCATCCATGAAGGAAACGGGTGCAGAGGTGATCGGCCTCGACTGGCGCATTCCCCTCGACCAGGGTTGGCGAAGTCTAAATTTCCAAGGAGCGGTGCAAGGCAATCTGGACCCGGTTCTGCTTTTTGCCGACTGGAAACAACTACGAACCCAAGCCGAAGGCGTTTTGCGCCGCGCCGCCGGGAGGCCCGGGCACATCTTCAACCTGGGTCACGGTATCCTGCCGGAAACCCCGGTGGAAAATGTCAAAGCGCTCGCCAGGTTCGTTCAAGAGCGGCCGGTCAAGACATCGTGAGCACTGTACCCAAACTGGAGAAGAAGGCGGTGCTCCTGCTGGCTCACGGCAGTCCGGATTCTGTCGAGGAGATTCCCGAGTTTCTTCTGCAGGTCACGGGAGGACGTCCGGTCCCGCCCCAGGTGATCGAGGAGGTGAAACATCGCTATGGGCTGATCGGCCGCTCCCCGCTGACCGAGTTGACGGTGAAGCAGGGAGAGCTTCTGGCGCGGGAATTGGGGTTGCCGGTCTATGTTGGCATGCGAAATTGGAAGCCCTTTATCGCTACCGTGATCGACACCATGACTGCCGATCAAGTGTCCCGGGCAGTGGTCATCTGCCTGGCGCCGCACAATTCGCGCACCAGCGTCGGCCTCTATCGCGCAGCGCTAAGCCGCAACCGACAACCTGCCTTTGCTCTCGACTTTGTGGAGAACTGGCACGATCATCCCCGGCTCATCGAAGCCTTTACTGCCAAGCTCGAAGCGGGCTGGGAGCGGGCCTGCCACGAGGCTCAAGCCCGAGTTCCCGTCATTTTCACCGCCCACAGCGTTCCCCTGCGCACCGTCAGCGAGGGCGACCCCTATGAGAAACAGACCCAGGAGACGGCAGCGCTGGTCGCTCGCAACACTTCGCTCCCTCCTTCTCTGTGGAGGTTCGCGTTTCAAAGCCAAGGGTTGTCCGGGGGAGCCTGGCTCGGCCCGAGCGTCGAAGACACGATTCTAGATTGGAAGCGCCAAGGCCACGGCGGCGTTTTCATCCAGCCCGTCGGGTTCCTGTGCGATCACGTAGAAGTGCTCTATGACATTGATATTGGCTTCAAGCGGTTCGCCGAACAGCAAGGCTTGCGGCTGTGGCGGGCTGAGTCGTTGAACGACTCACCCTTGTTGACCAAGGCCTTGGCAGACATCGCCCGGTCGCGGATGGCTTAGCCAGCTCCGAAACCTACATGCAACGAATTGCCATCATTGGAGGGGGCATCTCGGGATTAGCCGCCGCATTGACGCTCGAAAAGTCCCGACGAAGTGGCGCTCGCCTCGACTATGTCTTGTATGAGTCCGCGCCGCGCCTCGGAGGCGTATTACTCAGCGAGCGTAGCCACGGATGCCTGTTCGAAGCGGGCCCCGACTCTTTTTTGACCGAGAAGCCCTGGGCACGAGATTTATGCCGCGAGCTCGGGCTCGAAGATCAACTTGTCCCATCGAACGATACCCATCGCAAGACTTATATCCTGAAAAAGGGACGACTCGTAGAGCTCCCGGACGGCTTGCTGTTTCTGGTGCCAACGAAGATTCTGCCCACCCTGTGGTCACCCCTATTTTCGGCGCGTACGAAATTGCGCATGGCGCTCGAATGGTTTCATCCTCGGCGAAGGTCCGTCCAGGATGAGAGTGTGGCTGCGATGGTGGAGCGCCACTACGGTCGAGAGATGGTGGACGGGTTGGCCGACCCGCTGCTGTCTGGCGTATACGGCGGTGAGGCCAGCCAACTCAGCGTGCACGCAGTGCTCCCCCGCCTGGTCGAGATGGAAGCAAGCTACGGCAGCCTGGGACGAGCCATGCTAGCGGCCCGAAAACAGGCGGCCGCGGCCAACCAAGGACCCGCCAGGTCCCTTTTCACTTCCCTGAAGCAGGGCATGCAGCAGATGGTGGACGCGGTCCTCTCACGGCTCCCGCCCATGTCCTTGTGCCTGCGGACGCAAGTCGAAGCCGTCGAGCGGCAGGATGCAGGCTGGATGATTTGCGCTCGCTCTCGCTTGGAGCGGTTTGATGGCGTGATCGTCGCGACCCCGGCTCACGTGGCTGCCGGCTTGCTGCGGGGGACCAATATGCGGTTGGGGGAGGAACTGCTGGGCATTCCCTACACATCGTCGATCACGGTCAACTTCGTTTACGATCAGGCGGTGCGTGCCTCGTTGCCACCGGGATTCGGATTTTTGGCTCCTCCGAGCCAAGGCCGGCGAATCTTGGCCGCGACTTTTGTGCACAACAAGTTCCCCTACCGCGCACCCGAGGATCGTGCTCTCGTCCGCTGCTTCATCGGCGGGGCCCGCAATGAAATCCTCTGGGCGCGCTCAGAAGAGGAGATTGTCGAGATTGCCCGCCAGGAGCTCGAGGAGATTTTGGGCCTGCGCGCCGACCCTCTGTCGACTCGGATTTACCGCTGGAACAGCGCCATGGCGCAATATGGCGTCGGCCACTTAGAGCGCTTAGCGCGCATCGACCGTTGCCTGTTGTCGCTTCCCTGCTTAGCCCTGGCGGGCAACGGGTACCGTGGCATCGGGGTCCCCGACTGCATTCGTAGCGGCCAGGAGGCAGCGGCGAAACTGCTGTCGTTTCTCGGCTTGGCGGCCCAGACGGCACCGGCCGCAATCGATGCCCGGTAGCGCTTCCCGGTCCGGGAAGCGAGCGGCAGCGCAACCGGAAGTGAGGAATATCCCTACTCGACACTGGGCTTTCGAGCCAAGTCTCGGTAGGCTTCTCCATAGGCATCTCACCCATCATGAACACCAATCGCAGTTCCAGGGTGATCTGCGGCTGAAATGTTGACGCGCGCGCTCCGCTTCCTCCGGCCTTCGCACCAGCACGGAGCATTTTCGGCCGCGCTGTTGATGATGACCGCGATCATGCTCTCCCGCGTGATTGGCTACGTTCGCGAAGCCTACATCGCGTGGGCCTTCGGCGCGGGGCCGCAGACCGACGCCTACGTCGCCGGCTTTACCATCCCGGACTGGCTGAACTACCTGGTGGCCGGAGGAACTGCCTCGATCACCTTCGTTTCCATCTACACTCGCTTCCTGGCCGAGAAAAAGGAAGAGGATGCCCAGAAAACTTTTTCAATCATCATCACGGTCATGACGGCGGTGCTCGGGGTAGGCACGATCCTGGCCGAGATCTACACGCCCGGGATCGAACGCCACCTGGTCAAAAGCTTTACCCCTGAGCAACTGCAACTCTGTGTGCATCTCACCCGCATTCTTCTGCCCGCACAGATTTTTTTCTATGTGGGGGGTGTGGTCTCGGCGGTGTTGCTGTCCCGCCGTTTATTCTTGCTCCCCGCGTTTGGGCCCTTGCTCTATAACGTTGCGATCATCGCGGGTGGACTGCTGTTCTCCCGCCGGCTGGGGATCACGTCCCTGGCCTATGGCGCGCTCGTGGGTAGTTTTCTGGGACCATTTTTGGTGAACGCCATCGGCGCCGCCGCGGTGGGCACGGGCTACCGCATCTCGTTCGATGTCCGCAATCCGGCTTTTCGCGAGTGGGTGCGGCTTTCCATCCCGCTGATGGTTGGCGTGTCGCTCGTCACCGCCGATGATTGGATTCTCCGCTACTTTGCCTCGGGCAGCGTGGGCGACATTACCCGCTTGAACTATGCCAAACGGCTGTTTGGCGTGCCCATCGCCGTTCTGGGACAGGCCATCGGCCAAGCTTCCCTGCCCTTTTTTGCCCAACTGTTCGGAGAAAAGCGAATGCAGGAGTTCGCCCAGCTGGTGAACGCCTCGATTTATCGCATCACCGCCAGCTCACTCGTCGCCTCCAGCCTGATGGCCACCGCGGCCTTGCCTCTGGTCGATCTGGTATACCGCCGCGGCCGGTTTCAGTTCTCCGATTCAGCAGCCACGGCAACCTATTTCTGGTGGTTCTCGCTCTCTCTGGCGTTCTGGTCGGCGCAAGCTCTCTACTCGCGTGCTTTCTATGCAGCCGGAGACACGCTGACCCCGATGGTCGCCAGCAGCCTCATCACCCTGGCGTCGATTTCGATGTACGGGGCGCTTTATCGCGCGTTCTCCACAGTAGGACTCGCCATCGCCTCCGATTTGGGCATTGTCGCTAATACGGTCGCCATCGCCATCTTGCTCGACCGACGGAAGCTGGTGCGCCTCAAAGCGTTTCCCTGGCGAGAGCTAGGCAAGGTAGCACTTACGGCCCTGCTGGCTGGATTTCTAAGTTTCCGCGTCGCCCGGGGCAGGATCGCGGGGGAAAGCCGGGGGCGCGATCTGTATGCCCTGATGCTGATTTTTGTCACTTGGGCGACCGCGGTGGCGGCGGGTCTGTGGCTGACGAAATCTCAGCTACCCGGAGACCTGCGCCGACGGAAGGGCACGATCTATCCGCGCGTGGCCGAGCGACAAGCCGAGGATCTGACTCGTGGCGCCGAGCCCTAGACCCCGCCGACGCTCGAATTTCAGGGGGTCGCGCCGCTTCGCCGAGGAACTTGACAGGAAAAACCGATCTCCATGGAGGGAACAACCGAAGCTAAGGGGAAACAAAATGAAGAGAGAGGGTGAAAACCCGCAAGCCCGGCCTCGAGAGGCCACTCCGACACGGAGATTTGGGGGCCCAGCAAGACAGGCGACGAGCGAAACTACCCAAAACACGGCGCCCGCCGTAAGCGCGGGCGGGGCGCTCTCAAACCGACGCGCGCGCTGCCACTGCTTCGGCTGAGGTTGACGACTTCGCTTCCTCGCCATTCGCCTTTTGGCCGGCTTTGCGGATGTCAATCCCACCTTTGAAGAAGGCGCCATCTTCGATCGAAATGCGGGCAGCCACAACATCTCCGGTCAAGGAGCCGTCGCTTCGAATGTCCACTCGATCGCTGGCCGTCAAATTGCCGCGCACCTTTCCCAGAACCACAATTTCCCGCGCATTGATGTTCGCAGAAACCACGCCATTGCGGCCGACGGTCACGCGATTTCCAGCCAGGTTGATGGACCCCTCCACTCTGCCGTCAATGTAGAGAGACTCCGAACCGGTCACTTCACCTTTGATGACGAGCGATTTGCCGATGGTCGCCTGATCGGCAGTGGTGGCAGACATGGGACGAGACGGGGCGGCTGCTGCGGCGGCGGGTTCAGCAGGAGAAGTCATCGTCGGCGAGACCGGGGTACGTTCCGGTTCATTGTTCCGGGTTGGGCCAACGGGCGTCTGCGTTGTGGGTTTCCACATGGGCCTCTAGTTCCTTTCCTGAAGCTCGGATTGATCGGTCAAAGCCGCATTTCGCTGACCAAATCGCATTCTACTCCGAACAAGACTTGACGTCATGTGGAAATTCTGTGCTTTGCGCAACTTTCAGTAACGCGTGAGAGGTTCTGCGATGGCTCGATCGCAGGCTTCGAGAATGTAATTCCTGCTTGGTTTGCAGCACTTCTTATATCCAGCCGAGCCCCGGGATGCGAGTATCCTGAATCCGGGGGGTGTTTACCAAGTATGCTCTCCGATGCCATCATTCTTCAGAAGATTGCCCAACAGCCCAAGCGCACGGCGGGATACAAACAACTGGTTCGGGAACTGGGTCTAGATAACGCCGCCCGCCGTCAACTTTCCGAGCGGCTGGAAAAATTGGTGCAGGGCGGCCGGCTGCTCAAGATCGATTCCAACCGCTACGCGATTCCTCGCGCCTCTTCCGGTAAAAACAGCGTTCTCGGGCGTTTGAGCATGCATCGGGATGGGTACGGCTTTGTCATCCCCGATCCCGGTTCACTCGACGCGACCCTCGCGGCGAGCTTGTCGGGGGATATTTTTATTCCGCCACCAGCCATGGGCTCGGCCATGCATGGCGACCGCGTGCTGGTAGAAGTGAGCGCGATTCGCGCGGGTGGCCGGGCCGAAGGGCGAATCGTTGGCCCCCTCGCGCGCGCTCACCCCACCGTGGTGGGGATCTTTCATTGCGGCCATCGCGGCAATTACGTCCAGCCCATCGACCAGCACCTGACCCAAGAAATCCTGATCCCGCCGGGAATGGAATATCCCTCCGAAGCAGCCCGGGGGCGATCGGGGGATGGCCGCGACGGGGAAAGCGACAGCAGACAGGGGCAACGGCGGGAGGACCAACGACGTCACCGCCACCGCGTCTTGGGCGAGGAGGCTGCTGCCCGTACCGACTGGAGAAACCTCGAAAATGTCGTGGTCGACGTAGAGATCACCGACTGGCCAACGGCCACGCAGAATCCGCGCGGACGCGTGGTGGAGATCCTCGGCTACCTGGAGGATTTCGCGGTCGATGTCGAAATCATCATTCGCAAGTTTCATCTTCCCCATCGCTTCCCTCCGCCGGTTCTTGCCGAGGCGGAAGCCGCGGAACCGATCATCTCGGCACCTGAACTCGAGAAACGGCGCGATTTCCGCCACCTGCCGATCGTCACCATCGACGGCGAGAGCGCACGGGACTTCGACGATGCGGTCACGGTTCGACAGCTCGAAAACGGCAACTTTGAACTGCAGGTGCACATCGCCGATGTCGCCCATTACGTGAGGGAGGGGTCAGCTTTGGATCAGCAGGCGCGTCTGCGGGGCACCAGCGTGTATTTCCCGGACCGCGCCGTTCCCATGCTTCCTCTGGAGCTTTCGACCGACATCTGCAGTCTGCGCCCGCAAGTGGATCGCCTGGTGATGTCTGCCGTGATGGAGATTGACCACCAGGGCGAGGTGCTCGCATCCACATTCTCGGCGGGCGTGATCCGCTCGAGCGAACGAATGACCTACACCGACGTGAATGCCGTGCTCGAAGGGGACGACGGCGCACGCCGGCGCTACCGCAAGCTGGTCGAAACCTTCGAGCGCATGCGTGACCTGGCACTGATCCTCAATCGCCGGCGCCAGCGCCGCGGTTCGATTGACTTCGATTTGCCGGAACCGGTGATCGAGTTCGACGAATTCGGGCTGATGAAGAGCATCGTGCGTTCCGAGCGCAATCTGGCGCACCGCATGATCGAGGAGTTCATGCTGGCGGCCAATGAGTCGGTCGCCAGCTATCTCGAGAACAAGCGCGTCGCTTCGCTCTACCGGGTTCACGAGAAACCGGACGCCAAGCGGGTGTATGAATTTGAAATGGTGGCGGCCACGTTCGGCTACTCCCTGGGCGTGGGGCCGTTGCCGATCGATCGTATCCCGATCAAGACCGATCGTCGCGCCAGCTACGGCACAGGCAAGCGCCCGCGTGAGCTGGAGATTCCCAAGGAAATCCACATCACGCCCCGCATGTACCAAAAATTGACCGCGAAAATTGCCGGCAAGCCGGAGGAAAGAATTCTTTCCTATCTCATGCTCCGTTCCTTAAAGCAAGCCAGGTATTCGGAAGAGAGTCTGGGACACTTCGCCCTGGCTGCTTCCGCCTATACCCACTTCACCTCCCCGATCCGGCGCTACCCCGATTTGATTGTGCACAGAATCTTGAAGGCCGTGCTCAACGAATCGGCCGAAGAACAGGAGGGCGCGATAAGAATCGGCGTATTGCGGCCCGGCGTTCGCTTGGGGCCGTCCTCCCGCGAGGAAAGCGAGCGCGCGAAAGTCGCGCCCGCAGGCGAGGAACCGTATGCCGCGATCCTCCCCCGGGATGCGCCGTCACCATGGTCCAAACGCCGCGACCGCAGCGCCCACCGCGCGGCGCTCCAACCCTTGTCCGGTCCCATCTCGCTCGAGGCATTGCATGCAATCGCGGAGGAATCCAGCCAAACCGAGCGCCGGGCCGACGAAGCCGAGCGTGAACTGATCGAATGGAAGAAAATGAAATTCATGCAGCAGCGCATCGGCGAAGAGTTCGAGGGCCTGATCACGAGCGTGACCAAGTTTGGCGTTTTCGTCGAGCTGACCGATCTGTTTGTGGAAGGCCTGGTCCCCCTCGATTCGCTGAGCGACGACCGCTACACGTATCATGAGACGACGCGCGAGATCCTTGGTCAGCGCACCGGCAAACGCTATCGGCTGGGGCAGCAGCTTCGCGTGTTGGTGGACCGCCTGGATCCGGTGGAGAAGAAAATCCAGTTTGCCGTAGTCGACGAGGGCGATCGAAGCCGCAAGGCAAAAGGGAAATAAGGGGCCAACGCATCCTCGTCAGGTGGTGTAAAATTTCTCGGTGAACCCCATCGCCGCTCCCGGTTGGCGCGGCGGGCTGTCGGGACGTGGCTCAGCCTGGTAGAGCACTCGCTTGGGGTGCGAGGGGTCGGCAGTTCAAATCTGCCCGTCCCGACCAACATTCTTGGCCTTCAGATTCAGTGGCAATCCACTTCTAGCGGACTTTTGAACTCCTCTCAATGGTGGCGCTCCTTCGGGAGCCATCTTCACGCCACATACTCTGATTGGAAATGATAGGAGCGAATATGAAGACTACCTGTGGCGTATTAGCGATTCTTCTCCTGGAACTGCTTGCATTCACCTCTGATTTCGATATGCGAGCCACCCATCAACAATCGCGGAGCAACGATCAAGATTCAGTCATTCTAAGACGGATGTTCCAAGAGGACCAGGCGGACCGCAACGTTGACGACGACGCGATGACGGAGCAACAGCGCTCGGAGTGGCGCAAACGCCTGAGGACACGCGACGACCAGCGACACAAAGAAGTGATGGACTTGGTCAAACGCGGCGAGTTACACAGCGGCGCAGACTTCGAAGAAGCTGCGGTCATTTTTCAGCATGGTCTCGACCCGGACGATTACCTGCTCGCGCATACGTTGGCAGTGATCGCTGTCGCCAAGGGGAGGAGCCAGTCACGATGGCTCGTCGCGGCCACGCTCGATCGCTATCTGCATAAGATGAAACAGCAGCAGATTTATGGTACTGAATCTCTGGGGACACCCTACAAAAGCGGCCTGAAAACGGCTTACCATTGGACGCAGGACCCATATAATCGCGTCCTAATTCCCGACCGCCTCCGCGCCGAGCTCTGTGTCCCGGATCTAACGCAGCAAGAACGTGCGCTGCAGCTATTGAACGAGGGCAAGGATTCGCCTGAAAGGACGAATGGTCCAGGATGCCTCTGATGACTGATCCGACTCTTAGGCGCATTGCTGTAGAAAACTTCTAAAATCGTTCCGCTAGGACCGACCATTCCTCATATTTGGCCCTTTCGAAGATCTGTCTGTGAGTTTCGGACACTTTTTAGTTCTGCTCTTCCCAGTTTTTCTATCTAAGCCAAAGGCAATCTAAGGCTTCCGACCCCATTCAATTGGCGTGCTAACTGCTACCGTGAACTTCGGCAACGGCTGGGTCTTAGGGTGCTCTGAAGGAGATTTGTCCATGGGTTGCGCTCGGACCTACAGCCCCGGGAGAGCGGACTC
>DASPVV010000106.1:0-5301 GCA_035622175.1 Terriglobales bacterium | reverse complement strand
CGGCACTGCGTTGCTTCGACTCTTTCGGCATGGAAGAGACTCTACCCTCAATAACACCGATGGTAGTTATTCGACTATCAAATCGTCAAGATGCATCGCGAAATGACGAGATCAGGACAACTCACTCATCCGGAGTAGCTTTATCGCAGGCCATGCGGTCGGCCATCGATTGCCCCCAGACCGGCGCGCACAGCGCCAGTTCCAGCAGAATAGGTGCGGTGAAATTGAATGTCTTCATGGTTGTTTCCGAGTGGAGATGCGTTTTGGGAGGGGCTTCTTTTCAAATCCTAAGCTGGACCCTGAGGCAGTCCAAGTTACCCAGGTCTGTGGTCAGTCAGTTAGGCTCCCGGGCCTTGCCGCACTCCGCCGGAAGATTCCCGGGGCGGGTCGCCGGGACGTACAAGATCTGGACTAAAGCACAGGTGCGTTCCGAGCGGCCACTGAAAATCGTCGAGGGGCGTTCGGATTCTCGAACTGGCAGCGCTGGCGATGAAAACCGCACGAAACAGCATCTATCTGATAACAATATATTTATGTTAGCCCCAAACTACCGGGAAGCCACACCAGCAGAGTTTTCTTCACTCTGAGAGATAGCGATCTTGGCTTCCCGGATCCCTGATTCGATGTCTCGCTCCAAATCGAGGTGCGGGACAGGAGAGGCGGACACAGCCTCATTCAACCAATGGAGAGGGGGCGGAACCTTCTGCCAATTGCCCACTCGCACTGCCTAAATCATCTCTCCGGCAAGGGGCAGAACATGCCCTTTGAGAATCCCTCAGGTCCGAGGGCAAACGTCCGATTAAATCGCGCTCGGTAATTTTCCCAGCAGATGGCCGCATTTAACTCCACGAGTTCACGCTCAGAAAAATGCCTTCCAAGCTCCTGATAAAGTTCATCGCAAACATCCGAAGGTGTTCGCGTAAGGCTTACTGCCAGACGCAACACCAGCTTTTCTTCATCGCTGAAATATGCACTGTTTTCAAATCGCGATAGATCACTGAATTGTTCTTCTGTGATTCCGACTTTTCTGCTCACGGCAGAATGAATGTCAATTCAAAGCGGACAGCCCACCAACGCTGCCACTTTGAGTTGCACCAACTCTTTCAGCTTTGGGGAGACGGTCCCGCGCGCAGATGTATAGCCCCCCATTAACTCGGCTAACGCAAGTAGCTTTGAATCGTTGGCGCGAATGCGGGTCGAAAGGGGAACGTGTCCAAGACGACGTTTCGCAACCCAGAACATCAGCTTCGCAAATAGTCCGGCTTCGTTGTCCTGAACACCCTTGGTCCGAACTACGTCCGTTGTTGTATTCACCGCGGAGTTCCTCCTGATCCACCCGACGTCCTTTTCGTCGCCAACAGCTCCACCATGTGGTGCAGGGCGGCTTGTGTCTCCTGACTCCACCACCAGGAACCGACCTCAGTCAGCCAATTCATGACTAATATCTCGTGAGAATTCCCCGACCAAGTCCGCTCTCGCTTGGTTACGAGTCAGACTCATCGCAGTCTGAGGAAGGGCGAGCAGATCCTGGCACCATCTCACCGCCCGGTCCACCGCTTGCTCGTGAGGAACCACCTCGTCGATCAATCCCATGGTCGCCGCATCCGCCGGAGACACCAGCAGGCCAGTCACGCTAGCCGCTCTGCGCGACCGGCACCCACGAGACGGCGCAACGCCCGAAAAATTACCGGAGGCAGCGGCAAACCCACTTGCACTTCGCTCAGTCCAATCTTGAAAGCTCCCGCGGCCGCAACTCGCCAATCGCAGAAAAGCGCCAGGACTGTCCCTCCGGCGGGAGCGTGTCCTGTGATGGCAGCCGCAATCGGAATGGGCGAGGAGGCAAGAGCGTTCATCAATTTATAAAAGTCCCGCCAAACCGCGTCCATTGCCGGTCGATCGAGCTTCAGCAGAAGGGGTACGTCAAGTCCAGCTGAGAACATTCAGGCGAGCCCGAAAGCACCAGCGCGCGCTTGCCGTCCCGCGGAGCCATCTGCACCGAGTGTAAGAGTGCCGCGATCAACTCAGGTGCCAACGCGTTCACCGGTGGCCGATTCAGACGTACTTCCCTAACCGATCCATGCTCGAAAGTGAGAATCATTGGCGATATCCTCGCATTCCGCGATTCACCGGTTCCTTCTTCATCACCAACTGCTCCACCTTGCGCTGGAGGGCGGCTTTTCGACAACCCGTGCTTCACGTCAACCTACCTCATCTGTTGTTCCACGACCCTCGCCAGCACGAGCCCCAGTGCACGATGCTGGTCGCGGTCAAGATGGACGCCGTCGACAACGCTCGAAGCGGTTACACTGCCTGCGTCAAAGAAAGAGCACTCGATCTGGGAACATACCAGACGATACGCATCCGCGAGGCCTGCCGAGCGGACCTCTGCCCCCGCAAATTTGGCGGCAATGGCCCCCTTCGGAAGTTGGGTCACGGGTGGACACACCACCAGGATCGGCGGCACTGGCATACCTGGCTCGATCGGTGCCGACCTGATCTCATGGACCAGCGCAGCGATCCCTTGGCTTGCCGCCCAGGCGTTGTTATATGGGTGGCAGTACTGAAAGTCGTTTGTGCCCAGCATCAGGATGACGAGAGACAGCGGCGAGTTGATTTCGATGCACTGCGCAAGCCCTTCGATCCCGTTTCTTCCCGGTTTGAACGGATCCTCCCAGACGGTTCGCCGCCCATTCAGACAGTTTTCGATAACACGCACCTTCCGTTGCTCCGCGTTGATCGCATCCTCCACGACACCTGGCCAGCGTTCTTCAAACGACAAGCGCTCTCTGGTGTTGGGCACGATTCCCCAGGTCAACGAGTCTGCGTACACGAGAATCTGCTTCATTGCGCCTCCCGGTTGCTTGGCACGGTTAGAGTGTTGCCGACGAAAAAACAGCATCGGACACAGCTTATGTAGATATCGGCATGATTGCCTTTGCCTGCGATCACAGCATCTCGTGGCGAGAGGCCAATTCGATGCAACCATTCGAAACCGCATCCCACCTACCGATGCGGTGTGCCGTTGCTGTGCCACATGTCTCATTCGGATCTGCTAAAAGCTCGCAAATTCTCTGCATCGTGCCGAAGTAGCTTCCGTGCGGGCTGGTTATCGGCAAGTCATTGATGTACTGGCGATTGTAATCGAGAACGCCCTCAGGCCGGATAACGGCCGATAAGCCCTCTATTTGAGTGTGTACCGCGCTCCGCGACCCTTGCCGACTTGGGCCAGGTAGCTGTCGCTTGCCAGCTTTCGCAAATGCACCTTGACCGTGTTGCGGTTCGCTCCTGTGGATTCCTCGACTTCCTTAACCGTGATTTCCCCGCGCGTCTTGGCCAACTCCACTATCTGGCGTGAAAGCGCCGGCAACGAAGCGCAGAGCCTGTTCTTCTTTGACCTTCGCCGCAAGGTTGTTCTTCTGCTTCACCATCGTTCTCAGGAAAAACACGAGCCAGTATTCCCAGTTCTGTTTTCCTTTGCGTATGGTCCGCTGGGTACGCCGCAGTGCAAGGTAATAGTTGTCCTTGTTTGCCTCGATCACGCTTTCCATTGAGCTGTAAGGAACGTAACCGTACCCTGCACGCAGCAGCAGGAGAGTCGTGAGGACACGTGACAGCCTGCCGTTGCCGTCTTTGAAGGGATGGATGGCTAGGAACACCACAATGAGAATTGCAATCAGGATCAACGGATGATGCGTTTCTTCGCTGACCGACTCATTGAACCAATTGACGAGTTCCTTCATCCAGCCGGGCGTTTCGAATGGCGTGGCGGTTTCGAAGACAACGCCCAGCCTCTTGCCATCCGGGCCAAAGGCTTCGACATGGTTCGGCACTTTCTTATAGTGGCCGCGATGTTCCTGGTCCTTGCTGCTGTATTTGAGAAGAACGCCGTGGAGCTGCTTGATGTGGTTTTCGGTGATCGTTATGGACTCGAAACTCTCGAAACCCATGTCCATCGCATCGGCGTAGCCGGCGACCTCCTGCTCATCGCGGCTGGCGAACGATTTAGCCTTCACGCCAGAGAGCAGCTTTTCTACTTCCCGGTCGCTGAGTTTTGCGCCTTCAATACGGGTTGAGGAGCCAACGCTCTCAATCGTGGCGATCCGCCTCAGGGTGGTCAGCTTTTCAGGTGCAAGGGACTCCATCACCTTCCAGCGCCCCTTGAACTCATCGATCTCGGCGATGAGCTTCAGGATCTCGGGCGTGATGGTGATGTTCCGGATCTCGTGGGAACGGATATCCATTTATACCCGTTTTCACCCAATTACTGCCCAAAGGCAAATATATCCATTGATACCCATTTATATCCCTTTTCTTGGCAGACGGGTGGCTCACCGCCCCTTCGGACCAGCCATTAGACTGATCTTAGATGCGAATCTTCATTGATGAGGCTGGCCCCTTTGTTGTCCCACCTTCCGCGCAATCCCTCTTTTCTCTCGTGTTGGCATTGGTAATTCCGTCATGCGTGGAACGTGAACTCTTCGCCGAATTCTCTCAACTGCGCGATGGCTGGTCGAGTCAGGGAGACGAAGTAAAGGGAAGCAAACTTGATGAGTCTCAGGCGGCCCAATTGATCGATCTGGTGTCGCGATACGATGTGTTCGTGAACTTCTTCGCCACTGATATGGCCAGAAACGATGACGCGATCGTCAGTACGTACAAGGCTCCTGACGATTGACCTAGTTTTGACGTCGCGTCACCGTTCGCCCGGAGTCTCAGATCCAGAATTTTATGTGGGGCGGCGGCGATGGGTCGCAAGCACTCGCTGGGCCTGCTTTGTAGGTTTTCATTTTGACACCGTGCTGGCACGGTGTCAACTGTCTTCTGCAATTATTTTGTGCACCGTGCTGGCAGGGTGTATTATTTGCATATGGATGAGGAACTAATCAAGAAGATCCGCTCTGAGCTTGCCAGACAAGGTGGTTTGGCACGAGCCAAATCGCTCACACCTAAGCAACGTCGTGAAAGCGCCATTAAAGCCTCAAAGGCGGCGGCGATCGCGCGAATGAGAAAGGCGAGGGCCAGAAAGCAAGGCGGATCTAGGCAAAGCTGATCATTCATTCCGCAACGACCTGTTTCCTCGGCCAGGCGCATCAATAAAGGCACACATTGATGCAAAGATCACATCACCGCCGGGCTGAGTATCGACTGCACCGACTGACGGCCGATCAGCCGCATACCGTAAAAATGCTGGTTTTCTTGACGCTGACGCCTCCACCGAATACTATCAACCGGTCATGACGGAACCGGATTCCCTGGTCGGTCAGTCCTTGTCGCATTACAAGGTGCTGCGCAAATTAGGCT
>DASPVV010000105.1:0-7502 GCA_035622175.1 Terriglobales bacterium | reverse complement strand
GCGTTCGCGGTGTCCTGGACCGTTGCGGGCACTTTGAGAAAGTTGTAATTAGCGATTTCCACCTTCGCCTGGTCCGTCGTAATGTTCAGTCGGCCGGCCATAAACTCCATTGTGTCCTGTATGGAACGGCTGTCGATGTTGGCCGTCGTTCGAACGCATACAACTCTGACGCCAAAGGGGCTGACCTCGAAAGCCAGGTTTTGGGTGAGATTCTCGATCGCACCAAAGGCGGCGCCAATTGCGGTAGCTCCGGGCACGTGTGGCCGAGCTGGGCTACCCGTCACGAGAATGATCACGCCAGAGCGCTGCGTGACCATGTGACCCGCCGCAGCACGTGCGGTGATAAAACGCGATTTGACCATCGTCTGCAGCGGCACCATGAACTGGTCGATCGCCAAGTCCACGGCGAGCTTTCCGTTCCCATATTCTTTCGCGAGAGGGCCGGCCGCATCGAGAATGATGTCGATCTTGCCCGTCTGTTTCACGATGCCGTCGATGTATTGGTTGACAGCGGCGTCATCGAGGGTGTCAATTGCAGCGGCTTGCGCCCGGCCGCCCTTAGCCGCGATCTCTTTTGCCACTGCTTCAACGCTCGACTTGCTACGGCCAGACAGGAAGACTTCTGCGCCCTCCCTCGCAAACTCTTTGGCGACGGCAGATCCGATTGAGCCACCCGCACCGAACACGAATGCGTGCTTGCCTCTCAGGATTGGAGTGCTATTCATTTGACCCTCCTTCGTTTCTGATTAGCACTTTCAATCTCAAGACGCTTGAAGAGGGGTAGACCGGACAATTGTTCGGATTATTTTTGTGGCCTCGTGAGAATCGGAGGGGATCAATCAATCGAGCGGTCGTGGAGCAAACGAACTCTTTTGGCGTGCGGTGCGGGTACGTGACTCATGATCAGCTTGGGTCATCGCGCCAATTCGCCGTTTCAGCAATGGGTTGGGAAAAACGTTCATCCTCCTGGCTTTCTACGTCTACCTGTATCGGGTGATGCAGAGACTCAACGTTGTTGTGGCCGGGAGCAGAAGCAGATACACCACGATGGTGTGGATGACCGCCTTCATTATGTTTCTGTGGGGAAGCGGTCTGCGGATCATGTCGTTGTACCCGGACCGTCAATGGAAGTTCGGACTGATAGGACTGGTCGCATTTTCAAGCTGGATCTTGGCAGACCGCCTCCTGAGGACTTGCAATTTGCGCCCCGTTCCGAAATCGTGGATGCGGGACGAGTACGCACCGCCTTGGGGTGCCGCGCGATTTGACAGTTTCGGACCCGTGACCGGGGAAACCTACCACCGTGGGGAAGCGCCATCCTCGTTCCCCGCAGGCACTACTTTCCGACATCTGCGGCACGAGGATGCCTGACAGACTGCAGCAGTTCCTTACGGTCGAGTTCTCCTTTTTTTCCCCGGTCGAGTCTATCGAACTCCGCCTCCATGAACATCATCCATGCTTGTTTGGAAATCTTGCCATTCTTATCTGTATCCATTAGGAGCAACAACTCTCTGATGTTCTGATCTGCCTGCACAATCTTGTCCGGCTGCTTTGGGACAGCTGCCTTTTGCGCAAAGGTTGTAAGCGCAACGGCCAACATGCCTGGAATTAACGCCATAATGAGAGTCTTGGGCGTCAAGAGAATCTCCTTCCCTAAAAGTCGAGCCGCAAGGCGAGTTGACCCGTTCGATTGCCAGCGTTTTCGGCAGTCTGCGGAGCGCTGAGCACACCGAAGGTAGTGGTATTGTCAATTTGCGTCGCTGGCGGAGCAAAGTTGGTGTGATTCAACGCGTTGGTGAACGTGGATTCAAATCGCAGTTTCGCCTTTTCCGTCACTTTGAAAGCCTTAGCCAAACCGAGGCTGACCGCAACGGTACCGGGACCTTCGAGAATTCCGACGCCAGCATTACCAAAACGTCCGGCTCCAGCCGGAGTGGCAGCAAAAGCCGCCGGATTGAAGTAGTGAGCCCGAGACTGACCGGCATAGAAATTGGTAGACACTACATCGGGACGAAGAAACGCGCCACGATTCACTACGTCAGTATTGGACTGGTCAAACGAGTCACTGATGCTCGGCGTCAGCCACGGCCCGGTCTCAACCAGAGTGATCGTGTTCAGCTCCCATCCGCCGAGCAACACATTTCTCCAGCCGTCAGCATTGAGAACCGCGCGCCCCTCTCCGAAGGGCAACTGATAGATTCCCGTCAAGAGGAAACGCTGACGCCGCGTGCCCTCTACATTGCCGTAATCGCTATGGACATCGAAGCGGTTCGCGATGGGAACGCCATAGTTCACCTCTCCGACAAACGCTGTAGGAATGTCCCCCTGATTATCCGCTAGATTTTTCGCGAAGGTATAGTTCGCGTCGAAGTACAGATCGTGGGACATTCGATGCGTGGCCTCCACTTCGAGTGCGTTGTAATTTGCCTCACCAGCGTTGAAGGTGCTGTAGAGCGTGAACCAGTTGTGATAGGGCGCCCGAGGATCCACGTAAGGGCTTGCCGCTGTGGTCTGATACGGTGTCGTGCTGGCCGGGATCTGATTTAGATCCTCGGTGACGCTCAGCCGGTAGCTGTGCATGCCCAAATAGCTGATGCGTAGACTGTCGTTATTCCCCAACTGACGTTCGAGGGTAAGGTTCCATTGATTGGCCTGCGGATCACGATAGTTCGGATCGACCCCCTGGTCTAGACCACCGCCGCCATATTGAATGCTCGTGGTTGGTGGCGCGGTGTTGGGAAACTGAATCAGGGGAGTACCGCCCGCGGTTGTGGTGTTCGTGTACGTGTGCAGCGCCGAGGTCGGGTTGCCACTGTTGTTGAAGGACAGTGGTCCGAGGTTGGTCATGGTGAAGATGCCGAAGCCGGCACGAATGACCGTCTTCGTATCGTTGAATGGCCGCCAGGCAATCGATAGCCGCGGCTGAAAATTCCGCGTATAAATGTTTCGCAGCGATTGCGGCAGATGATCTTGGCTGGCAGTGATGTAGTTTGTGCACGGGAGCGCGGTGTATGCCAAACCGCAGGCGTTGAACGACTGCCGAAACGCCAGATTCGACCCCTCGATGTTTTGTTGCTGTAGATACGCGGCCAATTCATTGGGCACGACGATCGAATCGTTTCTCTGGTCGAAATTGGCTAGATTCCCGCCGTCTTCACGAAAGCCGGGCAGGATCTGCCAGCGCAGCCCATAGTTCAGCGTAAGGTGACTGTTGATTTGGTACTCATCCTGGCCGTACACGCCATATTGCCATGCCGTTCCGCCAACATCGGGGCTGGAAACGGCAAAATTCAGCGTGGTGGGCGCGCCGATCAGAAAATCGCCGAAGGCATTACCGGTAAAGGTGGGCTGGAAGATGAAATCACCGAAATCGTCCGAATTGAACACCGGAGCAAAACTCTCCAGATCGAAGTAGCGCACGCGGCGCGCATCCAGGCCAGTTTTGAAGGTGTGCTTTCCGCGGCTGAAGCTCAGGTTGTCGGTGAACTGTGTCGTTTTCGATTCCGTCACTCCCGCTTTGTCTCGGCCAATCGGCGTGAAGCCAGTTCCGGCGCTGAAATTAAAAGTAGGAAAAGCGTGCGTCGTCGGGTGCTGGCTGATATTGACGCCAGTCAAATCGAGCTGCGCGAGTGCCGCGGCGCCCTCGATGGGAAAGTTCACACTCGTGATGACGTTCGTAAATCCAAACCGAAACTCGTTCACCACGCGGCTCGTAATGGTGGAGACGTGAGAAACCAGCAGACTCCGATTATGCACACTGTCGGAATCGTCGGGCAACAGAGGATTGACATAATCCTCGGTCATGTTCTTGCGGCTGAAGCGTGCATAGGCCGATTGCTTAGAGGAAATCCTTTGGTCGATCCGTATGTCGGCCCCGTCGGTTCGCGACGGCGTCGGCTGAAAAGTTTCGTAATTGTAGTTGGATTGTCCCGCCACATTGGGCAGGGGATAGTATGCAAGCAGAGCTTTCGCCGTTTGGCTGATGCTTGTAGAAGCAATCACTGGTCCAGCGAGAGCAGTCAGATCGCCGTTGCGTTCGGCTTGCGTCGGAACCAGGAACTGCTCAGCCACCGACGTCGCGCGGCGGTTTCCCTCGTAATCCGCGAAAATGAATGTCTTATCGCTTCCGTCATAAAGCTTTGGAATCGTTACCGGACCGCCCAGTGATCCGCCGAATGTGTTGAAGTGCTTCGGGTTCTTGCCAGCAAAGCCATACGGATCAGCGTCCAGCGCGTCGTTCTGCAAGTACTCAAACAGACTGCCATGAAATTGATTCGTCCCGTTCTTAGTTGTGAAGGTAACGTCGCCGACCTGCGAAAACTCCGCATTGTTGTTGAATGGTGTGACCCTTAGTTCGGCAATCGCCTCCTGCGACGGGTATGCATCCTGGAGCGCCCCGTTTTGCCTCACGTTCGCGGTTGAGATTCCATCCACCGAAAAATTCACCATCGACGAATTCGCTCCACCGAGAGCAATGTTTCCCGAGCTATCCTGCTGAACATTGGGTGATATCGATAAAGCGCTCAACGGGCTGGTCGTCGTCGCCCTGCTATTCAGAGGGAGCTCGGTAATCTGCTGGTTCGCGATGGAATCACTGATTGTCGCATTCTCGGTGTTGATCACCGCGGCGGTGTCGGAGACTTCGACCGTCTGCGATTGGCTCTTGACGTCAAGTGTGGCATCGATTCTTAGCGCCTGACGTGCGGTCAGCTCGGCCGCTGCGATCTGGAAATCAGTAAAGCCGTCTGCCTGCGCCGAGAACGAATACTTGCCCGGCTTTAAATTCACAAATTCGAAGGATCCGTTCTGATCCGAGGTAGCCGAGCGAACACTGTTGTCTTCCAAACTCTGTATCTTTACGGTCGCGCCAGGAAGAACAGCCTGCGTCCTGTCGTGCACGACGCCCACAATACTTCCAAACGTCGATTGACCCATAGCCGAGCCAACGGTCAGAAGCGCAACCATCGCAACTACAGAAAATATCGAACGCATGTTTTTCCTCCACCCGAGACGACTCTCTCCGTTAATGAACTGTTCTTGTTGAGCCTCGACGTGACGCTAGTAAGGGAAAAGCAGAGCAGTGCCGCGCTTTCAGGCGGCTCGAAGGAATGGGATTTCCATCGCCCGATCCGCCGGGGTTGCGGATTCACCCCAGCTAGATCTGAGTCGCACTAAGTGACAAATCCTGTGACCCTTAGATTGTTTGCACATGGCGATGAGGATTCGCACCTAGAAAGGGACAGCTAGCCGAAGGTAAAACGAGTGCCATAATCGCAGCCTTCTCCGGCGATACTATCGACTGTCCACCGTGCCTCCTATTTAAAACCAATTTAAAACCAAATCGGATAAAGTTTGCATAAAAAGTCGCTAAAGTTTTCCTAACGATTATGCTCACCCGACGGGGGATTTCTTTATGTGCGCTTTACGGACTTCTGTGATGGAATAGCTCTGATGGAAGGAGAGAAGCTGCTCGATTCGAAGAGACAAAGGACTGAGCGGTCACAAGAATGCCTGATTTCTACAGCGCTGCTCAATACTTGCTGTTTCTCGTGATCGTCACCATCCTGGTGAGGCCTTTAGGCGGATACCTGGAACGGGTATTCGACAAGAAACCCACGGTTCTTGACCGCGTGTGCCTTCCTGTCGAGCGGGTTATCTATCGAATTACGGCAGTTGATCCGAAAGCAGAGATGACGGCGAAAGAATATGCGATTTGTTTCATCCTGTTCAGCCTTGTTGGCACGCTTCTGTTGTACCTCATCCTCAGAATGCAGCGCTTTCTGCCCTGGTTTTTTCCCCAGTACCACACGACTCCCCTCTCTCCGGACCTCGCTCTGAACACGGCCATCAGCTTCTCGACTACAACCACTTGGCAGGCTTATTCCGGTGAGAACACCATGACTTATTTCAGCCAGATGGCGGGACTGTGCGTACAGAACTTTCTGGCGGGAGCTGCGGGACTGGCGGTTGGCATTGCTTTCATCCGTGGCATGGCCAGACAATTGGCGGACACTCTCGGCAACTTTTGGGTGGATCTTACGCGATCCTTGCTCTGGATTCTGTTGCCCGGAGCGTTACTTGGTGCCTTGCTTCTGGTGAGCCAAGGCGTTCCGATGAATTTTCATCATTACACGATCGCAACTGGTCTCGAAGGCGCCAGGCAGGTGATACCCCAAGGACCCGTCGCTGCTCTAGAAATCATCAAGAATCTCGGCACCAACGGCGGTGGATTTTTCAACGCCAATGGAGCTCATCCCTACGAAAATCCGGCACCTCTTTCAAACTTCCTCGAAATGCTCGCGATTGTCCTTATTCCCGCTGCACTGACGAACACGTTCGGCAGGATGGTTGGCCAACCCAGACAGGGATGGTTCTTTTACCGAGTGATGGTGCTGTTCTTTTGTTTGGGCCTGCTATTCGTGCATTCCTTCGAGCAACGAGTGAATCGCGCTTTGGGTGACGTCGACATGAAACACAGCCGCCTGCAATCCGGCGGCAACATGGAAGGCAAGGAGGTCCGGTTCGGCGTTGGCAGTTCCACGCTAACCGCGGTCTTGACTTCGAATGCGGCTACTGGATCTTACAACTCCATCGACGACAGCTATTCGTCGTTGGGCGGCATGGTATTGCTGGTAAACATGCTTCTCGGGGAATTGATCTTTGGAGGGCTTGGCAGCGGTATCTACAGCATGGTCATGGCCACCGCGATTGCAGTGTTCTTAGCGGGGCTCATGGTGGGGCGAACGCCGGAATATCTTGGTAAAAAGATCGGGCCTGGGGAAAACAAAATGATTGTGCTCTACGCCTTGGCCGCCCCTCTCTTTATTCTCTCGCTTACGGCAATCGCTGTCAGTAGTAAGGCTGGATTGTCGGGGCTTACGGTGAACAGCGGGCCTCACGGTTTTAGTGGGATTCTGTTCGCCTACACATCCTGCTTTGCGAACAACGGCCAAAGCTTCGCCAGCTTGAATGCCAACACTCCGTTCTACAACTTGACCACCGCTATCGCTATGCTAGCAGGCAGATTCGGCCTGGCCATTGCCGCGTTGGCGTTAGCAGGCCTGTTTGGCCGGCAGAGAAATGTCCCTATCACATTGGGAACTTTGCCGACTCATTCTTTCTCCTTCGGAATCCTTTTGACCGCTTGTCTGGTCATTATGGTTGCGCTGAGCTATCTGCCCGCTTTAGCGCTCGGCCCTGTATTGGAACGACTGCTCTTCAAAGGATGACAGATGCACGATGCTAGACGATCCAAGACGATTTGGGTCACCTGAGGGGCAAAGGTGGAAGGCGCGCAAAGGAGTTGATGCATTGCCCGCGAAATTTCAACAAGAAACAAGTTCAGCCCAGATGCTTGCCCCGCGCCCTACCAAGCTCCGTTCGCAACGGGACATCAATCTCTGGCGGATCCCGCTGAAGCTGTCGCTCGCCGCGGTCGGTTTGTTCGCGATCACCCTGATTCCCGACATCCTAGACAAGTATGGCATCATTCACATCCCGTC